>NZ_BOOA01000010.1 GCF_016862995.1 Acrocarpospora phusangensis
GGCCATGGGGATCCTGACGTCCTGGTAGGACGTGGTGATCACGGGGTGTCCGCCGCCGTCGAGGGTGTAGTCGCCGAACACCTTGGTCGCGCCGCCCAGACCGAGGTTGAAGTGGCTCTGCTCGCCGCCGGAGGCGCCCTTGATCCGGACCACCAGGTGGGTCTTGCCGGTCAGGTCCACCCCGACGTCGCTGCCGAACCAGCCGCAGTTGTTGTAGCGCAGCTGCAACGCCCCGGAGACGACCGTGCCCGAGCCGCCGCCGTCCAGGAAACAGTTCGCGCCGGTCCACCTGCCCAGGTCGTTGAGGTAGGCCGACGGGTAGGCGGGTGATCCGTCGAAGTTGTCCAGCACCAGGCCGGTGACCGGCGGGGCCGGGTCGGTGGTGACCGTCACGGTGTTGCTCGCCGCCGACCGGTTTCCGGCCGCGTCCCTCGCCTTGACCGTGTACGCGTACGCGGTCGACGCGGTGAGGCCGCTGTCGGTGAACGTCGTACCGGACGGCGAGCCGATCAGGACACCGCCGCGGAACACCTCGTACCCGGTGACCCCGACGTTGTCGGCCGCGCCGCTCCAGGACAGGGACACGCTGGTGCTGGTCTTGCCGGTGCTGGCCAGGGTGGGGGCGGTCGGGGCGGCGCAGTCGCCGGCGCAGCCGGTGGTGGTCGCGGACACGCTCGCCGACGGGCCGGAGGCGTTGCCCGCGTTGTCGACGGCGCGTACCGCGTACACGTAGGTGCTGCCGGCGGTCCGGCCGGTGTCGGTGTACGACGTGCCGGTCACCGGCGTCGGGGTGATCTTCGTTCCGTCCCGGTAGACGTCGTAGCCGCGCAGCCCGCTGCCGCCGGTGTCGGTCGCCGCCGACCAGGACAGCGCGACACTGGTGTCGGTGACCCCGGTGACCGCCAGCCCGGTGGGCGTGGAGGGCGCGGCGCAGTCGCCGGCGCAGGTGCCGGAGGTGGAGAGCGGGCCGAGGTTCACCCAGCCGTCGGTGGCCTGGTTGGCGTTGGCGAACGACAGCGGGTACGGCGGGCGGTGCTGGTCGATCACCCAGTCGGTCAGCCGGGACGCCGCGGGGCGGGCGCGCAGCACGGCCGGGGTGACCGCCTCAAGCGGGTTGCGTACCTTCAGGACCAGGCTGTAGTCGCCCGCCGGAACCCCCGCGGTGCTGAGGTTCGCGCTGAAGTTCACCGGCCGCCCGAAGTCGATCCTGGTGGGGTTGCCGGAGACGTTCCAGTCGGGGAAGGCGCGGATCTGCAGCGGCTGCACGCCCCGCAGATCCCAGTCGGTGTCCCAGGTCTTCACCACGGCGCCGGCGCTGTTCTTCAGGCCGAGGACCACGGTCCACGGGTAGTAGAACGGGGCCACGCCGTCGTTCTGCACGGTCACGCCGACCTGGAAGGAACCGGACACGGACGGGTTGAAGTTGGCCTGCGGAATGTGCAGGTTGTAGCCCATCTTCCGGACCCCGGCCGCCACCTTCGGATCGGTGGCGCTGTAGCCGCCCGCGCCCGTCTGGTTGATCATCCAGGTGATGTGGGTGAGCTCGGTGGCGGCCAGCACGTCGTCGACCTGGTTGCCGCCGCCCGGCCAGTTCGTGTACAGGCTGCCCTGGATCTCCGGCCGGGCCTCGCCGCCGATCGACTGCGTGGTCCACCGGTTCTCCAGGTTCCGGTTGAGCAGCAGCTGCGTGAAGGCGTCGTCCCAGCCGCCCATCGACTGCGGCAGCGTCATGCTCTTCAGCTGGCCGCCCCGCCACTCCCGGTACGGCCAGGAGTCGTCGTGGAACCCGATGCCCGGCGAGTCGGCCCCGGCCAGCGGGTAGCGCACCTCCAGCTGGATGTTGTCGAAGGCCGCGTCGTAGGCGTGGATGAGCGTGGTGATGGTGGCGTCGGTGGGCATCAGGTCGGGATAGCCGTCGGCCGGGTCCCGGTCGTACGGCCAGGTGTGCCACTCGCCCCAGAGCCCGACCAGGCCCAGCGACATGAAGCCGAGGCGGGGGTCGGCGGTGCCGCCGGGGCCGGCGTGGTCGTACCGGGCGGCGAAGGCGTTGATGAAGGAGACGAAGGCGGCGATCACGTCGGGATCGTCGTAGTCGGGGCTGACCGTGCCCCACTGGCCGTTGCCGCGCAGCGCCATCTTGCCGGTCAGGCAGGGCGGGATGCCGTTGCCGGGGTGCGTGCCGCTGCCGCCGGGGTACTCGACGTAGAACCGGAAGGCCATCTGGCGGCCCCACACGGCGGCCTCGTCCAGGGCCTTCTCGAAGACGCTCCAGTCGAAGACGGAGCAGCTGGCGGGGTCCTTCATCACCTCGTTGAGCGCGAAGTAGCTCCACATCACGCCGCCGGGGTACTTGCTCGTGTAGTTGTCGCCGGGGAACAGGTAGGGGGCGAAGCCTTTGAGCGGCTGGCCGACCGGGGTGTCCGCGTACGCGTAGGTGTGCGTGGTTCCGGGGGCCGGGCCGGGGCCGGCGGGCGGCCGGGGCGGCGGGCCCGCGGCGGCGGTCGCGGGGGTGACGGGGGTCACGGCGAGGATCGCCGCGGTGAGCATGAGCAGGAGTGTCGAGAGTCTTCGTCTCATGGATCCCCTCCGGGAAAGAGGCGCGGGCGTGGGGGCGCCCGGCGATCCACATGACACCAGAACACTTGCCATACCACAAGACTCAACCTTGCGATAAAGCAATCACGTGACGAGTTTGCTTCCTTTGAACGGACTTATCGGCATAAAACACCCTTCGATATCGCGGCATGACATCTTGCGTTTACTTACGTTCTTCTGCTTTCATGCGCTCGACACCCCCTAACTCCAGGAGACGGTCGAATGACCCGAGCCGTCCGGACCATGCTCGCCATGGCACTCGCCCTCACCGCCGTGACCGCCGCCGCGCCCGCGCCCAGCTGGACGCCGCTCGCCTACCGGCAGGCGCCCGCCGACAACCCGCTCAAGGGCTTCATGCCGTACGCCGGCAGCTACCAGACCTTCCCGCACAGCATGGAGTGGTTCTACCTGCCGCTGCGCGAGGTCATGACCGGCCAGAACACCTTCGACTGGACGCCCTTGGAACGGCGGCTCAACACGATCGCCCGCCGTGGCCACCACGCCGCGTTCCGCGTCTACCTCGACTATCCGGCCAAACCCACCGGCATCCCGCAGTTCCTCCTCGACCAGGGTCTGGCCACCCACGCGTACCCGGACCACGGCAACAACGGCCTCAGCGTCTCCCCCGACTACGGCGACCCCCGCCTGGCCGCCGCCCTCGACCGTTTCATCGCCGCCCTCGGCCGCCGGTACGACGGCGACGACCGGATCGGCTTCATCCAGGTCGGCCTGATCGGCTTCTGGGGCGAATGGCACACCTGGCCGTACGACGGCGGCACCCGCCCCGAGAACTGGATGGCGTCGGACGCGGCCCAGGCGGCGGTCCTGAACCGCTTCGAGTCGTCCTTCAAACGCACCAGGCTGCTGGTCCGCTACCCGTCCGCGCTCAACAAGGACCTGAACATCGGCTACCACGACGACTCGCTGGCCTTCGAGACCCTCCCGCCCACCTCCTGGCACTTCGTCCAGCGCCTGATCGACAACGGCGTCACCGAGAAGTGGCGCGACCAGCCCGTCGGCGGCGAACTCCGTCCCGAAGTCCAGCCCTGCATCTTCGACGCCCCCGTGAGCTGCCCGCAGTACGAGGACTACGCGGAGTCCGTGGCCCAGACCCACGCGTCCTTCCTGCTCAACCAGACTCCGTTCGACGGTTCCGGCTTCACCGGCGACGAATGGTTCCGCGCCGTCGCGGGCTCCCGATCCCTCGGCTACGAACTCACCGTCACCGAGGCGTCCCTGCCGTCCACTCCGGTCCGCGGCCAAGCCAAGATCGCCGTACGGATCGCCAACCGCGGCATCGCGCCCTTCTACTACGACTGGACCCCCGAACTCGCCGCCGTGGACGCCTCCGGCCGTGTCGTCAGCCGCTGGCCGACGCCCTGGTCGATCACCGGCATCCAGCCGGACGCGCCGCCCACCGAACTGACCGCCCACCTCAACCTGAACGGCCTCGGCAGGGGCGACTACGAACTCACCCTGCGCGTCCCGAACCCGCTCCCCCGCGGCAACGACCTGCGTTTCGCCAACACCGCCCAGGACGTGCACTCGGGGCTGCTGACCCTGGGCACGCTCACGGTGCGCTGAGGCGACTGGCGGCGCCGTCCAGGACCAGTGCGAGCTTCTTGCGGAACCAGTCGTACGGTTCGCCGTCGATGGCCTGCCGTACCACGGCGGCGAAGGCGGCGTCCGGCTCGGCGGGTCCGGCCTCCCAGGACGCGCGCATCAGGTCCCGGGCGGTCAGCCCGTCCTCGTCCCTGACCCGGACGAGGCGCTCGCCCGCCGCGTACACGTCGGCGGCCAGGTCCACGAAGGTGTCGACGACGAGCACCGCGTCATCGCCCTCGAACCCGAACCGGGTGAGGGCGTGCGCGGTGCCGTAGAAGACCCGGGTCACGCTCGGCGGCGTACGCGGCAGGTCGCGAATGGCCTCCGCCATGCCGGGGTGGGCGGCGAACAGCCCCCAGACGACGTCGGCCGTCTCCTCCAGGTAGGCCCGCCAGTCCGCGCCTGGCCCCGGCCAGCACGCCCGCTGCACGGCCAGGTCCATGGCCGCGACGACCAGTTCGTCCCTGCCGGACACCCGCCGGTAGAGCGAGGAGTGCCGCACCCCCAGCCGCGCGGCCACCGACACCATGGTCAGGTCACGGAAGCCCACCGCCAGCGCGGCCTCGGCGATGTCGTCAAGGCTGAAACTCGGCCGGCGTCCCGGGCGCGGCCCCGGCCGGAGGGGCGGCGTGCTCATACCCCCTATCTTCCCGCCCCGCCCGCAACCGCCATCCGGCGGCGCGGGCGCGTTTCCGCCAGAACGCGGCATATCTGCCATCCGCCGCCAGCAGCCGGTCATGGTCGCCGATCTCCGCCACGCGCCCGCCGTCCAGCACGACGATCTGGTCGGCGGCCCGCACGGTGGACAGCCGGTGCGCGATCACGACCAGCGTCCTGTCCGCGGTGAGCGCGCGGAGCGCGGCGGTGACGGCGGCCTCGTTGTCCGCGTCCAGGGCCGCGGTGGCCTCGTCGAGCAGCACGATGGGCGCGTCCTTGAGGATCGCCCGCGCGATGGAGACGCGCTGCCGCTCGCCTCCGGACAGGGCGGCGCCGCTCTCGCCGACGCGGGTCGCCCAGCCGTCGGGCAGCCGGGCCACGATCTCATCCACGCGGGCGAGCCCGGCGGCTCGCCTGATCTGCTCGGTGGTCGCGCCGGGGCGGCCGATCGCGATGTTCTCCTCGATGGTCTGGTCGAAGAGGTAGACGTCCTGGAAGACCAGCGAGACCCGGGACATGAGCTCCTCGGTGCCGAGGTCGCGCACGTCGTGGCCGTCCACCAGGACGGCTCCGCCGCCGGCGTCGAAGAAGCGGGCGATCAGCCGGGTGATCGTGGTCTTGCCCGACCCGGAGGGGCCGACCAGCGCGGTCATCGTGCGCGGCGGCACCGTGAAGGAGACCTCCCGCAGCACGGGTGAGCCGCCGTAGCCGAAGTCCACGCGGTCGAACCGGATGGCGGGCGCGTCCGGCACGGTCTCCCGCGCCGGCGTCTCCGGCTCCGGCAGCGGCGGGGTGGCGAGGATCTCCGCGAAGCGGGCCAGGTTGTTGCGGCCCATGCGGAGCGCGCCGCCCAGTTCCGCGGCGAGCATGAGCGGCTCGGTGAACCGGGTGGCCAGGGCGAGCAGCGCGACCAGCACGGCCGGGTCGAGCGATCCGCCGAGCGCCAGGTACGCGCCGAGCCCGATCAACGCGGTGTACACGGTCTGGACGGCCAGCGCGTTCAGGGCCAGCCCGGGGACGACGGAGGTCACCGACCGCCGCCCGGCCCCGTGCTGACGCCGCAAGGCCGTCTCCAGCTCCGCGTGGGCCGCGCCCGTCCGGCCGAAGCCGCGCAGCACCGCCTGCGCCTGGGCGAACTCGACGACCCTGCCGCCGGCCTCGGCCATGGCCGCGTCCACGGCGTGGTCCACCCGCTCGGTCAGGCCCGCCGTGTAGCGGTAGGTCCCGGCCAGCAGCAGCCCGCCGGCCGCCAGCGCCAGGCCGAGCCGCCAGTCGAGGAAGAGCGCGGCCACGACCACGGTGACCGGCGTCAGGAAGGCGGTGACCACCGGCTGGAGCAGGTGCGCGGGCACGCCCATGACCGCGCGCACGCCCTGCACGACCAACCGGCCGATCCGCCCCACCCGGTCGGCCTCGAACCAGCCGAGCGGCAGCGCGGACAGGTGGTCGCCCAGCTGGTGGTAGAGGCTGCGGGACAGGTCGAGCCCCAGTGAGAACCCCTGCACGGCCTGCCGGTACTGCAGGACCGCGCACGCCGCGGCCGCCGCCGCCAGCGCGCCGAGCCACGGCCAGGCCGCCGCGGAATCGCCGGCGAACAGCGCCCGCAGCACCGGCACCAGCAGCACGAACGCGAGCCCCTGCGCCACGGCGAAGGCCGCGAGCGTCACCAGGTAGCCGCGCACCCTGGCCTGCCCGGCCACCGCCGTCAGCTGTCCGATCATCGTGCCTCCTCCAGCGCCGCCGACCGCTCCCAGAGCCGCCGGTACATCCCCGTCTCGGCCATCAGCTCGGCGTGCGTGCCGCGCTGCGCCACCCGTCCCCGGTCCAGGACGACGATCTGGTCGGCGTCCACCACCGTGTCCAGCCGGTGCGCGACGACCAGGACCGTACGCCCCTCGGCCAGGGTGGAGAGCGCGTCCTGGATGGCCGCCTCCGACTCCGGGTCGGCGAACGCGGTGGCCTCGTCGAGCACCAGGACCGGCCGGCCGGCCAGCAGCGCCCTGGCGATGCTGACCCGCTGCGCCTCGCCGCCGGACAGGCCGCCCGCCTCGGCCGCGTACCCGCCGGGCGACGCGAGGATGCGCTCGTGGATCTGGGCGGCCCCGGCGGCGGCGTGGATCTCGGCGTCGGTGGCGCCGGGACGGCCGAGCGCGATGTTGTCCCGGATGCTCATGCGCAGGAGCCGGACGTCCTGGAAGACCGTGGCCACCAGCTCGCCGGGCGGCAGGTCGCGCACGTCGGCGCCGCCGATGCGGACGGCCCCGGCGGTGGGGTCCCAGTAGCGGGGCAGCAGCCGGGCCAAGGTCGACTTGCCCGATCCGGAGGGTCCCACCAGGGCGGTCACCGTCCCCGGCCGCAGCGTCAGGCTGATGTCGCTGAGGACGTCGCGCGCGCCGTCGTAGGAGAAGGAGACCCGGTCGAACTCCACGAGATGCCCGTCCGGCGCGGCCGTCTCCCGCGCGGCGGGCAGTTCCGGCGCGGCGAGCACGCCCGACACCCGGGCCGCCGCCTCGCGGGCCTCCTGCAGCGCGCCCATGCCGAAGCCGAGGGTGAGGAGCGGCTGGCCGAGACCCAGCCCCAGCAGGGTGAAGGGCAGCACGTCGACCGGGTCGAGCGAGCCGGCCGACACCAGCGCCGTCCCGGTGGTCAGCACCACGAGCAGGACGGTCACCGGCATGATCGTGCTCTGCACGGCCGCCTCGATCCGGATCATGGGAGCCACCCAGCTCCGGAACCGGTCGGAGAAGTCGTCCGCGGCCCGCGCGAAGCGCTCGTGGGCCCGCCGGCTCTGGCCGAAGGTCTTCACCACGGCGATCCCGTTCACGAACTCCACCGCCGTGCTGTTGATCCGCTCGGTGGCCTCGTTCATCTCGCCGAGCCTGGCCTGGTAGCCGCGCATCATCAGCGTGTACGCCGTGAGGTACACCGGCAGGGTGGCGACCGTCGCCAGCGCCATCCGCCAGTCCACCCAGAACAGGTAGGCCACCGACGCCAGCGGCGCCACCGCGGCGGAGGTCAGGTCGAGCACGGCGTGGCCGACCAGATGGTGCAGGCTGTGCACATCGTCCTGCACCGCCTTCTTGACCTCGCCGGAGCCGCGGGCCGTGAACCAGCCCAGCGGCACCGCCCCCAGCTTGGCCACGATCCGCCGGCGCAGCCGCAGCTGAAGCCCGACGTCGGCCAGGTGCGTCACCGTGACCGCCGTCCCCGCGGCGAGGGTGCGCACCAGCAGGCCCGCGACGGCGACGCCCACGATCGTCCAGATCCGGCCCGGGTCGGCCTCGCCGAGCAGCTCCCCGGCCAGCTCCGCGACCATCACGTACGGCACCAGCCCCGCCACCGAGGCGACCACCTGCAGCCCGCCCGCCACCCACAGCCGCGCCCGCACCGGAGCGAGCAGCTCCCCCAGCATCACAGGCCCCTCTTCCCGTCGGCCCAGTACGGCTTGGTCACCACGTCCCGGCGCCGCATCCCGACCCGTTCCGCGCAGAGCAGGCCGCGCACCGCCTGGATGGTCCGCGCGTGCCCCGCCAGGTACGCGACGTCCGGCCGTTCGCCCTCCATCTCCGCGACCCAGCCGACCAGCGCCTCCCCCGGCCGGTCCCGCGCGGCGACCACGTGCAGCCGCGGCACCAGTTCCCGCGCCGCCGCCACGTCGGCCGGCGGCACCTCCACCGCTCCGACGGCCCGTGCTCCCGTTCCGAGCCCGGCCGTCAGGGCCTCGAACAGTCCCAGCGCGCTGGCGTCTCCCGCCATGAAGTGCGAGGTCCCCTTGCGTAGCCACGGTTTCGTTCCCGGCCCGAGCACCAGGACCTCGTCCCCGGGCGTGAGCCCGCGTGCCCAGGTGCTGCCCGGACCGCCTCCGTGCAGTTGGAAGAGCACCTCGATCCATCCGGCGTCGTCGTCGAACGCGGCCGTCGTGTAGTGGCGCAGGTCCCGCCGTCCCACCCGGAACTCGATCTCGCAGCCGGGCAGCCAGTTGCGGCCCTTGAGGTCCTCGCCTTCGAACCGGACCCGTACCAGCCCGGGGGAGATCGCCGCCACGGTGGCGGCCACCGCGCGCCGTCCCATCCACCGGGTCATCGGGTCGGCTATCAGGGCGGGCACGGTGGGCATGAAGCACTCCTCGTCACGATTAATTAGGTAAGGCTTACCTATACGCGACAGATTGTCGCAATCGAGTCCGGTGCGTCAAGAGATCGGCGAACAGGCGTCACATATGCCCGGAATGTGTTAGATCGCGACCAAAGTCCTTCCCGGATGGGTCATCCAGCCCTGCCACGCGCGGGCGGGTGGCGGAAACGTCGGCGGCGGAACCCGCTCCCCACATCTGGAGACGCACCATGTCCGAGGAATGCGACGTCCTGCCGGCGAGCATCCAGGCCGGCGACCACGAGGCCGAGCGGTCCCCGCTGGCCGCGATCCTGGCGCCCGCGTCCGTGGCCGTGATCGGCGCGCCTTCGGGGATCGCCGAGGAACCCGCCACGGAGCGGCCGGACTCGCCGTTTCGCCGGAGGAGCGGGCCGCGCGTGACATCGTCGCGGCCGAGCTCGCGATCCGGCCCGAAGGCGGCTGGCTCGATCCGCACACCACCGACCGGCTGCTCCACTGCTTCGGGCTGGCCCTCGCCGAGTCGATCGTGGTCCACGACCCGGACGCCGCAGCCCGAGCCGCGACCGAGGCCGGGCTGCCGGTCGCGCTCAAGGCGACGGGACCACTGCGCAAGACGGACATCCGGGTCGGATTGACCACCCCCGGCCAGGTGCGCGACGCCTACCGCGAGATGGCCGAGCGGAGCGGACCGGCGATGACCGGCGGAATCGTGCGGCGCATGGTCGCCGGCGGCGTCGAAGTCGTCCTCGGCGGCGTGAACTACCCGGCGTTCGGGCCGCTCGTCATGGTCGGCATGGGCGGCGCGACCGCCGACCTGCTCGCCGACCGAAGCTTCCGCGTCCCGCCGCTCACCCCGTCCACCGCCGCCGAGATGATCGCCGACCTCCGCTGCTCCCCTCTGCTGTACGGCTACCGCAACACCCCCCGAGCCGACATCACCGCCCTGACCGGCCAGATCGTGAACGTGGGCCGCCTCCTGGACGCCCTCCCCGAGGTAGCGGAACTCGAGCTCGATCCGGTGCTGGCGATCCCGCACGCGGCCACGACCCTGCACGCCCGCGTCCGCATCGCTCCCGCCGGCCCTCGGCCTTCTCCGTACACCCGCCGCCTGCGGTAGATCCGCCCGGGTCAGACGCTGGGTCAGGCGCTGGGTCAGACGCTGGGCCGTACCACGGCGACCGGGCACGCGGCGTGGTGCAGGATGCCCCGGCTGACCGAGCCGAGCAGGATCGAGCTGATGGCGCCGCGGCCGTGGCAGCCGATCACGAGCAGGTCCGCGCCCTGGGAGGCGTCCACCAGGGCCTCGACCGGGTGCCCGCACCGGACGTCGTCGGTCACCTTGACGTCGGGGTACCGCTCCCGCCACGAGTCGAGCACTCCGGCGATGACCGCGTGCTGGGCGGTGCGGATCTCGTCCATCTCGTAGGTGATCTCAGGCGCGTACGCGTGCACGGGCACCTGCCAGGCGTGCACGGCGCGCAGGCCCGCGCCACGTGCTCTGGCCTGCTCGAACGCGTACGCGATGGCGGGTTCGCAGGCGGACGAGTCGTCGACCCCGACCACGATCTCGCCGGACGGCACCTCCGGCAGGCTCCGGATGACGATCACCGGGCCGGGGGCGTGCCCCGCCACGGTCATGCTGACCGAACCCATCACGGCCCCGGCGAAACCGCCCATGCCGCGCGTGCCGACCACCAGCTCGGCCGCGCCCGCCGCCTGCTCGCGCAGCATCTCGGCGGGCCTGCCCTCGATCATCTGCGTGGTGATCTCGAGGCCGGGCCTGCGGTCCTCCGCCTCGCGCTTGGCGGTCTCCAGGATGCGGGCGGCGCTGCGGGCCAGCTGATCGCCCAGCTCGGGGTCGGGGAACTTCGCGATCTGGTACGGATGCCGGTCCAGGACGTGCACGATCCGCAGCGGCGCCGGGATACGGGCCGCGTCGTCGGCGGCCCACCGCACGGCCGCGAGCGAGGCGGGCGACCCGTCCACCCCTACCACGACATCCCTGGCATCCCTGGCATCTCTGCCGATTGCCTCTTCCATGGCTCCTCCTTCGTCCCCTCAATCGCACTGCGCGGCCCGGCGGCGGCCCAGTGCCGAAGGTCCCGCGAGAGCCGGGTCCAACGGCGGTCGGGAAAAGGAACACCCGCCGGCAGGGCTGCCGGCGGGTGAGAAGAGCTCGGAGGAGAGCGGGAGAACTAATATCTTTCCAAAGAGAAGGGAGAAGGAAGCCCTCCCATGGCCTCGCGGGTCCGACAGTATCAGGCCGGGATCAGTTCGTGCAGGGTGCCGGGCGTGTACGCGCGCGCACCCGCCGGAAGATCCGCCGGGGCCTCCAGCCCGATGAACGTGGCGTGCCCGTTCGCCGTGGCCTTCGCGCGCATCAGCTCGACCAGGTAGCCGACGCGCAGATAGTCACGCTCCACGATCGACCGCACCAGCAGCGACGTCGTCAGCCGGTTGCCTTCGACCTGGTTGTAGAAGGGATCACCCTTCAGATAGAGGTGCAGCCACTTCACCCGCCACGTCCCGTCGTCGCCCCGGAGGAAGACGAGCGGCAGGGCGACCTGGCCGGACCCGCGCAGATCCGACTTCATCCGTACGGTCCGGGCCTCGAACGGGCGGCCCTCCTGCCCGGCGTTCCTGGACATGTAACCGAAGAACGCCTCCGCGGCCTGGTCGAAGGATTCCCCGGTGTAGATGTTGACCTGCGGAATGATGATCGCCTGGTCGGCGTCGGCCAGCCGGATGTCGATGAACTCCGACGCGCCGTCGGCCGCTTCGGTGAGGTCGCCCGAGTACGTCGCGAAGTCGTTGCCGTAGTTCGTCCACGAGATGTGCGTCGGGTCGTCGTAGGAGGGGTCGAGCATGAGCGCTGACAGGTCGTAGTCGGTGCGCCGCGCGGCCTGCCGCCAGTGGACGAAGAACCGGAGCAGTTCCCCGTCCACCTTCGACAGGGAGCCCCGGGGCAGCATGCCGAGTCCGGGCACGACGGCCTTGCCCGACAGCGGCAGGGCCACGTCGAGCACGTCGGGGTCGACGACGAGGTCGCCGGGGTCCGGGAGGCGGCGGGCGATCTCCGCGTCGAGGAGGGCGAGCATCCTGGACGCCACGTCCTCGTCCAGCGGGGTGCGGGATTCGGGGGCGGCCCACGCCCTGCCGTACCGGTTGAGGAAGACGCGATCGGTGGCGGAGGCGGCGAGGCGGTTCTGCAGGTGCTCGCGCAGGGACAGCAGCACGCGGCCCGAGGCCCGTTCGGCGGCCCGCTCCGCCGCGTCCACCACGGCCGACGCGGACGACCCGGTGCGCAGCAGGTGGTCGACGCGGCGCAGCAGCGCGCCGGGCGTCTGCTCCAGCAACTCGACGGCGTCCGCGGTACGCCCGGCCGACAGGGCGGCCTCCACCCGGCTGTCGAAGCTCGCCGCCCGGCGTTCGCCCCTGGCCACCTCGAAGACCTGCGCGGCCCGGGGGAACTGCGGGAACTCGTGAGGATGCAGGCGTTCGCCCAGCCGCTTCCACTGCTCCCGACGGCGGGGCACGTCGCCGAGTTTGGCCGGGGGCAGGCCGTCCAGCGCGGCCAGCAGGGCGCGGCGCTCGGACCGGCGGAAGGAGCGGAATCGGGTGGCCGTGGCGAGCGTGACGTCACCGCCGGCGACCCGGAGCACGTCGGTCACCGTGTCGACGAGCAGCGGAAGACCCTTGGCCAGGCGCACCTGGTTGATGACGGCGCGGTTCTCCCGTACGGGGATGCGCTCCGGCTCGTCGGCGCAGAACGACGCCAGCAGACCCAGCGCTTCCAGGTCCTCGGCCGCGAGCGGCACCTCGGAACCGGCCAGCGACAGGTACAGGTCCCGCGCCTCCGACTCCAGGCTCTCCCCCGCCTCCAGCACGGTCACCCGGTCGGCGGCGAGCGGGATCAGCTCCGCGTGGGCGGCCAGCAGGTCGGCGTAGGTGTGCTGGTAGCGGCCGTACCCGGGCAGGCTCAGCAGGTTCAGCGTCGCCGGCTGGACGCGCGCGGCGGCGACCGGGTCCAGCAGGGCCTCCACCAGCAGGCCGACCCAGAACTCCATGGTGTCCGGCACGTTCGCGGGAAAGTCGATGAAGTACGCGTTGTGCTGCACGTGGTCACCGGCCATCCGGCGAACCGACGCCAGGACCTGGACCCCGAGATCGACCACCGTCTCCCCGGGCAGCGCGGCCAGCCGGTCGAGCAGGGTCGCGGAGCACTTGAACCCCACACTCAACAGCGCGGCGTCCAACTGCCGCGCGGCGACCTCACCCCAGCCCGGTACGGTCTCCGCCGCGTCGGTCTCGGCGTTGAGAGGCACCCGTAAGCGCCTGGCGATGACAAGATCCACCAGAGTGTCCACGGACGCACCTTATAAGCGGACCACTGCCGCGACAGCCGAATAAGCACCCAACAGTCCCTCTTACTCGGCCGGGCCGGGCCTCGGTGCCGCGCGGACATGCGCGCGTTCGCCTTGTTTCCCGATGAGACTCAGGAACTCGACAGGACCGGCACTGGTGGCCCCGAACCAGTGCGGGGTCCGCGTGTCGAACTCCACGGCCTCCCCCGGCTTGAGGATGAGGTCGTGTTCCCCGAGTACGAGGCGGAGGGTTCCGTTGAGAACGTAGGCCCAGTCGTAACCCTCGTGGGTACGCAGGTCGGGTTCGGCGTCGTCGCGTCCGGCCGGGAGGACGAACTTGTAGGCCTGGATTCCTCCCGGTCTGCGGGTAAGCGGCAGGACGACCATGCCGTCACCGCAGGGGATGGGACGCAGGTTGACGCGGGGGTCGCCGGTCGGGGGCGCGTCGACGAGCTCGTCGAGTGTGACCCCGTAGGCGCGGGCGAGTGGCAGCAGCTGTTCGAGCGTGGGACGTCGCAGGCCCGCCTCCAGCCGGGACAGGGTGCTGGTGGAGATGCCGGTCTCCTCCGCGAGGTCGGCGAGCGTGACGTCCCGATGCAACCGAAGGCGCTTCAACCTCGGCCCGACGGCGTCAAGAGTGCGGTCGATGGCTTCATCCACCCTCCTGATTTTGCCATTCGGCAACAAGGTTTGCACATCCGCCTGATCTGTAAGCACCATGTTCAGCGCGTGGTGGTCACCAGCCGCATCGCGCAACGTCTCATAACGAGGAGGACGACCTGTGACGCACGGATTCGACAAGGACTTCTGGGAGCGGCACTGGCAGCAGGCGCAATCGGGGAGCCCTGGATCCATGGGCGGCAACCCGCCCAATCCGTACCTCGCGCGTGAGACCAGCGGTCTGGCACCGGGCACGGCACTGGACGCGGGATGCGGCGGCGGCGCCGAGGCGATCTGGCTCGCCTCCCACGGCTGGCACGTCACCGCAGCCGACATCTCGTCCGAGGCCCTTGCCCGCGCCGCCGAACGCGCGGCGGCGAACGGCAACCCTGAGCACTTGCAGTGGATTGAGGCAGATCTGAGCGTCTGGAACCCGGGCACGCAGTTCGACCTGGTCATGACCCACTACGCCCACCCGGCAATGCCCCAACTGGACTTCTACGACCGCATCGCCGCCTGGGTCGCTCCCGGCGGCACACTCCTCATCGTCGGCCACCTGCACACCCCCGGATCCACCGGACACGACCACCACCCTCCCGCCGAAGCATCGGCCACCCCCGCGACCATCACCGCACGCCTGAACGGCCCGGAGTGGGAAATCATCACCGCCGAGGAGCACCTCCGTACACTCACCGACCGAGCGATCCCCCTCCACGACGTCGTCGTACGCGCCACCCGCCGCCGGTAGTCACGGCGCCTGCGTGCCACGTGATGGCACGCCGTGGAACGCCTGGAGAGTGTCACCACTCTGTCTCCAGACCAAAGGACACGAGCGTGTACGTTCCTCGGATCATCACCGGCGTGCTGGCCGGCGTGGCCCTGGCCGCCTCGGGTGCTGTCTCCACCCCTGCCGTCGCTCTCGCCCCTGCCTCCCCCGTGTACGCCAAGCAGGAGCCCAGCTTCTTGCTCGATGTCGAGATGGGCCCCGCTTGGTCGGCGGGCCGTCGCGCCAAGACCAGCGGCCACCTCGTATTCAGCCGCGAGAAGGAAGGCTCTCCTCTGGTTCTCCGCTTCAGCGGAAAGCTCTGGGACCGTGACCCGGGCAGGCGGTGCGCCTACTTCCAGAGCAAGGTCAAGTTCTCGGGGGTGTGGCAATCCACCAAGTCCTCCAGGAAATGCGGGGGCACCAGCCCGAAAAAGATCGCCTTTCAGCTGGACAGCGGATCCCGGACCTTAGAGGCGTTCACCATTCGAGCCTGCCAGATCGGCAAGAAGGCCACCCGCCCAACCAAGTGCGGCCCCTGGAGCGACGAGTTCTCCGGAACCTGACCGCCGCAGGTTCTATGCCGGGACTGGCGTGCACCCATCTCCGCAGACCAGGTCATACGTCTAATGCCGCTGTCGGGTGAGGAGGAAGTATCGGGCGCACGCGCTCGATCGAAGATGACGCCCGCCGAGCGGCTAGCATGCGTCCGATGATCGAGTTCCGCTTCGCGTTGACACCCCTGGGCCAGGTTTCCCCGTGGGGGGACGAGGTTCGTCGACTGCACTGGTTCGGGCTGACCGATGGCTGGTACTGGATCGAGTTGGACGGGCATGAGTTGCTGCGCTACTCACCGGAAACGCTTCAGCGGTATCGAACCGATCAGCTTCCAGCGCAGCGCCCGTATGTCGACTACTACCTGGCTCGCCTCTGGGAAGACATCACCGACATGACGCCGACTGTGCTCCAGCCGGTGCCGAAGGATCTCCTGGGTTTCGTGGCCGGCGACCCCGACACCTGGCAGCCGGTGGAAAGCGATACGGCCTCCATTGCCGCAGGCTGGCACGATGAACACAGATTGGATCTCGGTTACATCCGGCAACCACCCCGCATCAGGGCTTGGCGTACCTCAAGCGATGATCTCGACACGGTGACGGTGACCTGGCGGCATGACGATGAAGGCAGTATCCGGTTCACGGCCGATCCGACTGGCCGGGTCGTAGTCCCGGCGGAATCGTTCCTCACCGCCGTCCGCCGACTCGACCATGACCTCATGATCGCCATGGAGCGGAGAATCAGAGTCCTGGAGCGGACAGGGCCACCGGACGGTGTTCAACTCGACCTGCGTGCACTGCGAGCCGAGCACCTCGATCGAACGACCTGGCTGGCTCGACGCCTTCAGCGCGAACCGGCGACCGACTGGGCAGCCGTACGCGCCGGCGCGGCAGAGCTACTCGGGGTCTGTAGCGGCTCATAGGGCGTTCGTGTGCGGGACGAGGAGCCGGTCGCGTCTGGCCCATCGATGAGTCGACGGATGGTTTTCGCCGTCCAGCAGCGGTTTCCTTCAAGGGGATGAATCACCTTTGTCTTGTTCGGGGAGGGACACCGCCGACGGATGCCGGGAGACCCTTCTTGCTCTCATCCGGGGCTGTCAGGAGCTTCCCCGGAGCAGTACGGTGCCGCCGAGCGGCTCACCTGTCCGCTCATGTCGACGATGCGTGCCGGACCCGGCCCGGCCTCGGTCGCGCCAATGCGTAGCACGAGATCTTCGTCCAGTTCACCGTTGGGATAACGCACCCAGTGGCGGCCCATGGGATCGGTGATTCTCAGCCGTACGCCGTTGGGGTAGGCCCTCGCCGACCCCAGCACCTGCCCGCTCTGGTCGGTCACCAGGACGCCGCGACCCAGGACGTCCAAACCGCGGGGCATCGTGAAGCGGCTGACGCTACACGGCGGCAGCGCGCCCAGGTCCAGGACCGGCAGCCGCCAACGCTGACGTGGGGAGGGGTTGCGATCTGCGGGCGACGCGGGCGGCCGCAGACGCAGCGCAGAGGACGACTCTGTGACCAGCAGGTCCGGCAGGACGCCCGTCTCCGGCACCTCCAGGGAAGCCAGAATCGGCTCGTAGCCGCTGTTTTGCACCACGATCACCTGACGGTCCGCCCCCGGCTCCTCGCCCCACCAGGTGACCTTGGCCGCGAACGCCGCCCGTCTGCGGTCGAGGTCTTCGTCCCGCTGCTGCCGTTGAAGGAGGAAGGTCAGCACGGATATGGCCAGCGCGGCGAGCGCGGCCAGCCCTGCCGCGACCGTGCCGATCATGGTCCACAGCGGGACCGCCCGCCGCGAACCCGAACGCGGGGCAGTGACGGGCTGGATCGGTGGGACCCGGGCCGGATCGCGCCGGAACAAGCGCGCGGCCACCGCTACGACCACGACAGCGACCGCGATGATTCGGGAGAGCCGCATGGGCAGAGCGTACGTTCCGGGCACCCTTCTCGGCTGCGGAAGATAACCGGGGAGTTCAGGTCACGTTGTGACTTGCCCGAGCTATCACTCGCCGCCCGGGAGCCATCAGACGCCCGTTCAGTATCCGGAACAGTTTTCGATGGCTGATCCTCGGACGATCCCGCTCGTCGGTGGTAGCAGGCGTTCAGACGCTGACGGAAAGAGACTGGCTTGGCGGGAGTCCGGACGCGCGGATGGCGAGTTAGCGTCGAGAGGACGACCCTCCGGGCGATTCTCGTGGAGCAGAGATGAAACTCATCGATATCGCGAGGGCATACGCCGAAGCCGACAACCGGGATGTCCAGGCGACGACGATTCACCTGCACCATTACCTTCTGGCCTGCATGGCCGTGGATACGCGCGCCCGGCGGATGCTGACGGAAAGCGGGTTCACGGTGCGTGAACTCCGCGTGCCGGAACCGCCTGGCAGCGGCAGCTATCGGCTTGCGCCGGACCTCAACCACGCCATCGGCTGGGCCAGGGGCATGCGAGCCGGCCTGGGAGGCGAGGCCGACTGGAGCTTGTGCTTCCTGGTGGGCGGTCTGGCCGGGGACGGCACCGTGGACAGATGGTTGCGCCACCGGGGCGTGGATTTGGACGCCCTGTCCCGACGACTGTCCGAGGAGTTCGGTACGGCGGCCTCGGTATGCGGCACACGACCCCGATACTCCCTGGATCCCCCCATCCGTCTTCCGAAGCCGCAGGCCGAAGCCCTCATGCGCGACCTGCACTCCCGCGGCCTGAAATTCATGATGAACCACCATGACGACGGCACCATAGTGATCATCCCGGAGGAGGAACGGTCTGCCGATGCGCCGCACGACCTCGGAGCCCGCGACCAGCAACCCGGTTGACGACAGCGAATCGAACTCAGGGTGATTCGGGCTGCACAGTGAGCACGATCTTGCCGGTGGTGTGGCCCGTCTCGCCTCGCTCGTGTGCTTTGGCCACCTCTTCCAGCGGCAGCACCGTGTCGATCTTGGCGCGCAGTCTGCCCTCCTCGACCAGCGCGGCGATCGCCTTCATGCCGGCGTGGTCCGGCTCCACCAGCATGGACTCCGCGCGGATGCCCAGTTCCTCGGCCTGGGCGGTGAGCCCTTCGGCCAGATTGGACAGCACGAGCGACACGATGACACCGCCTTTCCGCAGGGTACGCAGCGAGCGCGGCCCGTAGTCGCCACCCATCGTGTCGATCACCACGTCGACGTCTCCGACCACCTCGGCGAAGTCCACGCTCCGGTAGTCGACGAGTTCGTCCGCTCCCAGGTCGCGCAGAAACTCGTGCTTGGCGGCGCTTGCCGTACCGGTGACGTGGGCTCCGAGGGCTTTGGCCAGTTGTACCGCGAGGTGGCCGACTCCGCCGGCGGCGGCGTGGATGAGTACCCGCTGTCCGGCCTCCACTCCCGCGGTGTCCACCAGCGCCTGCCACGCGGACGAACGTACGGGCGGGTGCGGCGACGTATTCGGCGAATGCGCCGTGGCCGTACGGATAACGCAGCATGCCGAATACCTTGTCGCCCGGCTTGTAGAGCGCCGTCCCGATTCCCACGGACTCGACCACACCGGAGACGTCCCATCCGAGGATGAACGGAGGCAGACCCAGTAGGCCGCCCGTGGCGCGATGCTTCCAGTCTGTCGGGTTGACCCCGGCCGAGCACCGTGACGACTTCGTCCGGGCGGCCAGGAAGACCGGGCGTGAGTCCGTCGCGAATGAGCCCGGCTCGTACCGGTTCGAAGTCATCGCGGATGAGACGGACCCGGACCTCTTCTACCTGAACGAGGTGTACGCGGACCTCGACGCGTTCAACACGCACGCCGACGGCCCCTACTTCAGCGCCTTCTTCGCCGAAGCCAGTGCGTACGCCGAGGGTCCGAAGTGGCTGATGAGAGGAACCCTCGTCGGCGACGGCGTCGCCTAGGCAGCGCTTCGATCAGGATGAGTACACGTGGTCGCTGATGAGGCGGGCCGCGCCCACCACGCCCGCGATGTCCTCCAGTTCGGACAGGACGATGGGCAGGTTTCCGGTGGCCAGCGGCAGCGACCGCCGGTAGACGACGCTCCGGATCTCGGCCAGCAGGACGTGGCCCAGCCGGGCGACGCCGCCCGCGATGATCACGAGGCCGGGGTTGAAGAAGCTGACGAGCCCGGCGAGGACCTGGCCGACGCGGCGGCCGCCGTCCCTGATCAGTTTGATGGCCACCGGGTCGCCCTGGGCGGCGGCGATGGCGACGTCCTCGGCGGAGAGTGACCCGGCGGCGGCCAGGCGTTCGGCCAGGTAGGGGGACGTCCCGCTGCGTGCGGCGGATTCCGCCTGGGCGGCCAGGGCGGAACCGCCGAAGTAGGCCTCCAGGCAGCCGTTGTTGCCGCACGGGCACAGCGGGCCGTTCTCGTCGACTCTCATGTGGCCGATGTCTCCGGCGCTGCCGGACACCCCACGGTAGATTTTGCCGTCCACCACGATGCCGCAGCCGACACCTGTGCCGATCTTGACGAGCAGGAAGTCGTTGACCTGGCGGGCCACACCGGCGTGCAGTTCCCCGAGAGCCATGATGTTGACGTCGTTGTCGAGCATCGCCGGGCAGCCGAGCTCCTGGCTGATCGTCTCCCGCAGCGGATAACGGTTCCAACCGGGCATGATCGGCGGCACGACCGGTACGCCCTCGGCGAAGCTCACCGGCCCCGGCACGCCGATGCCGGCACCGTTGAGCTGCGTGTAGAGCCCCTGTTCCCGGAGTTTGCCGACGAGGTCGAGCACCCGGCCGAGCACCGGGGCCGGGCCGGTTCGTATGTCACACGGCTCGCTCACGTGGCCGAGCACGTTGAGTTCGCCGTCGGTGATGGCCACGTCGACCGAGGTCGCGCCGATGTCGATGCCCGCGAACCGGGTGGCGCTCGACAACCGGACGCGGCCGGAACGGCGTCCGCCCCGCGACTCGGCGAGGCCGTCGGATTCGACCAGGCCCAGGTCGACCAGGCGGTCGAGGGCGGCGTTGAGCTTCGAGCGCGACATCCGCCAGTTGAAGGTGCCATAAGCGTGGCCGGACGGCGCGGCGGCGTCGGAGGTGAGGTCGTTGAGTTCGGCCCGCGACCGGGGTCCCTCCCGCAGGAGGCGCAGCAGGGCGGCCTGGTGCGGGTTCTCCGGCCGGTTGGTCTTCACGTGGAGACGTTATCTCGCTGCACAATGACCGAGGAAGGGCCACTTTTGTCCAAAAGTACGAAACTCAAGTTAGATCAGTCGTAACATCTGGACACTTCTCCTGAAACAATTTACTCTTCGATCGCTAACGAAGCCCGGATGGCCCCAAAGCGCGGGGAGGTGGCGGTGCGAGCACAACACCGGCTCCTGCGTCCACTCCGCGACCGCGTCCAGGCAGAACCACACGATCGCGTCTGCTTCGAAGCGCTCGAACGCGACGGCCGCCTCCCGGAGCGGCGACGTGCCCGCCGGCCTGACGGCTTCATCGACCTCTCGGCAATCGTCATCACCGGCGACCACGCCCCCGCCGAGTCGTCATGACGACCGAATCGCCATCACCCCCCAGCCCCGGAGGTCGCCCATACCCGAGGAGATAAGCCGGTCGGCAGGCCGGTGCGCCGACCGGCCTGCCGGCCCCACCCGCTCACCATCCGATGAGGGTCCACGAGGCCGCTCCTGCCAGCAGGGCCGATGAGACACACGCCGACCGTCGCATCGACCCCGCCCCGGTCGAATCACCCAGGTTCCACGCAACACCGGACACCCCCCACTGGCTCCGGAAGGAAAAGATGAATCCTCGCCGCTGGCGGCTGACCGCCGCCGCCTTACTGCTCGTCTCGACGGGCGTCACGGCCACCGCCGCCCCCGCCCAGGCCCACCCCATCACCGCGACCGACTTCCAGCAGGTCACCCTCGCCAAGGGCGTGGCCGAGACGGGCGAGCCGATGTCGCTCGCGGTTCTCCCCGACCGTTCGGTCCTGCACACCGCGCGCAACGGAACCCTCCGGCGGACCGACGCCGCCGGAACCACCTCCGTCATCGCCACGCTCTCCGTCTACACGCACGACGAGGAAGGGCTCCAGGGCGTCGCGGTCGACCCCGACTTCGCGACGAACCGGTTCATCTACCTCTACTACGCGCCGCCGCTGAGCACCCCGGCGGGCGACGCGCCCGCGACCGGCACCGCCGCCACCTGGACCACGTGGACCGGCGTGAATCGCCTGTCCCGGTTCACCCTCAACGCCA
Organism: Acrocarpospora phusangensis; assembly: GCF_016862995.1. Classification (GTDB taxonomy): domain Bacteria; phylum Actinomycetota; class Actinomycetes; order Streptosporangiales; family Streptosporangiaceae; genus Acrocarpospora; species Acrocarpospora phusangensis. Next base: position 21,486 of record NZ_BOOA01000010.1, read on the forward strand.
ACTTCACCGTCAACATGGCCAGCCAGGTGAACGTCCTGGACGTGCCCGCCAACCGGGGCATCTGCTGCCACGTCGGCGGTGACATGGACTTCGACGCGGCCGGCAACCTCTACCTGTCGACCGGCGACGACACCAACCCGTTCGAGTCGGCCGGCTACTCCCCGCTGGACGAGCGGACCGACCGCAACCCGGCGTACGACGCGCAGCGCAGCGCGGGCAACACCAACGACCTGCGCGGCAAGATCCTGCGTATCAAGGTGAACGCCAACGGGACGTACTCGATCCCGGCCGGCAACCTGTTCGCGCCGGGCACCGCCAACACGCGCCCCGAGATCTACGCGATGGGCTTCCGCAACCCGTTCCGGATGAGCGTCGACAAGGCCACGGGCATCGTCTACGTCGGCGACTACGGCCCCGACGCGGGTTCCACCAGTTCGACCAGGGGCCCGTCCGGCCAGGTCGAGTTCAACCGCGTCACGAGTCCCGGCAACTACGGCTGGCCGTACTGCACGGGGACGAACACCACGACCGAGACGTACAACGAGTGGAATTTCGCCACCAACGCGACCGGGCCGAAGTTCAACTGCGCGGGCACGCCGACGAACAACTCCTTCCGCAACACCGGTCAGCCGACGCTGCCGCAGCCGCGCGCGGCGTGGATCCGCTACGCGGGTGACGCCGGTACGCCTCCCGCGTTCGGCGGCGGCAGCGAGTCGCCGATGGCCGGCCCGGTCTACCGCTACAGCGCCGCGAACACCTCGGCCACGAAGTTCCCGCAGTCGTTCGACGGCCAGTTCTTCGCCGCCGAGTTCGGCCGCGGCTGGATCAAGCCCATCCACCTGAACGCCGACGGCTCCCCGGGCACGATCGACACGTTCCCGTGGAACGGCAAGCAGGTCATGGACTCGGCCTTCGGCCCGGACGGCGCGCTGTACGTGCTCGACTACGGCACCGGCTACTTCAACGGCGACGCCAACAGCGCCCTCTACCGGTACGACTACGTCGCCGGCGGCAACCGCGCCCCCACCGCCGTGGCCGCCGCGAACAGGACGTCGGGCGCGGCCCCGCTGGCCGTGACGTTCTCGTCGGCGGGCAGCAGCGACCCCGAAGGGGGCGCCCTCACGTACTCGTGGGCGTTCGGTGACGGCACGACGTCGACGGCGGCGAACCCGGCGAAGACGTACACGGCGAACGGCACCTACACGGCCACGCTGACCGTGCGCGACCCGCAGGGGGCGACCGGAACCGCGAGCGTGACCATCAGCGTCGGCAACACCGCCCCGACGGTGACGGTCAACCTGCCGGCCTCCGGGCAGCTGGTGTCGTTCGGCGACAGCGTGCCGTGGAGCGTCACGGTCACCGATCCCGAGGACGGCACGATCGACTGCTCCCGGGTGACGATGGCGTACGTGCTCGGCCACGACCAGCACGCCCACCAGATCACCTCGCAGACCGGCTGCTCCGGCACGATCACCGTCCCGGTCGACGGTGAGCACGACGACGCGGCCAACATCTTCCCGATCTTCGACGCGTCCTACACCGACAACGGCGGCCTGAACGTGCACGCGCAGAACATCCTGCAGCCGCGCAAGCGCCAGGGCGAGCACTACAAGACGTCGTCGGGCGTGTCGCAGATCACGAAGACCACCGCCGAGGGAGGCCGGACCGTCGGCGACATCCACAACGGCGACTGGATCCAGTTCGACCCCTACCGGCTGAACAACGCGACGTCGTTCACGGCCAGGGTCTCCTCGGCCGGCTCGGGCGGCACCCTCCAGTTCCGTACGGGCTCGGCCACGGGCACGATCATCGGCCAGGCGGCCGTCGCCCCGACCGGAGGCTGGGAGACGTTCGTCAACGTCACCGGCACGATCTCCGGCGCTCCCGCCGGCACCACCTCGCTCTACGTGACATTCGCCGGTACGGGCACGGGCGCCCTGTTCGACCTCGACAGCTTCACCTTCGCGACCGGCACCCCGCCGACCGGCAACGGCCGCATCACCGGCCTGGGCGGCAAGTGCCTGGACGTGCGCGGCGGCCTCAGCACCGACGGCACCCAGATCCAGATCTACACCTGCAACAACTCGGCCGCGCAGACGTGGACCCGGACAGGACAGACCTTCCGGGCCCTCGGCAAGTGCCTCGACGTGTCCGGCGCCAGCGCCGCCGACGGCGCGAAGATCCAGCTCTACACGTGCAACAGCACCAACGCCCAGAACTGGACCGTCAACGCCGACGGCACCATCCGCAACGTCGGTTCGGCGAAATGTCTCGACGTGACGGGCAGCAACACCGCGGACAGCACCACCGTCCAGCAGATGACCTGCACAGCCGCCGCGAACCAGAGGTGGACCCTTTCCTGACCCTCGTTGGAGGATCCATGCGCAGACTGCTCACCGGCGCCGGGGCGATAGCCCTCGCCGCCTGTGCCCTGACCGCGTCCCCGGCCGAAGCCGCCGACGCGCCGTACGACGTGCTCGTCTTCTCCAAGACCGCCGGTTTCCGGCACGACTCCATCCCGACGGGCATCCAGGCCATCCGCGACCTCGGCGCGGCCAACAGCTTCACCGTGACCGCGACCGAGGACGCGGCCGCCTTCACCACCGCGAACCTGGCCCAGTACGAGACGGTCGTGTTCCTGAGCACGACCGGAGACGTGCTGAACGCGACCCAGCAGACCGCCTTCGAGAGCTACATCCGCGGGGGCGGCGGATATGTGGGCGTGCACGCCGCGGCCGACACCGAATACGCCTGGCCGTTCTACGGCCAGCTCGCCGGGGCCTGGTTCGTCAGCCACCCGGCGATCCAGCAGGTGACGTCCAGGACCGAGAACCGGGCCCACCCCGCGACCGCGCACCTGCCGCAGGCGTGGACCCGGACCGACGAGCTGTACAACTACCAGACCAACCCGCGTTCGACGGCGCGGGTCCTGGCGACGCTCGACGAGTCGACGTACTCGGGCGGGTCGATGGGGTCCGACCACCCCATCACCTGGTGCAAGACCATCGACAACGGGCGCTCGTTCTACACCGGGTTCGGGCACACCCAGGCGTCGTACGCGGAGGCGGCCTTCCGTAGCCAGCTGCTCGGTGGCATCCGGTACGCCGCCAAGCGGGCCGACGCCGACTGCCGTCCCGAGACGGGGTACACCCCCCTGTACAACGGGTCCACGACCGGATGGTCGCAGTCCGGGCCCGGCAGCTTCTCCAACACCGACGCGACGCTGTCCTCCGTCGGCGGGATGGGGCTGTTCTGGTACAACACCCGGCAGTACACGTCGTACTCGCTGAAGGCCGACTGGCGGCTGACCGGGGACAGCAACTCGGGCATCTTCGTGGGCTTCCCCAACCCCGGCGGCGACCCCAACGTGGCCGTCAACCAGGGGTACGAGATCCAGATCGACGCCACCGACGCCGCCGATCGCACCACCGGGTCGATCTACTCGTTCAAGTCGGCGGACATCGCCGCCCGTGACGCGGCGCTCAACCCGCCCGGGGAGTGGAACACCTACGAGATCCTCGTCGAGGGGCAGCGGATCCGGGTCTACCTCAACGGGGTGCTGATCAACGACTTCACCAACACCGACCCGAACCGGAACCTCGACGGGTACATCGGGCTCCAGAACCACGGCAGCGCCGACCAGGCGTCGTTCCGGAACGTACGGATCAAGGACTTGGGCGCTCCGCCGACCGGGGACGTGACGCTGCAGGCCGAGTCGTACACCTCGGTCAACGGGGCGTCGCCCTTCACGAAGGCCGGGGCCAACAACGGCCAGACGCTGGGGAACATCGACCCCGGCGACTGGGCGGGCTACAACAACGTCAACGTCGGCGGCGCCACCTCGTTCCGGGCGCGGGTCGTCTCCGGTGGGCCCGGCGGCCAGCTCCAGGTCCGCACCGGCTCCCAGACCGGGACGATCCTGGGTTCGGTCGCGGTGCCCAACACCGGCGGCTGGAACACGTTCGCCAACGTGACCACCACCCTCACCGGCGTCCCCGCCGGCAACGCCAACGTGTTCCTGACCTTCACGGGAACCGGCACCGGCCTGTTCGACGTGGACGACTTCACACTCGTCAAGTCGGGTACGCCTCCGGCGACCAACCTCGCCCTCAACAAGCCGGCGACGGCGTCGAGCGTGGAGGCGGCGCAGTACCCGGCCTCCGCGGCCGTCGACTCCTCGGCCACCACCCGGTGGTCGAGCGCCTTCTCCGACCCGCAGTGGATCCAGGTGGACCTGGGCCAGACGTACACGATCAACCGGGTACGGCTGGTCTGGGAGGCGGCCTACGGGTCGGCGTACCAGATCCAGACCTCTCCCAACGGGACGACCTGGACCACCGTACGGTCCGTGACCGGCGGGAACGGCGGTGAGGACGACAACACCGGGCTGAACAACTCGACCCGGTACGTCCGCGTCAACGGAACCGCCCGCGGGACCGCGTGGGGGTACTCGCTGTTCACCTTCGAGGTTTACGGCAGCTAGCAACATCGGGTAGTGGCCCGCCGAGGCGATCGTGGTGGGCCACTACCACAGCAGTCCCAGAACGATGAGGATCAGGACGGCCAGCTGAAGCCACCACTGCCACAGCGGAAGGAGGCGCCGTCTCCTGAACACGGCGGTCAGCCTTCCGCGGTCAGGCCCAGGTGCCTCTCCAGCTGCGTGATGCGCCGAGTCAGCGGTTCGATCTCCTGACGCACGGCCGCGGCCAGCGCCTGCCGAACTCCCGCGGACGCCGCCGGCTGGCCCTGCCCGCTCTCGGCCCGCAGGTGGACGTAGCCCGCGAGCGCGGCGGTGACGGCGCGGCGGACCAGTTTGGGATCGGCCCCCTGACCCCGCAGCACCTGTCCCGCGACTCCGTCGGGTTCGAAGGCCAGGCCGAGGAGCAGGTGTTCGCAGCCGACGTAGTTGTGGCCGAGGGACGTCGCCTCGGTGACCGCCAGCTCCAGGGCGTTGGCCGCGGGCCCGTCCAACCGGCGCGGATCGCCCTCCGGCGAGGCGGCTTCCCGCTCCCCGGCCTCCCGGCGGGCGAGGTCACGCCCGACCTGCTCCGGCTCGATCTCCATGGCGCGGAGCACGTGAAGGGCCAGGTTGGTGCCCTCGTCCAGCATCGCGCCCAGCAGATGCCCGGTCCCCACCCCCGGCGCACCGGCGTCCCGCGCCCGCTCCACCGCCAGTTTCAGCACGGTACGCGTCCTGGCGGTGAAGTGCGCCAGAGCCCCGGCCGGTTCGCCGTCGAGATCGCCCAGAACCGTCTCCCGGATGGCGGTCACCCGCCGCACGGCCTGCTCCAGAGCCCGCTGACACACCGCCGACACCGGCACCCCAGCCTCTTTGACCGCCTCGGCCAGCTCGTCGGGCAGGTAGACGTTGATCTTCGGCATTGCACACCTCCTCATGATCTTCTTTTGAGTACCCCCATGATAACCCCATGAGGGTTATTCATGCCATGTCCTGCTCGGGTGTGAACCCCGGGTCAGGTCAGATGTGGATCATTTGGTAGGAAACGGGTTCCATGAGTGCAGTCGTGCCGCCGTCGGTGGCCGAGAATTCCGAGGCCGAGGCGCTGTTCCGGTTCGAGACGGACGCGCCCGAGGACGTGCGCCTGGCGCTGGGCATGAATGCCGCCCGTATCGGGGACGCCGTGGTGCTGTCGATGCGGAATGATTCGACGCGGTTCTGGAGCAAGGCCCTCGGTTTCGGCCGTGCCGAGCCGGTCACGGCGGAGCTGATCGCCGAGGTGTGCGCCTTCTACCGGGCGGAAGGCGCCCAGATGGCCGTCTTTCAGCTCGCGCCGTCCGTGATTCCGGAGGACTGGACCGAGATCTGCGCCCGTGAGGGCATCACGGCCGGGGCGACGCTGGTCAAGCTCGTGGCCGAGGTGGACGAGGTGGTGGCCCGGGCCGATGCCCCGGACCGGCGGCGGGTGGACGGGGTGCGGGTCGCGCCGGTCGAGCCTGGGGACGCCGACCGGTGGGCGTCGGTGATGCTGCGGGTCTTCGGCATGCCCGACAAGCATTACACCGGCATGGTCACCGCCTCCGTGGGCCACCCCGACTGGTACCCCCAGGCCCTCTGGCTGGGCGACGAACTCGTGGGAACCGGGACCATGTACCACGTCGGCGGGACGGCCCAGATGTTCGCCGGCGCCGTACTCCCCCACGCCCGTAACCGTGGCGGCCAGAGCGAACTCCTGGCCGCGCGGGCCCGGATGGCGGGCAAGCTCGGCTGCCGCCTGCTGATCGCCGAGACCGGCGCGGAGACGGACGGCAGCCGCAACCCTTCCCTCCACAACATGCTTCACCTGGGCTTCCGCGTGGCGTACGAGCGGAAGAACTGGCTGTGGCAGCGCGGTCAGGGTGACTGACCGCTCCTTGGCATCGACCTGGTCCTGTCTCAAGTGCCGTGACAACTGAGGCACGAGTGCGCTCCAAGTCCAGCACGAGTGATCGACAAGTGGGTCCCTGTCTACTGAGACCTGTCAGCAACGACATCTCGAAAAACAGGAGATCCCCCAATGCGTACGCTCAAGCGCGCCGCCGCTGCCGCCGCCACGGCCGCGGTCACCATTGCCACCTTCGCCGTTCTGTCGGCCCCCGCCAACGCCCTCCCGCCGGAGTGGTACCCCTGCAAGATCGACGGCAAGTGGATGTGGTGCCTGGACGTCTAAACGACTCCAGCCCCGCGACAAACGCCAGCCCCGTCCCAACTCGCACTTGGGGCGGGGCTCGCCTGTCTACTCTGCCGCGAGCGGGGAGTTCGCGCGAGTATTCCGAATGTGGCCGTGAGCGCGATTCCCTGCCTATTCCGCCGAGTACGGCACCAAGGGACGCCTCATGCGCGCCGCGAAACCGGTGCTGGACCGGCTGGAGCAGACGCTGGCGGACGGCACGGTGAGCCTGGTCCTCACCGACGCCGCCGGCCGGTTGCTGGATCGCCGGGTGGGCGACCCGCCCCTCAGGAAGCACCTCGACCGCATCCGGCTCGCCCCCGGCTTCAGCTACGCCGAGGAGTACGTCGGCACCAACGGCATCGGAACCGCGCTCCAGACGCGGCAGACCACCCTGGGCTGGACGAGATCAACGCCTCCTGTCCCAGCCGTCGGGTGCCCGTGCCGGGCGGGGGCGGCGAGATCCGCGACCTGGCCGGCAGCATCAACCACACCCTGGCCCGGCTGGACGGGGCGATACAGCAGCAGCGCCAGTTCGCCTCCGACGCCTCCCACGACCAACCTGCTCGACAACGCCGACCGGCACGCCGAGAGCACGATCACGCTCAACGTGCGGGGCGACCCCGGGGTGGCGGTGCTGGAGGTGATCGACGACGGGTCCGGCATCGACCCGGAGAAGCGTGAGCTGGTGTTCCAGCGGTTCGCCCGGCTGGACGCGGCGCGCGCCAAGGACGCCGGCGGCACCGGTCTGGGCCTGCCGATCGCCCGGCAGATCGCGGAGTCCTCCGGGGGCACTCTCCGCATCGAGGACAGCGAGCGGGGTGCCCGTTTCGTCGTACGCCTCCCGCGCCTGACGGAGGTCAGCCGGTCCCCCGGATGAGGTCGGCCGCCCGTTCCGCGACGGTCAGCACCATGCCGACCGGATTGAGAGCCGTGATCGTCGGGAAGACCGAGGCGTCCACGACTCTCAGTCCGTCGACGCCCCGGACGCGCAGCCGAGGGTCCAGGACGGCCGTCGGGTCGTCGTCCGCGCCCATCTTGCAGGTGCACGAGACGTGGTAGACCGTCTGGTGCGTCGCGCGGAGCACCGCGGACAGCTCCTCGTCGCTCCGCACGTCCGGGCCGGGGAAGACCTCCTTCACCAGGTGGGAGGCGAACGGTTCCTGGAGGGCGACCCGGCGGGCGAGGCGCGCGCCCGCGACGAGCATGCGTTCGTCGTGTCCCTCCGGGTCGGTGAAGTAGCGGTAGTCGATCGACGGCGGCGCTTCGGGGTCCGGTGAGGTGATCCAGACCCGGCCCCGGCTGCGCGGCTTGGCCACGTTCGGGACCAGGGAGACGTTGTTGCGCGGGAGCACGGCGCCGTGCCGTTCCGCGTTGACGCCCCAGGTCTCCAGCGGGATGTGGGTGGAGACGTCCGGGAGGTCGCCGTCGTCGACGACGGCGACGTAGCCGGCGTCCCAGCCGGTGGCGCGGACCGTGGAGCGCTCGCCGGTGGCCTCCCAGATGACCAGCCCTTCGGCGTGGTCCTGAAGGTTCTCGCCGACCCCGGGCAGGTCCACGACGACGTCGATCCCGGCCGCCTCCAGGACCTTCCGGGGCCCGATGCCCGACCGCATCAGGAGCGCGGGCGAGTCGATCGCGCCGCAGGAGACGACGACCTCGCGGCGCGCCCGCAGCTCCCGCACCCGGTGGCCCGAGTCCCGGACGACCGCGCCGACCGCACGCCCGTCCTCGATGACGAGACGCTCGACCAGCGATCCCAGCACCAGGTGCAGGTTGTCGCGGCGTTCCGCTCCGCGCCGGACGTACGCGTACGACGCCGACGACCGGTGATTGTCCGCCGGGTCGTACCCGATCTCGAAATACCCCGCGCCGGTACGGAACTCCGTGTCGTTCCACGACTCGCGGACCGGGACGCCGAGGGCCGCGGCCGCCGCGTCGATCACGTCCTGGAGGTACGGGTTGCGGTCCTGCGGCGGAATGGGCGTGACCTGGGCGAGGATCCGGTCGAAGTACGGGTTCACCGTCTCGTAGTCCCAGCCGTCCGCGCCCAGCTCCACCCATTCGCGCAGGTCGCCGCGGAGCGGACGCCAGGTGATCATCGTGTTGGCCGTGGAGCAGCCGCCGAGGATGCGCAGCCGCGCCTGCCTGATGAGGGAGTTGCCCCGCTCCTGCGGCACGCTGCGGTAGTCCAGGTCGTACTCGCCTTCGAGCATCTCGGGCCAGCGGCGGATCGCGTGGGCGCGCGGTTCGTCGGCGTCGCTGGGACCGGCCTCGACCAGGGCGACGCTCACGCCGGGGTCCTCGCTCAGCCGGGACGCCACGACGCATCCGGCGGTGCCCCCGCCGAGCACCAGGTAGTCCACCACTTCCAGGGCCGTTGTCATGATCATCCTTCCGTACGGCCGGCGAACCACGTCGTCTTCAGCGACGTGTACTTGTCGAGCGCGTGCAACGAGAGGTCGCGCCCGAACCCGGACTGCTTGACGCCGCCGAACGGCGTGGTGACGTCGAGGGCGTCCACCGTGTTGACCGAGACCGTCCCGGCGCGGAGGCCGCCCGCGACCCGGTGCGCGCGGTGGATGTCGGCGGTGAACACGGAGGCGGCGAGCCCGTAGTCGGTCGCGTTGGCCCGTGCGACCGCCTCGGCTTCGTCCCGGAACGTGGAGATCGCCAGGACCGGCCCGAAGACCTCTTCCTTCGCGATCGTCGCGTCCGGGCCGACGTCCACGAAGGCGGTCGGCTCGACGTAGAAGCCGCCCGTGCCGGCGTGCAGCCGTTCGCCGCCGTACGCGAGGGTGGCCTCACCTCGGGAAACGCCGATGTAGCCGAGCACGCGCTCCAGCTGCGCGGCGCTCACGACCGGGCCCATCGTGCTCTCGGGGTCGAGGGGATCGCCGACCCGCAGGGCCTGGGCACGCTCCTTGATCCGGTCGACCAGTTCGGCCGCGACGGGCTCCTCGACGAGGAGCCGGGAGTTGGCGGAGCAGATCTGGCCCGCGCACGCGTAGATGCCGGACACGACCTTGCCGGCCACGTGATCGAGGTCCCCGGCGTCGGCGAACACCACGTTCGCGCTCTTGCCGCCGCACTCCAGCCAGACCTGCTTCAGGTTGGACGCGCCCGCGTACCCCAGGAAGAGCTTGCCGACGGTCGTGGACCCGGTGAACGCGATCGCGTCCACGCCGGGGTGCAGGCCGAGAGCCCGGCCCGCCTCCCCGCCGAGGCCCGGGACGACGTTGAGCACCCCGTCCGGCAGGCCCGCCTCGGCCGCGAGTTCGGCGAGGCGCAGGACCGAGAGGGGCGTGTCCTCGGACGGCTTGACGACGACGCTGTTGCCCGCGGCCAGCGCGGGGGCGATCTTCCAGATCGCCGTTCCCAGCGGGTAGTTCCAGGGCAGCACGGCTCCGACGACGCCGAGCGGCTCGCGGGTCACGATCGCGAGGTCGCCTGGGCCGGTCGGGGCGACCTCGCCGTACTGCTTGTCGGCGGCCTCGGCGTACCACTGGAGGGTCGCGGCGCCCTCGGGGACGTCGTAGGACCAGGTGTCCGTGATGAGCTTGCCGCCGTCGAGGGTGTCCAGCAGGGCGAGTTCGTCGCGGTGGGAGCGGATCAGGTCGGCGAACGCGAGCAGGACGTTCTTGCGGTGCCGGGGCGAGGTCCGCGACCACCGGCCGTCCTCGTGCGAACGGCGGGCGGCCCGGACGGCGCGGTCGACGTCGGCCGCCTTGGACCGGGCGACCGAGGCCAGCACGGCGCCCGTGGCGGGGTTCCGCGTCTCGAACTCCGCGCCGTCCTCCGCGTCCTCGAACGTGTTGTCCACGAAGACGCCGCGACGGAAGGTGAGGGAGCCGGACAACGCCTCCCAATCGGCTTTGGTGCGCAAAGGTTCCCCTTCAGGAATTCCGTACGTATTCGGCGACTTGGGCGTGGGTCGCGTACCACACGTCCGCGTGGCTCCGGATGTGGGTGAGAAGCTCGTCGATGATCGGCATCCTGGAGCGGTGGCCGATGACGTGCGGGTGCAGCGTCAGCTGGAAGAGCCCGCCCTCGGCGCGCGCGCCGTCGAACTCGTCGCGCCAGATCTTGAGGACGTCGCGGGGCATCGCGTACGGCCGCGCCGAACCGAAGCGGTCCATGACGAAGTAGGGCGCGTCATCGCGGATCCACTCCACCGGGATCTCCACGACTCCGGTCGGGGTCCCGTCGGCCAGGATCTCGTACGGGTCGTCGTCGGCCATCAGCGAGGAGTCGTACCGCAGGCCGAGATCGCGGACGATGTCCAGGGTGTCCGGGCTGAAGTCCCAGGACGGCGTGCGGATGCCCACCGGCCGTACGCCGCAGAGCCGTTCGAGTGTGTCGAGGGCTCTGGCGGCGAGGTCTCGTTCCGCGTTGGCGGGGAGCGTCGTGGTGCGTTCGTGGATCCAGCCGTGCGCGGCGACCTCGTGACCGGCGTCGGCGTACGCCCGCACCTCGGCGGGGTGCGCCAGCGCGGACACCGCGGGCATGAAGAACGTCGCGGGAACGCCGTGCCGCTCCAGGAGGCGCAGGATACGGGGGACTCCCGCGCGGGCGCCGTACTCCCCCTGGGCGAGCTGGCCGGGTGAGGTCTGCCCGTCGCGGAGCGGGATGGTCTCGTGGTCGGAGTCGAAGGAGAGCGCCACGGCGACGCGGGCTCCGCCGGGCCAGGCGGCGGGCTTCAGGGATCGGCCCGCGCGCACCCGGTCCAGGTGGGCGCGCCACACCTCGTCGGGCCACCGCCACGGCTCGTCGTCGCGGGTCACGCCCATGGCAACACCATCCGTTCGTAGTCCCGCTCGCAGGGGCACCCCAGGGTGTAGTGCAGCTCCGCCGCGGTGAGGTCGATGATGACGGAGACGTTGGTCTGCCCGAGCACCTCGCGTCCGCCGCCGGCCGGCCGGTCGTGCCGGCAGATCCCCTCCGGCGCGCCGTAGTGGTCGCGGAGGATGCGCTGGAGCCCCGCGACGTCGACGCCCGGCTCCGCTTCCGCCGCGAGGAGTCGCTGGGCGCGGTCCTGCCGGAAGTACGTCCCGGGCGAGAGTCCCGGCAGGAACCGGAGGCGGTCGCGGACCCCGGGATCCTGTCCCAGGAAGTGGTTGGTGTGCGCGAGCGTCCCGTTCCCGGGGAAGTGCAGCTCGTATCCGACGGGATTGAATTCGAGGTCTACCAGCTCGCCGGAGGCGGCCCCGATCAGATAGTTGCCCGACCCGGCGCGGCGGCTGCCCGTCACGGCCCAGGCCGCCTCGACGGCCGACCCGCTCTCCAGGACCTCCCGCGCCAGAGTGTGGAAACTCCCGCCGAGGCCGTGCGTGTCGCTGCCGAGCAGGTTCACGCACAGGCCGACACCCGCCGCGTTGACACCGAACTTGGCGAGCATCCCGGGCTCGGTGACGGTGACGAACCTGCCGCCCTCGAACTCGACGTCGAGCAGCACCGTCACGGGAAGCAGCTCCGTGAGCCAGTCCCAGTTCTGCGCCACGTAGACGTGACCGCCGATGGTCGCCGTGGCGTCGGCCCCGAGGACGGTGCACTCACTCAGCGCCGCACCGCCGACGGCCCGGTAGGCGATCTCGGTACGGAAGTTCAGCGCGACGATCTCGGTGACGTCCCGCTCGGAGCCCGCCGCGATCCCCGCGATCTCCCCGGCGTGGCGCGGCGACGACTCCTCCAGCCACTTCTGGTGCGGGAGGGCGGCGGCGCGGACCTCGTCCCAGGACATCCGGGCGAAGGACGCGAACCACCGGCGGTAGACGCGCACCGCCTCGTCGATCTCGTCCCGGGCCTGGGCCCCGTACGCCTGGCCCCGCTCGGAGGGGGTGCCGCGAAGGCGGATCATCCGCACGGGACCGGCTCCTCCGCGCCGCTGGGCGGGAGCTGGGTGTTCCCTGCGCTCGCTCCTCCGTCCACGACCAGCACCTCCCCCGTGATCCAGCGGGCCGCGTCGCCGCAGAGGAAGGCGACGGCCTCGGCCACGTCCTGGGGCGTGCCGACCCGGCCGAGCGGGATGCCCGCCAGCACGGCCCGCTCGTAGTCGCCGGAGATGGGATTGAGCGTGCTGCCGACCTTCACGTAGCCGGGCGCCACCGCGTTCACCCGGATGCCGTGGCGGGCGAGCTCGATCGCCTGCGACCGGGTGAGCATGTTCAGCGCGGCCTTCGACGCCGAGTAGTGCGCGGCTCCGGCCCTGGCCCGGAACCCCGCCGTCGAGGTGATGTTCACGACCGCCCCCGGCCTGCCCGTTTTGACGAGCGCGCGGGCGAACGCCGCCGTGCAGAGGTGCGGCCCCTTGAGATTGGCCGACAGCACCCGATCCCAGTCGTCGCCGCCGATCTCGGTGAGGTTCGCGCTCGGGTACAGCCCGGCCGCGTTCACCAGGAGAGCCAGGTCTCCGTACGAGGAGGCGACGGTCTCGACGAAGTCGTGCACGGCCGCGGCGTCGGTGATGTCGACCGGCGTGAACTCCGACAGACCTGCGCGAACCACATCGTCGGGGTTCCGCATGTCGGTGCCGACCACGACCGCGCCGCGGTCCGCCAGCACCCGGGCGCACGCCGCGCCGATCCCGCCCGCCGCGCCCGTGACGATCGCGGTCCTGCCCGCGAGTCCTCTGCCCATCAGGGCGTCCCTCCTCCCGCACTTTCGTGCTTGGTACGGTTGCCGGTGGCCGGAGGTCCACCGGCAACCGGCCTCATCGCGAGATCGTGAAGGGGACCGCGCCGAACAGGCGGATGTCCCGCCCGATCCGCTGCAGTTCGCCGACGCCTCGCTCGATCCGCCCGAACACCGACGCCACGACCGGGCCGTCGGACATCCGCATGTCGTTGTCGCCGTAGATGATCGACAGCTCGCGGTGCTCCGGGCTGAACACCACGTCTCCGGGGGCGCAGCACGCGGTCCCGTTCTCCGTCGCGCCGACGTCGCCGAGGTCGATCGGCCCGACCCCGCGGACCACCTCGCCCGACCACGCCGCGTGCACCAGGTAGCCGGTCAGCGGCAGCTCGGCCAGGACGGCGGCGCTGGTCAGCGGCGCCGGCCCCGCGAGGAGCCGCATCTCGAACTCGGTGTCGAGAATGGTCAGCTTGAGGATGGTGGTGTCTTCCGGGGACTCCCGGTCGACGGGTTGCGGCCAGGCGGCGTCCCACAGCGCGCGGACCTCGTGCCGCGCGGCACTCTCGGTCATCGTTCTCCCTCTCTCCCGCTCGTACGGCCGCGCTCAGGCGTTCCGGCTCTTCGTGTACGCCGATTCCTTGAACACGTCCCGGCGAGACGCGATCACCTGGCGGCGGATCTCCTCCCACTCCTCGGAGTTCATGGAGGTCTCCCGGCCCATCAGGGTGTTGTTAGGCCACATCTGGCCGGAGTCCGTGTACACCTTGCTGAAGATCTCGGTCGGCATGAACACCGTGCGCGAGCAGAAACCGCTCTCCTCGCGGTACCGCCGCAGCGACTCCATGTTGATCTCGGCGGCGGTGCCCATCTCGCCGTGCGCGGACGCGCGGGCCAGCAGGCGGCCCGTGTAGTCGGCGATCATCGAGCGGCCCGCGCCGAAGTCGACCGCGCGGCCCGGGTGGTAGAGGTGGCCGCGGTTCGCCTCGACCACGTACGTGAGGTTCGAGAACGCGTGGAACCGGGTGATGACCGACATGAGGTCCTGCGGCTCCGCCATCCACGGCTCGATCCACGCGTTCGGCCGGAGCAGGATCTCGGCGCCGTTCAGCATCAGCCCGCGGGAGATCTCCGCGTACTGGCCCTCGCCGCAGATCTGGAAGCCGATGCCGCCCAGCTCGGTCTGCGCCACCGGGAAGAACGCGTCCAGGCCGTCGCCGAACTTCTTCACGAACCAGTCGTAGACGTCGCCGGGGGCGGCGCTGCCCGCCTCGTACGACTTGCTGGTGACGACCTTGTGGTGGACCAGCGGGATCGAGCCGTCGGGGGCGATCAGGAACGCGACGCTCATCGGGCGGCCGGGGAGGTCGTCGTACTCGGTCCAGGCGTGCGCGCCGATGTAGACGCCGTGCTTCCTGGCCTTCTCGGCGAGGGCGTCGGTCTCCGGGCCGGGGATCTTGATCGACACCCCGTTCCAGCTGCCGTCGGGGTTGCGGGGCAGGCTCATGAAGCCGTACTCGGGGAAGAGCAGCAGGCGGCAGGGGGCGCCGGTGATCATCGACCAGTACGGGACCATGTGGTCGATGAGTTCGAGCCAGCGGTTGAGGTTCTTGTCCCACAGCTCCTCGATGTTCGAGGCGTAGTGCATGTTCGGCTGCATCGCGGCAACCGAGAAGTAGGTGTCATCGGACATGGCGGTACTCCTGTTTGTCGTTTTCGTCTTGTCAGCCACGTGGGCGAGGGCGCGCGGTCACCAGCCGAGGGCGGAGAGCATGCCTTTCTCGGCGGCCGCGGGCAGCAGGTGTTCGGCGAGGGTGGCGACGTACTTCCGGTCGTGGTAGACGAGCGGTTCCGCCCCGGCGGGCCCGCCGACGACGCGGTCGACGAGGCCGATCATGATCGAGTGGGAGCCGAAGTCGACGACGCGTTCGAGCCGGCACATCAGGGCCCCGGCGGCTCCGGCCAGCACCGGGAACTCGGCGAGGTCGGCGGCGAGGCGGGGGTCCCGGCTCAGCAGCCCGGCGGGGATCGCCTTGTCCGAGCCCGGCCGGCTGAAATGGTTGGCGATGTCGTCCTGGGCGCGTTCGAGGACGTTGATGACGAAGGTTCCGGCCCGCACGATCGCGTCCCGGGTGCGGGCCTCCCGGTTGACGCAGATGAGCGCCGACGGGGGGTCGAGGGAGAGGGAGCAGACCGACGTGGCGGTCATTCCGGTGGCGACTCCGCCCTGCGGGCAGGTGATCAGGTTGACCGTCGCCGCGCACTTGCTGAACAGGTCCCGCGTCTCCAGCCGTGCCGCGGGGTCACGCGGGCTGCGCATCGGTCTTCTCGCGAATCCGCCGCGTCAGCCGCTCGGCCAGCGCGTCGACCCGGTGCCAGTCGAAGGCCCGGCCGAGGTGGCCGTTGGTCACGTGCGGCGGGCCGGCGTAGAACATCTCGTACTGGAGGTGGCGGCTGGCGTACTCGCTGCCGATGAGGTCCCAGGCCGTGCGCATCAGCTGGTAGTGCTCCTTGGCCGCGCCGAGGTCGGCCTGGCCGGACGTCCGCAGGTACGCGTCGACGGTCTCGTCGTTGCCGAAGGCGCTGAGGTCGGCGGGCTGGCGGAACGGGTGGCCGCCGATGAGCTCCCGCATGCGCAGGGCGAACCGGGGGAACTCCTGCGAGCTCCACGCCATCGTCGCGTACAGGACCTCGCGGTTGTTGCTCACGAAGCCGCTGGACCACGGTTCCGGGTTGTTCTCCTGGCCCTGGATGAGGCCGTCGAGCATGCCGACGTAGAGCGCCATCCTGCGCAGTTCGTCCTGCACGCCCGGGATTCCGGAGGTGCCGATCACCTCGGTGAGGACGCGCGTGAGCCCGAGCATCGTGCCGGACTTGACCAGGAGCCGTACGTGCGCCTGGAGGTTGGCCAGGGCGTGCGCCGGGGTGCTGTTGAACGCCGCGACCGAGGCCGCGATCCCGTTGAAGGTGAACACCCGCTCCCACGGGACCTTCACGTTGTCGAAGACCAGGACCGAGTCCGTCTCGTCGAAGGTCGCCGCGAGCGGGTACTCGTAGATGTTGCGGGAGCGGCCCTCGAACGAGGTCCTGCTGATCAGCTTCAGGCCCTCGGTCGCCACGGGGACGGCGAAGGAGACCGAGTACGCCTCGTCGCCGGGCCGCAGCGGGAGGATGTTGCCGATCCAGATCTCGTCGGCGAGGACCGCGCTGGTCGCGAGCACCTTGACGCCGTGGACGGTCACGCCCTCGCTGTCGGAGTCGACGACGCGGAGCGCGTTCGGGTTCCGGACCGGCTCCGCCGACTTGCTGCTATCATAAATCGAGCTCAGCGAGCGCGTGCCGGACGGTGGGGCCACCGCATGCGCGACGTAGAGGTCGCGGTCGCGGACGAAACGCCAGTAGTCGAGAACGTGGTCGGGGTATCCGCCTTCGGTGAAGACGTCCACCTGTGATGCCATTCCGGTGACCGACGAGCCCACGTGGTCAGGGGTCCGGCCGAGGAGCCCGTTGCTCGTCTCCGACACGACCTGGTGGAACTTGCGCTTGGCGACGATGTCGTCGCGGTTCCGCGGCCGGAGGAAGGTGAGACTGCACTGGTCTCCGGTCTCCTCCTCGATGTAGGTCGTCAGATGTTCGTTCTTCGGGTCGGAAACCGCGGCGTAGATGTCGCCGACGCTGTCGGCGGCGTTCCGGAACGCCTCGTGCGTCGTCACGTCGGTCACCAACTCGCCGCCGACGTAGACGTTCCGTCCGTCGCGCAGGTCGTTGAGGTAGTCCGCCTTGGTTCGCAGTCTGCTCGCCATATGAGTGATTCCTAAATCAGCGGAAAGCTGGAGATTTCGCGCGCGGCTGATCAGCGGGCGCCCCGTCGGGCGTCCGATTCAGTCCTTGCGCGCGGGTGGGGTGGAGTGGGTCAGAAGGTCGGTGGGGTCACGACCCAGACGGCGACGACACGATCGTCGCCGACGTTGCGGTAGGAGTGCGGCACGGTGCTCTGGAAGGTGATCGAGTCACCGGCTTCGAGGACGTAGACCTGGTTGCCCACGGTCACCTCGTGCGTGCCCTGGAGGATGATGCCGAACTCGACGCCCTCGTGGACGAAGGGCCCGTCGATCGCGTCGCTTCCCGGGGGCACCTCGACCCAGAGGGCTTCGAGCGGGCCGCGCAGCGACGGGGTGAGCAGGTGGTGCACCGCTTGCGACTCGCGCTCGTGCAGGTCGAGCGTGCGCCGCTCGCCGGCGCGCACCACCGGGGATGGGATGTCGGAGTTGTGGAGGAGGCGCCCGATCGGCACCTCGAGCGCGTGCGCCAGGTCCGCCAGCGTGTTGAAGGACGGGTTGCCGTTGCCGCGCTCGATCTGGCTGAGCAGGCCGATGCTGACGCCGGCGCGCTTGCCCAGGGCTTCGAGGGTCAGCTGGCGTTCCTTGCGGAGGGCCCGGAGTTCCGTGCCCAGCCGCTCCACCAGTTCGCGCCTGTTCGCGTTCGGTTCCGTGGCCGGGACCGGCGTCTCCTCGCTCACAGGCACCTCACTCTCTCGTGTACATCTTCAGTACATCGAAAGAATTTCATTGTGTCAATAGGTCGGTTTGTCGTCTTTTAGAAGTTCTGGCGGCCGTGGGCGTCCGCGGAGAGGATCTGGTTCAGGTAGGCCGTGTCCTGGAAGTAGACCCGGATCTCGGCGATCCGCCCGTCTTTGATCGTGTACGTCTCCGCGCCCGGCATCACGTACTCGGTGCCGTCGAGCCCGCCCAGCCTGAGCGTGAACTCGCGGAACACCCGGTCTCCCGCGCTGACGAGGACGCCGATCTCGCTGCGCACGCGGGCCGGGTCGATCGCCGGGGCCTTCTCCACGGCGGCCTGGAGCGCGTCGAAGACACCGAGGTAGCCGTCGATGCCGGTCCAGGTGCCTCCCCAGGGGATCATCTCGGCCTCCACGCAGATCGCGTCCTCGGTGAGATGCCGTCGCAGGGCGTCCTCGAAGCCGGGCTCACGCCGGCCGCGGAGGGACTCCAGGTAGGAGCGGACCAGATCGGTCGAAGTGGTCATGAAGTTCCTTTCTTCAATGGTGGTCGGGCGCTAGCGCCCGGTGACGAACGCGCCGATCCGGCTGAGCCGGCTCGGCCGTTCCGTTCCTGCCTGCTCGCGGCGGTCGGCGGCGCGGTACAGCTTCGTCATGGCGTTGACGCCGACCCAGCGCAGCGGTTCGGGCTCCCAGCGGCGGGTGGGCCGATTGACCCACGGCAGTTCCGTGAGGTCGCTCTTGCGGCCTCTGACCAGGTCGGCGAGGGTGCGGCCGGCCAGGTTGGTAGTGCTGACGCCGCTGCCGACGTACCCGCCCGCGCTGGCCAGGCCGGTCGCGGGGTCGAAGTTGACCGACGGGGTCCAGTCGCGCGGGATCGCGAGCACGCCGCACCACGAGTCCGTGATACCGAGGTCGCGCAGCTGCGGGAACCAGTTCGTGACCGCCTCGAAGAGGTGGCGGCGCGCGGCCTCGGTGGTGCGGCCGTCGTGGTCCAGGGCGGAGCCGTACCCGTATTTGGGGAGAATGCCGCGGGCGCCCATCACGATCCGCCAGTCGGCCGTGAGCTGCGCCGCCGCGTACGCGTTGGCGCCGTCGGCGATCAGCTCCGCGCCGGACCAGCCGATCTCGGCCCGCCGGGACTCCGGGATCGGGTCGGTCAGGATGACCGTCGACTGCATGGGCAGCACGTCCCGCCGATGCCCCGGCAGGTTCACCAGGTACGCCTCCACGCTGCGGATGACGACGGGCGCGCGGACGGCGCCCCGTGAGGTCACCACGCGTCCGGGTTCGATGCGCAGGGCTTCGGTGTCCTCGTGGACGCGTACGCCGCGGCGGCGCACGACCTCCAGGAGGCCGCGGACCAGTTTGGCGGGCTGCACGCGTGCGCCGTACTCGTTGCGGTAGCCGCCGAGGACGCCGTGGACGCGGACGCGTTCGGCGACCTCCTCGCCGGAGAGCCAGGAGTAGCCGGCGTCGACGCCCCAGGAGCGCCGCTTCTCGAAGTAGGCGCGGACGCGTACCAGCTGGGCGGGGTTCTGGGCGAACCTGATGATTCCCCCGTGGTGCAGGCCGGCGTCGACGCCTTCGTCGCGGAGGGTGCGGACGACGAGGTCGAACGTCTCGTTCATCGCGTGGTGCATGGCGACGACCCCGGCCCGGCCGCCGCGCCGCGCCATGTCCTCGAGCTTTCCGTCGAACTCGGAGCTGAGCCATCCGGCGTTGCGTCCGGAGGCGCCGTACCCGGCCATGCGCTTCTCGATCACGGCGATCCGGGCGTCCGGCTCGGCGACGGACAGGTAGTACGCCGTCCAGAGGCCGGTCAGCCCGGCCCCGACGACGCAGAAGTCGGCTTCTCGGTCACCCTCCAGCGGATCGGAGGGCGAGGCTCCCGCCTCGTGGAGCCAGTAGGAGGGCACGTCCTCACGACGTAGTTCCATGGATGCCCTTTCCGTGACGGCGGCAGGGCCAGGCGGCGCCGTCACCTGTGTCGGTTCTTCGATATGACGGCAGGGTGAGCCGTGCTCACCTCGGCGAGCGCATGCTCATGCAGCGGAAGCAGAACGGCGGCCTGCCGTCGTGGCGGCACGCCTTCTCCTCGGCGATGGCCTGCTCCCGCCAGCGCAGGAACATCCGGATCATGCGGCGGATCAGACGGGGGATCATCGGCGCGCTCGCCGGCAGATCTCCTCGACGGCGCGCTTCCCGGACGAGACGGCGCCGTCCATGTAGCAGATCCAGGCGGTCGCCGTCTCCGCGCCGGCCCAGTGCACGCGTCCCTCGGGCTCGCGGATGTGCCGTCCGAGGCTGGACCAGGTGCCGGGCGCCATCAGGATCTGGTGCGCGCCGCGCGACCAGGTCTCGGCGGTCCAGTCGACTTCGATGATCTCCAGAGGCGCGGCGGCCTCCGCGCCGAACGCCAGCACGAGCTGGTCGATGACGGTCCGGCGGCGCTCGAACTCCGTCAGGCGCCGGAAGGCCGTCGCCCGAGCCGCCTCCACGAATCCGACGATGACCCCGAGGTCGCTGTCGCGCGGGGCGTTGTCGAAGGTGAGGGCCAGGGCCGAGCCCGGCGACCGGAGTTCGCCCGACAGTCCCTGCTCGCGCCAGAACGGCCGCTCGTACACGACGTGGATCTTGATCGTGTTGGTCATGGCGGCGCGCTGCATGAACTGGTCGCGGCCCGGCGAGAGCGCGGGAGTGAACCTGATGCGGGAGGTGAGCGCGGGCGGGACCGCCACGACCGCGTACGCGGCCCGCGCCTCGACGCCGTCCGCGGACACCGTGACGCCGTCCGCGTCCTGGGCCACGGCCCGTACGGGCGCGCCGAGCACGACCGCGTCCCCGAGTTCACGGGCCATGGCGAGGGCGATCCGCTGCGATCCGCCGACGATGCGGTCCTGCTGCGCGGCTCCCTCGACCCCGGTCATCCGCTCCACCCGCCCACCGGCGGCGGCGATGCCGGCGACGATGTGCAGGAGGGAGACCTCCCAGACGTCGCACGCCCAGATCCCGGCCAGGAAGCCGGTGAAGAACTCCCGCGCGGCCGCGGTCGCGCAGGTCGTGGTGAGCCAGTTCTCGAAGGTGATCTTGTCGATCTCCTCCCCGGTCCGGCCCTTCCAGGGCGTCTGGGGGTCGATCTTGGCGGCGAGCCGTTCGAGCGCCGCGACGGCCTGGTTGATATCGGAACGTTCCTCGTCGGTCCAGGGGTCCTCGTCCTGCGCGAACCGGCGTACCTCGTCGCCGACGAGCCGCATGCTGTCCCCCGACATGAACGTCGGATAGGTCTCCAGGCCCAGCTCGCGGACCAGGGCGTTCACGTGGAGCTGGTCGGGCCCGATCCACTGCCCGCCGCCCTCGACCGCCCGCCCGTCGGGGAGTTCCCGGTTCCAGGTCTTGCCGCCCACGCGGTCGCGGGCTTCGAGGACGAGGACGCTCATTCCCTTCGCGCGGGCCGCCCGGGCGGCGGACAGACCGGCGAGGCCGGCGCCGACGACGACGACATCCACTGTGTGCTGCTGCATCGCGTACTTCCTCATTTACTGGTGGCGTCGAGGCTGATCCGCGGATCGGCGAAGGTCTGCAGGACGTCCACGGCGGCGTTGAGGGTGATGAAGATCGCTCCGAACACGACGGCGACGGCGGTGATGGCCGGCACGTCCGTCGTCCGGATGGAGATCGACAGGTAGTTGCCGACGCCGGGCCAGGCGAAGATCTTCTCGACGATGGCCACGGTGCCGAGCATCACGCCGAACATGAGGCCCGTCATGGCCAGCGCCGAGTTCAGGCAGTTGCGCAGGGCGTGCTTGAAGACGATGCCCGTCCAGGACAGCCCCTTCAGCCGGGCCGTCTTGACGTAGTCGGCGTTCAGGACGGTGGTCAGCGCGCTGCCGAAAGCCCGGCCGATGCCCACCGACGGGCCCGCGCCGAGCGCGATCGCGGGCATGATCAGGTGCGTGAGCGAGTTCCAGAACTCGTCGAACCGCCCGTGCAGGAGGGTGTCGATCGTGAGGAACCCGGTCGGCCCGTCCGGCCCGGTCCCGAACCCCGAGCCCGGCAGCCAGCCCAGCGCGTCGTAGAAGACGAGCAGGAAGACCAGGCCGAGCAGGAAGATCGGGATGGAGGCGCCGGTCAGCATGAGCGCGCGGACGGCCGACACGAGCAGCCCGCGATGCGCGGTGAGCAACCCCAGGATCAGGCCCGCCAGTACGGCGAACACCGCCGCCGCCACGAGCAGCTGGAGGGTCGCCGGCAGGGTGGACGCGATGTCCGAGGCGACCGGCTGCTTCGTCCGGTACGAGATCTGGAAGTCGCCCCGCGCCACGTCCCCGAGGTAGCCCGCCAGCCGTACGACGAACGGGCGGTCGAGACCGAGCTCCTCGCGGGCGTGGGCGAGTGCCTCCGGCGTGGCCCGGTCGCCCACCATCGCGCGCGCGGGATCCGCCGGGCTCAGCTGCTGGAGGGCGAAGATCGCCGCCACCATGAGCAGCAGGACGACGATCGCGGTGGCGATCCGGCGGACAAGGAACCGAGCCATGCTATTGCGCCTTCATCTGGGAACGGAGGGCGTCGCCGGCGAGATTCGCGATCAACGCCAGACAGGTGACGGCGACCGCCGGGATCACCGGGATCCACCAGTGGGTGAGCAGGTACGGCAGGCCCTGCGCCGCCATCGAGCCGAGCTCCGGGGCGGGCTCCGGACGGCCCAGCCCCAGGAAGGACAGGCCCGCGAGCATGGTGATGACACCGCCGAGATCGAGCGTGACCGTCACCAGGATCACCGGCCAGGCCCCGGGAAGCAGGTGCCGCAGCACCAGCCGCAGGTGCCCGTTTCCGGCAAGTTTGGCCGCCTCGATGTGGGGGCGCGAGGCGATGGCGCGGATCTCGGCGCGTACCAGCCGCGCGTAGTACGGCCAGCTCAGCACGCCGATCGCGATCAGCGCGTTGCGGAGCGACGGGCCCAGGACCGCGGCGATCACGACGGCGAGGATGGCCGCGGGAAGCGCCAGGAAGAAGTCGACGACGGCCATCAGCGCACGGTCGGCCCAGCCGCCGAGGTAGCCGGCCACGACGCCGACCAGGCTGCCGAACGACGCGATCGGCAGCACCAGGCCGGCGGAGGCGAGCCAGCTCGCCGACATGCCCTCCAGGACGCGGCTCAGGATGTCGCGGCCGACCTGGTCGGTGCCGAACAGGCCGGTGTCGCCGAACGGGGCCGCCAGCGGGATCCCGATCGGCAGCGTCGCGTCGTACGGCGCCAGCAGAGGGGCGATCACCGCGAAAACCGTGATCGCCCCCAGCGACCCGACGCTGAGCCACGTGACCCGTCGCGTCATCCGTCGCCGGCCGGCCGAGGGGAGGACCCTCACGGGGCCTCGCCCACCTCGGCGTAGAACGGGCCGAACGGGTTGGCGGCCGTGAACGCCACCGGTCCGACGTTCTTGTTGGCGTAGATGAAGGACTTCACGTCCGCGAGCGTGAAGAAGAAGGCCGAGTCCGCGTACGCGCCGGCGGCGGCGTCGTACAGCTTGGCGGCCTCGTCGGCGTCGGTGGCGGCGATGGCGGCGTCGAGCGCCTCGTCCCCGGCCGGCACGGAGACGCCGTTCATGGTCAGCGAACCCCCGGTCGCGAAGTACGCCTTCAGCCAGGCGGCCGGCGTGTTCGCGTCCGAGTTGATGCCGAGCACCATGAGGTCCGGGGCCTTGGAGGTGTCCGCGGCGAACCCGTAGAACTCCGGGCCGTACCCGCGGACGGTGGCGCTCAGGCCGGCGGCCTGGAGCTGGGCCTGGATCAGCTGCGCGGCGAGCGCGTCACGGGCGAGGCTGTCCCGGTATCCGATCACGATGGGGTCGATCGGGCCGAGGCCGCCGACGAGTGCCTTCAGCTTGGCCGGGTCGTAGCCGGGGTCGTCGCTGGTGCCGTCGCCGCCGACCATGGTGATCGGGATCAGGCTCTTCGACGCGGTGGCCTCCTCGCCGAACGCGCCCTTCGCGATGACCGAACGGTCGACCGCCCGGATCAGCGCCTCGCGGACCGCCTTGTCCTTGAAGATGCCCGCGTCCTTGATCCACACGGTGGGCTTCACCACCGAGGGGTACGCGGTCACGGACAGCGTGCCGTCCTTGCGCAGCTCCCCGGCGAGGTTGGGCGGGACCTGCGAGTCGATCAGGTCCAGGTCGCCCTGGCGCAGCCGCAGCACCTGGTCGGTGATCTCCGGCACGACGGACACCTGGATCTCGGGGATCTTCGGCTTGTCGCCCCAGTAGTCCGGCGCGGCCTTGAGCGTGAGGCCCTTGTCGATCACGACGTCCGACAGCACGTACGGGCCGGATCCGGCGTCGGCCTTGACCAGGAACGTCTGGCTGTTGTCCGAGCCGAGGTTGGCCTTGAGCAGGGCCGGGCTCATGGCCTTGGGCCCGACGTACGAGGCGAGGTAGTCAAGCAGCGCGTTGTTCGGCTTCTTGAGCTTGATCACGAACGTGTGCGGGTCCGGCGTCTCGAACGAGTCGACGTCGGCGAGCATGTACGACGGCGCGCCCTTGATGTCGATGAACCGCTGGAAGCTGTAGCGGAAGGCCTCCGCGTCGACCGGCGTGCCGTCGTGGAACTTGGCGTCGTCGCGCAGGGTGAAGGTGTAGACGAGGCCGTCCGGGGAGATCGTCCACTCGGTCGCCAGCTCCGGCTCGATCGCGCCCGTACGGGACGCGTAGCCGACGAGGCCCTCGTAGAGCGCGCCCATCGTGGCGAAGGCGACGCTTCCGTAGTACGTGGCGGGGTCGAGCGTCATGTCCTGGTACGACCAGGCGACTTTGAGGGTGGTGAGCTTGGTCGCGGGCAGGGAGTCCGACCCGATCGTCGCGCCGGGCGAGGATGACGACCCTCCCCCACCGGAGGAACAGGCTGCGAGCGCGAGGGCGGTGAGCAGAGCGACCGAACCCGCAACCGCTCGGCGGCGGATGCTGGACATGCGTTAACCTTTCTGCAGGGCAAAGCGAAGTGATGCAGCTCTCGAATGACGGCCCGGGTGCCACCGGGCCGTCATCAAGCGGCGAGGTCGTCAGTTCAGGCGACCCCCCTGTGTGAAGGGCTCCCGGGAACGGCTGCGAGCAGCTGCCGGGTCAGGTCGTGCCGGGGCCGGGCCACGACCTCGTCGGTCGGCCCGCTCTCGACGATCCGGCCGTTCTCCATCACGACGATGCGGTCGCCCACGAGCCGGGCCGCCGCGAGGTCGTGGGTCACGAAGAGCATGGCCATCCCCAGCTCCCGCCGGAGTTCGGCCAGCATGTTCAGCGCCGTAGCCGCGAGCGAGACGTCGAGGGCCGAGGTCGGCTCGTCGCACAGCAGCAGGCTCGGCGGGACCACGACCGCCCGCGCGATGGCGGCGCGCTGGCGCTGCCCGCCGGAGAGCTGGCCCGGCTTGGCCGACGCGAGCTTGGGGCTCAGCCCCACGCGCCGCATCGTCTCCGCGACGGCCTCGGCGCGCGCCCGCTTGCTCAGCCCCGAGCCGCGCAGGCGCTCGCCGATCAGCTCGCCGAGCGTGAGCCAGGGCGTGAGCGACGCGCCGGCGTCCTGGAACACGATCTGCGGGCGGCTCTCGCCGTTGTACGCGATCGTGCCCGAGTCGAGGGGAAGCAGCCCGGCGATCGCGCGGAGCAGCGTGGACTTGCCGCAGCCGCTCAGGCCGACGATCGACAGCGACTCGTTGGCGCCCACGGAGAGGTCCACCCCGTCGAGCGCGTGGACGGTGGCGGCCTGCCTGCCCCGGCCGAGCACGTAGGACTTGCGGGCCTGCCGTACCTCCACGACGGGGGCGCGGCCGGGGAGTCCCGGCATCGGCGCCAGCGTGTCGCCCTGGAGTGAGCCGGTCGGGATGGCCGAGAGCTCGTCGGCGCGTACGCAGGCCGTGCGGGCGCCGGTCGTGGCCGAGGGGCGCAGGTCCGGGAGGCCGTCGTCGCAGGCCGGCGCGTGGTGGCCGCAGCGGGGGCCGAACGGGCAGCCGCGGATGACCGTGGACGGGTCCGGGGGCTCACCGGGCAGGGCGACCACCTCGCGGGCGCGGTCCGTCTCCAGGGTCAGGCGCGCGCGCTGGAGGGCGCGGGTGTACGGGTGCGAGGGGTTGACGAGCACGTCGCGGCTGGTGCCGACCTCGGCGACGCGGCCGCCGTACATGACGACGATGCGGTCGGCGAGTTCGCTGGCGACGCCGAGGTCGTGGGTGACGAAGAAGACGGCGAGCCCGAGCCGGTCGCAGAGTTCGCGGAAGAGTTCGAGGATCTGGGCCTGCACGCTCACGTCGAGGGCGGTGGTCGGCTCGTCGGCGATCAGGAGCTTCACGTCGCCCGCGGTGGCGAGCGCGATCATGACGCGCTGGCGCAGGCCGCCGGAGAGCTCGTGCGGGTAGCTGCGCAGCCGCCGCCGGGCGTCCGGGACTCCGACGGCGTCGAGCAGCCGGACGGACTCGTCGTCGGAGCCGGTCACCTCGAACAGCTGGCGGCCGATCCGCTGGGTCGGGTTCAGCGAGCTCATCGGGTCCTGGAAGACCGCGCCCAGGCTCAGGCGGCGGACGCGGCGCCGGACCCGTTCGGGGCCGCGCAGCATGTCGGCCCCGTCGACGATCACCTCGCCTCCGAGTTCGCGCAGGTTGGACGGGAGGAGGCCGATGAGCGCGGAGCCGAGGACGCTCTTGCCCGAGCCGGACTCGCCCACCACGGCGAGCACCTCGCCGGCCCGTACGTCGAGGCTCACGCCGCGCAGCGCGTACAGGTCGGCGCCGTCGCGGTGGAAGGTGACCACGAGATCGCGGACGGAGGCGATCGGGCCGGGGTCGCTCGTCAATTCGTCCGTGCTCACGTGCCGGCACCTTTCTGCCGACGCTCGCGGCGGCTGACCCTCGGCGGGGATGAACGATTCGTCTCTCGTCCGGTAAAGGCCATGTTGCTAGTCCATTTACGTAGGAAGCTCCTGCGGGGGAGTGTGCAGGATGCTATCTCAAAGGTATGCAAACCATCCATTAAGATTGGATAACCGGCGGATGCTCGCCAGGTAACATGGCGATCTTGGGATCGCGGGGGACGACCGGTTACAGGTCGTCGTCGGGCAGCAGCGGGGCGCGCCGCGACGGCGACGCCCCCAGGAACCCGTGGATGAGCGCGACCGTGCCGGCGAGGTGCTCCTCCATCGCCTGGACGGCCCGCTCCTTGTCGCCGGTCAGGATGGCCAGGACGATCGCGTGATGCTGCTCGTTCGAGTTGACGATGTTCCGTTCGAGCAGCGGCATGCGGTCCAGGATCTGGTTGACCAGCATGCGGTTGTCGGCCACCATCGCCGTCACCGACGGTGACCCGACCAGCTCGGCGATCGTCAGATGGAGGCGCGAGTCCAGGCGGCGGTAGTTCTCACAGTCCGCCGCCTGGACGTCGGTCAGGCGCGTCCAGAGCGTGTCCCGCTCGGTGGCCGTGAGGGCGCGCCGGGCCGCCACGCGTACGGTGGCGACCTCCAGCAGCTCGCGGACGGTCAGGAGGTCGTCGATGTCCAGGTCGGGGAGCTGGCCGCCCTCGGGCTGGGGGGCCTTGGGCAGGGTCTTGGCCAGGAAGGTGCCGCCGTACCGGCCACGGAGGGTGACCAGGTAGCCGGCTTCGCCGAGTGACCTTATGGCGTCGCGGACCGTGTCGCGGCTCACGCCGAACCGGCGCGCCAGCTCACGCTCCGGCGGTAATGACTCGCCCGGGGCGTACACGCCGAGGTGGATCATCTGGAGCAGGCGTTCGACGGTCTCCTCGAAGGAGTTGCCCATGCGGATCGGCCGGAGCAGGGCGCTGGTGGACTCCGCCGAACCCTCGCTCATGCCGCCGCCTTCCGAATAGCCGCCAATGGTCGCCGCGCCGACCGTTGCGAAATGGAGGATACTCGCCCATTCGCCTCCCGCGACCATCGCCGTCACGTCACAGTGGCGTGACGTACGCCCCGGAGATGCCGCCGTCGACGAGGAAGGTCGAGGCGGTGATGAAGGAGGACTCGTCGGAGGCCAGGAAGAGCACCGCGTTGGCCATCTCCTCCGGCTCGCCGAACCGGCCCATCGGCACGTGCACCAGGCGGCGGGCGGCCCGCTCCTCGTCCTTGGCGAACAGCTCCCGCAGCAGCGGGGTGTTCACCGGCCCCGGGCAGAGCGCGTTGACCCGCACGCCCTCGCGGGCGAACTGCACGCCCAGCTCGCGGCTCATCGAGAGCACGCCGCCCTTGGACGCCGAGTACGAGATCTGCGACGTGGCCGCCCCCATCACCGCCACGAACGACGCGGTGTTGATGATCGACCCCCTCCGCTGCTCCAGCATGTACGGCAACGCCGCCTTGCAGCACAGGTAGACGCTGGTCAGGTTGACCTCCTGCACCTTGCGCCAGGCGTCCAGATCCGTGTCCAGGATCGAGTCGTCCTCCGGCGGGGAGATGCCGGCGTTGTTGAACGCGATGTCGACCGAGCCGTAGGTGTCCTTCGCCGTCGCGAAGAGCGCGTCGACCTCCTCCTTGCTGGTCACGTCCACGTGCACGTAGGTGATCCCCAGCTCGTCGGCGATCTCCTTGCCGCGGGCGTCGTCCAGATCGCCGACGACGACCTTCGCGCCCTCCTGGACGAAACGTTTGACCGTGGCCAGGCCGATGCCCGAACACCCTCCGGTGACGACCGCGACCCTGCCTTCCAGACGTCCTGACATGCCTGTTCTCCTCATTGTGGTCAAGCCCCTAGCCGTGGGCGATGAAGACGTTCTTCTCCTCGGTGAACGCGTCCGGCGCGTCCGGCCCGAGTTCCCGGCCGAGGCCGGACTGCTTGAATCCGCCGAACGGCGTCCAGTACCGGACCGAGGCGTGCGAGTTCACGCTGAGGTTGCCGGCCTCCACGCCGCGGGCGACCCGCAGGGCGCGGCTCAGGTCGCGGGTGAAGATCGACCCGGACAGGCCGTACTCGGTGTCGTTGGCCAGCTGGATCGCCTCGTCCTCGTCGTCGAACGGCATCACGGCGACGACCGGGCCGAACACCTCCTCGCGCCAGATCGGCCGGGTGACGTCGTCCGCGAGCACCACCGTCGGCGGCATCCAGTAGCCGGGTCCCTCGGGGGCGGGGCCGGTGAAGGCGGCTTCGACGCCGGCGAGGTAGCCGGTGACCTTCTCCCTGTGCGCGGCGGAGATCAGCGGGCCCATCTCGCTGGCCTCGTCGGCGGGGTCGATCACCCGCATCCCGGCGACGGCCTTCCCCAGTCCGGCGAGGAACTCGTCGTACACCGAGGACTGGACGAGAATCCGCGACCGGGCGCAGCAGTCCTGGCCGGCGTTGTCGAAGACCGCGTACGGCGCGGTGGCGGCCGCCTTGGCGAGGTCGGCGTCGGCGAAGACGATGTTCGCGCTCTTGCCGCCGAGTTCCAGCGTCACCGGCTTCACCTGCGCGGCGCAGCCGGCCATGATCCGCTTGCCGACCGCGGTGGAACCGGTGAAGCAGACCTTGCGGACCAGGGGATGGGTGACGAACCGCTCCCCCACCACCGGTCCCCGGCCCGGGATCACCGTGAGGACGCCCTCGGGCAGCCCCGCCTCGCGCGCCAGCTCGCCGAGCCGGATCGCGGTCAGCGGCGTCAGCTCCGCGGGCTTCAGCACGACGGTGTTGCCGGCCGCGAGCGCCGGGGCGAAGCCCCAGCCGGCGATCGGCATCGGGAAGTTCCACGGCACGATCACCCCGACCACGCCGAGCGGCTCCCGGAAGGTGACGTCGATCCCTCCCGGCACCGGGATCTGGCGTCCGAACAGGCGTTCGGGCGTCGCGGCGTAGTAGTTGAGCACGTCGCGGACGTTCCCGGCCTCCCAGCGGGCGTTGCCGATGGTGTGGCCGGCGTTGCGGACCTCCAGCCAGGCCAGCTCGTCGAGGTGCGCGTCCACGACCGCGGCGAAGGCGCGCAGCAGCCGGGCCCGCTCGCCGGGGGCGACGGCGCGCCAGGAGCGGAAGGCCTCGTGGGCGCGCTCGATCGCGGCGTCGGTCTCGGCCGCCGAGGCGAGCGCCACCTCGGCCAGCGGGCGCTCCGTGGCCGGGTCGATCACGGTGAAGGTGTCGGTCATCGGGTCCTCACATCCGCTCGAAGCCGCGGCGCAGTTCCCAGTCGGTGACCGCGGCGCCGTACGCGGCCAGTTCGACGTCGGCCATGTTGCTGTAGTGGTCGACGACCGCGTCGCCGAGGGCGGCCCGGGCGACGACCGAGTCGTGGAAGGCGTCCCGGGCGTCGCGCAGCGTCGCCGGAACCCTGGGCCGTCCGGAGACGTAGGCGTTGCCCGTCACCGGGGGCTCCAGCTCCAGGCCCTTCTCGATGCCGTGCAGGCCGCCGGCCAGCATCGCGGCCAGCGCCAGGTACGGGTTGACGTCGCCGCCGGGCACCCGGTTCTCCATCCGGGCCGACGGGCCGCGGCCGACGAGCCGTACGGCGCAGGTGCGGTTGTCCTCGCCCCAGGCGATCGCGGTCGGCGCGAAGGAGCCTTCGGCGAAGCGTTTGTAGGAGTTCACGTTCGGCGCGTACAGCAGGGTGAAGTCCCGCATGGTGGCGAGCACGCCGGCGACGAAGTGGTCGTAGAGGGCCGAGCGGGTCCCGGCGCCGTCGTCCCAGAAGGCCACGCTGCCGTCGGTGCCGCGCAGGGACAGGTGCACGTGGCAGGAGTTGCCCTCGCGCTCGTTGTACTTGGCCATGAAGGTGAGCGCCTTGCCGTGCTGGGCGGCGACCTCCTTGGCGGTGTTCTTGAAGACGGCGTGGTTGTCGGCGGTGACGAGCACGTCGTCGTACCGGAAGCCGATCTCGTGCTGGCCGAGGTTGCACTCGCCCTTGGCGCCTTCGACGTTGAGGCCGGCGGCGTACATGGTGTTGCGGATGTCACGGAGCAGCGGCTCGACCCGGGTGGTGCCGAGGATGGAGTAGTCGGAGTTGTACTGGTTGGCGGGGGTCAGCCCTCGGTAACCGGCGTTCCAGGCCTGCTCGTACGTGTCCTCGAAGACGAGGAACTCCAGCTCGGTCGCGGCCAGCACCCGGTATCCGGCCGCCGCGGCCCGCTCGGCCTGGGCCTGGAGGATGGACCGGGGCGATTCCACCACCGGGCGGCCGTCGGGCCAGCGCAGGTCGCACTGGATCATCACGGTCTTGGGCAGGTGGGTGAGCCGCCGGATCGTGGCGAGGTCGAGGACGAACTCCATGTCGCCGTAGCCGCGCTCCCACGAGGTGATCGCGTAGCCGCCGACGGTGTTCATGTCGACGTCGACGCCGAGCAGGTAGGTGCAGCCCTCCGTGCCGTGCTCGGCCACCGAGTCGAGGAAGTGGTGCCCGTGCAGCCGCTTGCCCTGGAGCCGGCCCTGCATGTCGGTGAACGCCACCACCACGGTGTCGACGTCGCCGGCCAGGATCAGGTCCCTCAGGCTGCCGAGGGTGAGAAGGCGGGGATTCCTGCTGCTCATCTGGGATAACTTTCAGGTCGTGGCCGGTCCGCCGGACCGGTGGTGCTCCAATGGACGCCGAACCTACCATTGAATTGGCGGGCTCCGATAGGGCTCAGCATTCGATGACGTTGACCGCGAGGCCGCCGCGGGCCGTCTCCTTGTACTTCACGTGCATGTCGCGGCCGGTCTCCCGCATGGTCTTGATCGCGTCGTCGAGGCTGACCTTGTGCGTGCCGGTGCCGTTGACGGCGAGCCGGGCGGCGTTGATGGCCTTCACCGAGGCGATCGCGTTGCGCTCGATGCACGGGATCTGCACCAGCCCGCCGACGGGGTCGCAGGTCAGGCCCAGGTTGTGCTCGATGCCGATCTCGGCCGCGTTCTCCACCTGGGCCGGCGTGCCGCCCAGCACCTCGCAGAGGGCGCCGGCCGCCATCGAGCAGGCCGACCCGACCTCGCCCTGGCAGCCGACCTCCGCCCCGGAGATGGACGCGTTCTGTTTGAAGAGCATGCCGATCGCGGCGGCGGTGAGCAGGAACCGGACGACGCCGTCCTCGTCCGCGCCGGGGACGAAGCGGGTGTAGTAGTGCAGGACCGCCGGGATGATCCCGGCGGCGCCGTTGGTGGGCGCCGTCACCACCCGGCCGCCGGAGGCGTTCTCCTCGTTGACGGCGAGGGCGAAGAGGTTGACCCAGTCCAGGATGTCCAGCGGATCGGCGGTTCCCGACCGTGTGGAGAGGTCGCGGAACAGCGCCGGGGCGCGCCGTTCCACCTTTAACCCGCCGGGCAGCACGCCCTCGTTGGCGCAGCCCGCGGCGACACAGGCCCGCATCACGGACCAGATCTCCAGAAGGCCGTCGCGCACGTCGGCCTCGGGCCGCCAGGAGAGCTCGTTGGCCAGCACGACATCGCTGACCCGCAGGTTCTCCCGCCGGCAGATGCCGAGCAGGTCCGCCCCGGTGGCGAACGGGTACGGGACGGCGGTGGCGTCGAGGACGACCCGATCCGCGCCCACGGCCCGCTCGTCGGCGACGAAACCGCCGCCGACCGAATAGTACGTACGCTCCCGCAACAGCCCTGATTCTCCGAGCGCGGTGAACGTCATCCCGTTGGGATGCGCGGGCAGCGACCGGCGGCGGTGGAGGACCAGGTCCTCGTCCGGGACGAAAACGATCCTGTGCCGCCCGGCGAGGTTCAGCCGTCCCTCCTCCTTCGCGCGGTCGAGGCGGGCCTGGGCGCTCCCGGTGTCGACCAGAGCGGGCGTCTCGCCCTCCAGCCCGAGGACCACGGCCTTCTCCGAGCCGTGGCCGTGGCCGGTCGCCCCGAGAGAGCCGAACAGCTCGCAGCGCACCCGCGTCACCGATCCGAGGAGGCCGTCGGCGGCCAGGCCGTCCGCGAACATCTTGGCGGCCCGCATCGGCCCGACCGTGTGCGACGACGACGGCCCGATCCCGATCGAGTAGAGATCGAAGGCGCTCAGCGCCATCTCAGAGTCCCGGGTAGAGCGGGAAACGCCCGGCCAGCGCCGCGACCCGGCCGCGCAGGTCCGCCGCCGCCGACGCGGTCGGCTCGGCGATCAGGGCCCGCGCGATCACGTCCGCGACCTCGGCGAACTCGGCATCCCCGAATCCCCGGGTCGCGAGCGCGGACGTGCCGATGCGCAGGCCGGAGGAGACCATCGGCGGGCGCGGGTCGAACGGCACCGCGTTGCGGTTGACGGTGATGCCGATCGAGTGCAGCCGGTCCTCCGCCTGGCGGCCGTCCAGCTCTGACCCGCGCAGGTCGGCGACGACGAGGTGCACCTGCGTGCCGCCGGTGAGCACGCTGATTCCCGCGTCGCGCACGTCCTCCCTGGCCAGCCTCGCCGCCAGCGCCTGCGCCCCCCGTACGGTACGGCGCTGCCGGTCGCGGAACTCCTCACTGGCGGCGACCCCGAACGCGACCGCCTTCCCGGCGATGACGTGCTCCAGCGGCCCGCCCTGCAACCCGGGGAAGACGGCGGAGTTGAACCGTTTGGCGAGATCCGCGCGGTTGGTCAGGATCACTCCCCCGCGCGGCCCTCCGAGCGTCTTGTGCGTCGTCGTCGTGACCACATCGGCGAACGGCACCGGATTGGGATGCTCCCCGGCCGCGACCAGCCCCGCGAAATGCGCCATGTCCACCATCAGGTACGCGCCGACGAGATCCGCGATCCGCCGGAACTCCGCGAAGTCCAGCTGGAGCGGATAAGCCGACCACCCCGCGACGATGAGCTTCGGCCGGTGCTCCAGCGCGAGCCGCTCGACCTCCTCCATGTCGATCCGGAAGTCGTCCTTCCTGACGTGGTAGCCGACCGCCCGGTAGAGCCTGCCGCTGTAGTTGAGCCGCATGCCGTGGGTCAGGTGGCCGCCGTGCGCCAGGTCGAGGCCGAGGATCGTGTCGTCCGGCTCCAGCAGGGCGAACATCACGGCGGCGTTCGCCTGCGCGCCCGAGTGCGGCTGCACGTTGGCGTGCTCCGCGCCGAACAGCGCGCGGACGCGGTCGATGGCGAGTCGCTCGACCACGTCGACGTGCTCGCATCCGCCGTAGTAGCGGCGGCCCGGGTAGCCCTCGGCGTACTTGTTGGTGAGCACGGAGCCCTGGGCCTCCATGACCGCGCGCGGGGCGAAGTTCTCGCTCGCGATCATCTCCAGGGTCTCCTGCTGGCGGGTCAGCTCGGCCCGGATGGCGTCGTAGACGGCGGGGTCCAGGTCCGCGAGCGGACGGTCGAGCGTGTTCATGTCATGCACCTCGGATGAGAGCGGTGTACGCGTCGGCGCCGAGCAGCTCGGGCGACCCGGTGACGCGCACGCGGAACAGCCAGCCGCCGGCGTACGGGTCGCCGTTGAGCACCCCGGGGTCGGCGACGACGGCCTCGTTGACTTCGGTGATCTCGCCGTCGACCGGCGCGAAGAGGTCGCTCACCGACTTGGTCGACTCGATCTCCCCGCAGACGGCGCCGGCCCGGATCGCCGAGCCGGCCTCGGGCAGCTCGACGTACACGACGTCGCCGAGCGCCTCGGCGGCGTACGCGGTGATGCCGACGGTGGCGACGCCGCCGGCCAGGTCGACCCACTCGTGCTCGGCGGTGTAGCGCAGATGGGATGGAACGGTCATGCCGCTTCTCCTTCGGAGGGGTCGTGGAACGCGGCCGGCGGGGGGCAGGAGCAGACCAGGTTGCGATCGCCGTAGGCCTGGTCGACGCGCCCCACGGGGGGCCAGTACTTGTCGGGCGTGACACCCGCGGGGAACCCGCCGCGCGAACGCGGGTAGGGGCGGTCCCAGTGGTCGTCCGCGAGGGTCGCGGCCGTGTGCGGGGCCCGGCGGAGCGGGCTCTCGGCGGCGGTGTACGCGCCGGCGGCGACCTCGTCGATCTCGGCGCGGATGGCCTTCATCGCGCGGATGAACCGGTCGAGTTCCCGGAGGTTCTCGCTCTCGGTCGGCTCCACCATGAGGGTGCCCGGCACCGGGAAGCTCATCGTCGGCGCGTGGAACCCGTGGTCGACGAGGCGTTTGGCCACGTCCTCGACGGTGACGCCGGTCCGCGCGGTCAGGCCGCGCAGGTCCAGCACGCACTCGTGGGCGACCAGTCCCCCGTTCCCGGCGTACAGCACCGGGAAGTCGGCGGAGAGCTCCCGGGCGACGTAGTTGGCGCTGAGCACGGCCGCCTTGGTCGCGGCCGTCAGTCCCTCGCCGCCCATCATCCGGATGTACGCCCACGGGATCGGCAGGATCCCGGCGGACCCGTACGGCGCCGCGCTGACCGGGCCGATCCCCGCCCGGCGCGCGGGATCCGGGTGCTGTCCGTGCGAGGGCAGGTACGGCGCCAGGTGCGCGGCCACCGCGACCGGCCCCACGCCGGGACCGCCGCCGCCGTGCGGGATGCAGAAGGTCTTGTGCAGGTTCAGGTGGGAGACGTCACCGCCGAAGGAGCCGGGCCTGGCCACGCCCAGGAGCGCGTTGAGGTTGGCGCCGTCGATGTAGACCTGCCCGCCGTACGCGTGGACCAGGTCGCACAGCCGGGTGATGCCCTGCTCGTAGACGCCGTGCGTGGACGGGTAGGTGACCATCGCCGCCGCCAGGACGTCGCCGTACTGACGGCACTTCGCTTCCAGGTCGGCGAGGTCCACGGTGCCGTCCTCGGCGGTGGCCACCACGACGACGCGCAGACCGGCCAGCACCGCCGAGGCCGCGTTGGTGCCGTGCGCGCTGGCCGGGATCAGGCACACGTCACGGCCCGGCTGACCCTGCGCCCGGTGGTGGGCGCGGATCGCGAGGAGTCCGGCGAGTTCGCCCTGGGATCCGGCGTTCGGCTGGAACGAGACCCTGGCGTACCCGGTGACCTCGGCGAGCCACGACTCCAGCCGGTCGATGAGTTCGGCGTAGCCGGTGGCGTCGGCGGCCGGCGCGAACGGGTGGAGTTCGGCGAAGCCGGGCAGCGAGATGGGCTCCATCTCGGCCGTCGCGTTCAGCTTCATGGTGCACGAGCCCAGCGGGATCATGCCCCGGTCCAGGGCGAAGTCCCGGTCGGAGAGCCGCCTGAGGTAACGGAGCATCGCGGTCTCGCTGTGGTGGTCGCGGAAGACCGGGTGCCGGAGGAAGGCCGAGGTCCGGCGCAGACCGGCGGGAATGCCGTCACCGGCCACGGCGGGCCCGCTCCCCGCGCCGAAAGCCTCGGCGACCAGGTCCAGGTGGGCCGGTGTCGTGATCTCCGAGACGGACACGCCGACCTCGTCGGGGCCGATCTCGCGAAGGCGCAGCCCGCGCGCCGCCGCGGCCGCGTGGACTTCGTCGGCCCGCCCGGGAACCCGTACGACGAGCGTGTCGAAATGGTGCCGGTTCCGCACCTCCAGGCCCGCGCGCCGGAGACGACCGGCGAGCCGGGCGGTGTGCCCGTGTACGCGCTCCGCGATCGCGGTCAGCCCTTCCGGCCCGTGGTAGACGGCGTACATGGAGGCGACCACGGCCAGCAGGACCTGCGCGGTGCAGATGTTCGACGTGGCCCGGTCCCGCCGGATGTGCTGCTCCCGCGTCTGCAGGGCCAGCCGGTACGCGGGATTCCCCGCCGAGTCCACGGAGACGCCGACGAGACGTCCGGGCAGGTGGCGTTCGAGCCCGTCCGCCACCGCGATGTACGCGGCGTGCGGCCCGCCGTAGAACAGCGGCACCCCGAACCGCTGCGTGCTCCCGACCGCCACGTCGGCGCCCATCTCCCCCGGAGGCACGAGCAGCGTCAGCGCCAGCGGATCGGCGGAGACGGTCGCCAGCGCGCCCCGCCGGTGCGCGGCGTCGATGGACGGCCGCAGGTCGCGGACCTCGCCCGAGCAGCCGGGATACGCGGCGACCAGCCCGAAGAAGTCGCCCTCCGGCAGCCCCGCGTCGAGATCCACCAGCTCGACCTCGATCCCGGCGGAGGCGGCCCGGGTGCGCACGACCTCGATCGTCTGCGGCAGGGAGTCCGAGTCCAGGAGGAGGCGCGCGGATCTCGACCGTCCGGCCCGCCGCATCACCATGACCGCCTCGGCGACCGCCGTCGCCTCGTCGAGCAGCGAGGCGTTCGCGGTCGGAAGACCGGTGAGATCGCCCACCATGGTCTGGAAGTTGAGCAGCGCCTCCAGCCGGCCCTGGCTGATCTCCGGCTGGTACGGCGTGTACGCGGTGTACCAGGCCGGGCTCTCCAGCACGTTCCTGCGGATCACCGCGGGCGTGATCGCGGGATGGTAGCCAAGGCCGATCATGGGGACGGCGACGACGTTGCGCGCCGCGAGCGCGGCGAGTTCGGCCGCCGCCTCGGTCTCACTGACGGGCTCGGGCAGCCGGAGCTCTTCCGGCGCCCGGATACCCGAGGGCACGGCCGCGTCGATCAGCGCGTCGAGCTCGGGATACCCGAGACGGGCGAGCATGACCGCCTGGTCGCCGGGCGTGGGCCCGATGTGACGGCCGGCGAAATCGAACGATGACATGAAAGGAGGCCTCCGGCTTCTGCGCCGCCTGGACGGCGCGTGGCTGAGCCTCCCCGCTCTGTCATCGGTACCTGAGAGCTTCACCGCCGGTTCGGCGGTTTTCACCTTGGGTGCGGGATCACGGGATCCCGGCTTTCCAGAGTCGCCTCACCGAAGCGGTACGGGGCCTGAGAGTTTCTGGGGAGTGTTGCTCCTTCGGCGCCGGTCCTTCCTGGGACCGGACTCTCCCGCGTGCGGGTCAACGGCGTCTTGAGTTATTGGTCGGATCGTAGACCTTTGAAATCGCCCAGGTCAACCCTGCCGCCCCGCCCGCAGCCGCCGGGCGGCCCGGACCCGGGACCGGCAAAGGGTTGCGCAGCCCGCCGTAAACAATCACCGGCGTTCATCAGAATTACGGCAACGGCACGAATTATCCCGGAAATCATCCAATGACAGGCAGTTCCGGGTGAAGTAACGTCGCGATGGTTAGGGGGAAGTGGTCATGGGTGATTTCACCGTGGGCGCCTATCTCGCGCGGCGTTTGGAACAGGCCGGGCTCAAGCACTATTTCATGGTTCCCGGGGATTACAATCTCGTCCTGCTCGACGAACTCCTGCTGAACAAGAACCTTGAGCAGATCGGCTGCTGCAACGAGCTCAACGCGGCCTACGCGGCCGAGGGATACGCGCGGGCCAACGGGTGCGGGGCCGTCGTCACCACGTTCAACGTGGGCGCGTTCTCCGCGCTCAACGGCGTGGCGGGGGCGTACGCGGAAAGTCTTCCGGTCATCTTCGTCTGCTCGGGGCCCAACACCAATGACCCGGACGCCAATCATCTGCTCCACCACACGATCGGCACGCACGATTTCGCGTACCAATACGAGATGTTCAGGAACGTCACGTGCGCGGCCGTGCGCGTGCTCCACCCGGACAACGCGCCCTATCTGATCGACCACGCGATCGGGACGGCGCTGCGGGAGAGCAAGCCCGCGTACATCGAGATCGCGTGCAACCTGTCCGACGCGCCCTGCCTGCTGCCGGCGCCGTTCGAGACGCTGGCGTTCCAGCGGCTGAGCAACGTGCCCGCGCTCACCGCCGCCGTGGAGCAGGCGGGGGGCCTGCTGGCGAAGGCGGACCGGCCGCTGCTGCTGGCGGGCGTGCACCTGCGCTCGTTCGGGGCGATCGACGCCTTCCGCGAGCTGGCCGAGGCCCTGGGCTGCGCGGTGGCGGTCATGCCCAACGCCAAGGGCTTCTTCCCCGAGGACCACCCGCAGTACATCGGCGTCTACTGGGGCGGCATCAGCTCCCCCGGCTGCGAGCCCATCGTCGACTGGGCGGATCTGGTCCTGGCGGCCGGGCCGATGTTCACCGACTACACGACCGTCGGCTGGACCGCCATGCTGGCGCGGGAGCGCCTGATCGACGCCCAGCCCGGCCACGTACGGCTGCCCGACGCGCAGTTCGCCAACGTCACCCTCCCCGACCTCCTGACCGGCCTCGCGGCACGCGTCCCCGGCAACCCCGCGACCCTGGACCAGTACCGGCGCCAGTCCGAGAAGATCACCGTCCGGCCCGAGCCCGCCGCCGTGGACGGGACCGCGCTGACGCGTCTCGAACTGTGGCGGCAGATCGAGGCGGAACTCGACGGGCGTACGACGCTGCTGGTGGAGACCGGCGACTCCTGGCTCAACGGGATCTACACCCAGCTGCCCGGCGGCGCCCGGTTCGAGATCGAGATGCAGTGGGGTTCGATCGGCTGGGCGGTCCCGGCGGCCTTCGGGTACCGCATGGGACTGGAGCCGGACCGGCGGCTGATCGCCGTCATCGGCGACGGCTCGTTCCAGCTGACCGCCCAGGAGGTGGCCAACATGATCCGCCACGACCAGGAGCTCCTCATCTTCCTGGTCAACAACCGCGGATACGTGGTCGAGTCGGAGATCCACGACGGTCCGTACAACTACATCAAGAACTGGGACTACGCGGGCCTGATCGCTCCCTGGAACGCGGAGGACGGCAACGGGCTCGGGCTCACGGCGACGACGGCGCGGGAGCTGGCCGACGCCGTCGCGCAGGCCCGCGGCCACACGGGCGGCCCGGTGCTGATCGAGTGCCGGATCCAGCACGACGACTGCAGCCGCGAACTCCTCAAGTTCGGCACGAGGGTGGCGCACGCCAACGCACGCCCGCCCCAGCAGGGATAGCGCGTCCGTTCAGGCGGGCACCTCCCGCCAGTCGCCCGAGCTGGCGGCCACCGCGTCGAGCACCCGCTGCACGCGCAGCCCGTCCTCGAACGACGGCACGGGCGGCACGCCGGAGGCGATCGCCTCGACGAGGTCCCGCGCCTGATGGACGAAGGTGTGCTCGTAGCCGATGGCGTGGGAGTACCACCACGCGGGATGCGCGACCCTGATGCGCCGGAAGCCCCGCTCGGCGGGCGGGTCGGCGGCGTCCAGGAACGCCACCTCGTTGGGCGAGCCGAGGTCGAAGATCACGCTGCCGCGCGAGCCGTCGAGTTCGACCCGCAGGCCCTCCGCCCGCCCGTCCGCGTACCGGGTGGCCTCGAAGACGCCGACGGCTCCCCGGGCGAAGCGGGCGACGAACGCGGACGCGTCGTCCACCGTCACCTTCGCCCGGCCGCCCCCGCCGACCAGGGGCCGCTCGGGGACGAAGGTGACGGTGATCCCCGACACCCCGGCGATCAGGTCACCCGACAGGTACTGCGCCAGGTCGATCGCGTGCGCGCCGAGATCGCCCAGGGCCCCGCTGCCCGCGTCCTCAGCGCGCAGCCGCCACGCCATCGGCGCCTCGGGATCGACGAGCGAGCCGTTCAGGTACGCCGCCCGGACGTGCCTGATCTCGCCCGCCCGCTCCGCCACCAGCTCACGCGCGTACGCGACCGAGGGCAGGCGGCGGAAGTTGAACCCGGCCATCGCCAGCCCCGGCGCGTCCTTCGCCGCCCGCACCATGGCCTCGGCCTCGGCGACCGAGTTGGCGAGCGGCTTCTCGCAGAGCACGTGCTTGCCGGCGCGCAGGGCCGCGATCGCGATCGGCGCGTGCGTGTCCCCGGGACTGCACACGTCCACCAGGTCCACGTCGTCGCGCTCGACCAGGCGCCGCCAGTCGCTCTCCCAC
The DNA here is from genome assembly GCF_016862995.1 of Acrocarpospora phusangensis. Classification (GTDB taxonomy): domain Bacteria; phylum Actinomycetota; class Actinomycetes; order Streptosporangiales; family Streptosporangiaceae; genus Acrocarpospora; species Acrocarpospora phusangensis. The sequence goes on from NZ_BOOA01000010.1 coordinate 61,844, forward strand.
GCGGGGAAGCCGAGCCGCTCGGCCGCCTCCCCGGCCGCGGGCGAGCGCCCGCACAGCACCGACAGCCGGGGACGCAGCGGCAGGTCGAAGAAATGCCCCACGTTCCGCCAGGCGTGCGCGTGCGCTCTACCCATGAAGCCATGCCCGACCACGCCTACCCGCAGGTCGGTCATGGCGCGTCTCCTCTCGTACGGGATCTGCGGTACTCCTCCACGACCAGGTCGGTGAGTTCCTGGAGCGAGGTCTCCGCCGTCGGCTTGTCGAAGGTGATCGTGCCGTGCTGGAGAAGGTTGACCCGGTCGCAGACGTCGAGGATCTGGGCGTAGTTGTGCGCGATGATCACAATGGACACCTCGCCGCGCGCCTTGAGGTCCCTGACCAGGTCGAGGATGAGGGCGCCCTCCTTCGCGCCCATGGCGGCCAGCGGCTCGTCGAGCAGGAGGATCCGCGACCGGGAGTAGACCGAGCGGGCGACGGCGATGGCCTGCCGCTGCCCGCCGGACAGCTTGGCCACCTCGACGTCCACCGAGGGGATGCGCACGCCCATGGTCTCCAGGTGCTCGCGGGCGAGCCGGCGCATCCGGCGGTTGCTCAGCAGGCGGGCGAAGCCGACGTGTTCCCGGCCGAGGAACATGTTGTGGTAGACGCTCAGCTCGTTGATCAGCGCCAGGTCCTGGTAGACGATGTCGATGCCGAGCTGCCTGGCCTGCCGTACCGACTTGAGGGTGACCTCCTCGTCGTCCAGCAGGATGCGGCCGGAGTCCGGCTGGTGGAAGCCGCACAGGAGCTTGACCAGCGTGGACTTGCCGGCGCCGTTGTCCCCGATGAGGCCGAGCACCTCGCCCGCCGCCAGGGTCAGGTTGACCTCGCGCAGCGCGGTCACCGCGCCGAACCGTTTGGCGACGCGCTCCATCCGGAGGACCGGGGTCATGTCCGGCCCGCCCTTCGCAGCCGGGTGAGGTACACGTTGGCGATCATCGAGACGAGGATGGCGACGCCCAAAATGAGAAAGTAGGGGTTGGCGGAGATGCCGATGAGGTTCATCCCGTTCTGGAGCACGGCCAGCACCAGCGCGCCGAGGGCCCCGCCGATGATCGTCCCCGAGCCGCCGGCGAGCGCCGTGCCGCCGATGACCGCGGCCGAGACCGCGGTGAACATCAGGCCGGTGCCGCCGCCGATGTTCGGGTCGATGGTGTGGATCCGGAACGCCTCGATCACCCCGGCGAACGCCCCCAGCGTCCCCGCGATCATGAAATTTCCTATCTTGATGCGGGCGGTGCGCACACCGGCCTCCGCCGCGCCCAGCGGGTTGCCGCCGACCGCGATCGTGTGCAGCCCCCACCGGGTCCTGGTCAGCACGGCGTGCAGGAACACCACGATCACCAGGGCCCAGCCGAGATGCGCCCATTCGGCCGCCCCGAGCCACTCCCCGATCGTGCCGTCCACCGGCTCCGGGATCTCGGCCGGGTACGCGTGCGAGGTGGTCAGCACCACGCCGGTCACGAAGTAGAAGGTGCCCAGCGTGGTCACGAACGAGGGCACCCGCAGCACCACGGTGACGAACCCGTTGCCGAACCCGATCAGCGTCCCGGTCAGCACCGCCAGCAGCACCGCCGGGATCGCGGGCACCCCCCAGAAGTCGATCGCGTAGTGCATCATGAACGGCGCCAGCGCGGCCACCACGCCCACCGACAGGTCGATCTCGCCGCTCACCAGCAGCAGGACCATCCCGCACGCGACGATGGCCGCCGGCGCCGTGGCCTGGGAGATGTTGACCAGGTTGGCGTAGGACAGGAAGACGTCCGTCACCGACACGAAGTACAGTCCCAGGCCCAGCGCCACCACCAGGATGCTGGCCTCCCGGTGCCGCAGGAACTCCTCGCGGACCCTACGCATGGGGAATGGCGCCGGCGCGCTCGACGACCTTCTGCGCGGTGTCCGACCCCTCGAACCGGGTCTTCGTCGTCTGGTACGGCCCGACGTTGTCCTTGGTCACGAAGAGCAGTCCCGTGTTCGTCTCCGAGGGGAAGAGCAGCCCGCCGGAGAGCTTGTACAGGTACAGGTAGAGCACCGGCAGGAACCCCTGCAGGTACGGCTGCTGGTCGATGGTGTAGTCCAGGTGGCCGTCCTTGATGGCCGCGAGGGTCTCCGGCACCAGGTCGAAGCCGCCCGCGACCTTGAGGCCCTTGCCGCGCATGGCGTACTTGGCGACGGTCTGGCCCACCGACTGGGTGGAGCCCGCGTCCACGGCGAGCATGCCGGCCAGGTCCGGATGGCCCTGGGCGTACGCGTCGATGATGGACAGGCCCTTGGTGATGTCGGCGTTGGTGCCGACCGCGGTGAACGTGATCGGCTTGCCCGAGTCCTTGATCGCCTGCTGGGCGCCGTCGATCCTCGGCTGGATGTTGAGCGCGCCGGGGGTGGCGATGAAGCCGACGACCTCCCCCGAGTCCACCTGCTGCAGGGCCCGCTGGCCCAGGGCGTACCCGGACTCGTAGAGTCCCTGCCCGACGTAGGCCAGCCGTGCGGTGCCCTTGTCGTCCCGGGAACCGTCGGCGTTGTACGAGACGACCGGGATGCCCGCGTCGAGCGCCTTGTTGACCGGTTCCCGGAAGGCGTCCTTGTCCACGACGGCCACGGCGAGGCCGTCGACCTTGGCCGAGACCGCGGTGTTGCAGGCGTTGACCATCTCGGCCACGATCGAGTCCCGCGAACCCGTCCACTGGAACTCGGTGCCGAGCAGGGCGCACGCGTCCTGCGCGCCGTACTGGGTGGGCGTGAAGAACGGGTTCGTGGTGACGTGGCAGACCAGCGTGAACTTCCACTGGGGCGTGGCCGGGAAGTCGCCGGCCGCGCCCGCCGCCGCGGTGCCCCCCTGGGCGGCGGGCGCGTTCCCCCCGGAGTCGCCGGTACAGGCGCTGAGCAGCGCGGTCGCGGCGGCCGAGGCGCTGACGAGGCCCGCTCCGGTCAGGAGACGACGGCGGGCGGCGCGGTTCAGGTTGAGCGTGTCGAGAGCTTCTTCGACCTTCGGATGGATGTCTTTCATGACCCTGCCCATGGGGGATCCGGCGGTGCTCATGGTTGCGTTAACAGTTCGCCGTGCGGGTGACCGCCAGGCGAGGCGTGTTCCTGAATCACGAAATGAATACGGTTGTATGCAATCGTATTCATATCGGTTACGTTGCCAGCAGCAGGGGGTCATGTCAACACCGGTCCACTCCGAAGAGAGGAGCCTGGCAGATGAGGACCCGTTCCAGATGGGCTGTCCGAGCGGCCGCGACGGCGCTGTTGGTGGCGGCCGCGGCCTGCGGCCAGGAGGAGCCGCCCCCCTCGGCGGCTGCCCCGGCGCAGGCCGCCACGACGACCTGTGCCAGCAAGGGCGCCCTGACGATGTGGGAGCGCTCCGGCGGCAACAAGCAGATGGTGGACATGCTGGTCGAGGCGTGGAACACCAAGAATCCCGACTGCAAGATCAATCTGACCTACATCCCGCACACCGAGATGGTGGGCAAGATCGCCCAGGGGGTCGCCTCGGGTGACGTGCCCGATCTGCTGGGCATGGACCTGATCTACGCCCCGCAGTTCGAGAAGGAACAGCAACTGGTCGACATCACCGACCAGATCAAGGACTGGCCGGAGCTGAAGACCGCCAGTAAGGGTCACATGACGGTGGCGACCTACCAGGACCGGCTCTTCGGCGTGCCCCTCTACGCGGACGTGTCCGCCCTCTTCTACAACAAGGATCTCTTCACCAAGGCCGGGCTCGACCCGGACAAACCACCCACGAGCCTGGCCGAGCTGCGCAGCTACGCCGACAAGATCACCGCGCTGGGCGGCGGCGTCAAGGGCTACTACCTGCCCGGCAACTGCGCCGGCTGCAACATCTTCACCGTCGGCCCGCTGATGTGGGCCTCCGGGGCCACCATCGAGGCGGCCAACCCCGGCGACGAGCCGCTGGTCGGCGACGGCGTCAAACAGGTGCTGCAGTTCACCCGTGACATGGTCAAAGCGGGCAACGTGCCCGAGGGAAGCCGTACCGAGAACGGGGAGACGTTCCACCTGCAGTTCGGCTCCGGCAAGGTCGGCATGATGGGCACCGGCAACTTCAACATCACGCTGGCGCGCCAGCAGAACCCGGGGATGAACTTCGGCATCGCCCTGCTGCCCGGGACGGCGCCGAACTCGTCGGCCTCCTTCATCGGCGGCGACCTGGTGGTCGTGCCCAAGGGCAGCAAGCGGGTCAACGACGCCGTCAACGTGATGAAGTTCCTGCTCTCCGACGAGGTGCAGGTCGAGGTGTACGCCAAGGCGCTCAACCTCACCACCCGTACCGACATGGTGGACAACCAGTACTTCAAGGCCGAGCCCCTGGTGGGCGACGTGGCCAAGGCGCTCGCGGTGGGGCGCACGCCGTACACCGTGACGTTCTTCGAGCAGATCAACTCGCCGCAGGGGCCGTGGCTGAAGATGCTGCAGCGCGCCTACTACAGCGACGACGACCTCGACACCGTCATCGCCGACACCAAGAAGGAGATGAAGGCCATCGCGGGCCGGTCGTAACCCCCGTGTCCACCGGGCGGACCCCTCGCCCGGTGGACACCTTCCGCACCGAGATCCGCACCGAGATCCGCACCGAGAGGAGCTGTCATGCGCCACGGCCCGCGCGGCCGTCTGGTCGGATTCGCCTACCTGGCACCGGCTCTGCTCTTCGTACTCGCCTTCACCGCCTATCCCCTGCTGCAGATGGCCTGGATGTCGTTTCACAACTGGTCGCTGCTGTCCCCGCCGAGATTCGTCGGGATGGCCAACTACGAGCGGGCCTTCGGCGACACGCAGTTCTGGGTGTCCTTCCGCTTCACCCTGCTCTACACCGCGCTCATCACGCCGGTCCTCATCATCGGCGGCTACCTGCTGGCGCTGCTGACCGCCCGGAACACCGTGCTGCGGCGGCTCACCCGGACGGTGGTCTTCATCCCGGTCGTGATCGGGCTCGGGGTGTCGAGCCTGCTCTGGTACTGGCTGTTCAGCAGCGACTTCGGCCTGGTGAACCGGGCCCTGCTGGATCTGGGGCTGATCGGGAAGCCGGTGCTCTGGCTCGGCGTGGACGCCACACTCTCCAGCGTCGCGATCAGCGCCTCCGTGGTCTGGAAGGTGATCGGCTTCGGGATGATCCTGTTCGTCGCCGCGATCCAGGCCGTGCCGACGGAGGTGGTCGAGGCCGCGCTCGTCGACGGGGTGAGCCACCGGCAGCGGGTCACCCGGGTGATCCTGCCGCTGACCGCGCGTACCGTCCTGCTGGTCACGCTGGTGAGCGTGATCGGCTCGCTGCTGGCGTTCGATCAGTTCTACATCATGACCGCGGGGCAGCCGAGCAACGAGACGGCGACGTCGGTCTTCTACATCTATCTGAACTCCTTCCCGTACCTGAAGCTCGGATACGGCGCCGCCCTGTCGATGATCCTGGCCGCCACGATCCTCGTCTTCACCGTGATCCAGTTGCTGCTGACGCGCCGGAGCCACCAGTGAGGCGGCGCGGGAGCTACCTGGTGGCGGCGGTCTGCGTCGTCGTCTGCACGGTCATGCTGATGCCGCTGGTGATGTCGGTGCTCGCCTCGGTGAAGCCGACCGAGGAGGCGGCCGCCTCGCCGCCGACGTACTTCCCGCACGGGTTCAGCTTCGACAGCTACGCGCGGCTGTGGGACTACCAGGAGGGCCTGCCGGTCTACCTGGCCAACAGCCTGGGCACGGCCGTGCTGGCCATCGTGCTCACGCTGCTGCTGACCGTTCCCGCGGCGTACGCGCTGGCCCGCTTCCCGATCCCGGGCAAGGAGGTCATCTTCGTGGTGCTGCTGCTGGCGCTGATCGTGCCGTACCAGGCGCTGCTCACGCCGATGTTCCTCATGTTCGCGAAGATCGGCCTGACCAACACGCTGCTGGGCCTGGCGGTCCTGCACACGGCCATCCAGCTGCCCTTCAGCCTGTACGTGCTGCGCAACAGCTTCAGCGCCATCCCGAGGGAGCTGGAGGAGGCCGCCATCGTGGACGGATCCTCCTCGTGGCAGGCGCTGCGGTGGGTCTTCATCCCCTCCGCCGTGCCCGCGATCGTCACCACCGCGCTGTTCGCCTTCATCACCTCGTGGAACGAGTTCCTGGGCGCGCTGGTGATGATGAGCCGCAGTTCCACGTTCACCCTGCCGCTGATCCTGGCCACGTCGAGGACGGAGACCAGCCTCGGCGGCACGGACTGGGGCATGCTCCAGGCCGGCGTCACCATCTCCATCATTCCGTGCGTCCTCGTCTATTTCCTGCTTCAGCGGTACTACGTGTCGGGTCTGATGAGCGGAGCCATCAAATGAACGCAGGCAGCGTGTGGCCGACTCCGGCGGCCAAGCAGCGGCTGACGCCGATCGACGCGTCGGGCGTGGAGATCGTCGGCGGGTTCTGGGCGCGGCGGCAGCGGCTCAACCGTGAGAAGACCATCCCGCACGGCTTCGGCCAGCTCCAGCGGCGCGGGCCGATGGACAACCTGCGGCTGGCCGCGGGCGAGCGGGGTCGCTACCAGGCGGAGGCCGACAGCGGCGGCTCGACCTTCCCTTTCCTCGACTCCGACGTCTACAAGTGGCTCGAAGCCGCCGGGTGGGAGCTCGCCCGGGGCGCGGACGCGATCCTGGCCGCGGCGGCGGACGAGGCGATCGGCGTGGTGGCCGCGGCGCAGCGCCCCGACGGTTACCTCAACAGCTTCGTCCAGGTGGTCGGGGGCGGCGTCCCGTACCAGGATCTGGCCTGGGGGCACGAGTTCTACTGTGTGGCGCATCTGATCCAGGCCGCGGTCGCCTGGCGCCGGGGCCTGGGCGACGACCGGCTGCTCACCATCGCCGGGCGCGCGGTGGCGCACATCGACGCCGAGTTCGGGGCGCGGGGCAGACCGGGCATCGACGGGCATCCGGGGATCGAGATGGCGCTCGTGGAGCTGGCCCGGGTGACCGGTGAGGAGCGTCATCTCGCGCTCGCCGAGCGCATGCTGGGGCTGCGCGGGCGCGGGCTGATCGGGCCGGGGCGTTTCGGGCCGGAGTACTGGCAGGACCACGAGCCCGTACGCGAGGCGGCGACCGTGGCCGGGCATGCCGTCCGCCAGCTCTACCTGGACTGCGGCGCGGTGGACGCCGCCGTGGAACTCGGCGACGAGGAGCTGCTCACCGCCGTACGGCGCCGCTGGAACGACCTGGCCCGTACCCGGACCTACCTCACCGGCGGCACGGGGAGCCGGCATCGCGACGAGGCGTTCGGCGACCCCTACGAGCTGCCGCCCGACCGCGCGTACACCGAGACGTGCGCGGCCATCGCGAGCGTGATGCTGGCCTGGCGGCTTCTGCTCGCCACCGGGGAGCCCGAGTACGCCGACGCCATCGAACGGGCCATGTACAACGGCGTGCTCTCCGGGCTCTCGCTCACCGGCGAGGAGTTCTTCTACATCAATCCGCTCCAGCGGCGTACCCACCGCGCCGCGGAGCAGGCCGGGCACGGCAGGCGCGCGCCCTGGTACCCGTGCGCCTGCTGCCCGCCCAACCTCATGCGCCTGCTCAGCTCGTGGCACCACTACCTGGCCACCGGCGACGAGAGCGGCGTGCAGATCCACCAGTACGCGGACGCCGACGTGACGGCCGGCGGCATCCGCCTCGCGATCCGGACGGAGTACCCGTGGCAGGGCCGCGTCACCGTCCGCGTCGTCCAGACGCCGGACCGGCCGTGGACGCTCGCACTGCGAGTCCCGGCGTGGAGCCGCGCGTCCACCGGCCCGGTGGTGCGGCATTCCCGGCAGTGGCGGGCGGGGGACAGTGTCGTCCTCGACCTGGAGCCCGGGATCCGGGTCACCGCGCCCGACCCGCGTGCCGACGCCATTCGCGGCTGCGTCGCCATCGAGCGCGGGCCGCTCGTCTACTGCCTGGAGACCGTGGACGCCCCGGCCGGGACGGAACTGGAGGATCTGGCGTGGGACGGCGGCCGCCCGCCCGGGGAGGTGCCGCGCCCCGACATCGAGCCGGGCGTGGTCGGCATCGACGTCCCGGTCACGCACTCGGCGACGCCCCTGACCGCGGGCGCGATCCCCTACTTCGCCTGGGCGAACCGCCAGGTGGAGGCGATGCGGGTCTGGATCCCCACGTGATCGGGCCTACTCCTGGGCGGGAGGGGCGGTCGAGTCCCGCACGATCAGGTCCGGAGCGAAGATCTCGAGATCCGGCGGGCGCTCGCCGCCGGCCGGTTCGCGCGCCAGCCTGACCGCCTGCGTGACCGCGTAGCCGACGATCTCCGAGATCGGCATGCGCACCGTGGTCAGCGCCGGCACGGTGTGCGCCGCGATGAGGATGTCGTCGAAGCCGACGACCGACAGCCGATCCGGCACCCGCACACCCAGGCTGTACGCGGCGTGCAGCACGCCCACGGCCACCACGTCGGTCGAGGCGGCGACGGCCGTGGGCGGGTCGGCCCGGTCCATCAGCCGCCGCAGCGCGGCATCGCCCCCGGCGAGGGCGCTCGGGCTGCGCTCGGCGTAACCCGGCGGCACCGCTCCGAACCTCTCCCGCATGAATTCCAGGTACGCGTCCTCCCGCGCCCGGTATTCATTGGGAAGCTCCGCGTTGACGAAGGCGATCCTCGTGTGACCCAGGGAGACCAGATGCTCCAGCCCGGCCCGGATGCCGGCCCGGTCGTCGGCGTCCACGCTCGGGAACTCGCGCGGGCTCGTGCCCGGCCAGAGCGCCACCACCGGCACGATCGAGTCGCGCAGGTCGGCCAGGAGCTGCGGATGCTCCTGCATGTCGCCGAGCAGCACCACCGCGTCGGTGTGCCGGGTCTCCAGAACGGTGGTCAGCGAGGACGCCACCTCCCCCGACCGGCCAGGCGCGTGCCCCAGCACGACGTTGTACCCGTGCGCCATCGACTCCACCACGAGCGCCTCGATCGCCCCGGCGTAGAAGGGGTCGCTGAAGTCGCGCACCACGGCGCCGATCAGGTTCGTCGAGGCACCGCGCAGTCCCCGGGCCAGCGGGTTGGGACGATAGCCCAGCTCCCGGGCCGTCCGCAGCACCCGCTGGCGGGTCTCCGGCGCGATGGGCACGGCGGTCGGCACACCGCTGAGCACACGGGACACCGTGCTCTGCGAGACGTCCGCCGCGGCGGCGATGTCCCGCATGGTGGGCACCGGCCGCTTGGCCGACTGGTCATCAGACATCCACCCGAGCCTAGCATCACGATGCAGGCATACGATTTCGCCCACGTGAACAGCGGCCACCACCACTGGCATTCGTGCCGGTAGTGCCCCTTACCGGTTCCGGGCTCGTCAGCCGCCGGGAGCCGGGTTGGCGGGCTTGGGCCAGCGCAGGGTCACCGCCGGGCTCCAGCCGCTGCACTTCGACGGCGCCAGGGTCCGGCGCAGGCAGCCCTGTGCCTGGAAGGTGTAGCGGACATACAGGCGGCCGCGCTGGGCCTTTGGGCTGCCGATCGAGCTGATGATCGACGAGAGCGGGCGCAAGAGCGAGTCGTCGCTTTCGTAGGTGCAGCGCTCGGTCGTGTCGTGGTTGGCGGTGCACGAGACCTGCCAGACGTCGTACGAGCGCAGGGTCGACTCCCACTTCACGAAGAGCCCGGGATTCTTGGCGTTCGTCCGGGTCTCCCACCAGGATTTGACCACCATGGCTCCGGCGCCGTCGGCGTCGGGCCGGTAAGTCAGGGCGCCGTACTCGAAATGCTGCCGGGAGGTGCCCGCCGGGAAACCCGCGACGTTGACCCCGGTCGGGCCGACCGGGCAGCCCCACACGGCCGTGCTGCGTTTGAGTTCGTTCCGCCAGTACGTCCCGACCGTACCGATGGGAACGGCTTTGCAGTCGCGGGATTGCTGGGCCATGATCGAGATCGGTGGCGCGAGGTAGCAGTAGCCGGGCGTCCCGGCCTGCACGCAGGTGCCGGGGGTCTGAAGCTGGACGCTGTACTTCGTCCCCCGCTGCAGGTTGTTGTGCAGGTTGATCCAGCTCCAGGCGTTCGCGTTCTTGGCGAACCTGGAACCGGCGAGTTGACGGTACGGCTCCCGCTTGAGGTTGTCCGTCCACCAGCCGACCGTGATGGCACTGTCGGGGACTCGGCCAGCCGCGCCTTCCCACGCCACATGCATGCTGTTGTCCAAGTGAACCGAATCCCCCTGGTACAGGGCGATCCAGCCAGCCGGACCCAGGCGCGGGGCCTCGATGATGACGCCGAACTGAAAGGTGACCTGCTCGACGACACCATCGACGCCGCCGCTCAGCTCTCGCTTCCGCTGGACGAGCTCACGTGTGCCCGGACACCCGAGAGGGCTGCGCTCGGCCCCCCACTTGCGCCAGATGTTGTCAATGACCGGCGGCAGGGCTTTCACGCTGGTCACACACTCGTCACGGACCGGCGGCAACACCGCCGTGGTCGCTTCTGCCGCCGCGGGAACCGTCAGCACCGCGCCAGCGGTGACGAGCCCGGCGAGGGCGCCGATGAATCTTCTCATGCCACCTGACGCTAGAAACGCCAGAGATGAGGCGATTGAGTACTCCCCTGCTCAACTCCCCACGGCCGGAGTTTCCCGACATGAGGTCAGGAACAGGGGTCGAGGGTGAAGGCGGGGCCGGGTACGTCGGGGCGTTGTGGTGTGGGGCTGACGAGGAGAAGCGCCTGGCCGGCGGCTGACATGACGCCGTCGTGGACGTACCAGGAGCCTGGGGTGGGCTTCTGGGTGCGGTCGGGACGGGCGAAGGTCACGGTGTTCACGCCGCGGGCGGCCAGCAGCGCGCGCACCTCGTCGACGGTCTTCCCCACGAAAGGTACGCAGTGGAGGGGCTGGCCCGCGGCGTTGATCGGCGCGAGCACCTTGTACTTCTCGCCCGGCAGGGCCTTGCGTGCCAGGACGATCGTCACCGATTCCCGGTATCCGATGGGCACCTTCAGCCCGATGGCGCAGCTCCCCCGGCCCAGGCAGTCACCCGGCCCTTCGATGGTCCGGATCTCGTCCGCGGAGTCGCCGAAATGGATCGGCAGCATGGTCCCCTCCTGCGCCGGGGTCGCGGGCTTGACCTCCAGCCGGATGTTCAGCCCGAGCGCGCGCAGCTGCTCCTGGTAGCGCTCGGGGTCGGCGAAGAGGTCTTTGACCGTGATGACGTAGTAGCCCCCGTCGCGTACCACGTCCAGGGCGGCGGCCGTGCCGGGCAGCAAGCTGACGCCCAGCGTCACCGCCACCCCCACGGCGAGCGGCAGCAGGACCTTCGACCGGACGCGCCGGCGTTCCGGCACCGGAACCGCCGTGATCTCCTCAAGGAGATCCAGCGCGCCCGGGGTCATCCCCAGTTCCTCGTCGGCCGGCCCGGCGATCTCGGTGACCAGCCGATCGACGTCCCTTGTCATGATTCTCCTTTCGCGAGGGACACGGCGCGTGAGCCGTACGCGGACAGATCGAGTTCGGCGGAGTCGAGTTCCTTCGCGAGGCGTTTCCGCGCCCGGTGCAGCCGCAGCCGCACCACGCCCGGCGGCCGTCCCAGCACCTTGGCGATCTCGCCGGCGCCGAGTCCTTCCCAGCCCACCAGGCTCAGCAGTTCCCGGTCCGCCGCGCTGAGCCGTGCGAACGCCGTCCGGACCGCGCTCGGATCCTGTTCGGCGGCCGGCGTCGCGCAGGAGGCCAGTTCGGCCCGGAGCTTCACCGCCAGCGCGCTCCTGCGGCCGGTGTCCCGGTGGTGGTTGGCCAGCACCCGCCGCGCGACGCCGTACAGCCAGAGCCGTGCCTGGTTGTCCGGCGGCACGTCCTCCAGCCGTCGCCACGCCGTCGTGAACGCCTCGGCCAGCACGTCCGCCGCGTCGTCCGACGAGTCCGTACGCCGCCGGACGTATCCCAGCAGGGCCGGATAGTGCGCCCGGTAGATCTCCTCAAACCGCTGCTTACGCTCGGCCTGCCCCACTTCACGTCCTCCCGAAGGGGTCTCTTGCCTCACCACATGTCAGCACCCACCAAGACGTTTCACCGCATTCGCGAGAAATTTCCGCGGGCACACGCGCCAGGGCCCTGGCGCCGATCGGGTTTCGACGGCGGCCAAGGCCCTTCTTTGCGGTGCGGGTGCCGCAGTGGAGGCGTCGATAGGCCTCAGACTGCGGCTATCTCAAATGAGGCGGCCGGCCTCAGTGCAGGAATGGCCCTGGCCGGAATCGCTCAGGGTGCGACGATGGGGGGATAGGGGGTGGTGGCCGGCATGATGCAGTAGCCCCCGATGCTGGGGTGGTGCATCCGCGATCGGGTCTGCGGGCCGGCGTAGCCGTCCTCCTGGAGGCTCGCGCCCTCGTGAGCATTCAGGTGCTTCTGCACGGCGTTCACGGCGCCACGGGTGTTCGGGCCGTACTTGCCGTCGACGCTCAGGTGGTTCGTCACGTGCGCCCTGCTCTGGTCCCAGCGGTTCGGGCCGTAGCAGACGTTGAGGTTGAACTGCAGCTGCCTGATCGCCTCGCGCTGGCCCGCGCTGCCGTTCTCGTTGATCCGCATGTCGCAGTTGGTCGAGTTGTCGTTGTAGGTCGGGTAGTAGATTTCGGTCTCGCCGTCGTACCCGCCCAGCACCCGGCTGACCGAATTGCAGTAAACCCAGGCCGAGGCGGGTGTGCTGAGCGCCAGCGTGCCAGTCAGCGCCATCAGCAGCGTGACCAGCACGCTGAGCCCCAGTTTTCTCGAATTTCGCATTGTCGTCCTCCCGTTGGCCGCGAATATCTGACCCCGTGCGGCAGTCACCCCGAGCCCCCCGATGAATCACCCCCGCGATCGAAGCCAGTCAAAAAGACCCATTGCGCGGCTGGCCAGGGTTCCCGAAAATGTCCGCACAAGGTCGCACGGGCTCGTTCACATCGCCGTTCACGGCAGCGAACAACGGGGGCGCGGTGGCAGACGCATCAGAGCAGGACAGGCAACATCCGGATCCCGATCGGGTCGTCACCCGGGAGGATCTGGCTCGCGAACTGACGTTGCTGCGCAACTCGGCCAGGAAGACCATCCGGGAGCTCGGCAAGGCCGTCGGCGTGCCGTACGGGACCCTCGGGGGGTGGTTCCGGGGCGCGAACCTGCCGCTCGCCTCGCAGGCGGACCAGTACGAGAGGGTCCTCGTCACCTGCGGGGTGACGGAGAAGGACGACCTCGACCGCTGGGTGCAGGCCCTGCTGCGGGTACGGCGGCTGCCCGGTCGCCGGCCGGGCGACCAGATGGCGCCCTACCGTGGCCTCGAATCCTTCCAGCCGGAGCACGCCGAGTGGTTCTTCGGCCGGGATGACCTCACCAGGCGGCTGCTGGACCGGGCGGACACCGGACTGACCATGCTGGTGGGCCCTTCGGGATCCGGGAAGTCGTCGGTGCTGCGGGCGGGGCTGATCGCGTCGCTGGCGAATTGGGCGCTCGTGACGCCCGGGGCGTACCCGCTCAAAGCGCTGTCCGGCTTGAGGGAGCGCGGTGCGGAACCGGGGCTGACGGTGATTGTCGACCAGTTCGAGGAGGTCTTCACGGCCGCGGCGGAGGACGTCCAGGCGTTCGTCGACGCGCTGTTCGAGCTCGCGCGGACGATGCCGGTCGTGGTGGGGATGCGGGCGGACTTCTACGCGCATGCCCTGCGGTACCCGAAGATCGCGGAAGCGTTGCAGCACAACCAGATCGTCGTCGGGCCCATGGGCGAGGCGGAGCTGCGCGAGGCCATCGAGGGCCCGGCCCGTCGCGCCCGGCTCGACGTGGCCAGTGGCCTGGTCGAGCTGATCATCCGGGAGATCTCCCCGCACGAAGCCGGCGCGCTGCCGCTGCTCTCCCACACGCTTCTGTCCACGTGGGAGAACTCCCTCGGCCGGACGATGACCATCGATCACTACCGGGCCAGCGGCGGCCTGCAGGGCGCGGTGGCACACACCGCCGAGTCGGTCTACTCCGAGCTCACCGAAGCCCAGCAGGACCTGGCCAGGCGGCTCTTCCTGCGGCTGACCCACATCGGGACGGACATCGCCGACACCCGCCGCAGGGTCGAGCGGAGCGAACTGTCCGACGAGGCCGGCCCCGTGCTCGACCGGTTCGTCGAGCGGCGGCTGCTCACCGCGGACGTCACGACGGTCCAGATCAGTCACGAGGCCCTCCTGTCGGCCTGGCCCCGGCTGCGTTCCTGGATCGAGGCGGACCGGGCCGGGCTGCGCGTGCACCGGCAGCTCACCCAGGCCGCGCAGTCGTGGCAGGCGAGCGGGCGCGACCCGGGCGGCCTCTATCGCGGCGGACGGCTGGAGGCGGCGCGGGAATGGGCCAGGGAACCGGTCCACCACACCGAGCTCAACCCGCTGGAGCTGGAGTTCCTCGCCGCGGGCGTGCAGCAGCAGCGGCAGCGTACCCGCCGCCTCTACCGGCTGCTGGCGGCGTTCGGGGCGCTGACGGTCCTGGCCGGCGGGCTGGCCGCCTACTCGCAGGTGCAGCGGGCGGAGGCCGACCGGGCGCGCGATTTCGCGATCTCCCGGAACGTGGCGATGACGGCCAGCCGGCTGCGCGACACCGATCCCGCGCTGGCGGCCCAGCTCGCCCTGGCCGCCTACCGGATCTCGCCGACCATCGAGGGCCGTTCCGGGCTCATGGAGATCACCAACTCGATCGAGGTCACCCGGGTCGTCCGCCCCACGCGTGTGCTGCAGGCCGTGACCGTGTCCCCGTCCGGGCACCTGCTGGCCGCCGCCGGCGCCACCTCGACCGACACCACGATCCTGCTGTGGGATCTGAAGAATCCGCGGCGGCCGGTGAGGATCGGCGCGCCGCTGACCGGGCATACCGGCGCCGTCTACGCCGTGGCCTTCAGCCCTGACGGGCGCACCCTGGCCACCGGCGGCGAGGACAGGTCCGTACGCCTCTGGGATCTTTCCGATCCCACGCGTCCGGTGCCCTTGGGAGCGCCGCTGACCGGGCCTTCCAGCACCATCTTCGCGCTGGACTTCAGTCCCGGCGGGAACACGCTCGCGATCGGCAGCGGGGAGGCGCAGCTGCACCTGTGGGACCTGCGCGCCGCCGCGATGCGGGGCCCGTTCACCGGCCCGGACGGAGCGGTGAACGCGCTCGCGTTCCGCCCGGACGGGCAGGTGCTCGCGGCGGGCAGCGGCACGGAGACCGCCGGGTCGCTGCAACTGTGGGACGTGCGCGATCCCGCTCGGGCCCATGTCGCGGGGGCCGCCGTGCCGCTGCCGAGCCGGGTCAACGCCGTCGCTTACCACGCCGACCTGGTCGCCGTGGGAGGCAACGACGGCGCCGTACGGATGTGGGACACCAAGGATCCCGCGAAGCCCCAGCCCTTCGGCCGGCCTCTGGTCGCCACGGTCAGCGTGTGGATCAACGTGCTCGGCTTCAGCGCCGACGGCCGTCATCTCGGGGTGGGCAGCGCGGACAACACGGCCAGGATCTGGGACGTGGCCGCGGGCAAGGTGGTGACCGCGCTGCCGCATCCCGAGCCCGTCACCGCCGTGGCCTTCCGCGACGGCTTCGTGGCGACCAACGGCGCGGACGGCGTCGCCCGGCTCTGGCACGTCCCCGCCCCGGTCATCCCCCGTACGGATCATCCGATCGACACCGTCGTCTTCCGCCGGGGAGAGCACGTCCTGGCCGCCGCGGGCGGGGACATCGGGCTGTGGAACGCCCGCGACCGCCGGCCTGTCTCGCTCGGCCCGGCCCTCACGGCTCCCGCGCCGTTCGACCGGATCGGCGGCACCGTGGCCGTGAGCCCCGACGGGCGTACGCTGGCGGGCGGGACGCGCCTGGGCAACGCCGTCCTGCTGTGGGACGTCAGCGATCCGCGGCATCCCGTCCTCCGCCACACCCTGACCGGACCCACGGCTCTCGTCGAGGGCGTCGCGTTCAGCCCGGACGGGAAGCTCCTCGCGGCTGCGAGCCGGGACGGTTCCGTCCATATCTGGGACGCGCGGACCGCGCAGCCGATCGGCAGGGTCAGCCCCGAAACGGGCATCGTCTTCGTCGTGGCGTTCAGTCCCGACGGCCGTACCCTCGCCGCCGCCACGCAAGGCGGCACCGTGGCGCTCTGGGACGTCACCGACCCGCTCCGGCCGGCGCCGCTCAGCAAGATCAGTACGGCGCCGGGGGACGATGTGCGGTCGATGAGCTTCAACCGGCGGGGAACCGTCCTCGCCACGGGCAACGCGTCCGGGACGGTCCGGCTGTGGGACGCGACCCGCCCCCGCGAACCGGTCCTGCTGGGCGAACCCCTGGCCGGATCCAGCGGGCGAATCTTCGCGGTCGCCTTCGACCCCAGGGACACCACCCTCGCGGTGGGCACCGGGGCCGGGGAACTCTGGCTGTGGGACATCGCCGATCCCGAGAACCCCGAGACCCGCGTCATCATCAACAGCTCCGGCGAGAGCTACAGCGACCTGGCTTTCAGCTTCGACGGGACCATGCTCGCCAGCGCGGGCAGAGACGTACGGCTGTGGGACCCGGATCCGGAACGCGTCGCGGCGCGAATCTGCGCCGAGACGGGCGATCTGATCACGGATGCCGAATGGCGGCAGCATGTCCGGGGGGTCGCGTTCCGGCCCCCTTGCGACACGGGACATGCGTGACCAGCGATCGCCGCTTCCGATGGGTCGGGCTGTTCGGGCCTTCGGTGGTCAGCGGATCGCTGAGCCCTCCTCGGGGTGCATCTTCCGGAGGGTGAGGGCGCGGCGGCGGCGCCGTACGGCCGAGCGGACGAAGGAGTCGGCGACGTTGAGGTGGGGGAACGGTTCGTCGGGGATCTCGACGCCGAGGAAGTCGCACAGCGGCTGCCAGCCTTGCCGCACGTCATAGACCAGTAGCCGGTCCGGGTCGATCGTCTCCCGGACCGCGCTGTTGTGCCGCTCGAAGATCTTCATGGCCTCTTCGGGCTCGTCGAAGCGGCCTTCGAAGGTGTTCTCCCAGATCAGCCGCTCGCACAACGCGCGCCGCCGCCGCAGGGACGGGTAGAGCCGTTCCTCCAGGCGCATGATCGCACCCTCGATGCCCGGCTTTCTGGCCATATATCGGTAGATGGTCTTGCGGGCGCTGGCGTACCAGCTTCTGGGTTCGCGGACGGTGAGGACTACTTTGGCGTCGGGGTACGCGTCTGCCAGTTCGCGCCAGAACGAGCACACCGGCCAATCGACGGCCGACTGGTATCCCGCCAGCAGGTCCTTCCAGTCGACCTGCTCACCGCGCACCGCCGCCTCCCAGTGGGCGATCGACTCGGGATATTCGCCCAGCGAGGACATATGGTGACATGGACCATAACCGAGCCTCACCAAGGCCGCTTGCATGGAATACGTACCCGTACGCCCCATACCAGCGCCGATGACCTGCACCATAAGCCCTCCCGCGGATCCACGATGCGCTCACGGTTCTACGAATGAACCGGCGCATCGGGATTCACCGGCCCGAAGCGCGTTCATCCGCACCGGCAAGGCTCGGTAAGATCGCCCCCAATAACAGGCCCGGGGAACCAGAGGGAGCAACCGGTGGGCAACGAGTGGATTCCTCCCGGTATCGATAACACGAAGCCGCATTCCGCCCGAATGTACGATTATGTGCTGGGTGGCAAGGATAATTACGCGGTGGATCGTGAGCATGCCGACCGGATGATCCAGATCGTTCCAGACTTCCCGCGATTGGCAAGGGCGAACCGGGCTTTCATGCACCGTGTCGTCACATTGATGGCCGAATCCGGCATCAAGCAATTCATCGATTTCGGTACGGGCATCCCCACGTCACCCAACGCCCACGAGGTGGCCCGCGAAGTCGTCCCCGACGCCCGCGTCGTCTACGTCGACAACGACCCGATCGTGTCCGTGTACAGCGGAGCCCTGCTGGCCGCCAGCGACAAGGTCACCAACATCCTGGCCGACATCAGAAGCATCGACCAGCTGCTCACCGACCCGAACCTCACCCGCCTGATCGACTTCGACGAACCCGTGGGCGCCCTGTTCATCGCGGTCCTCCACCTCGTCCCGTACGACGACGCGAAGCACATCGTCGCCGCCTGCCGCGACCGCATGGCCCCCGGTAGCATGCTCGCGATCTCCCAGCCGAGTTCCGAGGGCGACCCGGACGTCGTGGCCAAGGTCCGGGCGGCCAACGCGCGCAGCCCGATCTTCGCCGAGATCCGCTCCGGGGAGGAGATCCGGGCGACCTTCGGCGACCTGGAACTCCTGGACCCCGGCGTGGTCGAACTCTCCCAATGGCGCCCCCACATGGAGTCCCCCCGTACGGACCTGGTCGTCCTCGGCGGAGTGGCCGGAAAATCCTCCTGACGGGCCGCCGGGCCACTTAACCAGGGTGCAAGCGTCGCGCAACCGCCGTCACGTATTCACGTACGACAGGAACGACATCCACCCAAAAGAGAATCAGATATGACCAAGAAATCAGCGTTCGCCGGGCTCGCCATCGCGTCGGCCCTGGTGACCGTTCAGGCCGCTCCGGCGCAGGCGACCGCCGCCGGAAGCTGCTATCTCAGCGTCACCGGCACCGGATACCCGGGCTTCCACAAAGTCAACCTCAACTGCGTTCCCGCCGCCACCGGCGACGTCATGGCCGTCTACAAGGTCTACGGCGAGGACACGTTCAGCGACGATCTCCTGTTCGTCGTGGACACCAGGAAATCGAGCTACACCTTCACCACCCACGAGAACTACATCAACGAGGATTTCCCCGACTGGGACGAAATCTACGTGACCGCGTGGTATCGCAAGCCGAACGGCAGCCTGTACAGGATCCGATCGAACAAGGTCAACGGTGCCTGGGGAAACGGAAACTGGAACCCGCCGCCGCAGTACATCTACGACAAGAGCTGAAACCAACCCGGCCCGAGCGGAAATTCTCGCCGGCGTTTTCCTGGATCTACTTCGGAGGCGCCAGCCGCGCCAGTTCGGTGCGGACGGCGTCGTCGACGTCGGCCTGAAGTCGAGGGCTGGAGACCGAGGGGTCGCAGCCTTCGGTGATGTGCACGCTCGCCGCAGGGCCTTCCGAATAGGCGAACATGAGGCGGAACGAGTCCCCGGAGCCTCCATGACAGCCGTACTCGGTGGGCCAGGTGTCGAGGGAGTTCAGCAGCGCCGCGAAGGTGCGGGCCTCGCCGGATCCGTACCGCGCGTGAACGCTGTCGACCGCGCCCTGCCGGCACACCAGCAGGGAGACGGGCTCGCCCGGCACCAGCTCCTCGTTCTGCCCGCGACGCTCCCCGGCCCCGCGACAGGGATCTTCCGGCGGCTCGATGGCCCACGTTCCGGTCCGGTAGGCCGCGGTGATGCTTCTCCCGACATAGGAGCGGGTACTGACCGTGCCATTGGTCGTGGACACGCAGGAGTTGACCTCCTCGGCGCTGCCCAGCCACAGCGAATCACCGTCGGCATAGTCGAAACGGATCAGGTAGTTGGTCATCGGCCCGCCCATGAGCGAGCATCCACCCCCCTCGTCATCGAAAGCCGGGAGATAGGCCAGATCCCGCGCCATCCTCCGGACACCATCCGCCAGCACCCGAGACCCGGCGAGCGATTCCCCTCCCATCCTCCGCATGTTGGTCCCGGGGTAAGCGCAGATCATGGCCGCGACCGGTTCGCCCGGAACCAGCACCTCGTCCACCCCGTCGACATCCGCCGCGACGGGCACCCACCCACCGGCTCCGAAGCCACCGGCCCGGCCATATTCCTCCGGGCATGCCGAGCGCACGGTGGGCCTCTCCACCACAGACGCCGACGTCAGAACCGCCATCGAACACACCAAGATCGCGGCCAGGCCGAGCACGGTCACCAGATACCGGTTCACGCCTTTCAGACGTCAGCCACCCATGATCGGTTCGCCCCCGGTGGAACCCCGCTCGCACGGATATTTCCGTCTACCTGGGCTGACTCAGTCAATGGGGTAACTCGTCGACTTGTCCAAGGTCGACGCGCAGGAACAAACGGATGGAGGAGGTCGCCGACCACGTGCTCGACTGGGCCCGGCGGGGCACCGCCCAGCCGAAGGCTGAGCCCACCCAGATAGGGTGAGCGAAATGCCGACCACCACCTCATCCCGCCCCTCCGCGGCCCGGCAACGGCTGCTGACGGCCGCGGCGGAGATCTTCTACGCCGAGGCGTGCACTCCGTGGGCGTCGACCGGGTGATCGAGCGGGCGCAGACGCTGGTCGACGTGCTGACGGCGGCGGCCCATCCGGACCCGGACTACGGCGCGGACCTGCTGGTCATGCTGCGCGACGGCGCCATGGTCGCGGGCTACCTCGGCTCCCCCAAGGCCGCCGCCGACAACCTCCGCCGCGCCGTCCAGTCCTTCGCGCGTGACCTCCTGCCGGATATATGAGGAAAGAAACAACTCCATGAGCTTCAGTGAGAGTGTGCGGACGGCCTTTCGGCGGGGTGAGACCCACGCCGTGGTGCGGATGAGCGAGGCCGAGATCGGCAGAGCGCGGGCGGCCGGTGATCCGGCGGGCGAGGTGGAAGCCCTGTACAGCCTCGCCCGGGTCGCCATCCGCGCCGGTGACCTGCCAGGCGGCGAGGCCCGCGCCCGGGAGGCGCTCGCGGTCGCGCTGCGCTCCGGTGACCTGAGCCTGGAGGAACGACCCCGGCACGTGCTCGCCGCCGTGGCGAGAATGTCCGGCGACCTGGCCCGCGCCCGGGATCTGTACCTGGAGAGCATCGCGCTCAACGAGGCGTTGGGCCAGCCCAAGGTCGTCAACTCGGAGCGGCACAACCTCGCGTTCTGCGAACTTGGACTGGGCAATCTGGACGTCGCGAGGAAACTGTTCGCCGCCGGTCGCGAGGAGGTGTTCCAGCAGGGCTGGGCCGACTTCGTCCCGTACGTCTGTGTCGCGGGCGCCGCACTCGCCTCAGCCGAGGGTGATCACTCACGGGCGGCGCGGATGATCGGCGTCACGGACGCCGCGTTCGCGGCGCTCGGCCAGGTACCGGACCCCGATGACGCCGCCGACCTGGCCGCCGCGCGCGTGGCCGCCATCGAGGCGCTCGGCGAGGCCGGTTTCGCCGAGGAGCACGCCCAGGGCCGGCTCCTCGATCCGCGAACGGCATTCGACGACGACCGCTTCTGACACAACGTCCCCCGGTCAAAAGAAACGTCGTGGGGCCAAACTAGCCGGGTTTCCTCCAAGGCCGGTGTCCTACGAGCAGCTCAAGTGAAGTAGCGCAGCCAGACGTAGGCCCAGGCCATCACCGTACAGCTGGGCGGGGATCCGCAGCCGGTTGCAGACCACCACGGTCACCGGCGCGACCAGCATGATCGTGGTCACGTTGTCGAGAATGGCGAGGCGAGCGCCGTGAGCCCCATCAGCATGACCATCAGCCATCACCTGGACGGCCTTCACGACCGGATCGGCGGCGGTCACCGTGGAAGGCTCACCGCGACGTCGCGTGCTCGCATCACATGTTCCCGTCGGGTGAGATTGGGGACCGTCCGCGGCGTCACCACGGCTCCTCCCCCGTCATATCCGCGAATCGGGGCGTCCCGGGGGACGGCGGTCATCCCGCGGCCTGCTTCGCCCGGGCCGCGAAACCGTCGGCCCAGCGGATCAGGTCGGCCTTGAGCCGGACCTCCACCCGGGAGAACTCGATGACGGTGACCTCGACGCCCCACGCCCGGGTGCGCCCGGTGATCCGGCACGACAGGTCCCCCAGGTCGTACGGGTGGGACAGGTCCGCCAGGTCGCGCTCGGCGACGTACCTGCGGATCTCGTCCTCGGCCACGGCGAGGGTGGCCGTTCCGGACGGCTGCTCGGACGGGCCGGGCTCCACCGCCGACGCCAGGCCGGCGCCGTTGACCGTCACCGCGACCCCGTCGCGGGTGACGGCGTCGAGCCAGAGCAGGTCCAGATAGGTAGCGGGCACGCCGGACGCGGCCGACACCGCGATCATGACTCTCACCTCTCCCTCGGACACGATCTGTCCTCAGTCTCGGCTGAGCCGCCGCCGTACACCATCGGGTCTGACACCCATCTCCGGGTGGGTACGACCTGCAGAAAGGAGCAGCCTCCGGCACGGCGGCCCGGACGGCCGGGGTGCCGGGACGATACCGGCACATCCGGCGTACGGGCCGGGGACACCGTGATGCTGGTCGACATCACCGGCCGGCGACGGGTGTATCCGGCCGGCGGGACCGGCCCTTAGCTGGGGCCGCGCAGGGCCCAGATGCTGAGGGTCCAGTCATCGAGGCGGAACGTGCTGCCGCCGAGCGCGGCCACCTGCACCTTGACGTTGCACGACACGCTGGAGCAGTTGGTCGGGTACGCCCGCTCGACGCTGTGGGACTCCCAGTTGTCGGACGGGCTGTCGAACGCGAAGTCCGTACCGGCCCGGGGGAACGCCTCGTCGTCGTTCACCAGGATCCGTACGGAGCACCAGGACCCGCCGGTGCACAGGGTCTCGGCGCTGAACCGTACCAGGACGGTCGAGGTGATGTTGGCGAAGATGTTCTCGTTCGCGATGGTCGTCCAGGACGTGGACGTGTGCGAGGACGCGACGTCCTCCGTGACGATCACGTGGCCCATCACGCTGGACCCGACGAATCGCTGGATCGCGGCGTTCACGGCCGCGCCCCCGACGAGCACGCCGACGCAGGTCGCGGCGACGACTGTCGTCAGGAACTTGGCCCGCCGGCCGACACGCAGCCGGAACCTGCCCTTCTCTGCGGGGATCGCGGCCTCGTCCGGCGTCCTGGCGGACCGGAACATCCGCGGGATGGTCAGCATTTTCATGAGCCTCTCCTGTCCAAGACTTCGTTGGACTTACCTGGAGATCAGCGGTCGGCCCTCGCTGACGTACCGGGCCCTGTCTGGCCCGGTTTGAATGTTGCCACCCGCAACATAAACGCGAGCGCACAAGCCGTCAATCCTCGAGCGGGCCCAGCCGTTTAGAGCTCACAGCGGGGGCAGAGCTGGCGTGAAGGGTCTTTACAGCGGCGGAGCCGAGGTGGAAGACTCGGGGAAATCCCACGATGTAAGCGCTTCCACATCGTGGCGGAGAAAAATGTAAGCGCTTACATGAGCGAGGTCCCGCGTGGCGAACAGTGACGAGAGCGCGACGATCTACGAGGTCGCGCAGCGGGCGGGGGTGTCCATCGCCACCGTGTCGCGGGCGTTGCGCGGCACCGGGCCGGTCGCCGCCAAGACCCGGGAGCGGGTGCTGCGCGCCGTGGAGGAGCTGCGCTTCACCCCGAGCCGCCTGGGGGTTTCGCTGGCCTCCGGCCGTCACGCCGCCAACGGCATCGTCTTCCCCGACCTGTCGGGGCCGTACTTCGCGGAGGTGCTGCTCGGTTACGAGGAGGTCGCCTCGGAGCTGGGCCGGTCGGTGATCATCCTCTCCACCCGGGGCAGGGCCGCCGTGCCCGACCTGGTCCGCGACCTGTCCCGCCGGGTGGACGGCATGGTCATCTTCGGCCAGACCGTACGGGACGACGTGGTCGCCGAGATCGTCGCCTCCGGCCTGCCCCTGGTGATGATCGCCCGCGACACGGTCGCCGGAGCCGACGTCGTGTCCAGCGAGAACACCGAGTCGGCGGCCCGGCTGGCGCGCCACCTGCTCGGCCACGGCTACCGGCGTTTCGCGCTGGCCGGAGGGCACGACAACGGCGACATCACCCAGCGGTGGACGTCCATCGGCCAGGTGCTCGGCGACCACGGTCTCACCCCGCCCGAGCCGTCCCCCTGCGAGTTCACCGTCGAAGGCGGGTACGCCCTCGGCCGCTCCCTGCTGTCCGGCCCCCGGCCCGAGGCGATCGTGTGCGCCGACGACCAGGTCGCCCTCGGCGTGATCCTGGCCGCCGAGGAGCTGGGCCTGTCCGTGCCCGGGGACGTCGCGATCACCGGCTGGGACGACATCATGGCCGCCCGGCACGCCCGCCCCGCGCTCACCACCGTCCGGCAGCCGATGCGCGACCTCGGCGCCCGCGCCGCCCGCGCCCTGGACGAGCTGATCACCGGCTCCCGGGACGCCCCAAGCTCGCAAGTCATCCCCACCGAGCTCGTCGTCAGAGCGAGCTGCGGTCCGCACCCCCTGGAGGAAGCGTGAAGAGGTTCGTCATCGGAGTGGCCGCGGTGGGCCTGCTCGCCACCGCGTGCGGCAGGAGCGCCGGCGGCCCGGCGGAAGAGGCCAAGGACGTCGACGTCAACAAGGCCGCCGGCGAGGTGACCGTCTGGGCGATGGGCGCAGAAGGAGAGGCGCTCGGCGCGTTCGCCAAGGAGTTCGAGGCGGCCAATCCCGGCGTCACCGTCAAGGTGACCCCGCTCGGCTGGGACGTCGCCCACGACAAGATCACCGCCGCCATCGCCGGGAACGCCACCCCCGACGTCTCCATGCTGGGCAGCACCTGGATGGGCGAGATGGCCAAGACCGGCGCCCTGGAGCCGACCCCCGGCAACCTCATCGACGAGTCCGTGTTCTTCCCCGGCGCGTGGGGCACCGGCGAGGTCGCCGGCACCGCGTACGGCGTGCCCTGGTACGTGGAGACCCGCGCCTTCTACTACCGCACCGACCTGGCCGAGAAGGCCGGGGTCAAGCCGCCCGCGACGTGGGAGGAGACCACGGCCTTCGTCAAGGCGCTGAAGGACAAGGCGGGCGCCGACCTCGGCGTGGAGCAGAACTTCAAGCAGGGCTCCTGGCAGGAGGTCGTCCCGCTGGTCTGGCAGGCGGGGGGCGACATCTCCGCCGCCGGCAAGTGGACATTCGACACGCCCGAGATGGTCACCGCGCTCACCCACTACGCCTCCTTCTTCGAGGACGGCCTGGCCGCCACCGACCAGCCGACCGGCGCGTTCCCGCAGACGTTCGTGAAGGGCAAGGTCGGGGCGTTCTACTCCGGGCCGTGGATGATCGCCGGGATGGAGAAGGAGGGCGGCGCGGACTTCGCCGGCAAGTTCTCCGTCGCGCCGTACCCGAAGGGCAGCGCCGGGGGGACCAGCGTCATCGGCGGAAGCAACATGGTGGTCTTCAAGAGCGCCAAGAACCGGGAGGCGGCCTGGAAGTTCCTCCAGTGGCTGACCGATCCGAAGGTGCAGGCCAGCTGGTTCGGCAAGGTGGCCGCGCTGCCCAGCGTGCAGGCCGCCTGGCAGGAGCCGGCGCTCACCGCGGACCAGCGGGTGGGGGTCTTCGGTGACCAGCTCAAGGACGCCAGGTCGGCTCCGGCCGTACCGACGTGGGAGCAGGTCGCGAAGGTGATGGAGACCGAGATCGAGAAGCTGGCGCTGGGCAAGCAGTCGGCCGCGGACACGGCCAAGGCGATGCAGGCGCAGGCGGAGACGATCGGGACCGGAGCCTGATCATGGTCGCGACCGTGGAGGCCAGGGCGGCGCGGGCGGCGGTGGCCACGCCGCGCCCGCTTCGCCGTACCGGGATCGCGTGGGTGTTCGTGGCGCCGTTCGTGGTGGTCTTCGCGGTGTTCTGGGCGGGGCCGCTGCTGGTGGGGCTCGGGATGAGCTTCACCGACATGCGCAGCACCGACGTGCGGAACCCGCTGGGCGTGGACCTGGTCGGCCTGCGCAACTACCTGCGGCTGTTCGACGACGAGCTGATGCGCAAGGCGGCGTTCAACACGCTGGTGTTCGTGGTCACCACGCTGCCGCTGACGCTGGGCCTCGGCCTGGCGGCGGCGGTGGCGCTCAACTCCGGCATCGCGCGGCTGCCCGCGGCGTTCTTCCGGCTCGGGTACTACCTGCCCTACATCACCAGCATCATCGGCATCGCGGTGGCCTGGCGGTTCCTGCTCGATCCGGAGGCGGGGCCGGTCAACCAGCTGCTGGCGGCGGTCGGCGTGGACGGGCCCTCGTGGCTGGCCGACGAGACGCTGGCGCTGCCGGTGATCATCGTGATGACGGCCTGGCGGAGTTTCGGGTTCGACATGGTCATCTTTCTGGCCGCTTTGCAGGGCATTCCGAAGGAGCTGTACGAGGCCGCCGAGGTGGACGGCGCGGGACGCTGGGAGCGGTTCCGGTGGGTGACCCTGCCGATGCTGCGGCCGGCGCTGCTGTTCTGCACCGTGTACAGCTCGATCGGGTTCACCCAGTTCATGGAGGAGCCGCTGGTGATGACCAAGGGCGGACCGGCGGGGGCGACCACGTCGGCGTCGCTGGCCATCTACAACCAGTTCGGGTCCGGAAACTTCGGTTACGCGGGGGCGGCGGCCACCGTGCTGTTCACCGTGATCGCGGCGCTGGCGTTCCTCCAGTTCCGGCTGGCGAGGCCGCGATGACGCGCCGGATGTGGACCTACGCGGGCCTGGCCGCCGGCCTGGTGCTGGTCGCCTTCCCGTTCGGGTGGACGCTGCTCGCCTCGTTCAAGCCGGAGAGTGAGATCCGCCGCGACCCGCCGACGTTCCTGCCCGACCAGTGGACGTTCGCCAACTACGCGGGGCTCTTCGAGCGTACCCAGATGGATCAGGCGTTCTTCAACAGCACCGTGGTCGCGCTGGCGGCCGTGGCGGGCAACCTGCTCTTCTGCTCCATGGTCGGGTACGCCTTCGCCAAGTTGCCGTTCCGCGGCAGGAACGTGCTGTTCGGCCTGGTCCTGGTGCAGCTGATGGTCCCGGCGATCGTGGTGATGATCCCGCAGTTCGTGCTGATCGCGAGTTTCGGGCTGGTCAACACGTTCCTGGGCATCATCCTGCCGACCATCGTGACGCCGCTCGGCATCTTCCTCATGCGGCAGTTCATCGCCGACATCCCCGACGAACTCGTGCACGCCGCCCGGGTGGACGGCGCACGGGAGTTCCGGATCTTCTTCCAGATCGTCCTGCCGCTCTGCAAGCCCGCGCTCGCCACCCTCGGCCTGATCACCTTCTTCACCTCGTGGAACGGGTTCATCTGGCCGGCCGTCGTGGCGCAGAGCGAGGACATGTACACGCTGCCGGTCGCCCTGGCCATCTTCAGCAACGCCCAGGCCACCCAGTACGGCCTGCTCATCGCGGGCGCCGTCGTGGTGGTCCTCCCCATCCTCGTGATCTTCCTCTTCCTGCAGCGCTACTTCGTGCAGGGCACCACATTCACCGGTCTGAAGTGACGGGAAGTCCTCATGCGAACTCGTTTGTCGGCCGCGCTGGCGGCCTGCCTCGTCCTGCTCCCCGCCGTGCCCGCCGCGCCCGCCGCGGCCTCCCCCGCTGAGAAGAAGACCCTCGAAGGGTACGCACGGGACACCTGGCGCTCGATGACCGCGATGGTGGATCCCGCCACCGGCGTCCCCGCCGACAAGATCGAGGGCACCCTGGCCGCCGCCACCAGGGCCAAGGTGACCTCGCCCACCAACATCGCCACCTACCTGTGGAGCACGGTCGCCGCCCGCGACATCGGGCTGATCCGCAAGTCCGAGGCGCTCACCCGGGTGACCAGGGTGATCGGCGCGGTCGAACGGCTGGAGCGGCACACGCCGACCGGCCAGTTCTACAACTGGTACGACCCGCACACCCTCGCCCTGGTCCGCACCTGGCCGGAGAGCGGCTCGGTGGTCGAGCCGTTCGCCTCCAGCGTCGACAACGGCTGGCTGGCGGCGGCGCTGATGATGATCCGCACGGCCGTGCCCCAGGTCGCCGGGCGAGCGAACGCGCTGCTCACGAGCATGGACTTCCGCTCCTACTACGATCCGGCCGGGAAGCCGGACACCGGCCTGCTGCGCGGCGGCTTCTGGCCGGAGCAGCCGTCGGGCTGCTCGGTGGCGAGCGACTACAACGGCTCCGGCACCACGGTCTACTCCACCTGCCACCACTACGGCGCGCTCACCGAGACCCGGATCACCTCCTACGTCGGCATCGCCCTCGGCCAGATCCCCAAGAACCACTATTTCGGCATGTGGCGGACATTGCCGGATACGTGTGACTGGTCGTGGGCGGAGCAGAAGCCGGTCGGGGTCTGGGAGACCCACCAGGGCGTGAACGTCTTCGAGGGCACGTACGGCTACCGCGGCCTGCGCCTGGTCCCGACCTGGGGCGGCAGCATGTTCGAGGCCCTCATGGTCCCGCAACTCGTGCCCGAGGACACCTGGGGCGCCCGCAGCTGGGGCCGCAACCACCCGATCTACGTGGCCGCCCAGCGCGCCCACGGCCTCGACGACGCCAGGTACGGCTACTGGGGCTTCTCCCCCAGCAACAACCCGTCCGGCGGCTACCGCGAGTACGGCGTGGACGCCATCGGCATGGACACCGACGGCTACACCTCCGACCAGGAACGCACCTCCGTCGACTACGGCTTCGGCGACTGCCGCCCCGGCAAGCCCGAACCCGCCTCGTACGGCGACGGCGTGGTCACCCCCCACGCCTCCTTCCTGGCCCTGCGTTACGCGCCCGCGCAGGCGCTGGACAACCTCGCCAAGATCAAGGCCGACTTCGACGCGTACGGGCCCGGCGGCTTCTACGACGCGGTGGCGGTGCGCAGCGGGCAGGTGGCCAAGCAGTACCTGGCGCTCGACCAGGGGATGATCATGATCGCGCTCGGCAACGCGCTGAGCCGGGACGCGCTGCGCGGGTACTTCGCCACGCCGCAGGTCAGGGCCGTCCTGGCGCCGCTGCTGGCCGAGGAGACCTGGAACGTGTCCCGCTAGCACCTATTCACCTACCTCGGGGAGAGAAACATGAGCACGGCCGAGTCCGCACGACGTGACTGGCTGAACCGCATCTACCGGCCGTCCGGGGAGGTGGCGGGGCCCTCTTCGCCGGATCTCGCCGCGCCCTCGGGGGTGCGGGCATGGTCGGGGCGCGGGCACGTCACGGTGAGCTGGGATGCGGTGCCGGGGGCGATCGGTTATCTGGTCGAGCGGGCGTCCGAGGCGGCGGGGCCGTACCGGTCGGTGGAGCAGCCGGACGTGGATGTGCCGGCCGTGCCGGGGACGCGGTTCGTGGACACGTTCGCGGACACCGCCGCCTGGTATCGGGTGGCGGCGGTCTCGACGGTGGATTCGGCCGGGCCGTTCAGCTCCCCGGTGCCCGTCTCATCGGGGGCGGGCACCGGGGAGGTGTCGGTCGAGGTGGACGCGTCGCGGGTGGCCGGGCCGGTCGGGCGGCCGTGGGCGTACATGATCGGGTCGGAGCATCTGTCGTACCTGCTGTCGGAGGAGACGGCCGGCGGGCGGCCGATCGGCGAGGAGCTGCTGACGGCGCTGCGGATCATGCGGGAGGAGCTGGGTGTGCGCACGGTTCGGGCGCACGCCATCCTCGGTGACGATCTCGGCGTCTACCGGGAGGCCGGCGGCGAACCCGTCCACGACTTCCGGAAGGTGGACGAGGTCTACGACCGCGTCATGGCCATCGGGCTGCGGCCGATCGTCGAGCTCTCCTTCATGCCCCGCGACCTGGCCCGCGATCCGGACAGGACCGTCTTCGGCTACCAGGCGATCATCTCCCCGCCGAAGGACTACGACCGCTGGGGCGACCTGGTCCGCGCCCTCGTCCACCACCTCGCCGACCGGTACGGCCTCCAGGAGCTCGTCGACAACTGGGCGTTCGAGGTGTGGAACGAACCCAACCTGGAGGTCTTCTGGAGCGGCACCCCGGAGGAGTTCTTCCGCCTGTACGACGTCACCGCCGCCGCCGTGAAGGACGTCCACCCGGAACTCCGCGTCGGCGGCCCGTCCTCGGCGGCCGACGGCTGGGTCCAGGAACTCCTCGACCACGTGCACGGCTCCGGCGCGGCCCTCGACTTCCTCTCCACCCACACGTACGGCAACGCCCCGCTGGACTGGCGTCCCACCCTGGCCCGGTACGGCAGGGCCGGCACCCCCATCTGGTGGACCGAGTGGGGCCCCACCCCCACCCACTTCCACGGCATCGGCGACGGCCCCTTCGGCGCGACCTTCCTGCTGCACGGCATGCGGTCGGCGGCGGGCCGGCTGGACGCGCTGGCCCACTGGGTGGCCTCCGACCACTTCGAGGAACTCGGCCGCCCGCCCGCCCTCTTCCACGGCGGCTTCGGCCTGCTCACGGTCGGCAACCTGCGCAAACCCCGCTATTTCGCGCTATCCCTCGCGAACCGGCTGGGCGAGCACGAACTCGCGCACACGCTCACCGGCGACCTGGGCGGCGTCGAGGTCTGGCCCTCGCTGGCCGCCGACGGCACCATCGGGTTGCTGATCTGGAACGGCACCCTCAACCAGTCCCAGGCCGGCGGTGAGCCCGCGCTGACCCGGGACGTCTCCCTGACCCTGACCAACCTGCCCGAGGACTCCTACACCCTCACCCACCACCGGATCGACCTGACGCACTCCAACATCCAGTCCGCCTGGCCGGACGGCACGCCCTGGCCCGACGCCGACCAGTGGGCGGCCCTCCACAAGGCCAACACGCTCGACGAGTTCGCCCCGCCGCGGACCGTCGAAGGGGGAACGGTGACCCTCACCTTCCCGCTTCCGATGCCGGGCGTCTCCTACCTGGAGCTACGCGGTGACCAAGTGACACGACAGGCGTAGGAAGGCACACTACGAGGATGCGGGCCTCTGCGGTGGTGGTGTTGACGGCTCTGGCCCTGGCGACCTGGCGGCGTGCGCGGTTGAAAGCCCCCCGGCCTCGCAGGACGTTCTCCGGCAGACAACCGACCAGATCGCCCGTACGGCGGCGAGCCTGCGCCAGGTGGACGACATGCCGCTGTACGAGATGACGTTCCACGGGGGCTACAACGCCGAGGCCGCGCTCACCGACGAGGAACTGGCCAGAAAGGGTGACGGCTGGGCGTGCTCGCTGTTCCACCGCTCCGGCGAGTTCGGCAGAAACTTCGACTGGGACCCCAACCCGGCCATGATCGTCCATGCCAGCCCGCCGGACGGCTACGCCTCGCTCTCCCTGCCGACGTCTCCTACCTGTTCCCCCAGGGTGCGAAGCCGGACCTGAGCGTCGCCCAGGACCGGCGGCGGCTGGCCCACGCGGTGCTGACCCCGTTCGACGGCATGAACGAGAAAGGACTCGCCGTCGGCCTCGCCCAGGCGCCCGACGCACGGCTGCCCGCACCGGCCCCGGGACGCACCACCGTCAGCGGTGTCCGGATCATCCGGCTGATGCTCGACCGGGCCGCCACCGTCCCCGAAGCGATCGCCCTGATGGGCCGCTACACCCTGGACTTCAGTGGCGGCCCCCAGCTCCACTACCTGATCGCCGACCGTACGGGCAGGTCAGCAGTCGTCGAGTACGGCGACGGCCGCATGAACGTCATCGACGACCGCTACCTCACCAACATCACCATGACCGGCGCCGACCAAGCCGCCAAACTGACCGACCGCCGCTACCGCCTGCTCCACGAAGGCGGCGGCACGGACGCGTTGGACCTGCTCAGAAAGGTCGCCCAGCCCCACACCCGCTGGTCGGTCGTCTACGACCTGAACACCTCGACGGCCGAACTCGTCACGGCCCAGCGCTGGAACCGCGTCCACACCCTGCGCCTCTCCACGAGCGAATGACCGCCCTTACTTGACGGTGGAGAGGTCGGCGACTCCCACGATGTTCGACACCGGGATGGTGGGATCGGCCCCCTGATGATGGCGGGAGTCGAGAGCCATGTGGCGGTTGTCCCCCTGAACCCAGACCCGCCCCGCCGGAACGGTCAACGGACCGAACGTCTCACGCGAGGCGGGCGGCTCCTTGATGTACGACTCCTCCAGAGGCCGCCCGTTCAGAACTATCCGCCCTTGATCGTCACAACACTGGATCGCGGCCCCTGGAACACCGATGACGCGCGAAACATAGACGCCGTTCATTTCCCACGACTCCGGAGCCCTGAAGAAAACGACATCGCCGAGCTCGGGAGCATAATCATCGTCAGGCAGGACGGCCATGATATGACGGCCCGCCATAATCGTGGGCTCCATGGCCTTGCTTGGAACGGTATAACCCTTGCGCCCGGCCATTATGTCAATAACGCCGCATCCTGCGACCAGCGGAAGACAAACCACTACCGACAAAACATATCGCCCAAAACGTTTCACCACGGCATTATCGACGGCAAGAATCACGATCTTGTCTCGGAGCCGTGGAGATCGTCGTCGTTTGGGACACTCGCTCCGAGGAGGAGCACGATGACAGGCTTCGAGGTCAGACCGATCGGGTACGTCGAGTCGACGCTCACCGACCGGGAGCACGCCCCGAAACAGGGCGTCGAGGGAGCCCCGGACGCCTGGCTGGTGTTCGACGACCAAGTCCTGGAAGGCACGCGCGACTTCGCCGTCGGCGCGACCATCATCCTTCTGACCTGGCTCCACCGGGCCGAGAGAGACGTGCTCTCCGTACACCCGCGCGACGACCCCGGGAACCCCCTGACCGGCGTCTTCAGCACGCGCTCACAGGACCGCCCGAACCCCATCGGCCTCCACCTGGTCCGAATCGCCGCAATAGACGGCCACCGAATCCTGGTCCACGACCTGGAGGCCTTCGACGGAACCCCCATCCTCGACGTCAAACCGGTCATCTAGCACGAGCCGCCGCCGTGCCGCCGTGCGTGCCCGGGGCGTGTCGGCGGCTGTTTCCGCCCCGCGTCCGTGACAGCCCGGCAGACGCAAGCGGACAAGCGTGACTATTTAATGCTCTTTTCACCCTGGGCTTGTACGGTGAAGCGGTGGAACGCGGGCCCGAGAGGGGGGTCATGGCCGGAGTCCCGGGTCGCCTGCTGGTCGGCGGTGGGGTTGGGGTGGTCGCCCTGCTGCTGGTGGTGGCGTTCCTGCTCGGCAGGACGGCCGGACCGCAGAGCGCGGCGGCGCCCAGCCGGAGTCCGACGCCGACGCCGACCATGAGCCCCACGGTGGCGGAGATCTTCCAGCGGGTCGGGCCGTCCGTGGTCGTCATCCGTACGGACGGCGGGATCGGGACGGGTGTGATCGCGGCGGACAACGGGACCATCGTGACCGCGCACCACGTCATCGAGGACGCCAAGACGATCAACGTCACCTTCTCGGACGGGACGGAGACGCGGGCACGTGTCACGTCGGCCGATCCGGGTAAGGACATCGCGCTGCTCGCCCCGGCGTCGCTGCCCGAGATCCTCGTACCCGCGATTCTCGGCGGCGGTGGCGAGGTGGGCGCGCCGGTCGTCGCCATCGGCAACCCGCTGGGGCTGACCTTCAGCGTCTCCTCCGGCGTCGTCTCGGGCTTGAACCGGGCGTCCGAATCCGACGGCGGCGATCTGGAGGGACTCATCCAGTTCGACGCGTCGGTCAACCCGGGCAGCTCCGGCGGCCCGCTGCTCGACGCGCGAGGGCTCGTCATCGGCATCGTCGTCTCGATCGCCGACCCGGGCAAGGACGAGGCCTTCGCCGGTATCGCCTTCGCGGTGCCCATCGGTACGGCTCTGTCCGGAGGAGACGGAGACGGTGACGGAAACGGACCCCAGATCTGAGCGACGAAGGAATCCCCCGATGACCTCTCCCGCGAAGTCCACCAACCCGCTCGAACGCGCGCTGTTCGAGGTGAAGCGTACGATCGTCGGCCAGGACGTGCTGCTGGAACGCATGGCCGTCGCCCTGCTGTCCGGCGGTCACCTGCTCGTCGAGGGTGTGCCCGGCCTGGCCAAGACGCTGGCCGTGAAGTCGCTCGCCGCGGCGATAGCCGGGCAGTTCCAGCGGATCCAGTTCACGCCCGACCTCGTCCCCGCCGACCTCATCGGCACGCGGATCTACCATCAGCACTCCGGCGAGTTCCGTACCGAGCTGGGGCCGGTGTTCGCGAACCTGCTGCTGGCCGACGAGATCAACCGCGCGCCGGCCAAGGTGCAGAGCGCGCTGCTTGAGGTGATGCAGGAGCACCAGGTCACCATCGGCCGCGAGACGTTCCGGGTGCCCGAGCCGTTCCTGGTCATGGCGACCGAGAACCCGATCGAGTCGGAGGGCACCTACCCGCTGCCCGAGGCGCAGGTGGACCGGTTCATGATGAAGGTCCTCGTCGACTACCCCGCCGGCGCCGAGGAGCACGCGATCGTCGACCGCGCGCTCCGGCCGCCGGAGCCGACCCGGGCCATCCTGACCACCGACGACCTGATCGGGATGCAGGCACGCGTCCGGGAGGTGTACGTCGACCCCAGCATCGTCGACTACGCCGTGCGCCTGGTCACCGTGACCCGCGCCCTGGGCAACGCCGGGCTCGGCCAGCTGGAGCGGTACGTCAACTACGGGGCGAGTCCCCGCGCCTCGATCGCGCTCGTGATCGGCGCACGCGCCCTCGCGTTCCTGCGCGGCCGCGGCTACGTGCTCCCCTACGACGTCATCGAACTCGCCCTCGACGTGCTCCGCCATCGGATCGTGCTCTCGTACGAGGCCCTCGCCGACGACGTGGACGCCGACACGATCGTGACGAGCGTGCTCGGGGCCGTACGGGTGCCCGACGCCGTCCTCCAGGACCGCTGATCCGATGCGGGCCCCCGAGAAACTCCTGCTCCGCCTGGAATGGCGGGTCGTCCGCCGTCTCGACGGGCGGCTCCAGGGCGGCCACCGTACGGTGCACCGGGGGGCGGGGACCGACTTCGCCGGGCTGCGCGCGTACGTGGAGGGCGACGACGCGCGCCACATCGACTGGAACGTCACCGCCCGGCTGAACGAGGCGCACCTCAGGCAGTTCAACGAGGACCGCGAGATGACGGTCTGGCTGGCGCTCGACCGGTCGGCGTCGATGGCGGCGGGCCGGCCGGGACGCGGCAAGCACGAGGTCCTGGCGGAGCTGACGCTGGTCCTCGCCCGGCTGTTCTCCCGGGGCGGCAACCGGGTCGGCGCCCTGCTCTTCGACACGGGCGTGCTGCGGGTCGTACCGCCCGGCACGGAACGCAGGCACGTGCTGCGCATCGGCGCCGAGCTGGAGCGCACCGCCGGCACGAACAGCGGCCGGACGACCGATCTGGCCGAGATGCTGGACGCGGTGGCGCGCCTGGCCCGGCGCCGCAGCCTGGTCGTCGTCGTCTCCGACTTCATCGGCGAGGGCGACTGGGAACGCTCGCTGCTGCGCCTGGCGCGACGGCACGAGGTCGTCGCCCTCCGCATCGTGGACACCGCGGACGACGAACTGCCGGAGGCCGGGCTCATCGTGGTGGAGGACGCGGAGACCGGCGAGCAGCTCATCGTCGACTCCGGCGACCCGCTGTTCCAGGTCCGCTTCCGCGAGGCCGTCAGCGCCCGCGACGCCCGGCTGGCGGACGGCATGCGCGAGGCGGGTGTGCCGGTCCACCGCGTCGACACCGCTCGCGACCTGGCCGAGACGCTCGTCGAGGTCGTCGCCCGGACCCGGGACCGGCGCGCGTGAACCTCTATCTTCTGGCCCTCGGCTTACTCGTCACCGCGGCGCTCGCCGCCGTGGCCGTCGTCTTCGCGCGCCGCCGGTCGGCCGCCTGGGCCGCCGCCGGGATCATCGCGCCGAACCGGCGTACGCAGCTGGGCACCTGGTTCACCCTCGGCGGCCTCGCGGTGCTCGCGATCGCCGTCGCCGGTCCGACCGCGTACGTGCCCGTGCCCCGGGCCTCCGGCACGGTGATCCTGGCCATGGACGTCTCCGCGAGCATGGGCGCCGACGACATCGCGCCCAGCAGGCTCGCGGCGGCGCAGCGGGCGGCGCGGTCGTTCATCCAGGCGCAGCCGGCCAGCGTCGACATCGGTGTCGTCGCGTTCGAGCGGGGCGCGCTCACCACCGCGCGCCCGGACGCCGACCACACCGCCGCGCTGGCGGCGATCGACCGCCTGAAGGTCACCGGCGGCACCTCGCTGGGGGGCGCCATCCTCGCCTCCCTCACCGCGATCACCGGCAAGAGGATCGCCATCGCGCGCGACGACGACACCGTCCCCGACATCGGGTACTGGCCGTCGGCGACCATCGTGATGTTCTCCGACGGCCAGGACCTGGGCGGGAACGTCGACAGCGCCGTGGCGGTGGCCGAGCAGGCGGGTGTGCGCATCCACACCGTCGGCATCGGCACCGCCGCCGGGACCGCGGTGAAGGTCGACGGGTTCAGCCTGCAGACCGCGCTCGACGAGGACGCGCTGACGTCGATCGCGCAGGCCACGCGCGGCACGTACTATCCCGGCTCCGACACGGGCCGGCTCGACGGGATCGCCTCGACGATCGATCTGCGGCTCACCGTCAGCGACGAGCCGCTTCCCCTCGCGGGCGCGTTCATCGCGGTCGCCCTCGCCCTGCTCACCGCGGGGTCGGCGCTCACCGTCTTCCGTACCGGGCGGGTGGTCTGAATGTCCTTCACGTGGCCCTGGGCGTTGTCCGCCCTCCTGGCCGTCCCGCTGGTGTTCGCGATCTGGTGGCTGACGCGGCGGCGGCGCCGGCGCGCGGCGATCCGGGTCACCTCGGTCGCGCTGGTCCGGGTGGCGCTGCCCGGACGGACCCGCTGGCGGCGGTGGATCCCGGCGGCGCTGCTCGCGGCGGGGCTCCTCGTGCTCGGCCTCGGCGCGGCCCGTCCGCAGGCGACCGTGCCGGTGCCGATGGACTCGGCGACGATCCTGCTCTCCCTCGACACCTCGGGCTCCATGTGCTCCACCGACGTGGACCCGAACCGCATCACCGCCGCCAAGGAAGCCGCCGCGGACTTCATCCGCTCCCAGGAGGGAGGGCCGCGCATCGGCCTGGTCACCTTCGCGGGCAACGCGGGCCTCGTCGTCCCCCCGACGGAGGACACGCAGGCGCTGCTCGACGCGCTCGAGGGCCTGATCACCTCGCGGGGCACCGCGATCGGCCAGGCCATCCTCACCTCGCTCGACGCCATCGCGGAGATCGACCCCTCGGTAGCCCCGATCGGCGCCGATCCCGTGGACCGGGGGGAGGGTTTCGCGAGCAGCGCGATCGTGGTGCTCACCGACGGGGCGAACACCCAGGGCGTGCAGCCGGAGACGGCCGCCCAGGAGGCCGCTCTCCGCCGCGTACGGGTCTTCACGATCGGGTTCGGCACCACCACGCCCGCGCCCATGGTGTGCGACGGCAGGCAGTTCGACGGCGGCTTCGGTTTCGGCCGTCCCGGCGGGGGCGGGTTCGACCGGGGGCGCGGGCGGCTGGCCATCGACGAGGGCTCTCTCAAGGAGGTCGCCGACACCACCGGAGGGGCATACTACCGCGCGCAGAACGCCGACCAGCTCCAGGCGGCCCTGGGCAAACTGCCGGGCACGTTCACCGTCGTCCAGGAGAACGTCGACGTCGCCGCCTGGTTCGCCGCCATCGGCGGCCTGTTCATCGCGTCCGCCGTGGCGCTCTCGCTCTGGTGGAACAACCGGCCTTCCGGGGGAATCGCGACAGTCCGGGCGACGGGCGGCGCACCCGGCCGCGGCGGATGATCCCGTTCGGTCCTACGAGAGCGTCACGATCTGGATCAGGTTCCCGCAGGTGTCGTCGAAGACCGCCATGGTCACCGGCCCGGCCTCCATCGGCTCCTGCGTGAACGTCACCCCCAGCCCGCTCAGCCGCTCGAACTCCTTGTGCACGTCCGCGACCATGAACGAGGTCGCCGGGATGCCGTCGGCCACCAGCCCCTCCTTGTACGGCTTGACCACGGGATGCCCGCTCGGCTCCAGCACCAACTCCGTGCCGTCCGGGTCCTCCGGTGAGACGACCGTCAGCCACCGGGTGTCCTCGCCCACCGGGATGTCGTTCTTCTTGATGAAGCCGAGCACCTCGGTGTAGAAGTCGAGGGCCTTCTGCTGGTCGTCCACGAACACGCTGGTGACGTAGATCTTCACGGTTCCTGTCCTTTCCTGGTGACGGGCCACCGCTCGAAGATGGCGGCCAGCGGAGTGGTGTCGAGATGGTGGAACTTGTACCGCCCCTGCTTGCGCGTGATGACCAGCCCGGCCTCCTCCAGCACCGCCAGATGCTGGGACACGGCCTGCCGGGTCAGGCCCAGCTGGTGCCGGCTCGTCAGGCGGACGCAGATCTCGAACAGGGTCTGGCCGTCGCGTTCGGCCAGCTCGTCGAGAATGGTCCGCCGGGTGGGGTCGGCGAGGGCCTTGAAGACGTCGCCCATGCGGAGACAATAGGCAAGCCGTCACTTGCCTGTCAATGCGCGCACCTCACGCTCCGGAATGCAGGTAGCCGGCCCATAGGGACGGGGTACCGGGGAATCTGTCCCGGATGCTCCGCACCGCGTGGTGCAGAGCGCAGGCGGCGCTCCCGGCGTCCACACTGCCGTCCTCGGCGACGATCCCGGCGTAGAAGGCCTCGGCGACGCGGACGGCCACGTCGTCGTCGATCTCCCAGAGAGAGCCGACGACATGCGGGAACCCGGCGAGCTGGCAGGCGGAAGACAGGTGGATGGCCTCGTCCAGCAGCCTGGCGGCCCCGGTGAACGCGGTACGGCAGGCCGACAGGTAGGCCAGTTGCGCGTGGTCGAGCCGCAGCGACGCCAGACTCGCCACCGTGAGCGGTTCCTCGGCGTGGTCGCGCAGCAGGAGCCGGCTGCGGGAGGGGTCGGTCGGGTGGCTCTCCCCGTGGCAGGCGAAGTGCGCGACCGTACAGCCGGGCAGCTGGGCGAGGACGGTGGCCTTCGTCGGGACGGCGCGGCCCGCCTCCGCGGCGGGCTCGGCGAGCAGCACGGACGCGGGCAGGCGGGTACGCACCAGCGCGGCTTCGGCCCGGACGTAGTCGAGCCGTCCTTCATCGGGCAGCCCGGGGGTCGTGGACATGGCGACGATCAGTGCCTTCGGCGCCGCGGAGCGCCGGGCCGGGTTCCGGCGGGCCTGACCCAAGGCCCGGACGGTCGGCGTGTAGGACGAGACGACGCGGTCCAGGACGGTACGGCGGGCCGCCCCGCCGGGCGGGTCGGTGTGATGACCGGCCGCGTGGACGGGCAGCTGACCGAGCAGTCCTCCGGGCGCCCACCACACCCGGGGCCACGTCCCGTCCGCCGGGGGCGTGTCGTGGTGGCCGAGGGCGCCGAGCACGGGTCCGGCCGCCTCGTCCCACAGCCAGCCGAGCACGTCGCGCAGCTTCGCCTGCGCCGCCAGGCGATCGGCGTCCGGGTCCGTCGTCGCGGCCAGGGCCCGATGGAACTCGCCGACCCGCCGGACCACCGTCGCGTGGTCGAGGCCGGGAAGTTCCACGTGGCTGATGCCATCGGCCGTCACCAGCAGCGCGTCGCTGCGGTGCGGGCTGACGTTGAAGACCGCCACCGGACCGGCCGCGGCCTGGGCGACCAGGTCCTCGGCGGCCGGGGCGAGGGCGAAATCCGCGAAGCCGTCCAGGGCCCGGATGCGGGCCAGCACCGTGGCGAACTCGGCGGCCAGCGCATGCCGGTCCACGGGTTGTCGCCAGGTCGCCTCGTGGCTTGCCGGGAACACGTCGAGCAGGTCGCGCAACTCGGCGAAGCGGGCCGCGAGCGCCGGATGACGCCGCCGCAGTTCACCTGAGTCGCCGCGCGTGTCCAAGGCCTGGCCGAGCAGTACCGCGCGGCCCATCTCCAGCAGGGACAGCGCCCGTCCGGCGGCCGTGTCCCGAGCGGCGAGGGCCAGGGCGGCCGCGTCGGCCGCCAGCCCGGCGAATCCGCCGATCGTGTACTGCTGATCGGCCCGCTCCAGTTCGCGCGGGACCACCTGGGGCAGCAGCCGCACCGCGGTCTCCAGCAGGTCGGCGGCCCGGCCGGGCTCGCCGGAGCCGAGCAACGAGGCGGCCATGCCCGCCGCCCGGATCCGAGCGGACGCGGGAGCGGAAGTCACCCGGGTCGCCAGCGCGCAGGCCGAAACCGCCTCGTCCCGGTCGGCCCGGACGCCGGTGCGCAGGTGGCGGTGGCGCAGGGCGGCGCCGAGCGCACTCAGATAGAACGCCCGATCGGGACGGTCGGCGGGAGTGACCTCCACCGCCGTCCGGCCGGCCGTTATCGCGGCGTCGAGGTCGGCGCGGGCATCCGTGCGCTCGTAGCGAGTCAGCAGGGCGACGCCGAGGTTCGACAGCATCCCCGCCCGCTGGGGGTGATCGGCCGGGGTCGCGGCCACGGCGGCCCGACCGGCGTCGACGGCGCCGTCCAGGTCCGCGGGGTCCCCGCTGTGGTGGTGGCGCGAGCGCAGGGCGATACCGAGGTTCGACAGCATCGGCGCCCGCTGGGGGTGGTCGGCCGGGGTCGCGGCCACGGCCGCCCGGCTGGCCTCGATCGCTGCGTCCAGGTCCTCTGAGCGCCCGGTGCGATGAAACCGCAGCCGGAGCACGACGCCTAGATTGTCGAGGATGTCCGGCTGCCCGGCCGAGGTGGCCGCCACCGCGGCTTCGAGGGCGTGCACAGCGCCGTCGAGGTCCGCGGTTGCGCCGGTGTGCTCGAACCGGGCCTGCAGCGCGCCGGCCAAGTTGTTCAGGGTGACCGCTCGGTCGGGGTGGCCGGGCGGGGTCGCGGCCGCGGCGGCCCGACCGGCGTCGACCGCCGCGTTCAGATCCGCCAGCGTGCCCAGGCGCTGGTACCGGGTGTTCAGCGCGCCCGCCAGGTTGCTCAGATACAGCGCCCGATCCGGGTGCCCGGCAGGGGTGGCGGCCACCGCGGCTTGGACGCTCACGATGGCGGCGTCCAGATCGGGCATGGTCCCGGTGCGTGAGAACCGTTCCGTGAGCGCGCCCGCGAGGACGTTGACGGCGGTCAGCCGGTCGGGATGCCAGGCGGGGATGGCGTCGAGCGCCTCCCGGCCGGCCCGGATCGCCTCGTCGAGGTCGGCCGCGACGCCGTGGCGCTCGAAGCGGAGCCGCAGGGCGTTCGCCAGGGCGGCCAGCATGCTCGCCCGCTCGGGGCCGGCCGCGGCGTCCGCGACGGCGGCTCGGGCGCTTCGGATCGCCTCCGCCAGGTCCGCGTCGGCCCCGCTCAGCTCGAATCGCGATTGCAGCGACACGCTGAGATTGTGCAGGTGGCCGGCTCGTTCCTGACGGTCGCCGGTGGCGTCGGCCGCGGCGCGTCCGGCGTTGACGGCTTCGTCGAGGTCGGCGAGGGAGCCGGTGAGCTCGAAGCGGTCCTGGAGCGCGCCCGCCAGGATGCCGAGCGGTCCGCCCCGGGGGAAGTCGGCGGGCATGGTGCCGACGATGCGCCGCCAGAGATCGATCGCGGAGGTGAGTTCCTCAGGACCGGCCGCGTCGTCGGGCAGGTGGCGGCTGGCGACGGCGGCGGCCTGGGCGGCGATGAAGGGCACCAGGTCGTCGGGCAGGTCGTCCGGGGCGACGCCGGCGATGAAACACGTCGCGAACATGCCGACGGCGGCGGTCAGATCCGGGCGGCCCGCATCCCCCGGCTGCGCCGTCGCCCGATACCAGTGCAGCCAGCCCAGCAGGTAGTGGGCGGGCAGGTCGTCGTCGTCCATCATCCCGGCGAGCCGGTGCGCCGCCGTGAGCGCGCTCGGCTCCAGCACCACGGGCAGGTCCTGCGCGTCGTTCACGCTCTCGACCCGGGCCCGCACCGCCGCCAGCAGTTCTTCCCGCTCGCCCATCGGCCTCCTTATGCACTGTAGGTGAGGCTAATCCCACTCTGGGTGGAGCGGCGGCGGGTTGCTGGGTAGGATCTGGTCGCCGTACCGGAAACGGGTGCCAGTGGCCGGCTCAGGCGGCCGGGCGGGAGGAGGCATCGGTGGCTGAGCGCGGCGAGGAGGCGGCCGACCGGACCGCGGACGGCCTGGCGTACGTGTGCGGGAGGCTGACGGTCATCCGCGCCGAACTCGAAGGGCACGACGGCACCGGTGACGCGTCCGCGCTGGACCGGCTTCTGGACGCGGTCCGCCGGGGCGGAGACGTGGCCGGACCGCTGGAGGAGCTGCACGACGCGTTGCGGGTGGCCGGGGACGCCCTCGGCGTCCACTCCCACACCCGCGGGCTGACGCCCGCCGGCATCGGCGGCCGAGCGGAGATCGTCTACCTGTGTCCCGAGGGCCGGTGCTCGTCGTACCGCTGGCCGGACGCCGCCGGGCCGCCGACCTGCGAGATCGTCGGCCGCCCGCTGCGCCGGGAACGGCTCTGATGCGATGAGCGCGCTGCTCGGCGAGATCGGCAGGAAACTGGCCGACGTCTGGTTCACCCTGCTGGTGCTTCCGGGCGCGCTCTACCTGGCGGTCGCCACCGCCGCGTACCGGCTCGGGCACGCGCGGCCCTTCGACATCGGCGCGCTGGCGGGTGACGTCACCACGTTCGCGGCCGGTCCCGCGGCCCGGTCGGCCGGCGGGCAGGCGCTGCTGCTCGTCGCCGCCCTGGCGGTCGCGGCGATCGCCGGTCTCGCGGCGCAGGGGCTGGGCTCGCTCCTCGAAAGGATCGTGCTGGCCGCCGACTGGCGTGCCTGGTACGGGCCGCTGTTCTGGCTGGCCGACCGGCGGGTCGCCCGGCGCCGGAAGCGCTGGCAGGCAAGGGCGGCCATCTACCATCGGCTGCGCGAGGACGCCGCCCTGGCCCGTGCGCGGGGCGGCCGCCCGGACTCTTCGCCGCGTCGCGCCGCCGGGCACGCCATGAACCGTGTCGCGGTGGAGGAACCGGACCGGCCCACCTGGACCGGCGACCGCGTGCACGCGGTGGCCGTACGGCTGGAGCGGGACCACCAACTGGATCTGGCCGTCGTCTGGCCGCATCTGTGGTTGACCCTGCCGGACCCGGTCCGCGCCGAGATCACCGCCGCCCGGCAGTCGCTCGCCCGCGCCACCACCCTCGGTGGATGGGCGATCCTGTACGCGCTGCTCACCGTCTGGTGGTGGCCGGCCGGCCTCCTGGCCGTCGTTCTCGCCGGTACGGCACGGCATCGCACCCGTGGCACCGTGGACGTCTACGCCCGGCTGCTGGAGGCCGCCACCCGCCTGCACGCCGGTGAACTGGCCCGGCGGCTGGGACTGGAGCACGATGGGCCGCTGACGCCCGAGGTCGGCGACGCCCTCACCCGCCTGCTGCACAGCGAGCCTCCCATGCCGGCGGCCATTGACCGCTGACCGAAACAAACTTACGGACCGCGCGAAAAGAACGCGCTTCCGGCTACGGGCAATCTGCGGTCTATATCTATACATGTGTAGCTAACACCGTGTTCGACCGGATATCGGGTTCGCAATGTTGAGGGTTATCCCTCAGGGCGCACCCCAGGAAAAGCCGTAAGCTGTGCCCTACTTCGCGTGATATGCGATCCATTCAAGTGTTCGGAGGAACGGTTGGAGGAGATTCCGGCTATTGCGCGCCCCGATATGCCCCAACCGACTGGCGTCGAAAGCACCCGCCGGGACGATGTGGCCGCCGCCACCCGGCGCGATCCACCCGTCTCCTCGCCAGGCCCCGGACCCACACGGCGCGACCAGCCGGCCGGCGCGACCCGGCGGGACTCCCCCGTTCCCGACGCGGGTACGCCCCTGGTGCGGTTGCCCTCGGCGCTGACCGGACGTTTCACGGCCGTGGCCGAAATACGTTCGCAAGGCGTCGAAGCGGATCTGGTCCAAGTGCGCGACCCGGACGGCGAGAACCAGGTCGTGAAAATCTTCCGGCGCGGGTTCGCCGCCGACCGCCAGGTGTGGGAGAAGCTGCGCTCCACGCCGTCGCCCCACATCGTCAGAATCACCGAGACCGGGCACTCCGACGGGCGCGACTACGAGGTGATGGAGTACGTCGCCAACGGCAATCTGCGCACACTGGCGGAGTCGGGCCGGATCACGCCCGTCGAAGCCGTCGTCACCGAATTGGTGCGCCAACTTGTCGGCGCACTGTCCTGGCTCCATTCGCACGGCATCGTGCATCGCGACCTGAAGCCCGACAATATTCTTGTCAGGAACATTCATCCATTAAGCCTTGCCGTAACTGATTTCGGACTGAGTAAGGCCATCGACGAGAGCGTGGTGTTCGCCTCGCATTCCAGGACCCTGGCCTACGCGGCGCCCGAATCGCTCTCGGGCCAGGTGTCACCGGCGCGTGACTGGTGGTCGCTCGGCATGATCACGCTGGAGCTGGCGACCGGCCGCGGGCCGTTCGCCGGCATGACGGAGACGGCGGTCCTGGACCATCTGGCGACGCGCACGGTCGACACCCGGCAGCTCTCCGATCCCCGGTTCCGGCTGCTCTGCCGGGGGCTGCTCATCCGTGACCCGCGCCGCCGATGGGGGGCCGAGGAGGTCCGGCTCTGGCTGGACGGCGGCTCGCCGCCCGTACCGGAGGACCGCGTCGAGCCACCGCGGCCCCGCCCGACGGGACTGCCGTTCCGCGGCGGCGTCTACACGACCCGGGAGGATCTGGCGGCGGCCCTGGCCGAGCACTGGGCGGCAGCCGCCCAGACCTTCTTCGCCGGCATGAAGGCGCTCACCGGGCCGACCGAGGCCTGGTACGCCCTGCGCCTCTGGCTCCAGCAGTTCGACGACGCGTCGCACGACGGCGCGGAGCGCCGGATGGAGCTGGTGGACACCCGCCTGCTGGGGGACGAGCCGCCGGACGTCAAGCTGCTCCACCTCATCCGATGGCTCGACCCGGCCCTGCCGCCCTGCTACCTCGGGCTCAGGATGACCCGACGGGATCTTCCGGGACTCGCGGCGTGGGCGGAGGATCCCGCGCACCCCGAGCACGCGCGGGCCGTCGCCGTCGGGCAGGCGCTGTGGCGGCACCGGCTGCTCGGCGAGCTCGCCGGATTCGCCGGGGGCGAGGACCTGCCGGAGCTGCACGACCGCTGGGCCGACCTGGTACGGCAGTGGAACGCGCACACAGACCGGTGGCGTGGCACCGTGGCCGGAGCCGGGGAACGGCTGCCCTTGGCCGGCGGCCCGGGGGACGACTCCGCGGCGATCCTGCTGACGCTGCTCTCCCTGGCGGCGGACCCGGACGGTACCGGCGCCTCGCTGGCGCGGGCCGCGGCGGAGGCGCCCGCGCGGCTCGTCCGCCCGGTGCCCTGGTTCGACGACATGGTCGCGCTGGCCTGGGGGGACCCCTTCCACCAGCTGGCCCTCGTACGGGTTCTGCCGCTCGCGGTGGCCGAGGCCGAGAACGCCGAGCGACGGGACCGCGAAA
The DNA here is from genome assembly GCF_016862995.1 of Acrocarpospora phusangensis. Classification (GTDB taxonomy): domain Bacteria; phylum Actinomycetota; class Actinomycetes; order Streptosporangiales; family Streptosporangiaceae; genus Acrocarpospora; species Acrocarpospora phusangensis. The sequence continues at coordinate 106,752 of NZ_BOOA01000010.1, forward strand.
CCCGGGAGCGCGAGAACCGCAGACGGCAGGCGTGGTCCGACCGCGAGCGGCGGCGACGACGAGCGGCCCCACTCGCCGGCCTGCGCGCCCTCCTGGTCACCCTGCCGTTTCTCCCGCTCTGGGTTGGGGGCACGCTGGTCGCCGGATATCTCCACCGATGGGCTGTCGGCGACGCGCACGACTGGGTACGCGACACGACCGCCGGCTTCGGCGTGATGGACTACCTGGAGCCGCTCTACCGGTTCTCCGGTGACCTGGTCGGCTCGAACCTGCTCGCGGCGGCTCCGCTGCTGGCCGCCGTGGCCTGGATGCCCCAGTTCATGATCGAGGCGACCGCCGCCCTGCTGAAGGGCCGGGACTACACCCTCGCCGAGGGCCTGCGGTGGCCGGGCCGGACGCTCGACTTTCTCGGCCGGGGACTCCGTACGGCGTTCGGGGGTTTCTGGTCCGCGGCGTTCTCCGTGGCCGCGCTCGCGTTCCTGATCCTGCCCGCCCTCCCCCTCCTGTGGCTCCTGCTCGTCGGCCAGACCGTGGCGGGTCAGCTGGTGACCACGCTCGCGGGACTCATCCGCTGGAAGAAACGGCACGATGACGATCGGCGCATCGCCCTGGAGGACGATTGCGCAGCGCAGTGGAAACGAGGGTGGTCACCGCGGCCGGCGTGGCCGTGGTGGCCGCGGTGGCCGGCCCGGTCGTGGTCGGCGCGGTTCTCGCCCGGGGTCTCGGCGCGGGGCTCGCCGCGGCCGGCGCCTCGGTGGAGAAGGCCGCGCGACGACAGGAGGCCGCGGCCGAGGCGGCCCGGACGTACGAGCAGGCCGTGCACACGGTGCTGGACCGCAACGCCAGGATCAGCGTGATGCAGGCCGCGTACGCGAGGAACGCGATGACGGCGGACGATCTGCCCGCGCCGCTGGCGGTCGACGGTCAGCAGGCCGAGGACCTGCGGGCCTGGTGCGCGCGGGCCGACGAACTCCTGGCTCAGGCGGAGCGAAACCTCACCCGGTGGATCGCCGAGACGGTGATCCACCGGGTCTTCGCGGACGCGCCGCCGGAGGCGGTCCGGCTGGACCTGACGGGGACGACCCGGACCAGGCGGGACGCCGCCGAACCGGACAGCGCCGGGGAGCCGGCCGAGGAGGACAGGCGGGCGCGGCTCCGCACGACGCTGACCCGGGTGCTGGACCGGCTGGCGCCCGACACCGTCGAGGACGACCGGGCACTGGTCCGCCTGGCCGCCGCCGAGGTCGTGGCCGCCGCCGACGCGGCGACGGCCGACAGCCGCCTGACCGATGTGCGGATCAGGGTCCGGCAGGCGAACGAACGAGCGCGTGAGCGCCGCGACGCGGCCGTCCACGCGGCACGCTGCCTGCAGCTGATCGCCCATCACGACGATCCGGGCGCCGACCGGCTCCGGGCCGCGCTGAACGACGTCGTCGCCGGCCGCCTTCCGCTCGACGACACGCTGCGCGCGACCGCGGACCGGATGGCCGCCGACGCCCAGGCCGCCGCCGCGCGCCGGTACGTGGCCCACTCGATCGACCAGGTGCTGTCCGGCCTCGGCTACCAGGTCGACGGCGGCTTCGAGACGCTCACCGCCGAAAGCGGCGAGGTCTACCTCACCCGGGGCGACTGGAGCGAGCACGCGGTCAAGGTACGGGTGGACCCGGAGGCCGGGGAGTTGCGCGCCGCCGTCGTACGGACCTCGCCGTCCGACGAGGCGGAGGAGCGACGCCGGCTGGACACCGAGCGCGCCGAACAATGGTGCGCCGCATTCGCGGCGGCCCGCGACGGACTGGCGGAGGCCGGCGTACGGACCGACCTACAATGGGTCATCCCGCCCGGCGACCAGGTCCCGGTGGAAAGCCGCAGGTCCACGGCGCCCCGCCAGCGCACACGCCGGCGGGAGCGGGAACGATGACCGCGTTGCTCCTCGCCCGGGCGCACTACCCGGTTCTGGCGCTCGGCCCCGGCGTGCGGGCCGGCATCTGGACGCAGGGCTGCACGATCGCCTGCGCGGGCTGCATGTCCCGCGACACGTGGAACGCGGATCCGGCCACCGCCACCCCGGTGCCGGCGGTGCTCGCCTGGCTGTCGTCCCTCCCCGACCCGCTGGACGGCGTGACGATCAGCGGCGGCGAGCCCTTCGAGCAGCCCGCCGCGCTCGGCGAACTGCTCGACGGCATCCTGGCCTGGCGCGGCGAGCGGCCCATCGACGTGCTCGTCTACTCCGGACGCCCGCTGTCCCGGCTGACACGTGAGCAGCGGTCACGGGACATCCTGGCCCGGTGCGACGCCGTGATCGCCGGCCCTTACGTCGAGCGCCGCAACACGGGTCTGCGCTGGCGGGGATCGTCCAACCAGAGCATCGTGACGCTCTCCCCGCTGGGCCACCGACGCTACGCCGACGCGGACAGCCCACCGGAGGCCCCGCGGTTACAGGTGTGCGTGGACGGCGACCGCGTCCACTACATCGGGATCCCCCGCCGAGGCGACCTGGAGTTGCTCGCGGACCGGCTCAGCGACGCCGGGGTGCAGAGCGACGCGACATCATGGCGGCCCTGACGTGCCCCGGGGACACGTCAGTTCGATGCGGGACAGTCCGGCGTGCCGGACGGGAGACGGATGACGCCGTTGCCGTCCACGGCACCACAGAGCATCAGGTCCGGCTCCCGGCCAGGCCACGCGCTGAGGGTGTACGGACCCTGCGCAGGAGTCCGATACGTGCCGATCTCGAAGGCCAGGCTGTAGGTGCAGCTCTGGCAGCCACCCCCGGCCACCCGCAGATTCCGATGCCAGCCGGACTGCGCATCACCCTGGAAGGAATCCCCCGGAAGCGTCACCCGAGCGCCGTCGGCAATATTCAGATCCGGAGCCGCGTACGGGATCACATCACCCGTTCGCGCCCCCCGGCAGGAAACGACGTACGGCCTGCGGCCCAGGTCCCGCTCCGAACGCAGGATCACCGTGGCGACCACCGCCTCCGGAGGCGTGTCGAGATTGCTCACCTGCAGGACGAAGGAGCCGGAACCCAGCTCCGCGCCGTCGTTGGCCACCGCCCAGGAAGCGAAGTCGTCGCAGTTCAGCAGCTGGTCGACGGGAATGCCGTCGGTGGGATCGGCGGGGAAGACGTAGGCGTTCTCCTCGCCCCTGCCCTGGTTCGTCGAGGGAATGTGGAGAGCCCGGACGAAAGGATCGGCTGCCACCTCGACGATCGGGGTGGCCAGGGGTAACGGGCTCCGTTTCTCGGCCGGAGCCCCGGTCACCCGGATGGTGTGCGGCGGGAGGGGTGGCGACTGGCGTACCAGGAAGCCGGCCGCGGCGGCGACGGCGATGACGGCGGCCGCGGTCAGGGCGCGTGATCGGTTCATCCGGTTAGTCCCGGTCCTCGCGCGGGCCGCACATCGCGTGCCTGGCGCAGAACAGCCCGGGGTCCACCCGCTTGATGTCGCCCGCGTGGTTGTCGAACGCGCTGGTGAAGGTCTTCGCCAGGCCGGTGGTCGCGAACGGTCTCTCGTGCTCCGGCGGAGCCATGACCTTCTTGACGGTGCCGCCCACGTAGAGGCTGATCTCGGCCCGCCAGAGATAGAGCTGCCTGGTCGCGTCCCCCCGCATGGAGAACTCGATCTGCTCTCCCGGCTTCAGCAGCACCCGGTTCTGCGCGAAGTAGTCCGCGCCCAGTTCCTGGTCGGGGGCTATCGCCCGGGCCCGCGAATTGAACGAGTCGAGGTCGAACCCCAGCTGCACGACCGTCTCCCCGCCCTGGGGATTCAGCCACACGGCGGTGCCGGCCGGGGGGTTCCGCTTCTCCAGGAGCTTGAAGGCGATGCCGACCACCGCGACGTCGGCGGGCATACGGTTCTCCACGATGACGCGGTTGGTCGAGCGCAGCGCCTGATAGCCGCCCTTCCCCAGTCCGTAGTCCCGGTCGACCAGCTTCTGGTGCAACGCCTCCACGTCCTTGAACTGATCACCACGCTCATAGGCCAGGATCACGTCGCGATCGGTGCTCGGGTCCTCGTAGGCGTACACGACGACCTCAGCGGCGCCGGTCAGCCGATCGACGGAGGCCAGCAGCCGGGGGGCGTAGCTGGTGACCAGGAAGGTGATCAGGGTCGTTCCGGCCAGGACCCCCACCGCCTTCGGGCCGCCCAGCCACTTCCGCCACCCCGACGGCGCCTCGTCCGCCGCAGGCCGCCGATCCGGCCGTTTTCGCTGGGCGCTCTGTCCCCGTCGCGCATTCCTCTTCGCCATCACGCCCCAGATCCGGATCAGCCCCCTGCACCAGGGCACCCATCATCGACGTTTCGGCTTACGGGCGGCAATCGTTTCCGCGACCGGCGGGGCGGTGGCCGTGCTGTCCCTGATCAGGAGTTGCGTGGGGACCAGGTCGGTGCCCGGCTGCGCCGCCTGGCCCTCGCGGATCTGGGTGAGCACCCGCTGGACGCACCGGCGGCCCACCTCGGCGAAGTCCTGGCGGACCGTCGTCAGGGGCGTCGGGAAGTACGCCGAGTCCGGGATGTCGTCGAAGCCGACGACGCTTACCTCGTCGGGGATCGCCCGGCCGCGCTCGTGGAAGGCGCGCAGCAGGCCCAGGGCCATCTGGTCGTTGGCGACGAAGACGGCCGTGCAGCCGGGTTCGTCGGCGAGGGACAGCCCGGCGGCGTACCCGGATCGGGCCGACCAGTCGCCGGTCAGCGGCTCGGGGACCGGGCGGCCGGCGGCTTCCAGCGTCGAACGCCAGGCCTGGGCGCGGCGCTGGCTGGCGAACGACGTCTCGGGGCCCGACACGTGCCAGACCGTCTCGTGGCCGAGGCCGAGCAGGTGGTGGACGGCCTGGCGGGCGCCGTCGGCCTGGTCGGTGTCGACGACGCTGTAGCGGTCGCCGGCGTCGGAGTCGACCACGACGACGTACACACCGGGCGGCAGGGTCACGGTGGCCGCGTCGAGCAGGTGGATCTCCATGATGACGATCACCGCGTCGACGGCCAGTTCGCCCATCCGGGTGAACGCGCCCAGCACGTTGTCCTGGGTGGGCACGTCGACGGGGATGAGCGTGATGGCGTAGCCCTCGGCCGCGGCGTGGGTGGCGATCGCCTCGACCGTACGGCTGTTGCCGGTGGAGGCGAGGCTGAACAGGATGACGCCGATGGTGTTGAACCGGCCGTACCGGAGGGCGCGGGCGGCGCTGTTGGGGCGGTAGCCGAGCTGGCGCATCGCGGCGAGGACCTGGTCGCGGGTCGCGGGGATGACGCTCTCGTGGCCGTTCGACACGCGGGAGACGGTCTGCGACGAGACCCCGGCGAGCTTGGCCACGTCGGCCATGGAGACGCGCTGCTTACGGCGTCGGCCTGGGATGGCCCCGCCCCGGTTCGTCGCTTCCATACCCGCCCGTTCGCCGCCCTGAACCTTGACGCCAAGTGTGACCGATGCCACGATACCGCACGGAAGTTTACGTTAACATCACCGCCCAATTCCCCAAGGTGACGCTTCGTCGCCGTCAATGTTCACGTAAACACGGAAGGAGCGAGCCGGTGGCCGTGACGAGAAGGTCATGGACGGGGTGGCGTTTCGCCGGGCCCTTCCTCGCGGTGTTCGCCCTCGTGTACGTGGCGCCGATCGCGTACTCGTTCTACCTCAGCCTGTTCCGCACCCGGCTGATCGGCGGGACCACGTTCGTCGGCTTCGACAACTACGTCCAGGCGGTGGGCGACCCGCAGTTCTGGTCCGCGTTCGGCCGGGTCGCGCTCTTCCTCGCCGTCCAGGTCCCGATCATGCTGTTCCTCGCCCTGCTCGCCGCGCTCGCCATCGACAGCGGCCGCCTTTACGGGACGGGCTTCTTCCGCATCTCCGTCTTCCTGCCGTACGCGGTGCCCGCCGCGGTCGCGGCCCTGATGTGGGGCTTCATGTACGGCGCCCAGTTCGGCCTCGTCGGCGACCTCAACGACGCCTTCGGCCTCTCCCTGCCCGACCCGCTGTCGGCCGAGCTCGTCCTGCTCTCCATCGGCAACATCGTGACCTGGGAGTTCGTCGGCTACAACATGCTGATCCTCTACTCCGCGCTGCGCGTGGTGAACCCGTCCCTGTACGAGGCGGCGCAGATCGACGGCGCGGGCCAGCTCCGCATCGTCTGGGCGATCAAACTCCCGGCCCTGCGCGGCGCGCTGCTGGTGGCCACGATCTTCTCCATCATCGGCAGCTTCCACCTGTTCAACGAGCCCGCCATCCTGCGCAACCTGGCCCCGAACGCCATCACCACGTACTTCACGCCGAACCTGTACGCCTACTGGCTGTCCTTCGCCGGCCAGCGTTTCGACTACTCGGCCGCCATCGCGATCGTCATGGGCGTGATCACGATGGTCGTCGCGTACGCGGTGCAGTTGCGCGGCATGCGGAGAGGGGCCCTGTCATGACGTCCAAGCCGCTGGTCATCCGGCATGCCCGGCACGTCCGGCACGCGCGCCGCCATCCGGTCCGCCGCCGCAGCGCCACGCTCACCGCGCTGACCGGGATCATGCTGGTCTACTCGCTGCTCCCGCTGGCCTGGCTGCTGGTCAACGCCACGAAGACGCAGGAAGGGCTGCTCGGGTCGAACGGCCTCTGGTTCGCCGGCGAGTTCGCCCTGTTCGACAACGTCGCCGCCACCCTCACGTACGACGGCGGGATCTTCACCCGCTGGCTGCTCAACACCGTCCTGTACGTCGTGCTCGGCGCCGGCGGGGCGACCCTGCTGGCCACCGTCGCCGGGTACGGCCTCGCCAAGTTCGACTTCCCCGGCAAGAAGGCGGTGTTCGCCGTCGTCATCGGCGCGGTCGCGGTGCCCGGCACGGCGCTCGCGGTGCCGACGTTCCTGATGTTCTCCCGCATGGGCCTGACGGACACGCCGTGGGCGATCATCGTCCCGTCGCTGGTCTCGCCGTTCGGGCTCTATCTCATGTGGACGTACGCGGCCGGCGCCGTCCCCGACGAGATCCTCGAGTCGGCGCGGGTGGACGGATCGCGGGAGTTCCACACGTTCGTCCGCATCGGCCTGCCCCTGCTGGCTCCCGGCATCGTCACGGTCCTGCTCTTCACGGTCGTCGCGACCTGGAACAACTACTTCCTGCCGCTGATCATGCTGAAGGACCCCGACTGGTATCCGCTCACGCTCGGCCTGGCCGGCTGGAACGCGCAGGCCGTCACGGCGGGCGGCGACGTGATCTTCAACCTGGTGATCACGGGTTCGCTGCTCACCATCATCCCGCTGATCGCGGCGTTCCTGCTGCTCCAGCGGTACTGGCAGTCGGGGCTGGCCGCCGGAAGCGTGAAGGGGTGACCGGCGCCGAACCCCACCCCGAACCCCACCCCGAACCCCACCGTCTCCCCGATCCACCGACGAAGGGACGACCATGACGACCAATCGCCGACACACTCTCCTGCTGGGCGCCGTCGCGCTGTCGATGTCCCTGCTGGCCGCCGCGTGCGGTGCCGATCCCGGCGGTTCCGATCCCGGCGGCGGAAGCGCCGCCCCGGCGAGCACCGCCGCCGCGAACGAGGTGCAGGCCGCCCTCGACGCGGGCGGCACCCTCAAGGTCTGGGCGTGGGAGCCCACGCTGAAGCAGGTGGTCGCCGGCTTCCAGGCCAAGTACCCGAAGGTCACCGTGGACCTCGTCAACGCCGGCACCGGCAACGACCAGTACACCGCGCTGCAGAACGCGATCAAGGCCGGGTCGGGCGTGCCCGACGTCGCGCAGATCGAGTACTACGCGCTGCCGCAGTTCTCCCTCGCCAAGTCGGTCACCGACCTGCGGGCGTTCGGCGCGGACCAGTTGCAGGGCACGTTCACGCCCGGCCCGTGGGCCTCCGTGCACTCCGGCGCGGGCGTGTACGGCCTGCCCATGGACTCGGGCCCGATGGCGCTGTTCTACAACAAGGACGTCTTCGACAAGCACGGCATCGAGGTGCCCGCGACCTGGGACGACTTCGTGGCCGCCGCGGAGAAGCTGCACGCCGCCGACCCGAAGGCGTACATCACCAACGACACCGGGGACGCGGGTTTCACCACGAGCCTGATCTGGCAGGCGGGCGGCAGGCCGTACCAGGTGGACGGGACGAGTGTGGCGGTGAACTTCGGCGACGCGGGCACGCAGAAGTTCACCTCGACCTGGCAGAAGCTGGTCAGCGGCAAGCTCGTCGCGCCGATCGGCTCGTGGAGCGACGCCTGGTACAAGGGGCTGAGCGACGGCACCATCGCCTCGCTCGTGATCGGCGCGTGGATGCCCGCCAACCTGGAGAGCGGCGTCAAGGCCGGCGCGGGCAAGTGGCGGGTCGCGCCGATGCCGCAGTGGGAGAGCGGCGGGAAGGCGACCTCGGAGAACGGCGGCAGCTCGCTGGCCGTCCCGGAGGCCGCCGCCAACAAGGCCCTCGCCTACGCCTTCCTGAAGTACGCCGCCGTCGAGGAGGGCGTGCAGGCCCGCGTGGACGGCGGCGCGTTCCCCGCCACGACCGCGCAGCTGTCCTCCCCCGCGTTCCAGGACAAGGAGTTCCCCTACTTCGGCGGGCAGCAGGTCAACAAGGTGCTGGCGGAGTCGGCGAACCAGGTCGCGGACGGCTGGTCGTACCTGCCGTACCAGGTGTACGCCAACAGCGTCTTCAACGACACCGTCGGCAAGGCGTACGCGGGCGGGGCGACCCTGTCGGAGGGACTGAAGTCCTGGCAGGACGCCTCCATCAAGTACGGCCAGGAGCAGGGCTTCAGCGTCCGGTGACGTGCGGCCGGCGCACCACGGCCACCTGACGGGGAGCGAGCGTCAGGCCGGCGGCCAGGGAGGGGGCTTGGAGGACCTCCCCCGTCAGGCCGCCGACCTCGACGCTCGCGCCGGTGCGGTTCAGCAGGAACCAGTACTCGGCGTCCGCGCCGGTGCGGATCGCCAGCTCGACCGCGCCGGCGGGCACGCCCGCGAGCTCGGGGCCCACCCCGCTCGTCTCCAGGAACCGCGCCAGCACGGGGGCCAGTCCCTCCGGCCCGAGCCGGGTGGAGACGTACGACGCCGAGCCGGTCCCGGCCAGGCGGGTGGTGACGGCGGGCCGCCCCGCGTGGTCGCCCGAGGTGTACGCGGCGACGACCTTGACGTCGGCGCCGGTGACGTCGATCCGGTCGGTCCACAGCGACCCGGAGACCCCGAGGTCGAGGCCGACGGTCTCGCCGTCCAGGAGGGGGCCGAACTCCTCGATGCGGATGCCGAGCAGGTCGCGCAGCGCGCCGGGGTAACCGCCGAGCCACACCTGGTCGTTCTCGTCCACGATGCCGGAGAAGTACGTGGTGACGAGGTGCCCGCCGCCGTCCACGAACCGGCGCAGCCGCTCGGCGAGTGAGGCGGGCACGACGTGCAGGACCGGGGCCACGACCAGGTCGTACTCCCCGAACGGCCCTTCGGGCCCGATGACGTCGGTGCGCACGCCCGCGTCCAGGAAGGCCGAGTACCAGTCCAGGGCCTCCTGCCGGTAGCGCAGCAGCGACGTGGGGTGGGAGTCCAGCTCGCTGGCCCACCAGGACTGCCAGTCGAAGACGATCGCCGCCCGGGCCCGGCGGCGGCGCGTGCCCGCGACGGGCGCGAGTGCTTCCAGGGTCGCGCCGAGTTCCGCCGCCGAGCGGAAGACCTCGCTGTCGGTGCCCGCGTGGGGCACCATCGCCGAGTGGTACTTCTCGGCGCCGCCCGCCGACTGCCGCCACTGGAAGAAGCAGACCGCGTCGGCGCCGTGGGCCACGTGGGTGAGGGAGTCGCGGGCCAGGTCGCCCGGCCGCTTGGCGGTGTTGACCGGCCGCCAGTTGACCGCGCTGGTGGAGTGCTCCATCAGGAACCAGGGGTCGCCGCCCGCGAGCCAGCCGGTGAGGTTGGCCGAGAACGACAGCTCGTCCCGCGCGCGCGGCCCGGTCTGCACGTAGTGGTCGTTGGAGACGAAGTCGACCTCGGCCGTCCAGGACCGGTAGTCCATGCCCTTGGTCTCCCCCATGACCATGAAGTTGGTGGTGACGGGGACTCCGGGGGTGACCTCGGCGAGCACGCGCCGCTCGGCGCGCAGGTGGTCGGCGAGGGCGTCGGAGGAGAAGCGCCGGAAGTCGAGCTGCTGGGCCGGGTTGGGGTAGGAGGCGGCCAGCCGGGGCGGCAGCACCTCCTCCCACGCGCCGTACGTCTGCGACCAGAAGGCCGTGGACCAGGCGCGGTTCAGCTCGCCGACGCCGGCGTACCGGTCGCGCAGCCAGGCGCGGAACGCCGTCGCGGCGTCGTCGGAGTAGTCGTGGACGTTGTGGCAGCCGAGCTCGTTGGAGACGTGCCAGGCGGCCAGGGCCGGGTGGGAACCGTACCGCTCGGCCATGGCGCGGACCAGCCGCAGCGCGTGCTCGCGGAAGACCGGCGAGGTGGGGCGCCAGTGCTGGCGGGCGCCGGGGCCGAGGGTGCGTCCCTCGCGGTCGACGGGGAGGATCTCCGGGTGCAGGGTGGTCAGCCACGGCGGTGGTGAGGCGGTCGCGGTGGCCAGGTCGACGGCGATGCCGTTGGCGTGCAGCAGGTCCATGACCTCGTCGAGCCAGCCGAAGGTCCACCGGTCCGGACCCGGCTGGAGCCGCGCCCACGAGAAGATCGCCAGCGAGACGATGTTCACGCCGGCGTGCCGCATGGCGCGGACGTCCTCGTCCCAGACCTCGCGGGGCCATTGCTCGGGGTTGTAGTCCGCGCCGTACCCGATCCGGCCGCGCTCCGGCTCGGAGGGCCAGCGAATCCAGCGAGAACCGCGATCAGCCGCCACCGAAGCTCCTCCGCGCGTCCAGATGTTTACGTAAACATACAGTAACGCATCGCGGAGGGGCTGGGCAGGGTCCGTCAGGAGCCGGGCAGCAGGGGCAGCACGACGTAACGGGTGGTCGCCCAGACTGCGTAGAGCAGCGGGGCGAGCCCGAGAAGCAGGCCGAGCAATGGCTTGACCAGCACGAACGTGACCGCGAGCGCCAGGACGGCCAGCGTGGGCGCCATCAGGTACCAGCGCCGCGCGACCAGGTACAGACATGGCCGGATCAGGCCGCGAACTCCGCGGGGCGACTCGGTGACCACGACGAGCACGGCCACGGCGACGGCCATGACCAGGCCGGCCGCCGTGACGAAGAACGGCACGAGCGCCGGCCCCCACGCGAAGCGCCCGGCGACCATGGCGTCCACCGCGAGCACGCTCATGGCCGCCGCGCCCGCCAGCCATACGATCACCGCCCGGCCGAAAGCCCGCCGGTAGCCGCCCCAAAAGGCGGCCAACACCGCGGTCGAGCCCTCCTCCACCAGGGCGAAGCAGCGGAACGCCCCCGCCAGCGCCGGGGCGCAGACCGCCGACAGCGCCGCGAAGAACGGCCAGGACGCGAGCGGATCCCGGACGACGGCCAGCGCGAGCAGCAACGGCGCGCACGACAGCGTGAGCAGCAGGTTGGTCACCAGCCCGGCGTACACGGTCGCGAAGACCTTCTCGTACGTCTCCTGCCGGGCCGGGCGGAGAATGCGCAGACCGGTCATGGTCACCCCTTCAGCCCGCTCGTCGCGATGCCCTGGATGAAGTAGCGCTGCCCGAACAGGAAGATCACCATGATGGGCAGCACCGACAGCACCGCCCCCGTCATGATCATCGCGTACTCGGCCTCGTACTGGCCGACGAAGGAGCGCAGGCCGAGCTGCACCGTCCACAGCTCGTTGCTGGTCAGGTATATGAACGGTCCCATGTAGTCGTTCCACGTGTTGACGAAGGTCAGCAGGGCCAGGCTCGCCAGCGCCGGTTTCGACAGCGGCAGCACGATGCGCCGGTAGATGCCGTAGTCGTTGAGCCCGTCGATTCTGGCCGCCTCGCACAGCTCGTCCGGGATGGACAGGTAGTACTGCCGCATCATGAACACGCCGAACGCGCCGAACGCCTGGAGCAGGATGATCGACCAGTACGTGTCGGTCAGCTCGGCGCGCTGCATCATGATGTACTGCGGCACCATGTACGCCTGCCAGGGCACCGCGATCGTGGCGATGTAGCCCAGGAACAGGGCGTCCCGCCCCGGGAAGCGCACCTTGGCGAAGCCGTACGCGGCGAAACTGCCGGTCAGGACCTGGAGGATCGTGATCGTGACCGACAGGAAGAGCGAGTTGCCCAGGTAGGCGGCGAGCGGGATGCGGTCCCAGATCTCCGTGAAGTTGGACCAGCGCAGCTCGTCCGGGATCCACTGGATGGGGATGGCCAGCACCTCGGTGTCGCGTTTGAGCGCGGCCGACAACATCCAGCCGAACGGCACCAGCGTCAGCGCCGTCACCGCCGCCAGCCCGGCGTAGGCCAGCACCCGCCGCAGGCGCGCGTACCCGGGGCCGGAGGGGCCAGGCCGGGCGTGCCGGGAGGGTCCCTTCGTGACCGGGGGCGCCTCGCGCAGCGTGGTCATGACGCGTTCCTCCGTTCGTTGAGGCGGAACTGGGTGACGGTCACACCGAACACGATCAGGAACAGCACCAGCGCGATCGCCGACGAGTAGCCGAACTGGCCCTCGACGATGCCCTCGCGGTAGACGAGCTGGGCCAGCACGAGCGTGCTGCGGCCAGGGCCGCCGCCGGTCATGACCACGATCAGGTCGAGCACCTTGAAGCTCTGGATGGTCAGCATGACCAGCACGAAGAAGGTGGTCGGCCGCAGCGACGGGAGGGTGATGCCCCAGAACCGCTGCCAGGCGTTGGCGCCGTCCACCTTGGCCGCCTCGTAGTACTCCTTCGGGATCGTCTGCAGTCCGGCCAGATAGAGCACCATGTAGTAGCCCATGTCCCGCCAGACGCTGGTGATGATCACCGCGGGCATCGCCCAGCCGGTGCTCGACACCCAGCGCGGCGGATCGTCCACGCCGACCGCCTCCAGCAGCAGGTTGACCGGACCCGCCGTCGGGTTGAACAGCATGTTCCACACCACGGCCACCGCCACCAGCGACGTGATGTACGGGAAGAACGCCGCCGTACGGAAGAAGTTCACGCCGCGCAGCTTCTGGTTCAGCGCCAGCGCCAGCCCCAGGGAGGCGACCAGGGTCAGCGGGATGTGGCCGCCCGCGTAGTAGAAGGTGTTGCGCAGCGCGACGTGGAAGCTCTCGTCGTCCCACAGTCGCTGGAAGTTCTCCAGCCCCACCCACTCGGGCGTGCCGTACGAGTCCCAGTCCATGAACGCCAGCGCGAAGGCGGCGACCACCGGGACGAGGGTGAACAGGGCGAAGCCCAGGAAGTTCGGGAGGATGAAGCTCGTCCCGATCAGGATGTTCCGCCAGGGCCGACGGCGGCGGGGTGCGCCCGGCGCGATCGGCGCGGGCCGCGTCGTGACAGAGGCCATGCTGATGCTGATCCTTGGTCTCGGCTGATGCCCGGTCCGGGAAGGCGGCGGGCCCGGGAGCCCGCCGCGGCGGCTCCTAGTTGAGGACCTCCTTCGTGACCCGCTCGTTCATCGAGCGGATCCCGTCGGCGATGGACTTGTCCTCGACCATGATCAGCTGGTGTTCCTCGTTGAGGATCGTGTCCACGTCGGAGGTCTTGTCGCTGACCGGCATCTCCAGCACGACCTTGTCGGGCGCGAACGCCTTCTTGGACAGCTCGTCGGACGGCATGCCGGGCAGCGCGAAGTACGCCTGCGTGATGGCCGGGTCCTGCAGCGCGGGGACGACGCCCACCTGCGCGATCGCCTCCGCGCCGGCCTTGCCCGCCGCGAACTGCACGAACTTCTTGGCCAGGTCGGCCGACTCGCTGCGCTTGTTGACCGCGAACGCCGTCGGCGAGCCGAAGGTGACGACCTCGGCGGAGCCGGGCCGCTGCGGCATCGGGGCCAGCGCCCAGTCGACGTCGCTCTCGCCCTTCTTCTTGGATTCCAGGATGCCGGAGATGTACCAGGTGCCCATCGGCATCATGGCCGTCTTGCCGGTGCCGAACATGGTGCGGTAGTCGGCCTGCTGCGCGGTCGCGGTGCCGAAGTCGAGGGCCGCCCCACTCTTCTGCAGGCCGACGGCCATCGTGTACTGGTCGGTGAAGAAGGTGTAGTCGCCGCCGAGCTGGTCACCGCCCGTCTGGGCCGCCGAGACCGCCTGGATCACCGAGCGCCACGTGTGGTGGTAGGTGCCGTAGACCTTGTCGTTGCCCTCGCCCGAGCTGAGCTGCTGGGCGTACTTCGCGTAGTCGTCCCAGGTCGGAGCCCCGTCCAGGGTGATGCCGGCCTTGGCCAGCAGTCCCTTGTTGTAGTACAGCAGCCAGAAGTCCTGCCGGTACGGCAGCGCGAAGTAGGTGTCGCCGACCTTGAAGGCGTCCAGGCCCGCCAGCTTCGCGGTGTCGGCCGAGGCGGCCACGTCGGTGATGTCGAGGAGCTGGCCGCGGCTGGAGTAGCGCGAGTAGTCGGTCACGTTCTTCATCGTGATCACGTCGGTCTTGTCGCCACCGGCCAGCATGGTGGTGACCTTCTCCGGATAGTCGTCGGCGAGGATGTCCACCGGCTTCACCGTGACCCCGGGGTTGGCCTTCTCGAACGCCTGGAACAGCGCGGTGAACTCCGGCGTCTTGGCCAGGTTCCACACGGTGACGGAGAGGGTGGTGCTCCCGCCGCCCGCGCTCGGCGCCCCCGCGCCGCCGCCGCCGCACGCGGCGACCCCCAGCGCGAGAGCGGCGGCGACCCCGATGATCTTCACATGCCCGCTGACGGAGCTGATGGCAGTGCGCATCGATCCGGTCTCCTTTCGTGAAGCCGGTTCAGGCGCTCACGGCGAACTCGTCGGCCGTCACCGCCGCGCGCGGCGGCCGGCCGGACAGGTAGCGGTCGAGTTCGTCGAGGGCGCTCTCACTCATTCGCCGGGTCTCCGATCCCAGGGAGCCCGCGATGTGGGGGGTGATCATGACGTTGGGGAGGTCGTACAGCGGAGAGTCCGCGGGTAGCGGCTCCGGGTCGGTGACGTCGAGGATCGCGTCCAGGCGTCCGCTGGCGCACTCGGCCTCCAGCGCGGCGGTGTCCAGGACGGCCCCGCGCGCGGTGTTCACGACGGTGGCGCCGTCGCGCAGCAACGCCAGTTCCGCCGCTCCGATGAGGTGGCGGGTGGCGGGCAGCGCCGGGACGTGCAGGGTGAGCACGTCGCAGCGCGAGAGCAGGTCGGGCAGCGCGACGAGCCGCCCGCCCGCGGCGCGGACCTCGGCGGCGTCGGCGTACGGGTCGGACACCAGGACGTGCACGTCGAGGCCCCGCAGCCTCTCGGTGACCCTGCGCCCGACCCGTGAGAAACCGACGACGCCGATGGTCCGGCCCCGGTTGGACAGCTCGCCGCGCCGGCCCGCGTAGGACCAGTCGGCGCGGTGCCTGCGCGCGTCCTGGGCCAGGAAGGGAGCCTTCTTGCCGGCGAAGATGATGGCGGCGAGGGTGAACTCGGCGACCGGTACGGCGTTCTCGTCCGCCGCGTTGGTCACGAGCAGCCCGCGCCGCCACACCTCGTCCGTCACGAACGAGCGCACGGTCCCGGCGCAGTGGAAGATCGCCCGCAGGCCCGGCGCCGCGTCCAGCCGCTCCTTGGTGAGCGGCGGGCAGCCCCAGGAGGTCACCAGCACCTCGACCTCGTGGAGCCGGCGCCGGACGAGCGGAGCGTCCAGGTCGGCGGCGGACAGGGGATCGGCGAGTTCGACGAGATCACGCAACCGGCGTAACTGCGGTTCCTGAAACTGCACGCCGAGGTGAGCGGGATCCATCACCAGCAGGGCCTGGGGTCGCGGGCGGTCTCGCACACCGATCCTTTCGGTAGCAAGCGCTTGTCAGTGGACCGATCATGTCCGATCATTTCAATCAGGTCAAGGGAATGTTAACGTTAATATGATCGTTATGATCAATGTTAATGCCCGTCATTGATCAGTTTGAGCACTTCTGATTAATAGCGTTCTCGGCACAGGAGGCCCGATGCGGCTGCTGGCATCACTGGCGGAGTTGGAGGACCGGCGGCTCTCGCCGTACACGGGCTGGACCAGGGAGCACTGGGTCGCGCTCGCCGACCATCTGCTGCTGTCGGCGCGCGGACACGCCTCGCCGGAGCACGCGCTCCTCTCCTTCCCCGGCGAGCCCGGCGGGTACGGACCGCGGGTGGACGGGCTCGAAGGGTTCGCGCGCACATTCCTGGCCGCCGGATTCCGGGTGGCGGGCGAGCACGGCCGCGACCCGCGCGGATACCTGGAGTGGTACGCGCGCGGCCTGGCCGCCGGCACCGACCCCGCCTCGCCGGAACGCTGGGTACGGCTGGACGAGCACGACCAGGCCAAGGTCGAGGCCGCCTCGATCGCGCTGGTGCTCCACCTGACCCGGCCCTGGTTGTGGGACCACCTCGACGAGCGCGTACGCGAACAGGTGGTCGCCTACCTCGCGCCGGCCGTCGGAGGGAAGTACCCGCCGATCAACTGGATCTGGTTCCAGCTCGTCGTCGAGCAGTTCCTGGCCTCGGTCGGCGGGCCGTACGCGCGGGAGGACGTCGAGACCGGCTTGGCGCTGACCGACGGCTTCGCCCGCGCGGAGGGCTGGTACGCCGACGGGGAACGCCGGGGCTACGACCACTACGCCGGGTGGGCGCTGCACTTCTACCCGCTGCTGTGGACCGAGATGGCCGCCGGCGATCCGGCCGCCGACGCGCGCCGCCCCGGCTATCTCGCGCGGTTCGAACGCTACCTGGACGACGCCGTCCACCTGGTCGGCGCGGACGGCTCGCCGCTCGTGCAGGGCCGCAGCCTGACCTACCGTTTCGCGGCCGCCGCCCAGTTCTGGGCCGCCGCGCGGGCCGGGGTCGCGACTGCCGCGCCCGGCCTGCTGCGCCGTGCCGCGTCCGGGATCGCGCGCCACTTCGCCGAGCACGGCGCGCCCGGCGACGACGGGCTGCTCACGCTCGGCTGGCACGGGCCCTGGCGGGCAATCGCGCAGTCCTACTCCGGTCCCGGCTCGCCGTACTGGGCGGCCAAGGGCCTGTACGGTCTGGCGTTGCCCGCCGGCCATCCCGTGTGGACGGCGACCGAGGAGCCGTTACCCGTGGAGCGCGGCGACTTCCGCCGGGTGATCCACGCGCCCGGCTGGCTGGTCTCCGGCACCCGCGCGGACGGCGTCGTCCGGGTCGTGAACCACGGCACCGACCACGCCACTCCCGGGGACCACCGGACGGACTCGCCGCTGTACGCGCGGCTCGGCTACTCCACCGCCTCCTCCCCCGTCCTGGCCGGGCCGTACGCGGGTGAGCCGCTCGACCAGTCGGCCGTCCTGCTCGACGCCGGAGGGCGGCCCAGCCACCGGACCGGCTTCGAGACGCTGCCGGCCGGCTGCCTGCCCACGGGCACCGCCGTCGGCGCGTCCCGCTGGCGGGCGCACTGGGTCGAACCCGATCAGGACGCCGCCGACCACGGCTACGGCCGTGCGGGCGAGGTCGTGCTGGGGCCGTGGATCACGGTGGTGTCGGCGGTGCGCGGCCCGTGGGAGGCGCGGCTGGTCCAGGTCGCGGGCGAGGGCGCGTTCCCGCTGCGTGTCGGCGGCTGGGCGGTTCCCGAAGGCGCGGCCGTGACCTCGTCGGTCGTTCCCGGCCCCGGTCTGGATCGTAGCGACGTGGCGATCGCCGAGGACGCCACGCCGCTGGCCGGGCGGACCGTCATCCCCTGGTGCGCGACCGCCGGTCCCGCTCGGCCAGGCCGGTGGTACGCCCTGGCCCTGCATCTCGGCGCGAGCCCGGCACCGCCCCCTCCGGTGATCGTCCACGACGGCGACGCCGCCCGGGTGACCTGGGCGGACGGCGTCGAGGACGTCGTCACGACGACGATCGCACGATCAGCCGGGGCTCGATGACCACGCGATGCGTGGGCCGGTGGGGGTCCGGGTCGGTCAGCCGGTCGGCCAGCAGCGTGAACGCGGCCCGCCCGATCGACCGGCGCGGCGGCCGGACCGCCGTCAGCGGCGGATCGCACAGTTCGGCCACCTCGTCGTCGTAGGTGATCACCGCCAGGTCGGCGGGGACCCGGATGCCGCGTTCCCGGCAGCGCTCCACGAGGCTGATCGCCTCCGGGTCGGAGTGGACCAGCAGCGCGGTCGTGCCGGTCTCCCGGCAGGCGTCCAGGGTCTGGTCCAGCACGCCGGACCAGGCCGGGTCGCGCTGGTCGACGGTGACGACGTCGGGGGTGCCGTCCAGGTCGAGGCCGAGCTCCTCCCCCGCCTGCCGCCAGCCGCGCCGTACGTGCGGGCTGGTGGGGCTCTGCAGGGTGGTGATCACGCCGATCCGCCGGTGGCCGAGGGCGGCCAGGTGGCGGACCGCCATGGTCGCGCCGAGCGCGTGGTCGCTGACGACGGACTCCATGGCCTCGCCGTACGCGCCGATGGTGGCGGCCCGTTCGATGAGCACGACGGGGACGGGCGCCTGCCGCAGCCAGCGCACCAGTTCCTCGCCGTCGTCGCCGGTCGTGGTGGGCGCGACGAGCAGGCCGTCGACGCCGGCGAGTTCCATGAGCCCCGAGAGCTGGCGTCGCTCGTCGGCCGCCTGGTAGGTGGCGCCCCGCAGCACGATCCTGGCTCCGGCCGCCGCGGCGGCCTCGCGCACGCCGCGGATGACCTCGGGCCAGTAGTAGTCGAGCGACGGGACGACCATGCCGATGGTGAACCGCCGGACTTCGCCGTCGGTCTCGCCGTCCGGTTCCTCGCCGTGCTCCTCGGCGGGGGCGCCGTCGAGCAGCATGGCCCCGCCCCGGACGCGCCGGATCACGCCCTGCGAGGCGAGCAGGGCGATGTCGCGGCGGATCGTGATGGCGGAGACGTCCAGTTCCTCGGCCAGGTCGGTCACCCGGACGGGTCCGCGCCGCCGCAGCAGCTCCACGACTTGGGCGCGGCGTTCATCGGGCAGCGGAGTGGGGTCGGAGACGGTCACGCGGCCCTGCCTTTCTGAGTAGCTACGACCACGGGCGCCAGATCCGTGCCTCTGCTTGGCAAACGCATCAGGCAGCCACCTGCACCCGCACCGCGAAGGATCCGCGGGCCGCGGCGGGCGGTGCCAACCGCAGCCGGGTCAGCCGCCGGCCCCACACCTCGGCCAGCATCGGATCGTCGAGTTTCCGTTCGTCCAGGGCCGCGGACGCCGACCCGGGATTCCAGGTGAGGAGCGCGGCCCGGCCGTCGCCGGGAGGCCTGACCAGCACCCGTCCGGGGGCCTCCTGCCGCACCTCCCCCGCCAGCAGGAACCGCACCTCACCGGGTGGCCCCTCGTCGCCGAAGGTCCAGGAGTCCTCGATGGTCACGCCGCCGTCCTTCCGATCCAGTCGTGCGGTACGCCGCCAGCTCAGGAGCCCCGCCACGGAGTAGGCGGGAGCGAGGTCCAGGCGCAGGGCGAAGACGCCGGGCTCGTCGGTCACCTCGACGTCGCGGGCCGCGAAGGACGCGCCCTGCCCCTGTTCCGCGCCGCGCACGACGGGGACGTTGTGCCAGCCGCTGCGCATCGTCCAGATGGCGTACCGGTCGGGGCCGAAGGTCTGGGCCGTGTACGTCGGCCGCCCCGCGTCCACGACCACGGGCACCCCGTCCACGGCGACCACGACGGTGCCCACATCGTTGTGGTTGTGGTTCTCGGCGTTGTGCCCGCCTTTGACCGCGAGCAGCAGCCCCCGTACGGTCCCCGCCTCGGCGCGGGCGACCCCCACCTGCGTGCCGGGCAGCCAGGCCGAAGCCACCAGCGGCGGCTCGGCGGAACCCGCTCCCCGCCACCCGTCATCGGCCAGCTCACTCAGCGCCCGTCCCAGCTCCGCATCGGTCGGAACACCCCCGCCCCGATGCGCCACGGCGTGCCGGACGCCGTCGTCGTCGCCCACTCGGCGCGCCCAGCGGTGCAGGACGTGCCACGGCTGATCGCCCGGCGGCCGCGCGCGGGCGTCGGCGAAGTTCAGGTACCACCGCCCGCCCACATGCATCCGGTACGGAAACCGCACCGTCTCGCGCACGACCGGCACGCCGACGGCCTCCAGGGCTCCGGACGTCGCGTGTTCCAGCACGTCGAGGGCCTCCAGCGCGCGGCACACCCCGTTCCACCAGTACTCGTAGCCCTCGTCCACCGACCCGTCGGCGGGCAGCGCCGCCAGGTAGCGGTCCAGGCCCTCGATCGCCAGCGCGACCTGCCGCGCCCGGCCGGGCCCCGGCTCGCCCAGCCGCAGCGCGGCCACGAGCACGTTGCCGCAGATCCACGGGCACCAGTTGTGCACCCGCCCGTCGAGGCCGAGCCAGTGCCAGTCGCGCCGCCGGGCGAACGGCTCCAGCACCCGCCACCGCGTCTCGGCGCGCATACGCTCGCGCAGCCCGGGGAAGCGCGCGGCGAGCCGGTCGCCGATCGCGGCGTCGGCCCAGGCGAGCTGCGCGGCCACGTCGGCCGCCCCCAGATCCAGGCACGGCGTCGCCGGGTCGGGCAGCACGGTGCCGCGCGCCGGGCAGGTGTCCTCGTGGGCGGGCCAGGCCCACGAACTCTGCTCGCACAGCAGGACCAGGCCATCCGCGGCCTCATCGAGCCACGCGTCCGCCACGGTCGCGGCGTCCGCCACGGTCGCCCCAGTCCCGGCAGTCTCCGCGGTCTCCGCCATCGCGGCCGTCGCGGCAGCCATGAGGATCGCGCGGGTGAGCCGGTCCTGCCGGGCGAACACGGCGCTCTCGTAGCCGGTGCGGTCGCCGTCGCGGAAGTAGCGGGAGTACAGGGTGGCCAGCGGCTGGGGCCACGGCGACCCGCGCTCCGCCTCCGCCCGCTCGCGCACCCGCGCCAGCTCCTCCTCCGCGTACCGGGACGGCACGGGCAGAGTGTGTTCGGGATCGGGCAGGATCCGGGCCAGCGCCTCGGGTGAGGCGGCCGCGCCCCACCGGCCGAGCAGGGGGCCGGGGACGCCGCTCGTCAAGGGCGGAGCGGGCAGGGCGGGCGCGTCGGTCGCCGGATGGGTCATGGTCCTCCTCGGGACCTTCTCATCCTAGCGATCGAAAGTGATCGAAGTTGATCCGTTTGTGAACTACTCCGGGGAATGATCTCAGAGCGTCGGCACGATCGGGCGGATCGTCCCGTCCGCGGCGAACTCCAGCCGGTCGACGGCCACCTCCCGGTTGGTCCCGTTCCCCGCCGGTACGGCGAACCGGTGATAAGCGACATACCACGTGTCAGTGCCGGGAGCCCGGACGACCGAGTGGTGCCCGGTGCCCTTGATCCCGGCCTCCAGCCGCTTCTGCAGCACCACGCCACGCCTGGTCCACGGCCCCAGCGGGCTCGACCCGGTCGCGTACGCCACCCGGTAGTCCTCGCTGCGCGTGTCGTTCTCCGACCACATGAAGTAGTAGATCCCGCCCCGCCGGAACACGAACGGCGCCTCGTTGTAGCCGGACGGGGTGATCGTGCGCACCTGCGCGGCGTCGAAGGAGGTCATGTCGGCGTTGAGCGGCACGACACGGGCGGCGCCCTGCCCCCAGTACAGGTACGACCGGCCGTCGTCGTCGGTGAACACCATCGGGTCGATCGCCTGGCCGGAGTACTGCCCGGCGGCGACGAGCGGCCGTCCGAGCGCGTCCCGGAACGGCCCTGTCGGGGAGTCGGAGACGGCGACGCCCAGCTGCTTGGCGGTGTTCCCGGAGGCCGCGCCGCCGCTGAAGTACAGGTAGTAGCGGCCGTTGGCCGCCGCGAGCGCCGGTGCCCACGCCGAGTCGTCCGCCCACGACACGTCGGGGCCGTGGTCGAGGATGACGCCGTGGTCGGTCCAGGTCACCAGGTCCGCGGAGGAGAACGCCTTGTAGTAGGTGCCGCGCCAGCTCGCGTAGCCGTCGGTCGTCGCGTACAGGTAGTAGCGGCCGTTGATGGCGGTGACGTGGGGGTCGGCGAACAGGCCGGGGATGACCGGGTTCCGGTTCGTCTTCGGCGTCCACGGCGCGGCGATCCGGAACGAGCTGTCCGCGCGGAAGGCCGCGGTGTCCTGGTAGGCGTCCAGCCAGAGCGCGAAGTCGCGGTGCCTGATCCGCCGGTTCGGATAGTTGTACGAGGTCAGCGACGTCGACCCGGAGACCGAACCGTCGACGGCGCAGAACGTGGCATCGGCCCGGAACGTCGCGTCGCCGGTGTTGGCGTCCACCCGCAGCCGCCAGTCGCGGTGCCGCAGGAAGAGGCCGTCAGCGGTCTGGAAGGAGTAGCAGGACGGCGCGGCCAGCCCGTTGACGATCGTGAAGGTCGCCTCACGCTTGGTCTGGGCGGTGGCGGCCGAGGTGACCTGGTCGAGGCGGCCGAGCGCGTCGAGGTGCCGGACGTACCGGCCGGGATAGTTGACCGACTCCAGCGACCGGGCGCCGGTGGGCGGCGTCGCCGCGTACGCCGGAGCGGCCGTCGCCACCAGGCCGGAGCAGACCAGAACGAGCGCGGCCGTGGCGGCCGCCCCTCTGCCGACCGTCATGCGAGCCCCTTTCCGAGCACTGAAATGTGAACGCTAACATTCTTGGGCGGCGTATCGGGCAGGTGAGTTCCGTGGGACGCCGATGCGCGCTGCGCCGTCCGTAACCGCGGCGAAGCGGCCGGCCATCTCGGCGTCACATCAGTGTGTGGGGGCGCATTCGATCGGTCAATACCCGTCAGGCACGGCAAATCGGCCTTCCGGATTTCTTGCGGCCGCCTGTTGACATCCGGGATGGCAACGTAAACACTCTGCGGGAAATAGGGCAGAAACATTGCCGCGACCCGATGTCCCCGTCTCGCAGGGGGCTCCCGCCGGTTTTCCCAGGTCGGCTTGCGTCTAGAAATGTTAGCGCAAACATAGTTGCGATGCCCCGAAGGGTGGTCCCCCGTGTTCCTCCGTCGAAAGATCGCCGCCTTGCTCGTGCTGCTCATGAGCGTGGCCGGCGCCGTCGCGACCGCGCCCGCCGCGTCGGCGGCCACGTACGCGGCGTACGTGATGGGCTACTTCAAGGAGTCCCCGAACCAGTCCGGCGACAGCTACGCCCTCCACCTGGCGGTCAGCTCCGACGGGCTGAGCTGGATGCCGCTCAACCAGAACAACCCGGTCGCCACCCCGACCGCCGGCATGCAGGGCCTGCGCGACCCGTACATCCTGCGCAAGCAGGACGGCACGTTCGTGGTCCTGGCCACCGACCTCAAGGGCCGCGTGTTCAACCTGAACAACCAGTACATCCACGTGTGGGACTCAGCGAACCTGACGGGTTTCTCAAATTATCGCCGGGTACGCCTGCACACCATGGCCACGCACTCGTGGGCCCCCGAGGCCTTCTGGGTGCCCTCACGCAACGCGTACGCGGTCATCTACTCCGCCAACAACGGCACCCGTGACGTCTTCATGGTCAACTGGACCACCGACTTCATCACCATGGGCAGCCCGCAGGTGTTCTTCGACCCGGGCTTCAACGTGCTCGACGGCGACGTGCTCGTGGACGGCTCGAACTTCTACCTGTCGTACAAGAACCTCTCCAACGGCAACCTGTACGTCGCCCGGTCCACCACCGGCCTGCCGAACAGCTTCACCACGCTGACCGGCGGGCTGCGGCAGGGCGGTGCCATCGAGGCGCCGATCCTGGTCAAGTCGAACACGAGCAGCACCTTCTGGCTGTGGGGCGACTCGTTCTCGCCGGCCAACGCGGTCTTCTACGCCTGGCAGTCGTCGAACGTGAACGGCAACTCCTGGTCGGCGCTCAACCAGCGGGCGTACACGGCCCCGATCAACGCCAAGCACGCGACGATCTCGCCGATCACCGCCGCCGAGCAGTCCGCGCTCATCTCCCGCTGGGGCGCGCCGCAGTGGAACCGGCTGAAGTCGTACAACGCCCCCGACCGGTACGTCCGGCACGCCGCGTACGCCGCCCGGATCGACCCGTTCCCGATGGACCCGACGGCCGACCAGCAGTGGCGTCTCGTCCCCGGCCTGGCCGACTCCGCGGGTGTGTCGTTCGAGTCGGTGAACGTCCCCGGCCGTTACCTGCGCCACTCGAACTACGCGCTGCGGCTCGATCCGAACGACAACACCGCGACGTTCCGCGCCGACGCCACCTTCTACCGGACGGCGGGCCTGGCCGACGGCGCGTGGGCGTCGTTCCGCTCCTACAACTTCCCCGACCGCTACATCCGGCACTCGAACTACGCGCTGCGCATCGATCCGCTCGGCTCCGGCTCGGCACTGGCCGACCGGCAGGACGCCACCTTCCAGATCACGTACTAGCGGCGCCTCCACCGCCGACGGTCCCGACGTCCAGCAGTACGTCTGCGGCGCCGGCGCCCACCAGCAAATGGACCCGCACCCAATCCTGATCATCCGCGTAACCGGAGACACCATGACATCCATCCTGCGAAGGACGGGCCTGATCGGCTTGGTCGGCGTCCTGCTGGTCGCCCTCGGCCTGACCGCCTTCGAGCGTCCCGCCAAGGCCGCCGACCCGTACACCGCGTACCTGATGGCGCATTTCACCGGTGAGAGCGCCAACGGCGAGCAGATCTACTTCGCCACCAGCACCGACGGCCTCCGCTGGACCGACCTCAACAGCTCGCTGCCGGTCCTCACGTCGAGCCTGGGCGAGCTCGGCGTCCGTGACCCCGCGATCGTGCGCTCGCCCTCGGGCGACCGGTTCTACCTGATCGCCACCGACCTGCGCATCGCCAGCGGCAAGGGCTGGAGCGTCGCCCAGCACGACGGCAGCACCTCGCTCGTCGTGTGGGAGTCCACCAACCTCGTCACCTGGTCGGCGCCCCGCCTGGTGAACGTCGCCGGCGGCATCGCCGACGCCGGCTGCGCGTGGGCGCCCGAGGCGATCTACGACCCGGCGACCGGCGACTACATCGTCTACTGGGCGACCATCTCGCCGCGCAACGGCGTCGACAAGGCCCGCGTCTACTACTCCCGCACCCGCGACTTCCGTACGTTCTCGGCCGCGCAGATCTACATCGACCGGCCGGGCAGCCAGGGCATCATCGACACGCAGATCATCGAGATCCCCGGCAGCGTCGGCGGCTACCGCTACATCCGCGCGTCCGGCGACGGCCAGATCAGCGTCGAAGGCAGCAACCAGATCCTCACCGGCTGGACCCGCCTCGGCGACATCTCCCACCTCGGCTACACCGGCGCGCAGGTCGAAGGCCCGATCCTGCACCAGTACAACGGCCGCGACGAGTGGGGCCTCTGGGTCGACCAGTACGCCGCCGGCCGCGGCTACCTCCCCCTGACCACCACCAACCCGGCCAACCCCTCCGTCTACCGCGTCCGCGGCACCTCGGAGTACGCGCTCGGCGCCAGCCGCAAACGGCACGGCTCGATCATCGGCATCACCCAGGCCCAGCTCACCGCCCTCCAGGCCAGGTGGGGCGGCCCCGCCTCAGCCGGAACCCAGCGCCTCCAGTCGGCCAACTTCGCCGACCGCTACGTACGGCACAGCAACTTCGACGTCCGCATCGACCCGAACGTGAGCCCGCTGGCGGACTCGCAGTGGCGTCTCGTCCCCGGCCTGGCCGACTCCTCGGCGGTGTCGTTCGAGTCGTCGAACTTCCCCGGCTGGTACCTGCGCCACTCCAACTACGACTTCGTCCTCGCCAAGTACGACGGCAGCGCGGCCTTCCGCTCCGACGCGACGTTCCGCCGGGTGGCGGGCCTGTCGGACGCCTCGGCGGCGTCGTTCCAGTCGTACAACTTCCCCGACCGGTACATCCGCCACTCCAACTACCTGCTGCGCCTCGACCAGATCACCACGGCCACCGGGCGCGCGGACGCCACCTTCCGCGTGACCAGCTGAGGAGGCCCGCCATGTCCTCCCCCACGCGCCGGGGGCTCGTCGCGCTGCTGATGCTGCTCGCCGTCACCCTCGTGGCGACTCCCGCCTCGGCCGGGCCGGCGTTCACCAATCCGCTCAACACGACCGGCCCCGATCCGTACCTGACCTGGTACGACGGCAACTACTACCTGATGACGACGCCGTGGAGCGGGCCGCTGACCATGCGGAAGGCGCCCACGATCGCGCTGCTGAAGGAGACCTCGCCGGTGCCCGTCTTCAGCGCCCACGCCTCCGGGCGGAACCAGAGCATCTGGGCTCCGGAGTTCCACCTGCTGAACGGCCCCAACGGGCGGCGGTGGTACGTCTACTACTCGGCCGGCAACGGCGACATCGAGACGCAGCGGGTGCACGTGCTGGAGAGTTCCGGCCTCGACCCGCTCGGGCCGTACACCTACAAAGGAATGGTCTTCGGCGGCAACAACTGGTGGGGAATCGACGGGAGCGTCGTCACCATCAACAACCAGCTCTATTTCACCTGGTCAGGGGTGCCGACGACGTTGTGGCGCGACAGCGATCCCCACATCTACATCGTCGCGATGAGCAACCCGTGGACGGTCACCGGGTCCCGGACCGTGATCTCCGCGCCCACGTACGACTGGGAGCGGCAGGGCACGCCGATGAACGAAGGGCCGGTGGCCATCCAGCGCAACGGGCGGACCTTCATCACGTACTCGGCGAGCGCGTGCCAGGGACCCGACTACAAGATCGGCCAGCTCACCTACACGGGCGGCAACGTGCTGGCGGCCTCGTCGTGGACGAAGAAGTCCACGCCGATCTTCCAGCGCAACGACGCCGCGAGCGTGTACGGGCCGGCGCACCACGGGTTCTTCAAATCCCCTGACGGGACCGAGGACTGGATCGTGTACCACGCCAACTCCTCCGCCTCCCAGGGCTGCGGGGCGACCCGTACGACCCGGATCCAGAAGATCACCTGGAACGCGGACGGGACGCCCAACCTGGGCGTTCCGGTCTCCACGGGGACCCTGCTCACGCCTCCCGCCGGGGAGCCGGCCGGGCCCGCCGTCTCCCTGCAGCGGCTCCAGTCGTTCAACTTCCCCGAACGGTTCGTCCGGCACGCCGACTACGACGCCCGGATCGACCCGAACGTGAGCCCGCTGGCCGACTCGCAGTGGCGTCTCGTCCCCGGCCTCGCCGACTCGTCGGGGGTGTCGTTCGAGTCGTCGAACTTCCCGGGGTATTTCCTGCGGCACTCCAACTACGACTTCGTGCTGGCTCGCAACGACGGCAGCGCGACGTTCCGTGGAGATGCGACATTCCGGCGGGTTGCCGGGCTGGCGGACTCCTCGGCGGCGTCGTTCCAGTCGTACAACGTGCCGGATCGGTATATCCGCCATTCGAACTACTTGCTCCGCCTGGATCCCGTCTCTACGGCTACGGCCAGGGCGGACGCCACCTTCCGTATCGTCAGCTGATTCCCTGGCGGCGAGGTCCGGGCCGGTGACAGCCCGGACCTCGCCTTGTCGGAACTGAACTCGTCGGAAATGGAACGGGATGGAACGCCTTCTAGGCATAACGCCTTGAAAGGAGTTCCCCGTGGCACCAGCAGACCGGAGCCGGCTCGTCGTCTACGGCGTCATGAGCCTGCTCGGCACCGCGATCATCTCGTCGGCCATGACCCACCAGCGCGGAATCATCCCGGGCATCGTCGCGGGCATCGTGTTCGGCGCGATGTTCCTGCCCATCCTCGCCTGGGGCGAATGGGCCGAAACCCAGTACCGCCGCCACCCCTGGCTCAACGCCATCCACTTCACCGTCGTCTACTTCATCGTCTCCG
The DNA here is from genome assembly GCF_016862995.1 of Acrocarpospora phusangensis. GTDB lineage: Bacteria > Actinomycetota > Actinomycetes > Streptosporangiales > Streptosporangiaceae > Acrocarpospora > Acrocarpospora phusangensis. The sequence continues at coordinate 134,359 of NZ_BOOA01000010.1, forward strand.
TCCTGCTCTTCCCCGAACATTCCCTCCTCCGCTCCGCCATCACCGCATTGGTCGTAGGCCTGATCTTCGCCGTCCTGTTCACCGTCGTACGCCGCCGCCAGCAACGCACCGCACCCTGACCCCCAGGGCCGCGAGGGTCCGCGTCATGGTCGAGCATCAGGTGCTCCGGCCAGGGACAAGCGCTGTCTGCCCAGAGGAACATGCACTGGTAATGGGCAGCGAACCTCACCGGTTCCCCGCCCGGGTGTCGCTCCAAACGGCGATCTGATCTCTATCCCGATCGCTCATCGGCAACATCCGCAGCACGGCGAAGGCGTCCGTGACAGCCAGACACGTCTGGCGAAGGAGCATGAACGGTCGTCCCGCCCCCGGCCTTCTCCGACAGGCGAAACCGGCCTTGAACGACGGTTGCCGCAGCATGCCGTTCACCTGTCGGTCAGGCGCCCGTGCGCAGGCCGGCGTCCCGGCCACGCTGGGCGGCTTCCCGGCAGAGCGCGGCGAGCCCCCGCGCGGACGCGGTGCCGGGGGCGGCATGGAGAATGACCAGCTGCTGGCCGGGCGAGCGCACGACGCCGAATATGTCGCAGCTGAGGGTGAGATCCCCGACGGTCGCGTGGCAGAGGCGCAAGGTGTCGTTGGCGGCCACCCACACGTCATGCCGGGCCAACACGCGGCAGAAGTCCTCACTCTGGTCGGACAGTTCCTCGACCAGCTCGGTCAGGCGGGGGTCGTCCAGGTCCCGGCCGGCGGTCGCGCGAAGGTGGGCGACCCGGACCCGGGCGGCGTTCTCCCAGTCGCGGTAGAACCCGCGCTCGATCGGATTGAGGAAGAGCAGGCGGAGCATGTTGTCGCCCACCTCCAGCTCGTGGCTCGTGCACTTCTCGAAGAAGGCCGCGGCCAGCGGGTTGACGGCCAGCACGTCCATGAACGGGTTCATCACGAAGGCCGGGACCGTGTCCCAGCTGCCCATCAGGCGGACCAGGTGCGGGCTGACCCAGGGCGCGGTGCCGGCAGGAGCGCGCTGCGCCCGGTGGACGGGGATGTCGGAGTGGGCCAGCGCGTACAGGTGGGCGGTGGCGTCGGCGCCGAGGCCGAACACGTCCGCCAGGGCGCCGATCACTCGGTCGGAGGGGCGGCGTTCGCGGCCCTGTTCGAGACGGGTGTAGTAGTCCGTACTGATTCCCGCCAGCATCGCGACCTCCTCCCGTCGGAGTCCCGGGGTCCGGCGTACTCCGACGTTCAGCAGTTTGACCTGGGCAGGTGTGGTGATCTCGCGCCGAGCACGGAGGAACTCGCCGAGCGGTCTGTCACTGGTCACGCTTGCAACCTTATGTCTGTTATGCCCGATTAGCCTGGGTGTGGCACGGTCAGACAACCGGCGGGACGGAGTGGTTGGGGTCACCGTGGGTGGGCCGTACCAGGCCTATGGTGACGGTCCGGACCTCCGTCCAAGCGGAGACATCCGGCAGTTCGGCCTCGATTCCCGGCATGCCGATCCAATGGCGCCGATCGTTCATGACTGAGGATCATGTCGGTGGCGTGCGCTACATTCACCGGATCGAAAGATCGTTCCCCTCACCGTGAAACGGACGGCATGCGCCCCCTCATCATCGCCCTGGTCCTCCTGCCCGCCGCTCCCGCCGCCGCCCACGCCCAGGCCGCCGCGCCTGATCCGATGGCGGCGCTGCGTTCGCTGCTCGCCCGGGGAGCGGGGGCGACGACCGAGTTCTACGGGTCCGTCTCCACCGATCTGACGCGGACGAAGCGGCTCGACACCGGTCAGTGGCTCTCCTGGCAGGCCGGCATGGCGTTGAGCGGCACCGGCAAGGTCAAACTGGGGCGGTCCGGGGTGGTCGCCTCGGAACACGTCGGGAAGGTGAAGATCGGCTCCCGGTTCCTGATGGAGGAGGCTGCGCCCAAGGATCCCTACTTCGCCGGGGTACTCAAGACGGAGGGCACGCTGCGCGCGGTCAGCACGAACGGCTGGCAGTACCAGCTCGCGCCCAAGGCGAAATCCTGGATCCGTACCGGCAAGGCCAGCGGCGCCGCCGCCGCGTTCGGCGACCAGTTCGTGAACGTGCTCAAACCGGCCACGATGCGCAAACTGCTGGCCACGAAGAGCCGCCAGACCGTGTCGAGCTGGTACAAAGACCGCACCACAGGCCGTAAGCAGCGCATCTACACCCTGACTGGGACGATCACCCTCAACGAGCTCGCCCGCGTCTCCCCGACCTTCCGCGAAGTGGCCGGCACCTCGGCTCCCGGCACGTCCGAGGTGACCTGGACGTACATGTACGACGACCGCGGGTTGCCCTACCGGGTCGGCTGGCGCTTCTACGCGCACCCGCGCCCCGAGGTCCCGGGCCTCGGCCAGGATCGGATCCTGCGAGCCCACTACGCCACCCAGTACCGCTACTGGGAGAAGCCGATGACCATCACCGCACCCAGGGCAAGCCCGGGACCGGGCCTGAAGGTCGACGACCTCAGCGACGTGTTCAGCGCCCCGCAGCGCCGCAGATAAGGCGTAAGGTACCGCGGATCGGGACTGCCGGTGCACATGGCACCGGCAAGACGACCTCGTCGAACTGCGGTGCACACCCCGACGGCCCTCCAGGTCATCGCCGACGTTCCCGTGATCGAGCTGACAAACCCGCTCGGAGGACGAGTCATGCCGGGGCTGACGCATGCGGGAACTCCCCCCGGCCCCGAGCTAGGCGAACATCTATCAGACCCGGAGCGGTTCAGTTCGCTCGGCAACTTCACGAGCGAGGACGGCCGTCCGGGTTCGCGGCCGGGGTGTGGCCGAACGTGCGGCGGAAGACGTCAATGAACGTGCTGGCCGACGACCACCCGCACCGGTGGACCACCGCCGTCACCGGCTGCCCTTCCGCCAGCAGGACCAGAGCGTGCTGCAGCCGCGCCTGGGTGCGCCATTGGGGGAAGGTCATTCCCAGGTCGCGGTGGAACAGCCGGCTCAGCGTGCGGTCACTGGCGCCGCCGGTACTGTCCTCAGCGGCGCTCTGGCCGGGCGCCGGGGCCGGATCGCGGTGTCCCGCTGGTCGTACCTGATCGCGATCGGCGCCGTGGCGGGAGTGGTGTTCGTTCCGGGACCGGCGCTCTTCTGCTTCGCCGCCCTCACCTCGGTCAGCCTGTCGGTGCCCTTCTCCCTGCAGGCCACCCTCGGCCAGGACTACCTGCCGTCACGCGTCGGGGAGTCTCACCATGCCGCTTGAACTGGACGGATATAAGCGGTACCCGCAGTGTTGGGGCAGAATGCTACGCATGGCTAAGACTGTGAACCTCCCTGATGGCACTGCGCTGCCGTTGATCGGTTTTGGGACCTGGCAGCTGCGGCCCAAGGAGGCGTACGAGTCGGTGCGTGCGGCGCTTGAGATCGGGTACCGACATGTCGACACCGCGACCTTGTACCAGAACGAGTCGGCCGTCGGCAGAGCCGTGAAAGACAGTGGCTTGGACCGGGAGCAGGTCTTCGTCACCACCAAGCTTCCCCCGCGGGACGCGCGGCATGCCCGTCGTACCCTGGAGTCGAGTCTTCGGCTGCTCGACACCGGCTACGTGGATCTCTGGCTGATCCACTGGCCGACGGACCAGGACGAGCTCGTCTCGACGTGGCGGGAACTGTTGTCCGCCAAGGACGCCGGACTGGCCCGCAACGTCGGGGTCAGCAACTACAGCCCGGCACAGATCGACCTGCTGACCAAGGCCACCGGACGGCAGCCGGCGGTCAACCAGATTCCGTGGAGCCCGGCGCAGCACGACTCGGCCCTGCTGGAGGAGCACCGCCGCCGAGGGGTAGTCGTCGAGGGCTACAGCGGCCTCAAGAACACCGACCTGCGCAACCCGGTTCTCACCGAGATCGCCCAAAGGCACGGAGTCACTCCGGCCCAGGTCGTCCTCCGCTGGCATCTGGAACATGACATCGTGATCCTGCCCAGGTCCTCCCGCCGGGAACGCGTCGCCACCAACTTCGACCTGCAAGGATTCGACCTCACACCCGAAGACGTCACCGCAATCGACGGCCTCACCCGAGTTGGCTGACCGAAGACGGCGGGCGAACCCCGCGTGAAGACAATTGCCCCACGGATAGAGCGGACGCTGGGGCCGTAACGCGGTCGTTTGTGTTAGGTCGGGCGCGGAGGTGAACGTGGGCGGCCCACAGGGAAGAGCAGTGCCGACCCGCCGACCGACCGCCCAGCTCGCGGCATGGCCGGACGTTCCACCGGGAGCCGCCTACGCTGAGACTGTGTCCGACGATGACGGAAGCCGGCCGGCCCGCGTCGAGGACGTGCACGAGCTGGCTCTGGCCATGCCACACGTCACCGTCGAGTACGGGCCCGGTGACAATCCGGTCTACCAAGTGGGCAGGAAGTCGTTCGTCTTCTTCCGCAACCCACGACCGGACGCGGTCGACCCCGACACCGGGGAGCGCTACGCGGATGTGATCGTCTTCTGGGTTGAGTCCGAGGCGGACAAGCAGGCACTGATTCAGGACGAGGCGTCGCCGTTCTTCACCACCGCGCACTTCGACGGTCACCCGTCTGTGCTGCTGCGGGCCAGTCGGATCGGTGAGCTCACCCGGAACGGGCTGGCCGAGGTGGTCCAGGACGCGTGGCTGTCCCGCGCATCAGCGCGCAGGGCGGCAGCCTGGCTCCGCGCACGCCACCCGGAATGATCACACCTCGCCTCCTGGACGGCGGAAAAGAGTTGGACGGGACGGCGTTAGGGCCGATAGCGTACGGGAGGCCGTGACATCACACGAGGAGGTGAGACCCATGAACGCTGTATCGATGTGGGTGCTCTCCCTCGTCGTCACGGTCGGGCGATTGACGTAGGTGTCGCCGGGAGCGCCTCGACAAGGCAATCCCGAAAGGCAACAACCTATGAATTCTGTGCATTTCACCTCGCCCATGGGCCAGCCTGCCGTAGTGATCACGCAGGTCGCGGAGACGCAATGGCACGCCGTGGAGGACGACCGGGTGGTCGGCCGCGGCGACGCTTCGCGCAGGCCCGACGGGCGGATCTTCCTCAGCATCGACGCATGGCATGGCGCGGTCTTCGACCAGCTCGCCGATGCCATGCTGGCGGACCTGCCGAAGCCGTTGTACACGGTGGTCGACGAAGCCGACCTCGACTTGACGTGCGACTGGGAGCGAGCCGGCTTCACGATCCGACGCCGTGAGTGGGAGTACCTCGTGCCCACCGACCCGCGGGCTACGGGACTCGGCTCGGCGCTACCGCCGTCGGGCGTGACGATAGTGGCCGTCGGCGAGGCGGACGAGAGCCCGCTGCGCGAGTTGCATCGCGTGATTCGCGACGAAGTCGAGGCCACGGTCGGATGGCGAGAGATGCCGGCTGAGGTGCTGCCCCGCCCGGGCGGCGCTACCCTGCTGGACCCGTCGAAGTACACGGTGGCAGCACAGTCCGATGAATACGTGGGACTGGTCCGGGTGGTGCCGGTGCGGCAGCCACGGATCGGGCTGATCGCAGTCCGGTCCGGCCGGCACCGCCGCGGGATCGCTCGAGCGCTGCTCGCCCACGTGCTGGGTTCGCTGCACCACCGCGGGATCGATGCGGCATGGGCCGAAGTGAACGAATCCAACGGAGCGGCCACGGCGCTGTTCGAAGGCATCGGCGCCCGGCGTGCGAGCAGCAACCTGGAGTTGGTGCTCCGCTGACGGCCCAAGCATGAGCGGCATAGGCCGACCTGATGAGCGACCAGCGATCGCTCAACGGAATTCGTTACCTCACCGACCTCACAGTCACCGACCGGAGAAGTCAGAGAATATGGCAAGAACAACAGACGGCATCGAAGTCGAGGGCACCGTCATCGAGTGCCTGCGCAACGCCACCTTCAAAGTGGAGCTCCAGAACGGGCACAAGGTGCTGGCGCACATCAGCGGGAAGATACGGAAGAACTACATCAAGATCTTGCCGTATGACCGCGTGCTCGTGGAACTCAGCCCGTACGACCTCACCCGCGGCCGGATCCTCTACCGTTACAGGACGTAGTCGCGGGCAGGGTGAGATTTTCGCAGGCGCGCAGTTCCCGGGCTGGGGAGCGGCGCGGCCCCGGGCTCAGACGTGTACGAGAGAGACGTGCAGGGCGTCGGAGTAGTGCTCGGCGAAGAGCTTCGCGGTCAGCTCACCGCGGCTGCTCACGCCGACCTTCTCGAAGACGGACTTGATGTAGTCGCGCACGGTATGAGCGGACAGGACAAGCTCCGCGGCGATCTCCGGCGTCGACAGGCCGCAGGCGATGCTCCGCAGAACCTCCCGTTCCCGGGGGGTCAGACCGTAGGCTTCCACGATGATCGGTGCGACTTCCGCGCTCTGCGCCGGCTCGATCACCACGGCGGTCGGACTGTCCGGATCGGTCTCGTCCATGCAGGAGGCGTGAAGCACGACCCACCGACCATCATGGCTCCTGCAGCGAAGTCGCGCGGGCCCGTCCTCGTAGCCCAGCGCCACCGCCTGCGCCTGCGACACCAGCGCCTGCAACATCAGCACCTGCGACACCCGCTCCCACATCGCCGGGTACGAGCGGAGAGCGGGTGACGTCGAGCGCTCCGACAGCACGGACGTCCACGACTCCTCGACGAGGTCCGGGCCGTAGACCTCGCGCAGCCAGGCCCTGGCGTGGAGGTTGGCCGACATGAGCATGCCCTTGGCGTCGAAGAGCAGCACACCGGGCGCCCGGAGCGCCTCGATCGCCCGGGCCGAGGGCGAGTGCAGCACGTTCCGCGTGCGCAGCGCGACACCGACGGCGTGGGAGATGGACCCGAGAAGCTTCAACTCGTCCGCGTCGAAGGCCCGGCGTCCCTTCTCCCGGTACAAACCGGCGACCGCCCACGTCGTGGTGCCCGTGCGGAAGGCGACTCGCACCTCGTCGTCGTATCCCTGCGGTCGCAGGAAGTCACGGTAACGCGGGCTGCGCAACGGCTTGCCGTCGGTGGCGGTCCGCAGCGACCCGGCCGGATCCGGCTGCCGCGCCAGATCGCGGAAGCGCAGCACGTCGTTGTCGTGGAACTCGCCGTGCCAGAACGACCGGCAGAACGACGGGTCCATGTGTTCGAGTCGCGCCGGGGCGGCTGCGAGGAGTGTCGAGGGATCGACACCGAACCACATGCTCCCGTCGAACGGAACGACCTTGCGCACTTCGCCGCTGACCGCGGTCAGAAACTCCTCCACGGTCGCGCAGCGCGCGTCCACACGCTGGATCGACGCCACCAGGCGATGAGCGATCGCGCTCCCGGTCATGTCAAGGATGGTAATCCCCGGATCTTTTCGGCACCCCCCCTCAATCGGGGGGAGTCTCCTTACCCGAAGCACCGCAGCCAAGGGATACCGGCCCTCGCTCGACGGCCCGAGAGTTGACCCCGTTGCGTTGAACGGCCTGTCGTGGCCCCCGGACATCAGGTCCTTCCAAAGGAGATATACGAAATGCGATCAATCGGAATCGCCGTGGCGGCCAGTGCCGCTCTGGCCGGACTGCTGGGGACGGCAACCCCCGCTGCCGCAGCAAGCGTCACCCGTACGACTTACCTTGGTACGGCGGCCGACGGGATCACTCGGACGAGCACCATCTCCTGCAGTTCCGGCGCTCGGCACGTGGTCAACACGCGTGACACGACCTATGACGCCACGCAGGTGTGGCTCACCGTCACCAACCCGCCGGCCGTCGTCAGGGGCAGCATCCAGATAAGTTGGATGACACCGGCGGGCTCAATCCTCGGGCTGACGCCCAAGTTCGAATACACGTGCAGCAGCGAACCACCGGCGGCTTGACCGGTGCGGACTCGGCCGGAGCAGGCACGACTTCTCCCCCGGAAGGAGACGTGCCTGCCGTCCTTTTGATGGTGCGGGGACAGATTGCTCGCCGCTGCACCGCCGAAATGGGCCTGACCGCGCCAACGCGCTGCGCCACCCGCCTATGACAGCCGCCACCGCCCGGTGGGCTCGGATGTCGGACCGCAGGTCAGCGTCCAATTCGACTTGTCGCACCCCACACGCGGCGACCCGGCTGGTACGGCGTTCGGTCAGGGGCAGGGAACGATCTGGGCGGCTGGGCCGCCGACCTGGGTCCAGGAGTCGCCAGACTTGTTCCACCTGTAGATGCCGCTGCGGTCCGGGGACAGGCCGTAGATGTCATAGTCGGTGACAGCCCACTCCCAGCCGGCCGTACCGACGCCCTGCCAGTTGAAGGGCGAGCCGAGATAGCGGGCGATCTCGTTGCCGTTGGGAGACGTGGCGAAGAGGCCGAAGCCGCCGCCGTACAGATTTCCGGCCGGGCCGCCGATCTGTGTCCAGTCGGTGCCGGTGCCGTCCCACTTGTAGACGCCACTGCGATCGGAGGAGAGGCCGTAGATGGCGTCGTTGGTGACGCTCCAGGTGGCTCCGGGGCCGCCGATGCTTTGCCAGCTGCCGGGTGAGCCGAGGTAGCGGACGATCTCGCTGCCGTCAGGGGTCGTGGCGAACAGGCCGAAGCCGCCGCCGTAGATCCGGTTGACGGGGCCGCCGATCTGCGTCCAGTCGGTGCCGGTGCCGTTCCACTTGTAGACGCCACTGAGGTTCCAGGTGACGCCGTAGATGGCGTCATTGGTGACGGTCCAGAAGGAGCCGACGCCGCCGATGCGGTCCCAGGTGCTGTCTGAGTAGTCGTAGCGGTGGATCTCGCTGCCGCGGAAATTCATGGCGAACAAGCCGAAGCCCCCGCCATACAGGCGCCTGGCCGGGCCGCCGATGTGCAACCAGGCGGAGCCTCCGGGGGTCAGCCGCTCCACGGACGTGCTACCTGGGGAAAGTCTGCAGACGGTGTAGGTGGCGGCGGCGGCTGGCGTCGCCGTCACTCCTATCACGGCCGTCATGACCGGCACCATGATGCAGAGTCCAGCGAGTACTCTGCCCAGGCGTTTCACGCCCGAGGCCGGGTTGGATATCGAGTTCATGCTGTTCCTTCCAGTCGTTCAGGCAGCGCCGTCGGAACGGGCGGTGTCGCGTATCGGGGAAACGCCGTCAGGCTGGCAGGGCGTGCTGCAACGGGGCTGAAGGCAGGCTGGAATGGCTGCGTCAGGAAGGTGTCCCGCACGAGAATCAGGATTCTGCTCCGGCGGATCTACGTCCTGATCTTGTCAAACACGGGACCCGCCACCCGCGTATCGCCGACGTGACCGCACATCCGACGGGGAATGGGTTACACAGCAGGCGCGAAACCTGATCGCCGATCCTGGAATGGCGGATGTCCATCTCGCCGAAAAGGAACTTGACCAATAGCAGGAGACTGCTCCGGCCTATCGACCCCAAAATGGGGCCAGACCGCTTAATCGCGGAGAAAAGGTGGTTGCCGATCTTATCCAGTTGTTTCGGTGAAGCCGTACCCACATCGGTGCTCTGTTCCAGGCGGGTAGGACCGCCGCCTGTGCGTGCCGAAATCTCGGCCATAGGTTCTGAGCTGGGATGACCTGTTCGTGGACACGATCACGGTAGGCGGCTCACCACCGGGGTGTGCTCATCGCCCGGCACACTGCTGCGCTGGCACGCCAGCCTGGTGAAATGACGGTGGACCTACACGCGTAGACGGCAGGGACTCCCACCGACGCGTCGCCGAGTCCGGCTAGTTCTCCGGTAACCCCACAATGGTGGTGTAACCCCTTCTACTGATATGGCAGCTGTAGATCGGGATCTTGAGGCTGTGGCGATCGCGGGGGTGCTTGTGGGCATGAGAACGGCCACCAGCATCATGATCGTTTGTGAGAACAAATCCAGATACGGTGGCCGTACCGGTCACCGTAGCGCACGAACACTGGCCAGTCTGCTTCGAAGAGCTGATGGACCGGCTCGCTGTCTGCTTCCCACGCCGGAAACCCGGCTGACCTGCCGACACATGATCGAAGCGATGCTGACGGTCGAGGAGACGGCCAACTGCTGGACCTGGGCGAGGCGATCGGGCACCGCGGCCCGCACGTGCTGCAACACTTCTTGTCTGGGGCCCGCTGGAATGACGACGCCGTCCGCGACCGGGTCGCCACCTGGGCGGTCGACCGGCTCGGCGACCTGAATGTGGTGCTCGTCGTGGACGAGACCGGCGATGAGAAATCCTCCACCGACGCCGTCGGAGCGGCCCGCCAGTACTCGGGCGCGCTGGGCGGGGTCGGCCTGTGCCAGGTGGCCGTGCATCTGTCGTACGCCACCCCGACCGGGCACACGCTGATCGATCGGCGTCTGTTCCTGCCCAGCGCGTGGGCGGCCGATGAGGAACGCCGTGAGCTGGCCGGGGTCCGCGAGGAGGTGATGTTCGCCAGCAAGCCCCAACTCGCCATCGACATGCTCGCCCGCCTGCCCGAAGACGGCGTCACCGACGCCTGGGTCGCCGCCGATGAGTTCTACGGCGGCCGGGAAACACGCACGGCGATCCGCCACGTGGCCTACCGCTATGTGATCGCCGTCAAGACCGACCATCGGGTGACCACTCCGGCCAGCACCTCCACCGTCATCGACCTGGTCAAACGCTTGCCCGCCCGGTCCTGGCAGCGCCTGCGGACCGGTAGCGGCACCAAAGGCGACCGCCACTACGACTGGGCGATGATCGACGTGTTCGCCGATGGCACCCCCAACCGGCACCAGGCCGGGCAGAGCACCCTCTTGGTCCGCCGCCACCGCTACACCGGCACCCTGTCGTTCTATCGGTGCTGGTCAGCCACGCCCCGACCGCTCCACGAACTGGTGAGCGTGGTGTGTCGCAGATGGCGGATCGAGGAGGACTTCCAAGCCGCCAAGGGCCTGGCCGGGCTGGACCAGGGACAGGTCACCAGCTGGACCTCCTGGCACCGGTGGAGCCTGATCAGCATGATCGCCTACGCGCTGCTGGCCATCACGACCAGCCTGGAACGCAGCGGCACCACCCAGAGCGCGCAGGTCGAATTCGTTCCCGTGAGCTGCCGTGAACTGGTGAAACTCCTCCGCCAATTCACGCTCCCCCGCCCTCGGCAAGACATCGATCCCGAACATGCCCTGCGCTGGTCCGTGTGGCGGCGCCGCCATCAATATCAGGCAGCGACCTGCCATCGGCGATGGAACGAGGTCACGGCGGCCTCCATCACATGACCTTTGCCGCAACACTTGACGATCTGGCTTTGTTCGTCACTTACAGCGCCAGATGTGGCTGAGCTCGGGTACCAGCGAGATCCCGTCGATCCCGTTGTTCGTGAGTTTCGGCGCCACCTTGGTTGCGTTGGCTACCGCCTGCCGATGATCGAGCTTCTCGCTTACGCATGGTGACGAGCCGCCAAGGGTCCAGCGCGCGTTGTCTGCGGCATGAGCCGGTGTTGTCGTGAGCCGCAGCCCCAGCCCAAGACGGTGCGTGAGTTCCTCCAGTTGACACTTGATAAAGCAAATGCTTGATTAGGCTGTCATGGAAACTACCATCGAAGATCAGCAGCTCGATGCTCTGTTCACCGCGCTCAGCGACCGCACCAGGCGAGACATCGTGGTCCGGTTGAGCAGGGGTCAGGCGACGGTCAAGGAGTTGGCGGAGCCATACACCATGAGCATGCAGGCTGTTTCGCAGCACATCCGGGTGCTCGAGCGGTCCGGCCTGATCAGCCAAGGACGGCACCGGCAAACCCGGCCATGTCGGCTCGAGCCCGCGGCGCTTGAGGCCGCGCTCTCCTGGATCGAGGAGAGCCGGCGCACATGGTCAGACCGAATGGACCGGCTGGAGACACGTCTCGCCCGCTTGCAGGAGCACGAGAACCAGTGAACGGCGATGAACTTGTCTACCGGCGAGTCTTCCGCGCGCCGCGCGAGCTGGTGTGGCGGTGTCTCACCGAGCCCGCCGAACTCACGCATTTCTGGGGCCCGAGCGGCATGGACACGCCGATCGACGGCATCGTCGTCGAACTCTACCCCGGTGGCCGCTTCGAGACCCTGATGCTCGGCGAGCATGGCAGCCACCGGATGGTCGCCACCTTCATCGAGGTCGTCCCGCCCGAGCGGCTCGCCTGGGTGGAGCAGGCGACCGGGATGCACACCATCAGCACGCTCGACGACCTCGGCGACGGCAGAACCGCAGTCGTCATCCATCAGCGGAACGTGCCCGAGCCGATGCGCACACCCGAGGCCCGCGCCGGCTTCCTCACCTCCCTCGACAAGTTCGAGGAGCGCCTCGCTCACCTCGTACAAGGAGGCCGAACGTGACCGACATGCAGCACCAGGTAGCGCAAACCTACAAAGGGCTCGCCAATCTCCTCACCGCCATGACCGCCGACACTTGGGACGCCCCGTCACTATGCGAGAAGTGGCCGGTGCGCCATGTGATCGCACACGTGACGATGCCGGTGCGGCTGACCCCCGAACAGTTCGGGGCCGAGATGGCGGCGGCCGACGGCGACTTCACCGTACTTTCCGACACCGTGGCCACGCGGGACGCTTCGCTGCCCGTCGCCGACCTTCTCGACCAGCTCCGATCGCCGAGACTGCACGCGTGGCAGCCGCCGGGCGGCGGTGCAGCCGGTGCACTCAGCCATGCCGTCATTCACTCTCTGGATGTGACGATCGCACTCGACCGGCCCGCAGTCGCACCGGCAGAGGCTGTCACCGCCGTCCTCGACCAGCTCACCGCCAGTAACGGCACCTGGTTCGGGGTCGACCTGACCGGTGTCCGGCTCGAAGCTGCCGACACCGATTGGAGCTGGGGAAACGGCCGGCTCATTCGCGCCGACAGCGGCTCTCTGGTGGCACTCCTGAGCGGCCGGACACTGCCCGACGGCCGGACACTGCCCCGCGGCTGACACGCCGAGGCCGACATACCACCCCCTCATGGGGATCAAGGACAGCCACGTCCGTAACGTCCCAACAACACGCCCTCCACATGGGCAGGAGATCTAATCATCGGCAGAAGTACGCATCGTCCCATCGTTCGTTATCGCCGCCGATATTTACGGAAAGTGACCGCGCGCTGTTGTGAGCTTCGCCGTCTCAGCCATAGTCAACAAGTGGCGCTCGTTCTCACAAGCATTTGAGCGGGTACGGGCCGGCGAGGTGGCGCCGAAAGGGGCGAACATCTGACTCCCGTTCTCGCGAACGAAATCAACGATCTACAGCTGCCGTAACTGATCGACGGGTAGCCGCCGGGCGCTCCATCGGTGTCGTGTGATCATCTCTTGACGGTGATCCGGGTAGCACCACGAACGGAACTCTCTTTTCGCAGCCGAGGTCTCGTTCCAGGAGTGCGTGTTGACCTGTCCATCCCGCCTTCCCGCGCCGCTTCGCCTGCTGCCCGCGAGCGGGTTGCTGATCCCGCTCGTCGTCGGGGGCGGGCCACCCACTCCCGCCGCCGGGCCCGTGGTGGACGGCAACGCCCGGTTCACCGTCCTGTCCCCCACCCTGATACGCGTCGAGTACGCCGGCGACGGCGTCTTCGAGGACCGGCCCACCTTCAACGCGGTCGCCCGCGCGACGGAGCCGCGAGCGTTCACCACCACGGTCAAGAACGGCACCCGTATCATCCGTACCGACCGGCTGACCATGCGCTATCGGCGCGATTCGGGGCCGTTCACGCCGGCGAACCTGTCCGTCGACCTGATGGCCGGGGCACGGAAGGTGACCGCACGCCCATCGTTCGGCGCCTCCTCAGCCGTCAATCTAGGCGGCTGGCGGCGCTCGCTGGACAAGCTGAGCGCGTCGGTGGCGCTCAACGAGGGCCTCCTCACCAGGGACGGCTGGTACCTGCTGGACGATAGTTCGACGGCCATCCTCAACCCCGACGGCACGATCACACAGCGGCCGGGGCACGGCGGCCGGCCGTACCAGGACGGGTACCTCTTCGGCTACGGACACGACTACCGCCGAGGGCTGAAGGACCTGCGCGATCTCACCGGACCGGCGGTGATGCTGCCGCGATGGGCCTTCGGCATCTGGTTCTCCCGCTACTACCCCTACCGGGAGTCCGACTACCGCGACGACCTGCTACCCAGGTTCCGGGCCAACCGGGTGCCGCTGGACATGCTGGTCGTGGACACCGACTGGAAGGCGCCCAGCACCTGGAACGGCTGGAACTGGAACCCTGCGCTCTTCCCCGACCCGCGGAGCTTCCTCAACTGGGCCAGGGGGCAGGGGTTGCGGGTGGCGTTGAACATCCACCCCAGCATCTCCCCCGCCGATCCGAAGAACGCCCGGATCAAGGCCATCGGCGGTGGAGATCTACCGGCGGGCGACTGCCCCCGGCAGCCGGGGTGCAGGGTCTTCGACTGGAGCGACCCGAAACAACTCAAAGCGTACTTCGACCTGCACAAACCCATGGAGGACCTGGGGATTCGGCTGATGTGGCTCGACTGGTGCTGTGACCCGAGCAGGGTGAGCGCACCGGGCGTGACCCCCGACACCTGGATCAACTCCAGGTACGCCCTCCGGGACCGGGAACGCGGCCTGCGCGGATTCGCGTTCTCCCGGGCCGGGGGCGGCTACGGCGGTATGCGGGTCTACCCCGCCGGTCCGTGGGCCGAGCACCGCTACACCGTTCACTTCACCGGCGACACGAATCCCAACTGGGACGTCCTTGCCTTCGAGGCGGCCTACACCCACCTGGAGGGCAACATCGGCATGCCGTACGTCTCGCATGACATCGGCGGCTTCTACGCCGCACCCAAGCACCTGCCCGACGACCTCTACGCCCGCTGGGTGCAGTTCGGTACGTTCCAGCCGATCCTGCGCCTGCACTCCAACCACGGCGACCGGCTGCCCTGGGAGTACCCGGGCGTAGCCCAGCGGTCCGCGCAGAAATTCCTGCGCCTGCGCGAGGCGCTGATCCCCTACACCTACACGCTGGCCCGCCAGGCGGTCGATACCGGACTGCCGATCACCCGCGGCATGTACCTCAACTATCCCGAACACGAGAAGGCCTACCGCTACAGGACCCAGTACCTCTACGGCGACGATGTCCTGGTCGCACCGGTGACGACCCCTGGCACCGGCAAGGTGACCACGAAGGTGTGGTTCCCGCCGGGCACCTGGACCGACTACTTCACCGGCGCGACCCACACCGGACCTGCCACAGCCAGAGTGACCACCGACCTGTCAACCATGCCGATATTCCTCCGCGCGGGCGGCATCCTGCCGACAAGAACCGACTACGTCGACTCGGCGGAGCAGAAGCCGCTCGACCAGGTCACGCTCGACGTGGCCACCGGCGGCGACGGAAGCCTGTCGCTTTACGAGGACGAGGGCGAGGGCCCCGGCCACCACTCGGGAGAGTCGGCCACCACCGCGTTGACCTTCGACACGGGGACGCACCTGTTGCGGGTCGCCGCCCGCCAGGGCACCTTCCCCGGCGCGGTGACCACCCGCTCCTGGACCGCCCGCTTCCGCGACGTGAACCGGCCCACCCAGGTCAAGGTCAACGGAACCGCGATCCCGGCCCGCACGAGGGCTCCCGGATGGACCTACCGCACCGCCACCAGGACCCTGATCGTCCGTACCAGGGCGCTCCCAGTCACCGCCGACACCACCTTCCAGTTCGTCGATGACCCCGTACGCTCGCGTCCGATACGAAAGGGTGGCCTCGGGCCAAGTCGATGGAGATCAGGCTCTGATCGCGGGACAGGTCGGGATCATGGCTCCATGCGGGAGATGGGCTTGTCCTGATCGCCACAGCCCGATGAAGAGAAGGCGTTTGTCACGGCGAGGCAGGCACACCAATATCGTCGAACATCATGCGACGACCAGAACGACGTTGCCGGTCTTCTGTTCCGTCTCTACGTATCTCGTCGCCTCGACCGCGTCCTCCAGCGGGTAACGTCGGTCGATGACCGCCCGGTACCGCCCGGCCCCGATGAGCTCCCGGAGGAACACGACGTCCTGCTTGTCGTATCGGGGAGGGATCGGGAACACCACCCGCTTGTCGCCGAACCGGGAGGTCCACATGGCGAGGACGACGTTCTGGAAATGGTCGGTGGCCAGGTAGGTGCCGCCGCTCTTGAGCGAGTCGCGGCAGTGTTTGAACGTGTGCTGCCGACCGCGTCCAGGATGACGTCGTAGGCTCGGCCGTTCTTCGTAAAGTCCTCGCGGGTGTAGTCGACGACCTCGTGAGCGCCAAGGGATCTGACCGTTTCGACGTTTCTGGTGTCGCACACCGCGGTGACGTCGGCGTCGTAGTGTCTGGCTAGCTGGACTGCGGCGGTGCCGATGGAGCCGGAGGCTCCGTACACCAGGATGCTCTTGCCGGGGGCCAGCGCCACATGCTTGAGGCCCAGCAGTGCCAGGATCACGCCGTCGCAGACGGCGGCGGCCTCGTCGAAGGGCATGCCGGCGGGTTTGCGCGCCACGGGGGCGCTCTGCGGCACGCAGACGAACTCCGCGTGCGCGCCGAAACGCCACGGGTTGATGCCGAAGACCTCGTCGCCGGTCTCGAACTCGGTGACGGCGGCACCGGCCGCCGCCACCTCGCCGGCGAGTTCGAGGCCGAGGATCGGCCACTTCGGCCGGCGCAGGCCGGTGACGAGACGCCCGGCGGCCGGCTTGCCCTGGCGGAAGCCGCAATCGGTGCGCGTGACCGTGGTGGCGTGGACCTTCACCAGGATCTCGTCCTCGCGGGGGACCGGCGATTCGACATCCTTGAGCCGGAGAATCTCCGGAGGGCCGTACCTGTCGCAGACGACGGCTCTCATCGGCTCACCATCCAAGCGCCGGCTCCGGCTCCCTCCTTCGAGGATACGAGCCACCGAACTCCCGCGAGCGGCCTAACCCGGGCCGCTTTGGCGCTGGTATACGGGCTGCCACCGCGAACACGGCGTCGCCGAGGCCGTGTCGTGGGTGAAGCCTCGCGGACCTGGGCCGTAACCTCGCGATCGACCGGCGGATGCGCCGCGAACTGACCGGTCATGCAGAGCCGGCTGACGCTGCACGCGCTCGCCTTTCCCGTCATCATTACTTGAACGGGGTCACATCCCTATCGGAGGGCTGAAACCATCAGGTCCGCGGGCAACCGCCGTAGGCCGTGGACGATCGAGGGCGTCCCGTTGAGTGCCGTCGCCACGACGTCGTCGCTGTGCAGAAGATGTGCCAGGTGCCGCAGGGCGTGGGCAGCCACGTTCTCCACCTGCACGTCATCGGGACTGGGAGCCGCCGGAGTGGACCCCCGCGCGAGCCGGAACTCCGTCAGTTCCTCGGCCGACGCCAGAGGGTCGGGGTCGGGGCAGACGGCGTAGGTGAGCACCAGTCGTCCTTTGGGCTGGTAACGCCAGCTCGTGGAGTGCACCACGGTGGCCTGGTCGTCGGCCGCGACTCCCACGTGGCGGCGCACGGCCTCGTCCGGTGTCTCACCGTCGCGAAGCGCGGTCACCAGCCGTCGATAGCGCCACCTCCCGGCCTCATCGACCCGCAGCGCGAGGATCTCGACTGACAACGGCACGAGCCCCCGCTCGGGCTGGTCGTCCACGTGCGTCCCTCGGCTTCCCTGAGCTTGTTGCGAACAGTATGCAGCAGCATTCATATCGCGGTACGCCGCTATCGATGCCATGGTCGAATTTCCGCCCTTCCGCCGCCCCGCAAGCTGGGTGAACACCTCGGCGTCTCCGCCCGCGCCCATGCGTACTTCGCCCGGCGCGTGAACCTGGACGTCCACGATCGACAGCGATCGAACCTTATTGCGAGTAGATTGCAATAGCGAATGGGAGGCGGATCGGACTGGCGGGAGGGCCGGCATGAGTTATGCCCCCTATGGCGTCTTGGTGCGCGACGAGGAGGCCGACCGAGTCCTGTGCCACCTCTGCGGCCGCTGGTTCCGCGCCCTGGGCGGCCATGTCCGTGTCCACGGCCTGTCCGCCGACGAGTACCGGCAGAAGTTCGGACTGTTCGCCACCAAGGCATTGGCCTCGCGGGAGGTCTCGGAGAACCGCCGCCGCATCCAGCGCGCCGCCTACAAGACCTCGCCCCGCCTGCGCGGAGACCTGTCCGTCGGCCAGTCGATGGCCCAGTCCGGAACGTTGTCACCCGGCATCGCCCGGCAGTCCAGCGCCAGCGGACCACGGCGATGCTCGGCGAACTGGCGAGGGGACGGGCCACCCGGCGGTCACAGGCCGAACTGCGGGTCGTCGAAGCCCTCGGAAGGCGAGGCCACACCGACGTCGCCGCCGGTCTTCGCGCCCTGTACGCCGACCGGCCCACGGGCATCGAACCACTGGCCGCCGAACTCGGCGTCGGCAAGGGCGTACTGCGCGACCTGCTCACCACGCACGGGATCGCTCTCCGCCCGGCCGGAGCCAACACCGCCGCCGGTCGGCAGGCACGTGCCCACCTGAACGAGCAGGCGGCGGCCCGCCGAGTGGGAACCCCCGACCTGCGCACCTGGCTGCATGAGCGCCGTCGTGAGGGCTGGACCCTGGCCCGGCTGGCCGCAGCGCTCGGCCGCAGCGTCCCTTGGGTCCGTGCCCGGATGACCGACCTTTGACGACCGCTCACCGGGCGAGTGGAAGCCCTCGCGGTATCAGCGGGTATCTTGCCTTCTCTCGATTTGTCTCCCCATCTTCAGCTCCCTTGATCAAGGCGGTCACTCCATGAGCGGCATGGCACGTCCTATCACCGTCGTCGGTACTCCGGTGCTGCGCACCCCGTGCCGCCCGGTCGAACGTTTCGACGAGGAACTCGCCACCCTGGTGGAGGACATGTTCGCCAGCATGTACGAAGCCAAGGGCGTCGGCCTGGCGGCCAATCAGATCGGCGTGGACCTGCGCGTGTTCGTCTATGACTGCCCCGACGGGGACGACGTCCACCAGAAGGGCGTGGTCGTCAACCCGACACTGGTCCTGCCGGGGGCAGGAGAACGCAACCTCGATACGGGCGACGAGGGCTGCCTGTCGATCCCCGGCCCGCGCGCGGTCGTCGGCCGGCCGGACCTGGCCACCTGCCACGGGTTCGACGTGACGGGCGCCCCGGTGACCGTCCACGGGACGGGAGTGCTGGCCCGCTGCCTCCAGCATGAGACCGACCACCTCGACGGCCTGCTCTACATCGACCGGCTCTCGAACGCGGCCCGCAAGGCCGTGTTGAAGGAGTTCGAGGAGATCCGCGGACCCCAGGCCTGAGGTCCCGGGGCTCAGCCGACCATCCGGTTCGCGCGATGGCGGCGGACCGCGTCGCGGTTGGCGCACGGCTGGGAGCAGTAGCGTTGCCGTCCCGTACGGGAAGTGTCGGCGAAGATCACGGTGCATTCGGGCACCGCGCACCGCCCGAGCCGGTGCATGCCCCGCCCGAGCAGGTGCAGCGCCGTACTCACGGAGATGAGCGCGAAGAGCACGGCCCCGAGCGGTTGCCGGGTCACACATCAGCGGCGCGGGATCGAACCCTGATTAGCCGGACACCTGGGTGGCGAGCAGCCGCCGGTACGGCTCCGAACGTGCCAGCAGCTTGGAGTGCGCACCTGAGTCGACAACCCCGCCGTTCTCCAACATGACCACCCGGTCGGCGGTCAGGATCGTGGACAGCCGGTGGGCGATGATCAGTGTGGTGCGGTTCTTCCTGGCCTGGGTCATGGCCGCGGAGACCTCCTGCTCGCTCTCGGCGTCGAGGTTGGAGACGGCCTCGTCCATGATGAGAATCGGGGCGTCCTTGAGCAGGGCGCGGGCGATGGCGACGCGCTGCCGCTGCCCCCCGGAGAGGCGTGCGCCGAGTTCGCCGGGGACGGTGTCGTAGCCGTCGGGCAGGCCGGTGATGAACTCGTCGGCCTGGGCGGCGCGGGCGGCGGCGATGACGTCCTGGTCGGAGGCGTCGGGGCGGCCGAGGCGGATGTTGTCGCGGATCGGGATGTTGAACAAGTAGACGTCCTGGGGGACCAGGGTGATCAGGCGGCGGAGTTCTTCCTGGGGGAAGTCGCGGATGTCGTGGCCGCCGATGGCGATCGTGCCGGAGTCAGGGTCCCAGAAGCGCATGAGCAGGCTGGCGCAGGTGGACTTGCCCGCGCCGGAGTGGCCGACGAGTGCGACGGTCTCGCCGGGTTCGATGGTGAAGGACGTGTGGGAGACGGCGGCGGGCAGGCCGGGGCCGTAGGAGAAGGTGACCGCGTCGAAGGCGATGCGGGGGTCCGGCCCAGCGGGAGCGGTGGTGACGCGGTCGGTGACGGGAGCGGGGGTGCGCAGGATGGTCATGATGCGGTCGCCCGAGGCCAGTACCAGGTTGAGGTCGCGAGCCACGTCGACGACGGCGGTGACGGGGGCGAAAGTGGTGGCGGCCAGGACGACGGCGACCGGGAACAGGGCTGGGTCGAGATCTCCGCCGGTCACGAGCAGGGCGGCGGTCAGCAGGACCGCGATGAGGCCCACTACGGTGATGGCGTTGGTGACGGCGTGTTCGAGGCCGGATCTGCGGCCGTGCGCGAGCTTGGCGGCCAGGAGTCTGGTGTCCTGGCCGGCGAACCGGGCGATCTGACGGTCGGCCGCACCGGAGGTGAGCAGCTCCCGCATGCCCTGCAGGGTGTCGACGGCTTCCGCGCCGAGTTCGCCGAGTCGGGCGCGGAGTTCGGCGCCTTGGGCTTCGGCGCGGCGGCGCAGCCAGCCTGGGACGGTGGCCAGCAGGATCAGCGCGGGCGCCAGGGCCAGCGCCAGCGTGGGGTGGAAGACGCCGAGCGCGGTGAGCGCCGCCAGCGGCACCGTGGCCGCGCTGACCAGAGGGCTGAGCGTGTGCGCGAACCACAACTCCAACTGCTCCACGTCGGAGATGGCCGCCGAGCCCAGGTCGCCGGAACGACGCTCCAGCAGATAGCCAGGGGCCAGCCGCTCGAAAGCCGAGTAGACCCGTCCTCGTACGTCGGCCAGTACCCGGAACGCGGCCACATGGGCGAGGTAGGACTCCAGCCACGGCGTGAGCCCCACCAATGGCAGCAGCACGCCCAGGACGACCAGGCCGCCGGTCAGGTCGCCGCCTCCGGTGATCACCCGGCTGACCACCCATGCCGCCACTCCGGCCGAGGCCAGGACGACCAGGTGGTGGGCGATGCCGCTGAACACTGCGGCGAGCAGCAGCGGACGGTGCGGCCCCAGCAGCGCCAGCACCGGCCGCAGGCGGACGAGGGGCGGGGCGACGGAGGTCATCGGCGCGTGCCTTTCCGAGCGGGGAGGTCGATCGAGGCGATCACGCGGCTCCCTCCTGGGCGGCGACCAGGCGGGCGTACACACCCTGCCGTGTCAGCAGTTCCCGGTGGCCGCCGGATTCGACCACCTGGCCGGCGTCGAGCACGATCACCCGGTCGGCGTCGCGTACGGTCGAGAGCCGGTGGGCGATCATGAGGGTGGTCCGGCCGCCGGTGAGGGTGTCGAGGGCCTGCTGGATGCCCGCTTCGTTGGCGGCGTCCACGCTGGAGGTGGCCTCGTCGAGGATCAGGACGGGGGCGTCCTTGAGCAGGGCGCGGGCGATGGCGATGCGCTGCCGTTCACCGCCGGAGAGTTTGAGGCCACGTTCGCCGACGACGGTGTCATAGCCCTGGGGAAGAGCGGCGATGAAGTCGTGGGCCTGGGCGGCGCGGGCTACCGCCTCCAGTTCGGCGTCGGTGGCCTCCGGTCTGGCCAGAGCCAGATTGCGGCGGACCGTGCCGTGGAAGAGGTAGGTGTCCTGCGAGACGACCGAGACCAGGGCGCGCAGGGCGGGGAGCGGCAGGTCGCGGATGTCGGTTCCGTCGATGGTGATCCGGCCGTGCTGGGCGTCGAAGAAGCGCAGCAGCAGCGCTGCCACGGTGGTCTTCCCCGCCCCGGACCGCCCGACCAGGGCGACCCGTTCCCCGGGGGCGACCTCCAGCGAGAAGTCCGCCAGCGCGGGACGGTCTCGCTCGCGGTAGACGAAGGTGACGTCCTGGAAGTTCACCGCGGGCGGCCCCGCGGGAGTGAGCGTGTGCCCGCCGGAGGGCTGGATCTCGGCGTCGATCACCTCGAACACGGCTCGCAGCGACGGGACGGCGTTGCAGCTGGCGTGGTAGGCGCCCTCCAGGTCGCGCAGCGGGCGGAAACATTCGGCGGTCAGCATCAGGATGAGCAGCAGCTCGGTCACCGTCAGTTCGCCCGCCGCCAGCCGCAGGGCGCCCGCTCCGACGGCGACGGCCGTGCCGAGGCCGATCACGAAGGCGACGCCGCCGACGTAGGCGACGACGACGGCCATCAGCCGGATCGAGTCGCGGCAGAACTCTCCGGCCAGCCTGGCCAGTTCCGCGCCGCGCCGGCCACTGGCGTTGAACGCCTTCAGGGTGGCCATGCCCTGGAGGGCGTCGAGGTTCTCCGCGTACAGGCCCTTGTAGGCGCGGAACCAGGCGTTGTTGCGGTCCCTGACCACGTGTTCGGAGACCAGCGGCAGCACGGGCAGCAGGATCGAGCAGGCCAGGACGACCAGTCCGACCAGCGGATCGATCGTGAACAGGTAGGCGGTGACGGCGAGCGCGCCGACGATGGCGGCGGCGACCTGCGGCAGGAAACGTCCCACGTACGCGTCAGCGGTTTCGATCCCGTCGACCAGGCTGGACTGCGCTGATCCGGTACGCCCCGAGTGCCCTGGTCCCAGCGCCAGTAACCGGCTCATCATCTGCTTCCGCAGCCGCGCCTTGACCAGTCCGGACACGCGGATGGCGGCCGTTTCGCGGATGGCGAGGGTGACACTGCGGACCACCTGGAGCAGGGCGATCCCGGCGAGCGGCCACAGGATCGAGGTCACCGGCCGCCCGTCGAAGACCCGGGCCAGCGCCTGGGCCACGAGGATGCCTTGGCCGACGTAGCTGGCGGTGATGGTCAGCAGCAGCGCCACCAGCCCGGCGACCCGCCGGCGCACGCCGGGGGTGAGCAGGCGGAAGATCACGGGTCCTCCTTGAGCCGTTCGAAGGCGTACTGGGTGCGCGGCACCGCGCGGACGCCGAACACGCGTGTGATCACCTCGGGGGTGAGGGCGTCGGCGACGATGCGGCCGCCGTCCATGACGTAGATCCGGTCGCAGAACTCGGTGGCCTGGTTGAGATCGTGCAGCGCCGCCAGCGCGGTGATGCCCAGCTCGCGGACCAGGTGCAGCACGTCGAGCTGGTGGCGGATGTCCAGGTGGGTGGTGGGCTCGTCGAGCAGCAGCAGGCGGCTGCCCTGCACCAGGGCGCGGGCGATCAGTACCCGCTGCTTCTCCCCGCCGGACAGGGTCGCGTACGACCGTCGCGCGGCGTGGCCCAGATCGACGCGTTCGAGGGATTCGGCGCAGCGGTGCAGGTCCTCGGCGGTGGTGCGGGACAGCGGGCGTTTGTGCGGGGTGCGGCCCATCAGGACGACGTCCTCGACGGTGAAGTCGAGTTCGGCGGGGTTCTCCTGGGCGACGACCGCGATCCGCCGGGCCGATTCGCGGGGCGGAAGCCGTACCAGGTCGTCGCCGCCGACGGTGATCAGCCCGGCGGCGGGGCGGAGGGCGCGGTAGGCGGCGCGGATCAGGGTGGACTTGCCGGAGCCGTTGGGGCCGACCAGGCCGGTCAGCTCGCCGGGCTCCACGACCAGGTCGGCCCCGCGCACGATCGAGCGGCCGTCGAGGGTGACGGCGAGGCCGTCCAGGACGAGTCTCATGCGCGTCTCCGCAGCAGCCACAGGAAGAACGGCACGCCGAAGACGGCGGTCACGATGCTCAGCGCGAGTTCCTGGGGTGCGTTGACCGTGCGGGCCGCGATGTCCACCAGTTGCAGGAACGCCGCCCCGAGCAGCGCCGTGACGGGCAGCACCCGGCGGTGGTCGGCACCGGCCAGGAGCCGGGCCGCGTGCGGGACGATCAGGCCGACGAAGGCGATCGCCCCGCTGGTCGCCACCAGTACGCCGACCAGCAGCGAGGTCAGCACGAACAGCTGGAGCCGGAACCGGGCCACCGGCACCCCGAGCGAGGTCGCCGTGTCCTCACCGGCGGCCAGCGCGTTCAAAGGACGGTGCTGCGCCAGCAGGTACGCCACGCCGGCGACCAGCACGATCGCGGGAATGGGCAGCATGTCCCAGCGTGCCCCGCCGAGGCTGCCCAGCAGCCAGAAGAGCACCTGCTGGGCGGCCCGCCCGCTCTGGGCCTGCTGGAGCACGAAGCTGTAGACCGCCTGGAACAGGTACGCCAGGGCCACCCCCGCCAGCACCAGCCGCGCCGGAGTGAGCCGCCCCGACCGCTGCGCCAGCACGTACACCAGGACGAGCGCCACCAGCGCGCCCGCGAACGCCGCCGCCGACAGCGACAGTCCGCCGAGCGCCGACGTCCCCAGCACGAACACGATCACCGCGCCCAGCGACGCTCCGGAGGAGACGCCGAGCAGAAAGGGGTCGGCGAGCGGGTTACGGACAAGGGCTTGGAGCACCGCGCCCACGACGGCCAGTCCCGCCCCCACCAGGAGAGCGAGCACGGCGCGTGGCAGCCGGTAGTCCCAGACGATCTGCTCCTGGACCGGCGTCCAGGTCCGCGTCACCAGCCCGGGGACGAGGTGGTCGGCGACGATGCCCCCGCACTGCGCCAATCCGACATGGACGGCACCGATGCTGACCGCCAGCCAGGTGGCCGCCACCACGGCGACCACCAGCACGATCACGAGGATCGTGAACCGGCCACGAGCCGAGGGCCGGACCCCTGGCGCGCGGGTGACCTGGGAGGTTTCCAGGCTCATCAGGCGAACGCGTCAGGATGCAGGAACCGGGCGATCTCGACGATGGCCAGGATGTTGCGGTACCCGGGATGCGCTGCCACCGCCGGGATCGGGATGACCTTCTCATCCCGCGCGGCCGGGCTGTTCTTGGCGATCGCCAGGACGTCGGCCGCCTTGGCGTCCGCGGTGGGCATCTTGTCCCCGGCGAAGACGACGTAGTCCAGCACGACGAGCGCCTCCGGCTGGGAGGCGGCGACCTTCTCGACGCTGACCTCGGTGTAGTCGGCCTGGACGTCGGCCAGCACGTTCGCGCCGCCCGCCAGCTCGATCATCTGGTTCATCAGCCCCGCGCCGCCGTAGGCGTTGACGGGTCCCTTGCCGCCGTCCACGGCCAGCACCTTGACCTCGGGCAGTGAACCGACCCGCTGCCGGACGTCGGCGAGCCGGCCGCGCAGTTCGGTGATGAGCTGGTCGGCCCGGTCAGGCACGCCGAAGATCAGGCCGAGGTTGCGCAGGTCGGTGAAGGTGTCCTCGATGGTGAACTCCAGGACCTGCTCCGGGGTGCACCAGCCGCCCATGATGTAGACCGGCGTGCCCGCCGCCGTCAGCTCGTCGACGGTGGCGTACCCGCCG
>NZ_BOOA01000011.1 GCF_016862995.1 Acrocarpospora phusangensis
CATCGCCAGCATGTGACGCCCTCTCGTCACTGGAATGTGACGTGCTCATGGCCGCGCCGCTCCCCGGGCCTCCGACCCCACCCGAGATCCATTGCGACGACGACTAAGACTCTGAAATCCGGGGCAACCCCTGCGGTCTGATCACGGCGGGAGGTCACGCCAGCGTTCGGCCGACGCCAGAGCGTCCAGGCTGATCCGCTCCAGGAACGCACCACCCCTGGCCAGGCGGCGTCCCACAGGTGTGTCGAGCCCGAACGTCTGCCCCGCCGAACTCAGTTGCGGCCCCTCCCTGGACGGCCCATGCTGGCGGCCACGGTGATCCGAGAGGCGATGCCGCACGACTGGCCCAAGATGTCCATCACGGCATCGCGGCTGACCCCGAATCCCCCAAGCGGCGGCAGCCGTCCCGGTTCGCACCGGAGTTTGACCCGGAATCCGGAGATCAGGGCTGGCCGGCCGCCGTATGGTCTTCGTCGAAGATGTCAGCCGCGGAGATCACGATGAGCGGGTCGGGAACGCCGACGACCTCGTGGTCCTTGTCGTCGTACTCGAAGAGGCTGAGGACGTGGCGCATGGCCTCCAGCCGTGCGCGCTTCTTGTCGTTGCTCTTGATGACGGTCCACGGCGCCGCCTCGGTGTCGGTGTGCAGGAACATGTCCTCCTTGGCCTGCGTGTAGTCGTCCCACCTGTGCAGCGAGGCCAGGTCCGTCGAGGACAGCTTCCACTGCCGCACCGGGTCGACCTGGCGGATGATGAAGCGGGTGCGCTGCTCGGCCCGGGAGACCGAGAACCAGAGCTTGACCAGGTGCAGCCCGGACTCCACCAGCAGGCTCTCCACGCGGGGCGCCTGTTCGATGAACTCCAGGTACTGGTGTTCATCGCAGAAGCCCATGACGCGCTCCACCCCGGCCCGGTTGTACCAGGAGCGGTCGAACAGCACGATCTCCCCGTCGGCGGGCAGGTGGGCGATGTACCGCTGGAAGTACCACTGGCTGCGCTCGCGCTCGCTGGGTTTCTCCAGGGCGACCACCGTGGCTCCGCGGGGGTTGAGGTGCTCGGTGAACCGTTTGATGGTGCCGCCCTTGCCCGCCGCGTCGCGTCCCTCGAACAACACGACGAGACGTCGTCCTGAGCCCTTGATCCAGTACTGCAGTTTCAGCAGTTCGATCTGGAGCAGCCGTTTGTCACGTTCGTATTCGTCACGGGGAAGGCGCTCCTCGTACGGGTAGTGCTGCCGCCAGGTGTCCACTGGCCGCCCATCGGCGCGCAGCAGCACCGGATCGTCGTCGCGGTCGTCGACCCACAGCCCGGGCGTGGTGTCGAGCAGTTCGCTGTGCTCTGCCGCGACCTGCGGTTGCATGACGGGCGGATGCTCGCCGTACCGGGCGGTCACGCGGCCAGCATGGTGTACAGGCCGAGGCCGATCCCGGCGGCGACGAGCAGCAGGCATGCGCCGGCGCCGGCGCGGCCGGACACCCGGCCGCTCGACAGGCCCACCAGGGCCAGGGAGAACAACGTCGCCAGGCCCACTCCGGCCACCAGCGAGGTCACCAGCACTTTCCAGAGCGCGTCCAGGTCGAGGAATTCGTTCATGCCGATCCCGTCCTTCACAGGCGAGCGGGGACGAGCCCGCCGCTCCACTCGTCGTTAACGTTGCCCGCGTGCACCGGACGCCGGCGCGCGGCCAGGTAGAGGAGGCCCGACAGCAAGAGTGCCGCCGCGAACACCACACCGACCCCCAAGACTCCCCCAATACTGCTGGCCCCCGCCCAGGCCAGCGCTCCCACCGCGGCCGCGGCAGGCAGGGTGACCAGCCAGGCCGCCCCCATCCGGACCGCCAGCCCCCAGCGCACCTGCGCCAGCCGCTTGCCCAGTCCCGCGCCGACGACCGAACCGGTGCACACGTGCGTGGTCGACAGCGGGAATCCGAAGTGGGACGAGGCGAAGATCACGGCCGCCGACGAACTTTCGGCCGCGAAGCCTTGCGGTGTCTCGATGTCGGTCAGCCCTTTGCCCAAGGTCCGGATCACCCGCCAGCCGCCCACGTACGTGCCGAGCGCGATCGCGGCGGCACTGGCCACGATCACCCACAGCGGCGTGCCGGCGTCCTCGCCGAGAGTTCCGGCGGCGATCATGGCCAGGGTGATGACCCCCATGGTCTTCTGCGCGTCGTTGGTGCCGTGCGCCAGCGACACCAGCGAGGCCGACCCGATCTGCCCGAGGCGGAACCCGCGCTCGCGCGCTCGCTCCGGCACCGACCGGGTCAGCCGGTAGACCAGATACGTGCCGAGTGTGGCCACGGCGATGGCGGTCAGCGGCGCGAGCACCGCGGGCAGCAGAACCTTGCCGACGATCTCACCGATCTTGATCGCCGACGTCCCCGCCGCGATCAGCGTCGCTCCCACCACGCCGCCGATCAGGGCGTGCGACGAACTCGACGGGATGCCGAAATACCAGGTCAGCAGGTTCCAGGCCAAGCCGCCTACGAGTCCCGCGAACACCACGGTGAGCGTGATGGCACCGGTCTCGACGATGCCGGTCGCGATCGTTGCCGCGACCTCCAGGGACAGGAAGGCACCCGCGAAGTTCAGCGCTGCCGACAGCGTCACCGCCGCCCTCGGTCCTAAGGCGCCGGTGGCGATGGACGTCGCCATCGCGTTGGCCGTGTCGTGGAAGCCGTTGGTGAAGTCGAAAACTAGCGCGGTGGCGACGACCACCGCCAGTAGCAAGGTGTCCGCGTCCATGGCGTCCCCCATGACCCGGGGCTATGGCGCTAATCCCTCAAGGACGCGCATTCCACGGAGTTCACCTGACGGCCAACCGGGTGTCACTTCCATCACCGCCCAAGTGTGCGACTGCCGGAGGCCGCACAAATCCCTCACCGCGGGCTCAATCGGGCGATCGCCGCCTGCTCCCGCTCTTCCGCCAACTGCTCTTGATCCTCGCTGTCGCCGGCCATGAGCCCCTCCTTACTGGCCCCACGACCTACCCCAAATGCACGCACTTCGCGCATCCACCTGCCCGTCCGAGGCGCATCACAGGACGACCACGGCGCTGTAACGATGCGCAACGCCCGGAGAACAACAGGCGTCCCATCAAGGAACTGGGAGCAACATGGATCCGTGGCGGCATCCCCGAGTCCTCCCGACTGCGCATCGCCCCTGCTGAATCAGGCCGTGGCTCTGCTGCGCACCTGGCCCGCGCTCACGATCAGCACGAATCCCGGCGAGACCACCTTCACTGCGGCAGGCACAGCAATCCTCCGCCTCACCGGCCCCAGCACCGCCCACCTCCACCTCACCCGCCCCGCCATCGAACGGCTCCACCATCTCCTCCCCACACCCGAACGGCCCTCCTCCCCCACCGACTCCGGATGGATCACCCTCCACCTGACGACCACGACCGACCTCGAACTCCTCCTCGCTCTCATCAGCATCGCGATCAAAGCCCACGCCTGAGGCATGCACGCAGCGACCCGACATCTGCGGCCCAGGCCGTGGTTCACTGCCCCACCGGCACCGGACAGGTTCTCCTACTGGCCGAACTAACCGGCACCTCGCTGAACTCCCGACCGAGGACAACCGCACCGTACTGATGCACTGGCTGGTCAAGCGGGTCCTGCGCGAACGCGCCCAGCAGCACAGCGGGCTGCATACCGCCTCGGCCGACGTTACGGGCGACGGCGGACTTCGATGTGATGTTCACGGCGATCGGCATTGCGCGTGATATTCATCCCGATACGGGCACCGCGAACCAACGCCATCGCCGAACGATGGATCTTGAGCGTCCGGCCACGAATGCCTCGACCGGATGCTGATTACCGGGCGGCGACATCTGCACGCCGTCCTGACCGAATACATCGATCACTACACTGGCTGACGACCGCATCGGTCACTGAATCAAATACCGCCCAACGGCCGAGCAACTTGCCCACCGGTTACCGATCTGGGCACCACGCGAGTACTCCGCCGCGATCGCCTCGGCGGACTGATCCACGAGTATTCCAGATCGCATTAGGTGACACTATTTCGCCAATATGTGCGCGCCGATTTGCGCGATGAACCAAGGCATGGCTGCGCATCCCGTGGCGCGCTTCTTCGATGTTCGCCTGGCCGTTACGTGACCGGGGTAGCGGCGGTTCCGCCGAATCGCTGAGCATTCACCCATGTTGCGAAGGTATTCGATATTCACGATCGTCTTAGGCACGGTGGCGGCACTGGCCACTGCAGCCCCGGCGTCCGCCGCAACGCCGGCAACAGTGTGGACCGCTCCGGGCATGTCGGGCTCGTCATTCTCCGTAGACGGCAGTCTGGCGTTGACCAGCAGCTCATCCGCCGGTGGTCGCCTGGAGGTACGTCACGCCGGCACCGGCGCGCTGATCCGAGCCATAACCAGCCCGATCAGGTTCACTGCGGCGGTCCTGGCCCCGAACAACCAGACCGTGATCGCAGCATTGACCGACACCGGATCCGGGCTGCCGGTTCGTGTGCTGCGGGCGTATCGGATCGCCGACGGTGCACTGGTGCGCTCCATTGCGACGGCCGCGACCAGGGACATCACCAGCGTCGACATCTCCCCCGACGCGACGCTGGTGGCCGCAGCCGACCCCAGAAACTACAGCACGGGCGGCAACGTCCACGTGCACCGGATCGCCGACGGTACCAACGTCGCGCTGCTGACCGTGCCGGCGACGACGGCCGCGGTGCGCTTCTCCGCAGACGGTCGCCAGCTTGCGGTCAACGACCGGTTCACTGTCGCGGGCCGATTCGTCGGTGGCGTCCGGGTCTTCCGTACCTCGGACTGGACGTCGGTGCTCACCCTCGCCGACAACAGCCAGGTGCTGCGCTGGTCCGGCCTCGGCGCGGGACTCTGGGTGACGACAGTCGCCTATGCGAGCCCGACCCTGTTGCGGCTGGTCAGCGTGCCTACCGGCGCGATCACCCGCAGCGTGACCCTGCAGGAGTACGACTCGGTGTCCGACGTGTCCAACGACGACACGCTGATCCTCTCGGGCCGTTGGGCCGCACCGCGCCGATCCCTGAAGCTGTCAACGGCCGCGACCGGAACCGCGATCGCGACCTTCGACTTCGCCGCGGACGTGTTCGCCGGCGACATCCGCGCCGATGGCAGCCTGTTCAGCTACGCGCTGAACACCACGCCGAGCGCTTACGACGTGTACGTCGGTCGCATCCCGAGTTGAGCGTCCGTCACCGAAAGCACACCGCCGCCGAGCCCGGACGCTCGGCGGCGCGCGGACGAATTTCCGGGTGTCGCCCTTGAACCGGTCACCGACGCGTACCCGCATGAGCACATGATGACCGGCAATCCCTGTACGACGAGAGCTTGCCGGCCTCCGAACTGGGGGAGGCGATCGATACCGCGCATGACTCCGCTGGCCGGAGGTCACGGGCAAGGCCAATGCCGAGACCACACGCACACCGACCGCGGACGAGATCAGGCTCTTCGGACTGGATTAGGGCGGGCAAAAGTTGTCCAGCTGAGCGCGTTGTCTGGCGTTGTCCGCCATCGGCCGGGGCGTCCGCTGGACAACCCTTCCACGCGTTAGAAACCCAGGTGATACGTGGCCCGGAAAACAGAAGGGACGAGCCACAGATGATCACAAAATCGGTGAGAGGCAATCGGGCGCTCGGCATCATGGGCGCGACGATTCTCGTTACGGCCGTCACGCTCACCGCACCCGCACCCGCATCGGCAGCCGACTTTCCCTGCGGGGGCGGCGCGTCGAAGACCTCGACATCCACGACCTCGTGGATGGGGGGCTGTCAGAGCACACAGGCGCGCATCGACCGCTACTACGCCGGCCTGCCGCGGTCGTACTACGGCCCGCAAGCCGCCGTGTCGTCAGTCACCGCTTCCGACGGAACCCTGATCGGCAACGCGGCCAGGTTCCTCGTCGCCGGTGGCAGCGGACCGCAGTGGTCGTCCTGGATCTACTTCTGAGGCGACCGCGGATGGTTGAGCGGCGCTCGCGGTGCGTCGAGGCCATCGCAGCCGTACTGCTTGCCCTGATCGCCGGTTGCGCCGCATGTGCGCAACCGGCGGATCCCTATGACGGCGATCTACGGCGGGCGCTGAGCCAGGCGACATCCGACTTCGAACGGCAGGTCCTCACCGACCGGCGCATCACACGGGCGGAATACGAGGAGGCCGTGCGCCGCTACGTGGCGTGCATGCAAGCGAACGGCATCGGTTTCGAAGCCGTCGATCAGGGACTCGGCTATTACGTTTACGTCGAGACCCCGACCAGCCCGGACCACAATACGATAAACCCCCGATGCCAGCGCGGCACCACCCTCCTGATCGAACCGATCTATACGGGCATGGTCACCAATCCGGCCAAGGCGGACCCGCGAGACCTGGTCGCGAAGTGCCTCATTCTTAAGGGGCTGGCCCCGGAGGAGTACTCGGCCGGGGACTTGGCGGCCGACGCAGCGGCGGACTATCGGAACGCGCCATTCGACGGCGACGATCCCCGGGTCCGCACATGTCACCAGAATCCGTCGATCAATTAGACCCGAGTCAACCTCCAAGACTCACGCCTTGATCACCATCACTGTGCGGTGCCGCCGCTCGACGTTTTCCATCTGATCGTCGCGAGGCGTCTTTTGATGCCAAGGAACCCGTGAACGGTGCCCTCCTGGGATTCGATGTCCTCACCCATCCGGGCGAAGGACACGTGGCCGTCATCACATGGGGAGACGTGGTGACGCCGGTCTACCTGACCCCAGAAACCCGCGCTGCCAGGCCGGGCTGTGCATGCGTAAGGCCTCGCTTGCGAGGACGTACGGTCATGTGGACGTGTGGTCAGGTGTGGCTGTCGAGGATGGGCTTGAGTGTTTCGAGAGCGTCGGCCGCGTTGGCGGGGTTTGAGGCGTGCGCAAGTTGCCGCCCAACGTCGGCGGCGCGCCGGCGCATTTCCAGCGCGTTGTCCACGGCTCGGCGGAGTCGCTTCGCGTTCAGTCGGCCAGCCGGCAGCCTGACCCCGACGCCGGCGCGCTCGACGCGCCGGGCCACTTCGGGTTGGTCCCGGCCGAAGGGCACCACGCAGAGTGGGACGCCGGCGAGCAGGGCGGCGTGGACGGTGCCCATGCCGCCCGGACAGATCACACAGGCCGCTCGGCGGATGAGGGGGCCGTGGGGGACGAAGCGCTCGACGCGCGCGTTGCGAGGTAACGGCCCGAGCTCGATGTCGGCGGCGCTCGCGGTGATGACGACGAAGACGTCCCGGTCTGCCAGCGCCCCCAGCGCAGTGGTCGCCAGCCGGCCGTCGGCTTGGCGTTCGGTCGAGCAGCTCACGAGGATGAGCGGGACGTCGATCGCGGCCAACCAGCCGGGCTCGGGTGCCGGAGGGGACCACACGCCCGGGCCGACGAGGGACACGGTCGGCGGCCAGTCCGAACGCGGGTACTCGAGCGGCTCGGCGACCCAGATCATCGTGAGCGGCGCACGCGTCGTCCACATCTCGGTCAGATCGGCAACGGTCGACACCCCCAGCCTGGTCCTCAGTTCGTTGAGTTCGGCGAGGAACGGCCGGTAGAAGCGGCGTGTGACGGCACCGACCGCGGCATCTCTCAGTGCGCCGATGAGATCGGTTCGCGGTGTGAGCCCGAGTCCGGGCGGGGGGAGATCCTTGGATTCGACCGCGAGAGGGTACGTCGCGGTCCAGGCCCAAGGCAGGCTGGATGCCTCGGCGGCCGCGCCGGCTCCCCAGCACAGTCCGTCGACGACTACTACGTCGGGGCTTGTCTCCTCGAGCGATCGACGCAGGTCGTCGATTTCGAGCTTGGCGCGGTCGAGGAAGGTCCGCATCGAACGTTCGAACGCCTCGAGCGGGCTGCGCGCCTTCCAGTCGTCCTGTTCGCGAGCGATGATGGCCGGCGCGACCGTTTCGGCCGCGATCCCCAACTCGGCGAGCAAGGGGATGTGCTGCGGCTGGCATCGCACGGAAACCTCGTGGCCGCGGCTGATCAGCTCCTGCCACGCGGGCACGTGAGGAAACAGGTGCCCGGTCTGCGGACTCAGGTAGAACAGGAAGCGGGTCATGGGTGGTCCTCTCCCAGGAGGCCGCGCAGGAGGCCGGCGATGGCTTGTTCGGTACGGGCCGGGGATAGGCCCAGCTCGTTACGGAGCACGTTCCACATTGCGATGTCCATCACGGCGGTCAGCTGGACCCGCAAGAGTTCCCGGTCGGCGCCGTCGACCCGGGCGAGGAACGGGGCAAAGATCGTCGACACCCACTGCGCGTGCTCGGTACGGGCGTTGTCGACGAGCGAGGCGATCCAGGGCGAACGCTGAGCCTGCACAAGGTTTCGCAGAGCGAGACGTCCGTTTCGCTCGTAGTGCACCATCAGGTTGTTCACGGCGTCGTGGAAGTCCCCGACTCGCGCCGCGAACCTCTGCTCGGCCACATCCGCGGCGAGCTGGCTCGCGACCGAGGCCAGCAGACCGTCCCTGCTCCCGTAGCGACGCAGCACCGTCTTGCTCGATACGCCCGCGCGCGCGGCCACCTGCTCGACGGTGATCTCGTCCAGCCACAGCTCGTGGTACAGCGCGAGCGCCGCCGACACGATCTGCTCGCCGGTTCGGGCCGCAGTCTCCGCCCGCACCGTCATCCGATACGGACGAGACCCCTCCAATTTCATGTCTCGATAGTGGGACATGAAATTGGAGGGGTCAATCCCCTTTCCGGTCAATTCGATTGCGAGCGACAGACGCTGGCCTGGATGCACCCTGACCGCGTCCACCAGGACGCCGGGCACTTTGACGCGGCGGGGGTCGACGCGCTCGGCGACGCCCTCGACCTACGCCAGGGCCACGCCGCCGCTGTTCTTGACCGCTTGCGCCGCCGACAGGGTCTCGGCGTAGAGCCCTTCGTCGTCCATCACCAGATCGCCCTGCTCGTCGGCGACGCCGGCGCGGATGATGGCGACGTCGATCGGGAACGCGTGATAGTGCAGCCACTCCCGGCCCCGCAGTTCGATTAGCTCGACGAGCGGTTGAGTCGCCCCCCATCGAGGCGAGGGTCGACGAACGTGCCGAGCCCGATGTGGCTGACGAGGCCCGGGCCACCGCCGGCGATGACGCGCGACAGGTGAGACACCACGCCCTGCGGCAGGCAGTAGGCCTCGATCAGCTCCTGTCGCGCCATCTCCTGCAGCCGGGGCGACCAGGCCCAGTGCGCGCCGACGACCCCGCGTCGACAAGGGCGAGCAGCGGGGGGCACGGCCACTTCGTCAATCACGCCGAGCAGCCGCAGGCCTTCCTTGATCCGCGCCCGGGAGTTGCGCACCGGCGCGCCGAACAGCACCTCGGCCAGCGGCTGCATCCGCTCGCGGTTGAGCCGCTGGGCCCGCGCGTGGCGGCCGTCCCTGGCGGCTTCGAAGATCTGTACGGTGAGGTCGGCCGCGAGACCGGCGTAGCGGAACAGAGCGCCGCCGGCTCCGAGCACGAACGACTCGTACATGAAGTTGTCGCGTCGATCCCGCACCGACCAGGGCGGGGCCCAGCTGAGCGCAG
This sequence comes from Acrocarpospora phusangensis, assembly GCF_016862995.1. Taxonomy (GTDB): domain Bacteria; phylum Actinomycetota; class Actinomycetes; order Streptosporangiales; family Streptosporangiaceae; genus Acrocarpospora; species Acrocarpospora phusangensis. The sequence goes on from NZ_BOOA01000011.1 coordinate 9,538, forward strand.
TTTCCGACCGCGCAGGCCAAGACCATCGCGGCGATTGACTTCTTCCACGTGGACACGGCGTTCCCGCGCCGGTGCCACGTACTGTTCTTGATCGAGTACGGCATCCGGCGGGTCGGCACCGGCGGGTCGGCAGCGACGCTCGCCAGGTGAGCCGAGGGCAGCCTGATCCGGGAATCACCGGGAAGGGTGGGAGCAGCCTCGGCAAGTCGGGCTGAGTCAGCACTACCGGATCGACCGGGGGGCCAGTGAGCGAGACGGGAGAGTACACGGGAGGCCCAGCGGGTGAATCAGGCATCCGGGGACGCACTGACCTTTCGCCGCGCGCCGACTGGATGCCGAGGGGGCGCTGTGGCCTGGCCCATTGGCGGGCGACGATATCGAGGATCGAGGGTGGAGTATGAGCGGTTCGTACGTGGTAACGGGTGGTGGCCGAGGTATCGGCCGAGCCGTGGTCGAACGGCTGGTCGCCGCAGGCGGCACGGTGGTGGCCGTCGAGCGCGATCCGGCGGGCCTGGCCTGGATGAAAGATCATCCGGGAGCGGCGCGATTGATCGGGCTTGCGGGCGACGCCACCGATGACCGTGTCGCTGAGCAGGCCGCCGACGCGGCCGAGGCCACGGCGCCCCTAGTCGGCTGGGTCAACAATGCCGCCATCTTCCGCGACGCATCGGTGCACTCATCCTCCGCCCGGGAAATACGTGCACTGATCGCGTTGAACCTGGACGTGGCCGTGGTCGGTTGCACGACCGCGGTACGCCGGTTCCTCGCTGCCGGATCCCCCGGGGCGATTGTCAATGTCTCCTCCCATCAGGCGCGCCAGGCAGTCCCCGGCTCAATGCCGTACGCAACCGCCAAGGCGGCCATCGAGGGGATGACCAGGGCGCTGGCCGTTGAGTACGGCCCGCGGGGCATCCGCGTGAACGCGGTGGCGCCCGGCTCGGTACGCACCGAGCGCTACATCGACTACCTGGCCGCTCAAGGCCCGGAAGCCGCCGCTCGGATCAAGGAGCGGATGTCGGCCTTACACCCGCTGGGCCGCGTGGCGGACGCGCACGAGATCGCTTCGGCCATCACTTTCCTGCTGTCGCCCGAGGCCGGCTTCATCACCGGCGCGACCATCCCGGTCGACGGCGGTCGTACGGTGCTCGCCCACGACCCGGAGGCCAGAAGCAACACATGAACAGGTGGCGGCCGACCGATCTGATGATCGCGGTACACGGCGTCGTCCGAGCATGCCTGCGGGTATCGGCCTGAACTCCCGAAGGCCGCCCGCGAGTCCGCCGGTGCTGATCGATCAATCCCGCGACGGCCGTGGTCCGTCGGGTGTAAGGCTCGTCCGGGCATGCGCCGGCCTGCGGCCCGATGGGGATTCGGCCGACCCGGCCCATGGCATCCGGTATGCGCCGCACCGCCTGGCCGTGCGCCGGCAGGACTTGGACGCCGAGATCGCCAACCCGCACGCCCGGCTCGCCGCCTGGGTCACCCGAGCCCGCCCCGACCTGCTTGCACTACGGGTGTCGGCGTGGAGGGCGCTACGCGGCTGCTGTCCACCTGCGGCGACAACCCCGACCTGTGCGCCTTGCCCGCGAGCTCTACCGAAAACCTGCACCACCCGAAAGGATCTTGCTCGGACCGCTTGGCGGCTATAGGAGCACCCGCTGCCTGACCTAGTGCCCTCCGCAGCACGCCTGCGGATCCAGAATCTCGAACGGCACCAACCCGATCGAGCCGTCCGGCAACAATCCCGGCGTTGTCGCCAACGTCAGCACACCGTCCCTCCGCTCAGGCCGCAGATACCCGCGCGTGTCCAGCACGGCGTGCGGTTCGGCCGGGTACGGCGAGGCCAGCACCGAGACCCGCTCGATGGCCGACCGCCCGAGCAGATCCGCCACCGTTACGACCCCGCTCAAACCGGCGGACCCGCCGAACACGACCGCCCGGCCGCCGCCCGCCTCGAACTCGGCGACGGCCTGCCCGGCCCCCGCCGCCAGCTCCTCCGGCCCGGTACGGCTGTCGCCCCAGGCCACGCCGTACCCGTCCGGAACCTCGGCGGGCTCCAGCACGAGGGTGACCGCGACGTGCGGGCGGCCGTTGCGCACGAAGTGCGTACAGGCCAGGACGGGCGGGCCGAGCACCGTCACCAGGTCCTGGATCAGGTGCTCGGCCGCCGCGACGTCGGCGCTGCCGGCGTCGACTCCCAGAACGGTCATCCGCGCGGCCGCACCCAGAGCGGGTTGCTGTAGAACCACAGGTCGAGCCACGGGTCGGCGTCGCCGAGCACGTCCATCTTCGGCCCGGCCGGGTCCACGCCCGACCCGAGCAGGCCCGCCTCGGAGCGCTTGCCGTCGGTGCCGCGCACCCGCAGGTAGATCGGCCGATCGACGGGCCCGATCCCGTACACGAACCGCACGGAACCCTTCGCGCCCGGCGTGACCTCGAACGACTTGACGACCTTGGTGGTCGGCGTGGTGAACACGTCCGGGTTGGCGGCCGGGCCGGTCACGTCGCCCTGGATCACATCCACCCGGGCCAGCACCGGCACGAACTGCGCCCAGTTCGGCTCGGCGGCCAGGTCGATCTCGACGACCAGCTCGACCGGCGTGCCCTTGCGGACCTCCAGCGTGTCGCCCAGCGTGATGCCCGGGTCCCTGCGGTTTCCGGCCACGCGGGCGCGCACGTTGAGGCCCGAGATCAGGCCGCCGTGGTCGACCCAGACGCGGCCCGCGCGCAGGCCGCGCATGACGGCCGCGTAGGAGAAGTCCTCGGCGCCGACGCTGGTGCGGCTGTAGAAGCCAGGCCAGAAGTCGCCCGCGGCCACCTGTGTGGGCTGCCCGTAGACGGGGTCGTTGTAGCGCCCGTTGGCGTCGAAGTCGCTGTTCGGGCCGCGCTGGGCGGTGTCCCCGTACACGGCGTGCGAGTCCGAGTTGGCGGTGATCCACCAGGGCTTGCCCTCGGCGAGCAGGCTGTCCCAGAGGCCGCCCACGGTGGACGTCATCCAGTCGAAACCACCGAACGTGCGGTAGCTCTCAACCGGATATTCCGGGAATGACGCCGCGCTCGGGCTGCCGCTGTAGAAGCCGCGCCCGCTGCCCGGGCCGAGCGGCACCTTGATCCCGGCCGCCTGGTGGCCGGGCGCGCCCTCGAAGCCGACCGCGATCGACGGGTCGGAGTCACGCCAGGCGCGAATCTCGTGTGGCGAGTCGACGCCGCGCCGCGCCGGGTGGTTGGCGAAGAACAGCGCGTCCGGAATGCGGCGGCGGCGCACCTGCTCGCCCAGGAACGCGATCCCCGCCACGGCCAGCGCCTCGTTGTCCGGGGTGCTGTCCCCGGCGTTCTTGACCGAGCCGTCGTAGGAGTTCTCGAACTCCTTCAGCACCGCGACCTCGTTGCGCCCCGGGTGCACGAACACGGTGGCATGCTCGGCGGCCGGGATATTCCACTCCAGACCCTGGAAGAGCAGCACATCCTTGTATGCCTCGCGGGCCTGCACGATGTCCGGGTTGACCTTCTCCACACCGATCTTGGCGTGGGTGGCGCCCCCGTGGTCGGTGATGACCATCCAGTCCAGGCCGTACGCGTTGGCGTGCCGGACGTGGTCGACCACCCGGTAGTAACCGTCGCTGCTGTACTGGGTGTGGATGTGGTGATCCCCCGCCAGCCACTGGTAACCGTGGCGCGGCTCCCGCCCCGGATGCCGCGGCGTCGCAGCCGCTGCCATGGGGTTGGCCACCGCTCCCGCGGCCACGGCCGCCGCCCCGAGCAGACCCGCCCGCCGCATCAACGACCGCCGGTTCAACTCGCCCGGCTCCAACTCCTGATCCGGCACGGACGTGTCACCCGCGTGATCGTGAACATACTCGTGGTCGTGATGGTGGTGATGCTGGTGACCCATAGCCGCCTCCGTATTTGCCCGTACGGACCAGACCATGGGCCTTCGGGAAGAACGCGTGGTGACCGTGATCGATCCAACGAATGAAGCGTGCCTGCTCAGTAGGGAACCCGGAGGTTGCGCCCACGGCGGTGGTGTACGAGTTTCCGCTGGTAGCAGGCATGGCGTCGTGACATGAGGACGGCCATCGCGTGTCCTTCCGGTCTGCGAAACCAAGATCGGAGGAGACGAAAGCGATGGCCGTGAACGACAGTGTGGACCCTGCCGGCTGGCTGGGCAGCTGAGTGCGGCTGACCTGGTAGCCCGTGCGATCAGCCGAGAGGGTCAGTCCTCGCCGCCCGGGCGTTGACCCTGAGCCGGCCGGCGGTGTTCGTCAAGCCGGCCGGGGCCGCTTCCGGCGGGCCGGTCGGGCCAGCGCGCAGGTGCCACTCGGAACTGCATCCGCCTCTCTCGGGCACAGGCCCGCGATGTCCCGCTCCCCTAGACGGATCTCATGGCCGAGCCGGCGGGCCTGCGACTCGTCGCGCGGTGGGGCGGACCCAACCGGCACTCCGCTAGGCCCTGGCTCGGACGGCTACGTCTCGATCCACACCAGGTTCTCGCCGGAGGCGTACCCCGAAGTCGCTAGTGAAAATGATTATCGCTATCATCATGTTCCTCGCCATCGGAAGGGACACCTTGGCCAGAAACGACGTACGCCCCGTGATCAAGCTCCGGTCCACCGCGGGCACCGGCTACACCTACGTGACCCGCAAGAACCGCCGCAACGACCCCGACCGGCTGACCCTCAAGAAGTACGACCCGATCGTGCGCAGGCACGTGCTGTTCCGAGAGGACCGCTGACCCCATGAAGAAGAACATCCATCCCGACTACCGACCGGTGGTCTTCCGGGATCCGAGCGCGGACTTCGCCTTCCTCACCCGCTCGACCGTCACCAGCGACAAGCGGATCGAATGGGAGGACGGCAACACCTACCCACTGGTGGACGTGGACGTCTCCTCCGCCAGCCACCCCTTCTACACCGGCAAGACCCGCGTGCTGGACACCGCCGGACGGGTGGAGCGGTTCAAGCAGCGCTACGGGAGGCCGTGATGTCGGCGCACTGCCAGCTCACCGGGACCAAACCGGTGTTCGGTAACAACGTCTCCCACTCCCATCGGCGTACTCGCCGGCGATGGAACCCCAACATTCAGCACCGGCGCTACTGGCTGGAAAGCGAAGGCCGGTTCGTCCGGCTGACGCTGACCGCCCGCGCGATCAAGACCGTCGACAAGATCGGCGTCGAGGCGGCCGTGGCCCGGATCCGGGCCCGGGGAGAGAAGGTCTGATGGCCAAGAAGAGCAAGATCGCCGCCAACGAGCGCCGCAAGGCCGTCGTGCTGCGCTACGCCGAGCGCCGGGCCGTACTGAAGGAGACCGTCCGGACCGGCACCCCGCAGGAGCGGGCCGCCGCCGTACGAGAACTCAACCGCCAGCCACGTGACGCCAGCGCCACCCGGATCCGCAACCGTGACTCCGTCGACGGCCGCCCCCGCGGCCACCTGACCAGGTTCGGCATCTCCCGGATCCGGTTCCGCGAGATGGCCCACCGGGGCGAACTGCCCGGCATCACGAAGGCGAGCTGGTAGCCGTGGCCGTACCCAAGCGCAGAACCTCGCGCAGCAACACCCGGCACCGCCGCGCGCAGTGGAAGGCGACCGTCCCCGACCTGGTACCCATCACCGTCGGCGGCCGCGAACTCCTGGTTCCCCGCCGGCTCGTCCGCGCCTACCAGCGCGGTCTCATCACCCCGTGAGAGTGCCGGGGACCGCCCAGGTCCCCGGCAACTCCGACCGAGAGGAGCTGTCATGTCCGTCCCCGTCGTCCTGGTCTCAGGACTGCACGCAGAGGCACGGTCGGCCCTGGTCGCCCGCCTGCTCGCCGAGCATCCCGGTTCCGTCGCAATCCACCACGACCTGCGTGATGTCACCACCGGCGGGGTGGAACGCGTCGTCCGCGACACCACCGGCGTGCTGGACCGCGAACAGATCCGGCTCGCGCACGGATGCGTCACCTGCACCGTCCGCGAAGACCTCATCCCCGAGTTGCTGTCCAGAGCCGCGACCGCGCCACTGCTGATCGCCGAACTGTGGGACTCGGTCGAGCCGCGCACCGTCGCCGAGGCACTCGCCGGGAACGCCGCGACCGTCCACGCCCTGCGGCTGACCGGCGTGCTCACGGCCGTGGACGCCGAAGGACTCACCGAGGACCTGTGCCGCGACCAGCGACTCGCCGCGTGCGGCAAACAGGCGGCGGCAGGTGACGACCGCTACCTCGCCGAGGTACTCGCCCGGCAGATCGAGTACGCCACCGCGATCATCGTGTCCGGCATCGACGAGGAGGACGTGGAACTGGCCCTGGCTGTACTCCAGCACCTTGCCCCGGCCAGCCCCGCCGATGTCCTCGCGCCGCCGGAGGTGACCGGCGCGGCGGTGGACGTGGAGATGCTGGCCGCCCGGGTCGACCCGGCCACCGCGCAGCTCCCCTGCGACGCCCGGACCGGCGATGTCGTCACCGTCGTCTGGCACCGGCTGCGACCGCTGCACCCCCAGCGGCTCTTCGACGCCATCGACGAACTCGTCACCCAGACCGTACGCAGCCGAGGCCGGTTCTGGCTGGCCAACCGGCCCGACCGGCTCCTCGCCTGGGACGCCGTCGCCGGTGTCATCTCCATCGAGGACTCCGGACCCTGGCTGGCCGCCCTTCCCGAAGCGGCCTGGGAGATGGAACCTCCCGCCCGGCGCATCTCCGCCGCCCTGGACTGGAACGACATCATCGGCGACCGCGTCCAGCACCTCGCCTTCACCGGGCCCGACCTGGACCGCGACCAGATCCACGCCCTGCTCGACTCCTGCCTGCTCACCGAGGAGGAAGCCATGGCGGGATCCGACGTCTGGACCGGCTACGACGACCCCTTCGCCTTCGTCCTCGACCTCAAGGAGATCCCCGCGTGAAAGGCCACCGCCCTACCCGCAAGAAGGCCAACCCGCTGATCGGCGTCACCTCCATCGACTACAAGGACACCAACCTCCTCCGCAGGTTCATCTCCGACCGCGGCAAGATCCGCAGCCGCCGCGTCACCGGCGTCACCGTTCAGCAGCAGCGCCAACTCGCCCGCGCCATCAAGAACGCCCGCGAGATGGCGCTGCTCCCCTACGCCACCCGGACCAAGTAGACGGACGGCACTCGTCCGTAAGAAACGATCGCGCCGTTCTACGACTGCTGGATTTCGAAATGCCATGCCGGCACACGTAATCCCCCACACCACCAACCGTGACGGCACCCGACCACCCACCAGCGTCAGGTGACAGTCCCCAGGATTCGGCCCCCGCCCGGGTCCGCGTCACCAGCCGCAAAGTAACGCTGAGGAGCTACTGTCATTTTGTGTGGTCGCGAGACTGGCCCTCTCAGGGAAGGCTGAATGCGCCGCACATCGCGCACCGGCACGGGGCGCGCATCTTCGCCGACGCGGCGCAGTTCGTTCCGCGCCGCGGCTCAATCCGACCGCGCTGGACCTCGATTACGTCGCCTTCTCCGGCCACGAGCTGTACGCGCCGTTCGGCACGGGCGTGCTGGTGGGCCGCCCCGACTGGCTGGCTGGCGCCGAGCCGTACCTGCGTGGCAGCGGCGCGACCCGGGCCGTCACGGACGCGCTCTGGCAGGATTGCGGATCGACGGTGGTCAGACCCATCGGCTGATCCCTGGCGTGCCGTCGTTGCGAGGGTTGGCTGCGTGCTCGGCTTCGGTGGCCGCTGTCGAGCGCGGCCTGCACGACCCGGGACAACAGGGGCTCCGTGTTGGCGTCCAACTCACCGGTCAAAACCACGGTGGTATGAGACTCGTACTGAGTCACGCTCAACCTCAACGACATGGCGACCATCCGCGGTCGGACGCCGCCGTGGCAACGTCCGGCCGCCTTCATAGCGGACAACGTCACCGGGTACCGGACTGCCCAAGAACAATCCAGAGAGCCCCTCGGCAGCGGGGAAACAGCTCACCATCGGCGATCGGCAGGACGGCGACGTTGAGCCCATCCAGCAGGCTGGTGGGTCGGATGCCTGGATGGCTGCGGAGCCGCGCCGCAGCGCCGGTGGAGCTTGCCCCAGCGGTCATCTACGAACGAAGGGAAGGTCAACACGCCACGCCGTCAGACGCCTGACCAGTTACGGCAGATCAGTTCGTCGCTTCGCGGACGTCCTTTCCCTGCTCGGCGAACGCCTTGAAGTCCTGCATGTGCTGTTGCGACTGTTTGCGGAAGGCGCCGGGCATCAGAAGTCCCACCAGCTTCATCAGAAAGCCGCTGAACCGGTATTCGTTCTCGCTCTCCCAGAGCGTCGTTTCCGGGCTGGCTTCGGTCAGCCGCTCGCGCCCGGCGCTCCACATGCCCTCGACGATGATCTCGCGGTCGAAGTGAACGACGCTCGTTCTCGGGATCTCGCGCAGATCTGCCGGTTCCCGGCGTGTGATGGTCTCGGTGCCCTCGATCTTCCGCTGGCCCATCTGCATCACGACCCGCGACTTGGTGCCGAGCTGCCCGTGCTCCCCGCTCAGCGGCTCGTGCAACACCAGGCCCCGCAGCCATTTCGGCAGGTGTGCCGGGTCGGCGAGCAGCTGGGCCACCTTCTCCCGCGGCAGAGCGATCTCGATGGAAACGGTGTATTTCATAGGGCGCACCATTCTTTCCTTTGGGATAACGTGCTCTTGTACTTGTAAAGGGCAGACGTGTGATCTGCGTTGGGTGCCAGAGGATGCGTTCTGCACAATCTCGGTGCGCGTTGGTGCGCTTGCGCGATGTGGGGGCGGCCCTCCGCCTGGCGATTCGTAATCCTCATCGTGGGTGCGAGCACCGAGGGCGCCGGTCAGCTCACCGCAGTAGGAATGTCAGGCCGGGTCGGGTGCGTAGAACTGGGTGGTGGCCTCGACCGCGGCCGCGACGTGCTCTGGTTGGCCACCGGCGGCCAAATGAGCCTGGCCCCAGGCTGCGGCGCTGCGCCGGCTGAACTCGCGCCCTTCGGGCGACTTCTCGAACTCCTCGTGGTCGGCGATCTCACCACCGGCCAAGAGCCGGGCCAGGGTGAGCAGAGCCAGGTCCCAGCCGACGCCGCCGGCGCCTGGGCCGTAGGTGGGGAAGGAGGGCTCCCCAATGAACGCTGCGTGGATCAGCTCGAACTCCGTGTCGCCGGCGGGTCCCGGGACCAGGCGCACTTCCACCTCGCTCGTGCCGGGCCAGGCGTCGGCGTCCAGTCCGTAGAGCCAGGACACCTTGAGCAGACGCGGCGGCTCGCACCGGAGGATGTCGCCGTGCTCACCGCCGTCCAACTCGAACTTTCCGCCAAGCCGAAGGTCCCCGGTGACCGGCTTCAACCAGCGGCGCAGCCGCTCGGGGTTGGTGATGGCGTCCCAGACGTCGTCGATCTCCGCGTCGTATCGACGCCGCAGCTCCACGGTGTACGCCTCGCCAGCGGGCACGCTGCTGTTGCCCATCGCCCGGTGCACGGCGGCCAGCTCGTCCAGTACATCTTTCATGTCATTCCTCTGTCGGTGGTGGATCAGTTTTGCCCGTATCGGTGCCGGACCCGGCCTGCCGGGCGGGTTCCCCACTGGCCCGGGGCCGGCGTACACGCCTGCCCCGGGCCAGCTCGGTCCCCAGGGCGTCGAGGCGCTGTTCCCAGGACCGGCGAAACCGGTCCAGCCACGCGTCGACCTCGCGCAGCGGCGCGGGCTCGACAGCGTAGAACCGCCGAGCACCCTCAGCCCGCACCGAGGCGAACCCGCTGTCACGCAGTACACGCAGATGCTGGGAGACAGCCGGCTGGGAGATGGCGAACTCGGCCCGGATGACGTCCGTGATCGCCCCGGAGGTCTGCTCATCGTCGGCGAGCAGCTCCAGAATGCGCCGGCGCACAGGGTCGCCGAGGATGTCGAACGCGTGCACGACGGAGATTGTACCGGCCTACGCTTATATAAGTAAAGTCTGATATCTTGGCGCCGCGTCGGCGGCACCGCATTGGTTGACCCGCAGAACGTCCGATGAGTTCCCAGAGCAGAGGGGGAACGCGTTTCTGGACCCCCTCTTCACAAACCACTGACCTGCGGTTTCTTAATATCGATCAAGGCCCGGATCCTGCTGCGCCAGTGGGCCAAGGGCCGGCACCTGCTGCGGCGGGCCAGCCAGGCCGTGGACCGTCCCTCGGCCGCACCTCTTGGCCTGCCCCCGAGCCGCGATCAGCCGCCCCGGCGATCCGGTGGGTGAGGCGATCAGCCGCGCGGCGCATTCAGCCTTCCCTGAGACGGCCAGTCTCGCGACCACACCAAGTGACGGCAGCTACTCGGAGTTACCCTGCGACTGGTGACGCGGACCCGAACGGGGGGTCGATTCAGCCCGTCTGTGGACTCGGGGACTGCCGTCCCCGAACCCCGGCTTGGCGTGCGCATCGAACGACTAGATGACCGTCCTCAGCCGGAAATGGAGTGCTGGGCTTCAGCCTGAGCGAGTCGGTAGGAGCGAGTGCCGGTGTCGATGATGGCGGCGTTGAAGGTAAGGCGGTCGACGATCGCGGCGCAGAGCCGCGGCTCGGTGAAGGTCTTGGTCCAGCCGGCGAAGGACTCGTTGGAGGCGATGGCGATGCGGGCCAGCTCTTCTCGTTCGGTGAGGACCTGAAGTAGCAGGTTGGCCCGCGCTCGTCGAGTTTCATGTAGCCGAGTTCGTCCAGGCAAAGCAGATCGTAGCGGCCGTAGCGGACGATGGTCTTGCCCGCTGACCTGCGCCCTCATGACCGAACGCCCGCTAGAGCGGCCACGCAGGAGGTATGAACGGAACGGTCGCGGAGCGCACGGTGTCGCCGGCCGGTGACGGAGCCGGGCAGAAGCGGTCCCGCGCCGGCAGTATCCCGGTGGCAAGGAAGGTGTTCGTCGCCTCGTCGGCGCAGCTGCCCAGTCCGAACACGCCGTGGCCGCCCTGGTCGACGGTGATCATGGCGGCCCGCCGTCCGAGCGCGGCGCGCAGGCCGCGTGCGCTGCGCAGCGACGTGGCCGGATCGCGGGTGTTCTGCAGGATCAGCACATTGCGCGGCCCGTTGCCGGTGACCGTCACCGGCGGTTCCACCGGCCGGGTCGGCCAGGCCGCGCACGGCCAGAGGTTCGGCGGCATGCCCGCCGTCACGGGCCACGCCTGCCGGTCCGCCGCGACCTGCCGGGCGTACAACGCCACGTCGCGCGGCCAGGCGACGTCATCGCAGACCACGGCGTAGAGAGCGGCGATGCGGTTGTCCGCCGGTACGTCCGCCGTCCCGGCTCGGTCGCCGGCCGTGACACCCCCGGCGGATCCCAGCCGGGCCCGGCGCGCCACGGCGGCGGCGTCCACGGCTGATCCCGTGGAGACGGCCGCCGCGACTTCCTGCCAGGATTCGGCCAGGCTCGGCAGGGCGAAGTCGAAGTAGAGCAACCATCGGGTGATCTCGCGCAGCACGTTGCCGTCGAGTTCCGGGCCGCCCGGGTTCGGCAGGGGCTGCTCGTCGAGGGCCGCGGTCAGCCGGTCGTAGGTACGCCGCACCTCATCCGGTGTCGCGCCGAGGTGGTAGACGGCGTCCCGCTCGGCTGCGAAGGCGAGGAAGTCGGGCAGGCGCAGCGCGACCGCCTCGTTCCAGGTCCGAAACATGTCCCGCCACACCAGGCCCGGATCGACGGCGCTGTCCAGCACGATCCGGTCGCTGCGGCCGGGGAACAGCGAGAGGTAGACGGCTCCCAGGTAGGTGCCGTAGGAGGTGCCGTAGTAGGAGAGTTTCGGCTCGCCGATCGAGGCTCGGATGCGGTCCATGTCCCGGGCGGTGTTGGCCGTGGTGATGAACCGAAGCACATCACCGGAGTGCTCGGCGCATGCGGCGGCGGTGGTTCGCGCGAAGGTGACATTGCGCTGGATGCCGCCGTCCGGCGCCGGGTAGGGCAGCACATGCGACCGGGGGGTCGCGGGGTCGATCCCGCAGGTGATCGGGGTGCTGTGGCCGATTCCTCGCGGATCGAACCCGATCAGGTCGTACTGATCCAAAACTTCCGGCGGCAGCACGGTCGCCAGCGCGCTGGGCAGGTCGAGGCCTTGATCGCCGGGACCGCCGGGGTTGGACAGCAGGATCCCGCGGCGCGTCCCGGGTTGCGCGGTCGCGATGCGGGAGATCGTGATCTCGATGGTCCGCCCGCGTGGGGCACGGTAGTCCAGCGGCACCTTCAAGGTCGCGCACTGCTGGCGTGGGTCGCGCTCGATGCCAGGTTGCGGCGGCATCGTGCACTCGCCCCAGACGGGGGCCGCAGTCCGGGCTTCGGCGACCACCGGCTCGGGCGGGCCGGCCAGGGCACGCAGGCCGGTCGGCGCGCCCGCCGCCACGGTGGCCATCGTGACCCCACCGATGAGCACTGTCAGACCTAATCGCACGGATACCTCCAGGTAGAAGCACGGATGTTGTCGATTTCCTTGGAAGAGGGAATTTTTAACATGGAAGGCTTCCTTTACCTCGCACAGGGAAACGAGGTCTTGAGCCCTCGCACCCGACCGGTGATGCCCTGTCGCCAGCCGCGACGTGCTGCGGTCATGTCCGGACGCTGGCCTGGTCTCTTCCGGCCGGGATGATCAGGTGTAGATGCGGTGTCTCTATCGGCAGGTACGCACGTGGGTCCAGCGGGTGGGTTGCGCGCCTCTGTGTAAGGTGAGCTTTGGGTTCCCTGAGGTCTCTGTGGCTTCGCTACCCACTGAACCTGCATCTGCTGCTTGGGTGTCCGACATCGGTGTCCTCGATCCCGGAACCGTCAAGCGTGGCACGCTTCGCGACTATGTCTGTCGGCTCGTGCCGGCTACGCCCGAGGCGCTTCATTGATCGTCGAGAAAGAGCTCTTCGATCGTCAGGTTGAACAGCTTGGCGAGACGGAAGGCGAATGGAAGGCTCGGGTCGAACTTCCCTGTTTCGATCGCGTTGATTGTCTGCCTTGACACGCCGACACGCTGCGCCAGGTCAGCCTGCGTCCAGGCGCGTTCGGTCCGAAGTTCTTTGATGCGGTTCTTCATCGGTATCTGATCTTGCCGACGACGAAGGCGATCGAGTAGACGACTCCCAGGAGCACGGGGAATAGTGCGATATTGACGTCGTAGGCGATGAGGCCGGCGGCGTCCGCGACGACGTAGGCGAATCCGCCGACCCACCCCACACCCAGGGTGACCTCCAGCGCATCCTGTAAGAATTTCCGTTGCAACTCATCGAGTCCACGGAGAAAGCGCGCGAAGGCGACGATCCATCCGATGCCGACGACAAGATTGGCGGCAACTGCGGTCCAGCTCGCCACCGATTGCTGCGAATCCCATAAAAGGTCGGGACCGAACCTGGCCAAGGCAAGGGTCGCTACCCAGGCGAGTGTCCAGAGTACGAGTCGAACGGTTGTCTTGATCGAGTCCCCATAGGCCCCGGTCGCGTTGTGTGCCTGCACGAGTTGCCCTTCTTGTGGCGAGAAGTCAAGTACACTTGACACGGTAGAAGGTGCCCGACGCGATGTCAAGCACACTTGACAATGGCCGAGCCGACCCCGTTTGGACTGGGCGGATGGTCGTGGTGTGCGTTCTCGCCCCACCGCGCCCTGCCCCGGCGGCCTACGAGGCAGTGGCGTCTGCGAGAGTTTGTGACGACGCAGATGGAGACGTCGACCCCGACGGCGATGGTGCGGATGGATTCTCCGCGTTCGCGGCGGGCGAGATCACGGCGCGTTCGTCGTCGTCGACCACGGGCCGCCGGCCGCCGGCCCTTGTGGGATGCGGAAACTCGACCTGGGGTGCTACCTGCGACTATGCGGTGATCAAAGGTGGTGGTCTGTCATGGTTGCAGACCATGGTGTGGTCCCTGCTTTACATGATCGTCCGGCACCTCGCCGCGGGTGTGGGGATGCGAAAACCCGGGTGCAGGCCCAGGCCAAGATCATTCGATGCGGCGAGCGAGCCGTCCCCACGCGCGGCACCGCCCTTGCCCCGGTAACGCCCGGAGACACACCAGCACTACTCAGCGGGCAGCTCAGTCAGGCCGAAGCCGAGCTGGCTGTACAGCTCCAGCTGATCGTAGTAGTCCCGGTGCGTAACGATCATCTCGTCAACGACGGAGGCCATACACGACGCGCGGACGGTGATATGACGACCGGTCCCTTCCAGCTCACGCCCGTCAGGCAGAAGCAGGGGCCCCAGGTGAGTGCCCGTAAACGTCCATTCCGTAACCATGGGATCGTCGCCGGGAACCTCCAGCCACGCCGTCTGACGATAGTCCGGAAACGCCTTGAAGAACTGCTCGTAGAAACAGCCGATCTGCTCACGTCCTTCTGCAATGCCTGCCGGGGTGACCAGGACAGCATCCGGGGTGTAGAACTCAAGCACCCTGTGCAGATCGTGAGCGTTGATCGCTTCGCTCAACCGGCGTCTGATCTCCCAAGGACTAGACATCACAATGGCCCTTCGCTGGTAGCGGGCGGGAGGCATCGCACCCCGCCGAGCACCGATGATCGGCATGACCCATGTCGCGGCGCCCTGTGGAATCGAGCCGGGCCGAAGCCTCAACCGCTCTCCTTCAAAGCTACCCAGCAAGGAGTCAGCCACCGATCCCGATGGCGTTGTGCGTACACCTCGGAAGCTGCCGCGCTTTCCCGCCCGACCCATAGCGATGCCAACAAGACAAAGGATGGGCGGACGCCGGACCGCTGTGCCCGGCGTTCATCGACAGTCGCCGGCCGCCGCGTCCTCGGCCCTGATCGTGCTCATGGCGGCAGCCCTGGTCCTCACTCACACCACCGCTTTAAGCCCCCTGGCGCTGCCCGGCCCGGTGCGGTCCACCGCTGGGGTCGTGGCTGGGTCCGGCATCGGCGTGGTGGCCGCGATCATGGGCGTGGCTGGCGGTGAGTTGCTGATTCCCACGATCGTGCTGCTGTACGCGATCGACATGAAGACCGCCGGAAGCCTGTCGCTGCTGGTGGCCTTCGCCCGCTACAGCCGCGACGGCAGCTTCGCCATCCTGCGCTTTACCCTGGTCATGGCCGCCGGCTCCATCACCGGTGCCCTGCTAGGCGGGTTGCCGCTAGGCGTGATCCCCGGCCTGATCCTCATCCCCGCGCTGTCCGCCATGCTGCTCATCTCGGCAGTCAAGATAGGCCGCCACTCCACTCCTGGGACGTGACTGCCCGCTCGCCGGCCCTGCCAGTTCGCGCATCCGGAGCAAGCTGGACTCCGGGGCAGGAACTGGTCGCCGGCCTGATTGCGGGAGGACGAGATCGGGAGCCGATTAGGTAGTTTTCTATATTGACAGTCTTCTAATCAACCATCAGCCTTTGATTCGACAGGCATCAAATCAAGGTGGGCTCGCCCTGGGCCGGAAGAGAAGGAGAGCCCGATGAGCAATCAGTCCGCAGAACTGCGGGAGCAGGTACGGGAACGGTACGCCGCGGCCGCCGTCGCAGTCACCACCGGAGGCACCGTCTGCTGCGGGCCGTCCCAGGCCGTGGAAGTCGACGACCGGTTCGGCGCCGGGCTGTACGAGGCCGACCAGCGGGACGCGCTTCCCCCGCAGGCGGTGGCGGCCTCCCTGGGCTGCGGCAACCCCACCGCAGTGGCCGAACTGCGGCACGGCGAGCGGGTGCTGGACCTGGGCTCGGGCGGCGGCATCGACGTGCTGCTCTCAGCCCGCCGGGTCGGGCCGACCGGCAAGGCCTACGGCCTGGACATGACCGAGGAGATGCTCGCGCTTGCGCTGGCCAACACGCGTAAGGCCGGCGCGACCAATGTCGAATTCCTCAAAGGCACCATTGAGGCCATCCCGCTGCCCGCCGCCACCATCGACGTGGTCATCTCCAACTGCGTGATCAACTTGTCGGTCGACAAGAGCGCGGTCTTCGCCGAAACTTTCCGCGTCCTTGCCCCGGGCGGGCGAATCGGTGTCTCCGACATCGTCGCCGACGATGAACTGGCCCCCGAGCAGCGCGCCGAACGCGGCGACTACGCCGGCTGCATCGCGGGCGCGCTGTCCTGCCGCGAATACCGGTTGGGACTCGAGGCCGCAGGATTCACCGGGGTCACCATCACCGCGACCCACGAGGTCGCTGACGGCATGCACTCAGCGATCATCCGCGCCATCAAACCCACCCGCGTCGTCCCCGCCGATACGGCGCAGGAAGCCGGTTCCTGCTGCGGGGTGACGGCCTGCTGCACCTCGGCCGAGTCAGCCGAGATCCATGCGCTCACCGTGAGCCAGGCCAAGACGCAGGCGGGCTGCGGCTGCCAAAGCCAGTCCTGATCACCAGGCCACCCCAGTCGTGTGGACTTACGACGCCTGAAGCCACGCGCGCGTGCGCGGGAGCAAGCGGCGGGGGTGAGCATGGGACCATCCCGCATGCGGGAAGCACAGACACACCGCCTGTCGGAGCCCATCGCGGCCGGGACCATTCCTCAGTGCGCGAAAAACGGCGCGACCATCCCGGTCGACGGCGGTCGTACGGTACTCGCCCACGACCCGGAGGCCAGGAGCCACACATGAACAGGTGGCGGCCGACCGATCTGATGATCGCGGTACACGGCGTCGTCCGAGCATGCCGGCGGATCGGTCCCGGCTTCTGCCGGATCAAGCGCAAGCGACAGCAGATCCCGTCGTACGAGCCGAGACGTGCGCATCTCCGCACCGGGTGGTCAAGAACTGACGAACGGTAGTGTCGCCCGGGAGATCTTCCGGGCGACACTGTTCCTGGTCGGCGTCAGGCCGGTACGGCCGGCGCCGTCACCGGCTCGTCATGCCGGGCGTCGCTCGGCTGCCGGTGGATGTACGCGTCGAGCGCCAGCAGCGCGAGGTTCCCCACCGCGGCCGCGCCCACGATCGTGGTGAGCAGCGACGCGAGATCCGACGCCGCGCCGAAGCCGAGGGCCGCGCCGAGCAGGGCCCCGCCGACCGCCGCGGCCAGGCCCGCACGCCGGATCCAGGCCGGCCCGCCCCGCCGGGTCCAGGCCGCGTACGCGCCGAGCCCCACGGCCAGGCCGACCGAGGGCACGGCGAGCGCCGCGCTGCCGACGAAGACCTGCGGCCGGATCGCCCAGACCAGCAGCACGGCCAGCAACCATCCGCCGAGGCCGAACGGCAGCGGCATGAGGACCCGCAGCCAGACGCCGGTCCGCCGGCGGAAGCCGCCGTTGCGGCGGGCGTGCCGGGCCATCGCCAAGAACAGGAGCACGGCGAGCAGCGCACCGCCGGCGGCCCCGCCGGCCAGGATCTTGCCGATGGCCGACATGCTCATCGCGGGCTCGAAGTCGACGGGACGCAGGCCGAACCGCGAGGAGTCCACCGTGCCCCGGTCGAAGAACGTGGTCAGCAAGTGCCGGCCGGCCTCCAGCTGATGCTCCCAGAAGTCGCCGGTGTGGCCCAGCTCGGGAAGGGTCACCTGCTTGCCCCTGGACAGCGCCGGCAACAGCTCCTTGGTGGCCAGCTCGGCGGGAGTGGAGAAGTCGACGGTGCCGCCGATCAGCAGGGTCTCGACGTCGCTCTCGCGGACCGTACGGTATTCGGCGTTGTCGGGGCTGTCCGGCCACACCTGGTGGAAGCCCGACGGGCCGCCCCAGAGCAGGTCGGTGGCCGCGTTGCCGAGGATCGAGCCGGGGTCCCCGCCGGCGTCGTAGTAGCGCCGGGCGGCCGGCGCGTCGATCATGCCGAACGAGGCGAACTCGCCCCATACGAATGAGCCGGGCACGACCAGGTCGGCGATCGTCGACAGTGCCCAGAAGGAGCCGGCGTCGCCGCGCAGGTAGGCGTCGATCAGGGCGGGCGCGTTGAGCGGCGCGGAGCCCTTGCCGTTCTGGAACATGCCGTACATGCCCGCGATCCGGACGTTGCCCTCCTTGATCGGCAGTGGTCCCCAGCGGGCCGGGATGCCGGCGGCGGCACTGCGCATCGAGGCCGCGAGATCCTCCGTACGGGTGGAGCACTTGGCGTCCGCGCGGCACAGTTCCGCGTACCGGGCGAACTGCTGGTCGGTGATCCGCGGTTCCCAGACGAAGTGGCCGGGCGGATTCACCGAGATCATCGCCGAGCGGAACAGCGACCGCGGGTAGCGCCAGGAGTAGATCATCGCGGTCCGCGTGCCGGCGCTCGAGCTGATCAGGTTGATCCGCGAATAGCCCAGCGCGGTGCGCGCGGCCTCCAGGTCGTCGACCCGCTGCGGGATCGAGTAGCCGGTCAGGTCGATGCCGTCGCCGGTCAGCCGGCCGGCGCACGTCTCGAAGGCCCGGGTGGCGGCGCGCAGCGACTCGGCACCGGCGAGGTCGGCCGCCGACCGCAGGGTCTCGGTCACCTCGGGACAGTCGAGCCGCCGCGACCCGTCGACCCCGCGGTATCCGACCAGGACCACATCGTGGTTGCCGGTCAGCCGGCTCGCCTGCGGGAACTTCAGGTTGCTGGCACCGGGCCCCCCGTTGAGCCGGAAGATCGGTTCCCCCGGACTGGGCCCGGTCGCCCGGATCCGGATCACCGGCAGGGCGATCAGGTCGGTCGCCGGGTCGCGCCGATTCTCCGGCACGATCAGCGTGCCGCAGTCGGCCGGTACGGTCCCGGCCTCCGTGTCGTAGTCGCAGGGCTCCATGGTGAGCGAACCGGGCCGCGCGCCGGCGGGAACCGCCAGGGTGTCCTCCGGCAGCAGGTTCAGGTAGGCGAGGGCGAGAACGAGGATGCCGATGACCGTGAGGGCGATGGTGCGGGCAACAGTTCGCTTTGTCATGCCCGAAACCTAGAAATGCGCGGCCGTCCGGACGTCCCTCCGGGGAGGACAGTGCGCGTACCCCAGCTGGGGTACGCCCCCCGAGTCCTACATCAGGCCGCCGCGGTAGGCGACCACGACCGCCTGGGCCCGGTCCCGCGCATCGATCTTGGCGAGAATCCGCTTCACGTGCGTCTTGATGGTCGACTCCGCGATGGTGAGCAGGTCGGCGATCTCCGCGTTGGAGTAGCCTTCGGCGACCAGCTTCAGCACCTCCCGCTCACGCCCGGTGAGCTGGGCCAAGCGTCGCGACTCCGGCGATTCCGTACGGCCGGCGGACGATCGCGTGACGAACTGCCCGACCAGTTCGCGGGTGACCGCCGGGTCGATCAGCGCGTCCCCGGAGGCGAGGGTGTGGATCGCGTCGATCAGCCGCTCCGGCGAGGCGCGCTTGAGCAGAAACCCGCTGGCCCCGGCCTGCAGGGCCCCCCACACGTACTCGTCGTGGTGGAAGGTCGTCAGCACCAGCACCCGGGTCGGGAACCCGGCCGCGACAATCCGCCGGGTCGCCTCGATGCCGTCGATCCCCGGCATCCGTACATCCATCACGACCACGTCCGGCCGGAGGGACCGACACAGCGCGACCGCCCGCAACCCGTCGGCTGCCTCACCCACGACTTCGATGCCCTCGGCAGTGCCGAGCACGACGGCCACCCCCGCCCGCAGTAACGCGTCGTCGTCGGCGAGCAACACGCGTACGGTCATCGAGCCGGCTCCTCGACAGCGGTCGTGACCGCGGTCAGCGGCAGCCGGGCATGCACCTGAAAGCCCCCACGACCGGCCGGACCGTAGGTCACCGTGCCGTCGAAGAGGGCAACCCGCTCCCGGATGCCGAGCAGCCCCCGGCCAGGCCGATAGCCGACCGCCGGCCCGCGCCCGTCATCCCGGATCACCACCTCCAGCCACGGCCCGTCCCGGCGCAGCGTGACGTCGGCGCCGCTGGCGTCGGCATGCTTCAGCGCGTTGGTCAGGCTCTCCTGGACGATCCGGTACGCCGTGAGGTCGAGGCTGCGCGGCAGGTCGAGACCGCCCCCGACCTGGACGGTCACCCGCAGCCCCGCCTGGCTCATCCGCTGCGCGAGGTCGGGCAGCGTGGCGACACCGGACGCATCCGCCGGCCGATCCCCGTCCGGGTCGTCGCTGCGCAGAACCCCGAGCACCCGATCGAGCTCGGTGAGGGCGTCCCGCCCGGCCCGCTCCAGATCGCTCAGCAGCTCCCGCGCCTTCGCCGGATCCTTGTCCAGCACCCGCCGTCCCGCCCCCGCCTGCATGAGCATGAGATTGACCGTGTGGCCGACGAGATCGTGCAGCTCACGGGCGATGCGGGCCCGTTCACCGGCCACCGCCCGTTCCTGGATGAGCCGCCGGGCGGTCTGCTGCTCCTCGCGCCGCCGCGCCATCGCATAGCCCACCGACCACATGGCCAGCCACACCAGCAGAACCCCCGCCGGCTGGGTGGGCGCCGTGACGTCGCGGGCGGCAAAGTAGACACCGATACACCCGAGCAGAACCCCCAGCCCCCACCACGCCTGCCGGCGACCGGCATACAGCGCCACCGAGAAGACCCCAAGCAGATTCGCGTACGGCGCCAGCCAGCTAGGCGACGCGACGAACACCTCAAAACAAAGCGCCGCCGCGCTCAACACAAAGGCGCCGAAGGGAACCCGCCGCCGCAACGCCACCGCCACCGCGAGCCCCACACCGGCCACCACCCCGGCCGCGGCATCCCACCCGGACGCCGGCGTCGCGTCGAGCATGAACCGCTCAACCAGCAGCGCCACCAGAAAGCCGGCCCCCAGCACACCATCGACGGCGAGCGCCGAAGTACGCCCGCTCACCAGCCGCGCTCCCAACCAGGAAAGCCCATGATTCACGCACGCTACCAGTCAAACCCCAGCAGCCCACCGCCCCACGGGAGTCGCCCACCCAGATCCACGAGCGACCCGCGACCCGCCGGCCGCAACCGGCGCGGAGCGCTCGCTTGACCCATGACCAGCCCAGCCTGCCCGACAGAATCCCCACCGCCACCCAGCACGGACGCCCGACCACCCAGCCGGCAGCGAGGGACCACCACCTGGCCGCAACCTCGCCGATGATCTGCACACCGCGGTGGCACGAGCATCCCTCCGGCTTACGCGATCCTGGACGGCATCCGGATCCCCATCAACCGGATCGGCCGTCCGTCGCAGAGGGCGGCTGTACTGACGGCGGCCGGCTGCCGGACAAGCCACCCTCCGTCAGCCGGGCCCTCAAGAACGTCACCTGGTTGATCGCCCACTCCGGCCCGCACTCAGACCGGTCGATCCAAGGCACGTCACCGACATGCCTTGCGACCATCGAAGACTCCCTTTCAGGCGCCGGCGCCGCCATCCACCGGCACGATCGCGCCGGTCACCATCGAGGACCGGTCGCTGAGCAGCCATGCGGCCGCCTCGGCGACTTCGTGGGGCTCGGCCATGCGTCCGAGGGGGATCGATGCCTTCAATCGCTCGACGATTCCGGGCGTCGCCGCCTCCCACGCGTTGATCATCTCCGTGGCGGTGCCACCGGGAGTGATGCCGTTCACCCGGATGCCATCACGGGCCCAGCTCACCGCGGCGGTCTCGGTGATGCTGTTGAGCGCCCGCTTCATCGCGGAGTACGCGGGGAGCGGCGGGTTCGCGCGGCGGCTGCCGATGCTCGACGTGTTGACGATCGCCCCACCGCCGTTGCGCCGCATCAGTGCCGCCTCGGCCGTCATCGCGGTCCAGTGCGCCCGGAAGTTCACCGTGAACTGCTCGTCGATGTCCTCGTCGGTCGTGGTGTCGAGCGGGCCGGGCTGCTGGATCGCCGCGCCGTTGTTGAAGGCACCGTCGAGCCGTCCGTGCAGCTCTTCGACGCGGTCGACGGCGGCGCGGATGCCTGCGCGGTCGGCGAGGTCCAGGGCGACGGCGTCGGCGACGCCTCCATCGGCGCGGATCTCCCGGACAACGCGGTCGAGGGCGTCGGTGCTGCGGGCGGCGAGCACGACCGCGGCGCCCTCCCGTGCGAAGAGCCGGGCCGCGGCCGCGCCGATGCCGCGGCTGGCGCCGGTGATGAATACGACCTTGCCGGTGAGCAGGCCGATGGGGGTGGTGTCGATGTGGTCTGTCATGCCGACAGCGTCGTACCGGCCCGGGATCCGGATGCAGGCACAGGCAGTACCAGGATCCGTCGCCGCGCAGCGTGCAGACTGGAGGTATGGACAAGCAGGAGCTTGGGGCGTTCCTCCGTAGCCGTCGCGAGCGGCTCCGACCGGAGGACGTCGGCCTCCCCTCGGGCTCGCGACGCCGGACACCGGGTCTTCGCCGCGAGGAGGTCGCGGTCCTCGCCTACATCTCCACGGAGTACTACGTCCGGCTCGAGCAGGGCAGGGCGCCGCGACCGTCGGGCGAGGTCCTCGCCGGGATCGCCGGCGCGCTACGGCTCACGGACGCCGAGTCCGATCACCTGCACGTCCTGGCGGGCACTGCGCCGAGCCGTACCGGACTGCATCGGCGCGACGTCCGCCCGAGCATTCTCGCGCTGCTGGAGCGGCTGCCGCAGACGGCCGCTTTCGTGACGTCCGCCGCGTTCGAGGTACTCGCGTGGAACGATCTCACGGCCGCGCTCATGGAGGACTTCTCCGCGCTCGCCCCGAAGGACCGCAACCTCGCGCGCCGGGCCTTCCTCGGGCCGGCGCGCGCCGATGCACCCTTGTACGGGGTCTCCGACGCCACGGAATTCCGGCACCACGTCGTCAGGGAGCTGCGATCCACCCTCGCCCGGTACCCGTCCGACCCCGCGGTGACCGGACTCATCAGCGAACTCCGCGACGCCAGCCCCGAGTTCGCCCGGCTCTGGGAGCGGCACGACGTGCAGACTGCGCCGATGCTCACGAAGACTTTCCGGCACCCGGTCGTCGGGGAGATCACCGTCGACTGCGACTCGCTCACGCTCACCGACCGCGACCAGCACCTCGTGCTCTACAGCGCGCCGCCGGGATCCCCCAGCGCCGAGGCTCTGGCTCTGCTGAACGTACTTGGAGCCGGGTACGACGAGAACCGAAGCGTGATCAGGCGATAAGCAGGCGGCTGTTCGACCCACCGGCCGGCCCGAGCGCCCGCAACTGCGCCCGATACCGCTCGGGATCGGCGAAAAGATCCTCAACCGTGATGACGTAGCAGCCCCATCGCGCACCACGTCCATCGGGTTCCGCCGAGTCGAGTTCCTTGGCGAGGCGCTTGCGCGCCCGATGAAGCCGCAGCCGCACTGCACTCGGCGGCCGCCCCAGCACCTCGGCGATCTCGCTGACGCCCAGTCCTTCTCAGCCCACCAGGCTCAGCAACTCCCGGTCCGCCGGGCTCAGCCGCCGGAAGGCCGTCCGCACCGCACTCGGATCCCGTTCGACGGCCGTCTCCCAGCAGTCGGCAGCTCGGCTCGGAGCTTCGGCGCCAGCGCGCTCGTGCCCCGGCTGTCGCGGTAGCGATTGGCCAGCACCCGCGGCCGGGCTCCCGCAGCACGTACCCAAGAAAACGCGTTGTTTAGTGCGGTTTGCACGTATATGGTCTTGCGCCCGTGGTCACAGTCGTGGAGAGAGTGCTGCCCGCCCGGCTCGGGCGCGGGTTCCGGTGGTTGCTGGCGTCAAGCTGGCTGACCAACCTCGGCGACGGCATCGCGGCAGCGGCGGGCCCGCTGCTGATCGCCTCACTGACCAGTGACCCATTGCTGATCTCGCTCTCGGCGCTGGTAGCCTGGGCGCCGCCGCTGGTCTTCGGCCTGTACGCGGGCATCCTGTCCGACCGTCACGACCGGCGCCGGATCGTCCTGGTCGCCAACGCGGTACGCGCCCTCATCCTGGTGGCGCTGGTCGCCCTGATGGTCACCGGCACGGTGACCGTGGTGACGGCGCTGGCGCTGCTCGCGCTCCGAGCCGTCGCCGAGGTCTTCGCCGACAACGCGACGACCACCCTGACCCCGATGATGGTTCCCCGCGACGACCTCGTCATCGCCAACGCCCGCCTGGGCACCGGTTTCATCACCCTCAACCAGCTCGCCGGCCCGCCGATCGGCGCGGCCCTTTTCGGCCTGGGCCTGGCCTGGCCGTTCGCCGGTCAGCTCCTGCTGGTGGCCGCCGCGATCGTGCTCGTCTCGCGCATCACCCTGCCGCCCCGCGAGGACACCGCCGCCAAGCCGAACGCCATGAGCGAACTGATCGCCGGTTTCCGCTGGACACTGCACCACCCCGCGGTCCGCACCCTGTCCCTCACCGTCCTGATCTTCAACTTCACGTTCGGCGCCGCCTGGTCGGTGCTGGTGCTCTACACCCAGGAACAGCTCGGCCTCGGCGCCGTCGGCTTCGGCCTGATGACCACGATCGGCGGAATCGGCGGCCTGATCGGCACCGGCCTCTACGGCGCCATCACCCGCAAGGTCAGCCTCGGCGCCCTGATGCGCGTCGGCCTCGTCATCGAGACGCTCACCCACCTGGGCCTGGCCCTGACCCACTCGCCATGGGTCGCGGGCGGCATCTTCCTCCTCTTCGGCGCGCACGCATTCATCTGGGGCACCACCTCAGTGACCGTCCGCCAGCGCGCGGTCCCGCCGGAACTGCAGGGCCGCGTGGGCAGCGTCAACACCGTCTGTGTGTACGCGGGACTGGTGGTCGGCTCGCTGATCGGCGGCGTCCTGGCCACGCACATGGGGGTCACGGCACCGTTCTGGTTCGCTTTCGCCGGGTCGGCGGTCTTCGTCGTCGCGTTGTGGCGCCAACTGCTGCACATCGCTCAAGACGACTGAACTGATGGACCCGCCGGGCGTCGAGTCAGGCGACCAGCGTCCCGGCGGCGGTCCAGGTGTTGCATCGTGCGGGGGACGGCTTCGTGAATCCCCGCTTCACCCAGTACACGATGCCGCGGCCCGTGCCGTGCCATCGCTCCCCCGTGGACCTCATGTCGTCTCCGGTACCGCGTATGGCGTCGAGGAATTTCCGCCAATCACGCGTAGGACGGTGGAGGGACTTCCAGACGCTCCCCAGGAATGCGCCCGCCAGGCATCGGGCCTGGAGGTTGTAACGGCGCAGGTGCTCCGACTCCTGCTCGGACTCGCCGCTGCCCGTCAGGCGGTCGGCGGCTTTGCCGATACCGGACAGGGCCTGCCCACCCGACAGGTGCCTGGGCCACCCAACTGGCGGTTTTCGAGCGGCACAGGCCGTCGCGAGCGCGCCGCCTGCTCGGAGAAGACCACTACTCGTCCGCCTTCTCGTCGTCGTAGTCGTCATAGTCGTAGTCGTCGTACTCGATCAGCTGCTCAAGCTGCTCCCGCGTCTCCGCGAGCTCCGCCAACACCTCCTCGGACGGGCTGCGCTCGGCCAGCCCCTCCAGTTCGGTGAGCACTGCCCGCATCTCGGCGATGCCCGGCTGTTCCGACTCCCGATGCTCTTCCGAATCCGGCTCTCCCATCCAGCGCAGCAACCAGGCCGCTGACCGAAGACACCGTACGCGCGGGGTGAGCTGGCCGAGCTCGGTCCACAGCAGCGCCGCCCGCTGATAGGCGGCCATTGCCTCCACGGTCTGTCCGGAATACTGCAGTGCCTGAGCGGCGGACCAGGCCAGCTCGGCGTACATGACCCGTTCATCCGAATTGTCCTGGACCAGCTCCGCACCTTTGAGAAACTGCTCGGCGGCCTCGCGGTGGCGACCTAGCTCGCGCAGCGATGCTCCGTACTGTTTCCGGGTCATCGCGATGACCGGCGCATCGTAAGGGATCTCCACCCTCGGCATTACGTCCTCGAACAGTGCCACTGCCTCGGCATGCCGCTCGAGATTGTGATAGGCGCGCGCCGCCGTGAACGTGGTGTGCAGGGTGTCGGGTTCGGACAGGCCGTCCCAGCGGGCCGCCGCAGACAGCGCAGCGCCGACTAGGTCGCGTTCACGGCCGGGCTGCCGGGAGATGGCCTCGACGAGCAGGGAGCTCAGCTGGGCGGCCTGGTCGTGCGGGAGAAGGTCGCCACCGTACGCGACTGCCTTCGAGGCGAAATCTTCGGCCGCCTTCGGATCGTCGTCCCGGAGGGCGAGCTCACCGAGTAGGGCGGCGGGATCCGCGGCGCGCCACGGCTGCCCGGCTTCGACATAATCCGTCACGGCCGCCTTCAGATGAGCACGCGCCCCATCCGCGTCGCCGAGCGCGAAGAAGATCCGGGCCAGCAGGTCGTGATACATGGCCGTGCGCTCGGTCACCGCGAGCTCTTCCGCCACGGCGAGTTCGGCCTCCACCAGCGCACGAGTTGCCCTGAGCTCGGCCTCAGCCGGGTTCTCCCGCTGCCCCAGCGCCGCCATCGCGATGAGGGGACCGGCTCTTCGCACGGTCAGGTATTCGCCCGAGGTGAGCTCCCCGGCCGCGTACGCGCTCCCGGCCTGCGCCGTGACGCTCTCCGCCAACGCCTCGCCTCCGGTCCGGTCCCCGGTCTGAAAGCGCGCCAGAGCCGCGGCAGCGCGGGCTGCCAGAGCCTTGGCCGTGTCGGCGAGCCCTGAAAATCTGTCGGCAACCGCTAGCAGCGCGTCGTAGGCCGCGCCGGGGTCCGAGTTGAGCTGGGCGATCGCTCTGCTGTGCTCGACTTCCGCGGCAACGGTCTCGGGAAGCGGTCCCGCACTGGCCGCGACCCGTTCCCACGCTCCGTCGGCGTGGGGATGACGAGTCTCGGACAGGCGCCGCGCTTCTACGACCAAGTCGTCGAGCGTCGCATCGGTGCGCTTCGGCGGGGCCGGTACGGTATGGCCGGCCGGCTGCGGCAGCGTCGCCGGGATGCCCAGCGGCAGCCGGTTCACCAACGGCTCCTGGGCGAGGCGCTTGGCAACGCGCTCGCTGAAGACGGTGCTACCGTTGCGTGCGTCGTACCGGGCGCACAGCTCACCGATCTCCTGTTCCAGCCTGGCGAGAGTCGTCCCAAGAGTCCGGTCGCCGATCAGGATGCCGCCGTAGCCCAGCATGGCCAGGCGGCGGAGCAGCACGATGACGCCACTCACGAAGCCGACCCGCTGCGAGACTTCTTCGTGCTCTTCCGTGAGCCAGGACGCGTGCTCGTTCAACAATTCCAGGCCACGCGCCTCATTGCCGGTCAGGGCGCAGAACTCGATGTGATGACCGACCGACTCGCGCAGGCTGACATTGTGGCGGACCAGCGAGTATCCCCTGAGGAAGGCGCTGCGAGCGTCCTCGGTTCGCCCGGTGCGCAGCAGGGGAAGCAGCGCCTTGGCCAGAACCCGGTGCGGCTCCTCCGCACATGACCGCTCGCCGCTGATCACCGGTGCCCAGAAGTCCAACGCCCCCGCATCGTCACCTGCTCTGGCGCGCCACGTGCCCCAGTCATTGCGCTCGCAGGCGTCGCAGTCGGCCATCTCGTCGCGTGGAGCTGAGATCGACGACTCCATCGCCGCCGCAGCCGCCTCCTGGTCCCCGAGGTTCTGCGCCAGCAGTGCGCGCAGGCCGAGCACCGGGCGCGGGCTGAATCCGCGCTGGCGATAGCGGTTCTGCAGCTCGTCGAGCCAGCGGTATGTGGTCGCCAGCGGCACGGCCGGGTTGCAGACGAGGCTGTAGCTCATCCACTTGAGCGTCCAGTGGATGGTATGGCTGAGCGGGCCCACCTCGGCTGGGAAGTCGTCGTGGATCCGCAGGAGCCGTCCGAACACGACCGGCATGCGGTCACGTTCGGCGCTGTATTCGTAGGCCCTGATGAGGGTGAGCAGCACCTCGGCTTCCAGCGACCGGTCCTCGACCGCCTTGGCCGCGGTGGCGAGCAGTTCCAGGCGTTCGGCTTTCTGGCGTCCGTTCGGCAGCGCGTAGATCTGACCCAGCGCGGCCTGGATCTCGGCGACGTTCATGCCTTCCCATTCCCTTCAGCGGATCCGGTCACGTTCTGGGAGGCCCAGCCGAGCAGTTCGTCGAAGGCACGGTTGAGCAGTGCGGTGTCGACCGACCGCAGGGGACGATGCGTCATCAGCAGCGACTGGCCGTACAGCGCCTCGATGGCGGTGACGAGCAACGCGCGGTCGCGGATCGTCGCGAGCCGGCGGACCACCGGGCTACGGTGGTTGAGGACGAGTTGGGCGCGAGGTTCCGTGGACTTGAGGGCGCCCAGAATCTCGGCCCACAGGTCGTCCGCGTCGGCGGCGATCTCCGCGCGGGTCTGTTCGTTGCGTACCGCGCGGGAGTCCAGATGCAGAGCGGACACCGAGGCCGGAAAGAACGCGCGAAGGATCACATCGCAGCCCAGCGGATCAAGCGTGGATCGTGCCGTCGCCATGAACCCGGCCAGGGCCAGCTCGTCCGCACCGTCAACCGGGTCGAGCGAAGCGGTGACCACGTCCGAACCGAGTTTCTCGACCACCACCCCCGGCATGACACCAGGGAGCAGGGCGACCAGTTCGCTGTCGTAGGTGTAACCCCCGTTGATGACCCCGACGCCCTGGGCGGACGCGATCGTCGCGATCTGCCGGAACTCCTCGACGGTGGGCGTGATCCGGACCACAGGGTGTTTCCTGGCGAACTCGGCCAACGTGACCCGACCGTCGGTCGTCTCCCACATAAGGTACGGCAGCATGATCCGGAACAATTCGGCGTCATGCCTGGCCATCGCCTTCACCCCGAGGCTGTGCACAGAAAGGAACGCGGCCAGGCGCTGCGGCTCCTGTGCGGCCAGTCCGGTGAGCCAGTCCCGCAGCCGGACGCCCAGCGCCTCGCGGACCGCGACAAGCGTCTCGTCTTCGTACAGACCTTCGCGTGAGGCGGTTGGGCGTAGCGTGTCCGTATCGATCACGCAGCGGACGAAGAACGCCCATTCCGGGAGCAGGCCGGTGGTCGCGTCGTTGAGCAGCATGCCCTTCAGGTAGACGCGGTGGCGGCTCCTGTCGGCCGGATTCGCCGCCTGCGGCAATACGTAGGCTGCGCCCCTGATCCCGGCAAGCTCCACGTCGAGTTCGACGACATCGAGCGCGGTGAAGCCGAGCACTCGCTCGCCGTACTCGATCAGCGCGGCCCGGCGTGCGGCGGCCGAATCGTAGGCGCGGTTCCATACCGGCGGGCTGTCCGTGGTCCGGATCGTCCGCCCGTTCGTGTCGACCGTCACCTCGTATGGCAGTAACGAACCGAAGTCGCGGGCGAGCTCGATGACCAGGTCCGGGGCGAACCACCGCTCGGCCCCGGCTCGTGGCGTCAGGTAAACGGTCGTCCCGGAAACGGCGCGCTCATGCGGCGCAAGCCGCCGGACCGAGTACGTCCCGTCGGACGTGGCCAGCCATTCAACGCCCGGTGCCTCCGAGGCAGTGGCAGAACGGGTGAGCACCCGGATCTGCTCGGCGACGGTGAAGCAGGCGAGGAGGCCGATGCCGAACTGGCCGAGGAACTCCTGGCGAGCCCCTTCCAGGTCATCGCGCTTGGACGAACGGCCGATGGTCGCGAGGAAACGATGGACGTCCGCCTCGGTCAAGCCGATGCCCGGGTCATCGATCCGCAGCCCCGCCTCGTCCAGACTGATCCGGATGGCGGTGGGTGCCGTCGGTTCTACCCGCTGCCGCGCTGTCACCGCGTCGACCGCGTTCTGCAGCAGCTCTCTCAGATAGACGCGTGGGCTGGAGTAAAGGTGGTGCGACAGGAGATCGACGAGCCCTCGCATGTCAACCTGGAAGGAGTGGGCGTTTCCTGTCGTGTCGTCCAACATGCGGAAGATCGTAGCGTCCTGCCATGTCGTTCCGGGCGATCAATCCGCCTGGAGGCGTGGGTATGGTCCCCGGCACTCCCTGGTCCCCACCCGAAGGCAGGCTGAGTAACGACGCCGCAGGCTTCGCTTCACGCTACGGCCGCACTGTCGCTCCCCCTGTTACAGGGCCTTTGACGCTGGGCTTCAACCCCGCCCGTTTCCAGACGAAACCGCCAGCCTGCTTGCGGAACGATGTTCCCGCAAGCCGCGATCTGGCCTGGTGGAAAGAGGCCAATGACCCTTCTCAAGGCCGATAGCGCTCCGACGCGCTGCTCGATCAGGCTCGAGCGGGGCCACCAGACGCGGCATGGGCTTGAGATCGTGGCGCCATACTCGCGGTTAACTGACAGCCGGGCTGACCTGGTGATCTTCTGCGGCAGGCCCCAGCATCGGGTACGGCGTCGGCTGTGCGGGTCGGGACCGATGGTGTGCGGTGTCGGCCGTCGCCCGATCGGGCGGGGGAAGCCATCCTGGGGACGCCAGAAGTTGCGGACGTACTTCTCCGAGCGGCCGGCCTTGGCCACCCAGTCCGCCAGAGTGACGCCCTCGATGTCGCTGTTCATCGAGACTCGCCGTCTGACTGCCTGATCACACTCTGCTACTGACATTAGTGTCGCGGCTCGCTGACGTTCTCCTGACACTCAACAGCTTGCCTGGTCGGCTCATGTCGACCAGGACGACAAGCTCCGCGACTGCGGCGAATCCTGGCCTGGTCGTGCTGTTGTCACTGAGCGGCCTCCCAGGCCGTCCACAACCCGGCGTACACACCACCGGCGTCAACCAGCTCTCCGTGGGTGCCGGTCTCGATGATCCGGCCGTGCTCCATCACCATGATCCGGTCGCAGGTCGCCGCTTGGGAGAGACGGTGCGCGACTACGACCGCGGTGCGCCCGGCGAGGACGGCATCAGCAGCGCGGTCGAGCTGTCCGGCGTAGGTGGAGCCGGCCTCGGCGGTCGCTTCGTCGAGGATCACCAGATCGGCGTCGGTGAGCAGCAGGCGGGCGAGGGCGAGTTGCTGCGCCTGCGCGTCGGTGAGCGGGTGTCCGCCGACGCCCAGCAGGGTGTCCAACCGGTCGGGGAGAACATCGAGGATCGATGCGGCGCCGGTGGCTTCCAGCGCCGCATGGAGGTCGCGGTCGGTGGCCCCGGGGGCGGCGAGGGTGAGGTTGTCGCGCAGGGTGCCCGCGAAGACGTGGACCTCCTGGGTGATCATCGCGGTACGGCTGGGGCGAGTCACCTTCCCTGCCTCGGGTAGGTGGGTGCCGGCGACCACGCCGGCGAGCGTGGTCTTGCCTGCCCCGGACACGCCGACGACGGCCACGCGCTGACCGGACGGGATGTCGAGGGTGATGTCGTCGAGCACCCGTGGCCCCTCGCCGTAACGGAACGAGACCTCGTCGAGCTGTACGGCGGTGCTCGCGGCCCGCGCTGGGACATCCGACGCGCTGAACGGAATCGTGACGACCCCGATCATGCGGCTCACCGATGCGAGGGCGGACTGGAGGGTGTCGATGACCAGCAGCAGCTGGTTGACCGGTCCGAGCAGGCGTAGCACGAGCAGCATGGCGGTGGTGGCGCCGCCGACGGTCGATGCGTTGTGGTCGATGAGGACGAAACCGACGACGAGTACGGCGGCCAGGCTCAGGCACTCCCCGAGGTTGAGCCGGGCATTGAGCATGCTCAGCACGGTGCGTGCGCGTAGCGACTGCCCCGCGACGCGCCAGGAGTCCGTCATCACCGCCCGGTGCCGTCGCTCGGCGAGCCCGAAGCCGAGCACGGTGGCGTAGCCGCGCTGGGACTCGAGGATCTGCTGGGCACGCGCGCTCATCGCCGTGCGCTCGGTGCGGTAGACCCCTGGTCCGATGCGCAGGTACCACCGCACGGCCAGCACGTAGACCGGCAGCACGACGGCGAAGGCGGCCGCGTAGGGCCATTCCAGTGCCGCGAGCCCGCCCAGCGACACGACGATGGTGAAGGCGGTGACGGTGAGCACCGGGATCACGGCGGGGGCGGCGTCGGCGACCGCGGTGACGTCGTCACTGGATCGCGAGATCAGGTCTCCGGTGCCGGCGCGCTCGACGAGGTGCTGTGGGAGCGTCATCGCGTGGCCCACGAGCTGCTCGCGCAGCGCGGCGAGGATGGCGTGGTAGACGCGGGTGGCCAGCACGATCGTCAGCGCGGTGCCCGCAGCACCGAGGACTGCCGAGAGCGCCATGACGACCGTGACCGTCAGCACGGTGGCGAGGTCCGCGGTGCCGGCCTGCACGCGGTCGACGAGGAATCCGATCGCCCCGGGAACGATCAGGTCGACGCCGGTGCTGACGATCCCCAGCACCCCGGTCGCGGCGAGCCGGAGCCGGTACCCGTGGCTGAGCCGCCACACCTCCCTGACCGTCTCGCGGCCGCTCGCGACCGGCAGCCCGGGCAGCCCGGCATCGGAAGCCGCGGTCTCGGGCACGGCGGAGGCGCCGCTCACCGCGCCGTCCTTGAGGGCGCGGGTACGTCGTCAGGCAGCTCGACGACGCGGTCGCAGGCAGCGAGCAGCGCCGGGGTCGAGGCGATCAGCAGCGTCGAGCGGCCTGCCCGGACACCGTAAAGCCGGCCTGCGATCGTGTGCTCGGTGACCGAGTCGACCGCGGTGGTCGGGTCGTGCAGCACGAGCACCGGCGCGTCGCTCGCCAGGGCGCGGGCGAGCGCGACCCGCTGGCGCTGACCGCCCGAGAGCCGGTTGCCGCCCTCGCCGACCGGGACGTCGAGGTCGGCCGCGAAGTCGTCGCAGGCGGCGGCTCGCACCGCGGCGTCCACCCGCTCGGGCGCGCCCGCGATCACGGCGACGTTGTCGCGGAGGGTGCCGCTGAACAGCGTGGCGCGGTGCGGCGCGACGGTGACCCGGGAGCGGTACTCGACCGGGGACAGCTCCCGCGCCGCGATCCCGTCCAGCCGCGCCTCGACCCCTCCCTCGGCCCGCGGGTCCAGCAGCGCCTCGACGAGACGGGCGGCGGTCCGGTCGCCGGCGCGCACGCCCACGAGCTCGCCGGGCTCGACCCGGATCGTCACGCCGGGGCCGGAGACGCTCGGCACGACCACGTCCAGCTCCGGCAGCGCGGTGACCTCCCGCCGGGTCGCGTCATCGGGCCCGGCCGTCGACGTGGCGTTGTCCCGCAGCACGTCGAGGACACGCGCGGACGAGGCGCGGGCGCCGGCGAGGTTGGGGATGGACGTGCTCGCGATCGCCTGGATCTGCGGCAGCAGCGCCTGGGCGAGGCCGACGGCGGTGATCAGCCCGCCGATGCTGAGCTGTCCGTCCACGGCGAACCAGCCAGCCAGCCCCATCACCGCGGCGACGAACGTGCCGCTGACCACGCCCGAGCCCACCAGGAACCTCCCCAGCAGGCCCGCGTTGCGCCTGGCGCCGACAAGGGTCTCCTGGCTTGCCTGCCGGTACCGGCTGGTCGCCTCGGCCTCGGCACGCATCCCCTTGATCACCCGGTAGCCGGCGACCAGGTCCGTGGCCTGTCCGACCGTGGAGGCCAGCAGCTCCTGGTACTCGCGGGTGTCCCGGGAGAGCCGCTCGCTGAGCACGCCCATCGACCAGACCGCGACAGGCGCCCCGAACAGCACCACGAGTCCGAGCAGCCAGTGCGTCGCCAGCAGCGATGCCGCGATGAATCCGATGGCCGTGATCCTCGAGACCGGGATGATCGTCAGGATCACCGCGTTGGACAGGCGCGCGACGTCGTTCGTCATCACCGAGACCACGCTGCCGTCCGGCGCACGGGCGGTGCCGCCGACCGGGTGCAGCACAGCCGTGGAGAGGGTGCCGCGGAGTCGGTGCTGCAGTACCTGCACCGCAAAGGCGGTCAGCCGCAGCGAGAGCCTCGCCGCCGACGTCAGCGCGGCGTAGAGGGCCACCAGCACGCCGAGCCACAGGACCAGCTGTCCCGCATCCCCGGTCGCCAGGGCCCGGTCGATCGCGAGTCCCATCACCACCGGGACCGCGGACTCGCCCACCTGCCACACGATCGCCAGTAGCATCGCGGGAACGCTGGCCCGCCGCACCGAGAAGATCACGCGCAGCAGGAACCGGCCCGGGGTGATCCCCGGCCCGGACTCGAACGGCCGAGCCCCGACCGGCTCGGCGGGAGCAAGCAGGAGCACCGGCAGCCAGCGGGTCAGCGGTCCTCGCCCCAGTCCTGCGGTGTCGGCGCCCGAGAAACGCGAGGAGTTCCTCACGCCTGGCTCCGGTCCCTGCTCCTGAGCGGGAAGCACCAGAGCAGGGCATCGGCGAAGATTCCTCGCCACCATGCGTAGTCGTGTCCGCCGGCGAACTCTCTGTAGAGGGTGTCGTAGCCCTTCCCGGTGAGCACGTGGTCCAGCCAGCGACTGTGGGTGTTGGAGCTCTCCAGCTCACCAACGTCGTGGAAGATGCGGATCGGTGCCGTCTCCGCGGCCAGGTAGTCGGCGATCAGTGTCGGTACGGGAGTGCGGCGCAGCAGCTCACCTGACCCGGTGCCCCACGTGAGGTCAGGGTGGTACCCGCACGACGGGGACTGGAGGATGGCGTTGCCGAACGTCGCCGGGTGGTGGAGCGCTGTCCAGCCGGCGCACAGACCGCCGAAGCTCTCGCCGGCCAGCGCAACGTCACCGGGGTCCCGCGAGAGCGGATACCGGTGGTGGAGCCACGGCAGCAGTTCCTGGACCAGCATCTGGGAGAACGCCGGGTTGCAGAGCAGCTCCTTGTCGCGCCGCGGCGCGGGCTGACCGACGAGGACCACCACGCAGGGCCGGACCAGTCCCGCCCGGACCAGGGCGTCACGAACGCTCGGCGCGCTGTGGTCCGGCGTACCGTCCAGGTGGATCACGAAGGGCAGTGCGCTCTCGTCCGAGAACTCCCCCGGGGGCATCGAGACCCAGATGCGGCGCTCGTCTCCCAGGAACTCGCTCGCCAGCACGGCGTTTTCCACTGCCGGGGTTGGCCGCGCTTCGGCCTGATCGAGCCAGGGCAACGGCACCGCGTCGGGCAGCACCGCCACCGAGGCCCCGGAGAACCGCTCCACCGAGCACTCCGAGAACCTCGGTGGCGGGTTGAACGGGTCCGGAACCCGTTCGCCCTCACCCGTCGGCCCACGTCGTGCGAACACGTACGAGAAGCGCAGGTCGGAACGCATCCGCAGGGTGAGAACGCGGAACGGCGTCCCCGCCACCGAGGCGAACTCCGTGTCGATCGGGTTGAAGCCGATTCTGGGGCCGATCACCACCGAGAGGGTGACCGTCGTGTCGTCTCCGGGCTCGTCGACGAACGTCACCTCCACCTCGTCCGCGGAAACCCGCTCGACAAGCGGTGCACCCGTCTCCTCGAGATGTCGTCTGAACCTTTCCGGGCTCCACTCATCGGTCGACAGCTTCTCGACAAACGGATCAGCCATTTCTCGCGCTCTCCACGTCGGTGTTGTCAGCGGACCTCTGTCGGGTTCGTTCGCGGCCGAGCGGCACCACCTGCGGGCTGCCGGCCACCGGGTCGGGCAGCACCAGGCAGCGCAGACCGAACACCTCCTCGACCAGTTCGGCCGTGACGACCTCCTCCGGAGTGCCCTCGGCCACCACGGCGCCGTCCTTCATGGCGATCAGGTGGGTGCCGTAGCGGGCAGCGTGGTTCAGGTCGTGCAGTACGGCGACCAGGGTGTGGCCGACGTGGTGCAGGTCGGTGAACAGCTCCATCAGCTCGATCTGGTGGGTGATGTCGAGGAAGGTGGTCGGTTCATCGAGCAGCATGATGCCGGTGTGCTGCGCGAGCGCCATCGCCACCCACACGCGCTGGCGCTGCCCGCCCGACAGCTCGTCCACCAGGCGCCCGGACAGGTCGGTGACCGAGGTCTGGTGCATCGCCCTGAGCACGGCCTGCTCGTCGTCCTCGGTCCACTGCCGGATGAACCCCTGGTGGGGGTACCGTCCCCGGGCCACCAGGTCGGCGACGGTGATCCCGTCCGGGGCGATCGAGGTCTGCGGCAGCAGTCCGACCCGCCGCGCCACCTCTTTGGTCTTGTAGGAGTTGATGTCGGCGCCGTCGAGGACGACCTGCCCGGCCGACAGCTTCAGCAGCCGGGACAGGCCGCGCAGCAGGGTGGACTTGCCGCACGCGTTCGGGCCGACGATGACCGTGAACGACTCGTCGGGGATCGCCACCGAGAGATGCTCGGAGATGATCCGCTTGTCGTAGCCGATCGTCGCCGACTCCACACGGAGGCGCGCGGTGTCAGGCGGGGTCGCGCTCATAGGCGTCTCCTGGCTTCGGTGAACAGCAGGTATCCGAGGTAGCCGCCGCCGAGCACGACGGTGATGATGCCGACCGGCAGCGGGGTGGGAGCGACGTGCTGGGCGAGGTAGTCCGACGCCAGGCACAGCAGCGCGCCGACGAAGGCGGCGGGGGCGAGGGTGATCCCGGCGGTGCGGGCGAGCCGGCGTGCGATCTGCGGGGTGACCAGGGAGATGAACGCGATCGGCCCCGACGCGGCCGTGACCGTCGCCGTCAGCGCCACTCCCACCAGGATCAGGCCGAGGCGTGCGGGCCAGACCCGTACCCCTTGCGAGGCGGCCGCGTCGTCACCCAGCTCCATCTGCCGCATCGGCCGGCTCAACATCCCGGCCAGCAGCAGGAGTACGGCGATGCAGGCGCCGCCGATGACGACCTGGTCCCAGGACACGCCGTTGAGTGACCCGGCGCCCCACGCGGCCGCGGACATCGCCTGGTCCAGGTCGGCCATGAGGATCAGCCAGGTGTTGAGCGACCCGAGCATCGCCGAGACGCCGATGCCGACGATGATCAGCCGGAACCCCTGCGCCCCTCGCCGGTAGGCGAGCACGTACACGGCCACGGCGGTGGCCATCCCGCCCAGCAACGCCCCGCCGACCAGCTGCACGTAGGTGCCGTTGACGACCAGGATCACGATCAGCGCGCCGGTGTAGGAGCCGTGGGAGAACCCGATGATGCCGGGGTCGGCGAGAGGGTTGCGCAACAGTGACTGGAAGACCGCCCCGCTCACCCCCAGAGCCGCGCCGAACACCAGCGCCGCGGCCACCCGGGGCAGCCGCCACTCGACGACGATGTCGTGGACGATGCCGGTCTCCCGGCCGGTCAGCGCGGAGAGCACCTGCCCGGGACTCAGCGGGTACGAGCCGGTCATCAGCGCGAGCACCGCCGTACCGGCGACCGCGACCGCGAGCACCGCGCAGACGACGACCGAGCGCCACTGGAGCCGTACCGCGATCCGCCGGCGCCGCAGCACCAGCACCCGCCGCCCGAAGTCCACTTGGGGAATGCGCGTGCTCACAGTCCGCTCGCCTTCTTCCGCCGCACCAGCGCGACGAGAACGGGACCGCCGACGAAGGCGGTGACGACACCCACGGGGATCTCGGCGGGCCGCATCACGACCCGCCCGAGGATGTCGGAGACCAGCAGCAGGCTCGGGGCGAGGAGGATGCTGTAAGCGAAGATCCAGCGTTGGTGCGGGCCGACGATCCAGCGGGCCACGTGCGGCACCATGAGTCCGACGAATCCGATGGGTCCGGCGATCGCGGTGGCGCCACCGGCAAGGAGAGTGAGTGCGATCACCGCGAGCACACGGGTGCGTACCACCCGGACCCCTTGGGCGACCGCCAGCTCGTCACCCAGAGCCAGAGCGTTGAGCGGGCCCGACACCGCGAAGGCCAGGATGAGTGCCACCGCGAAGTACGGCAGGATCGGCCACACGACCTCGAGTGGGCGACCCACGATCGACCCGGCGTTCCAGTACCGCATCGCGTCGAAGGCGTCCGGGTTGGTCAGCTGGAGCGCCTCTCTGGCGCCGCCGAGCACGGCGCCGACGCAGACCCCGGCGAGCACCATGACCACCGGCGAGGAGCCCTGCCGTGTCGACCCGAGGGCGAGCACCAGGAGCGTGACGATCAGTGCCCCCCCGAACGCGAACCACATGTAGCCCTGGGCGTCGCGGACGCCGAGCAAGCCCACGGCGGCCGTCACCGCGAAGGACGCACCGGCGTGGACGCCGAGGACACCCGGATCGGCCAGGGGATTGCGGGTGAGCGACTGGATCAACGCGCCGGACAAACCGAGGGCGACGCCGACGACCAGACCCGCGATCGTGCGCGGCAGCCGGAAGTCGCGGATGGCGAACTGGTCGATGTCGGCCGAGGAGTGGAACAGCGCGTCCCACACCACTGACGGCGCGATCGCCGTCGACCCGATCATGACACTCAGCACCAGCAGGACCACCAGCACCACCAGCGCGACGACCAGGCCGAACAGACGACGACGCGGTCCGGGCGCCGTCTCGGTGCCCGGACCGTCCTGCCGCAGAGCGAGGGCTGTCACTTCTCGGCTGGGAGGGTCGCCAGCGCGCTGTCGAGCGAGTCCAGGTACCGGATGACGGGCCCGTAGGAGTTGTTGCCGGGGCAGAAGACTCCCAGCGCGCGACCGGAGCTCACGGCAGGCAGCGCCTTCCAGGTGTTGGTCTCGACCACCGGCACGAAGGGCTCTGTCGGCTGGCCCTCGGCGTCGACGGGGTAGGTGATCACGTCGTACTTGGACAGCTCACCGATCTGCTCGAACGGCAAGGACTCGTAGGCCAAGGGGTCCTTGCCCTCGGCCGCCTCGGGGAGGTCCAGGCCGACGTCGTCCCGGGCAATCTCGGAGCAACCGATGTCCGCGATGTAGAACGTTCCGGGATCGCTCCAGTCTCCGCGGGAGACGTCGACGAACGAGGTGCCGTCGATGATCTTGCCGTAGGCCGCCTGAATCTTGGCGACCTTTTCCTTGAACTCCGCCTTCTGCCGGCTGAGCGCATCCGCGACGTTGCCGGCCTCCGCGATCGCGTCGGCGAAGGCCTTCCACTCGGTGTCGAGCCCCCAGAACACGGTCGGGGCGATCGCCTCGAGTCGCTTGCCGACCTTGTCCCAGTCACTTGAGTGGAACTGGACCAGGATGAGGTCCGGCTTGAGGCCGGCGAGCTTCTCGAGGTCTACCTCACCACCGCTGCTGCCGACAATCTCGGCCGCCTCGTACACAGTTCTCTGTCCCTCCGGCAGCACGTCGAGGTCGGAGGCAGACACCTCGGTGACGCCCACTGGCTCGCCACCCAGATCGATGAAGGGGAGGTTCGTGTTGCCGATCGTGACGATCCGCTGGGGGTCGACGGGAACCTCGATGGTGCCGTTCTCGGCCTTCACACTGCGGGTCTCGGCGGCCTTGACGCTGCGGGTCTCCGCGGCCTTGACGCCGGTGTCGTCGCCGTCACCGCCACAGGCGGTGAGGGCGAGCGACGCGCTCATCAGCGCGGCGGCAAGGGCTGCGCCGCGCCTCATCAAGGGGGTGTTGCTCATGGGGTGTTCTCTTCTTTCTCTTCTTCTCGGGGTGGAGAGGTTCAGCCGGCGGTGGAGCGGAGGAGTTCGTGGACGGTGGCGCCCAGGCCGACGGTCTGCGCCGACCTGCGCGTGAGGCCGGCCCGGGCGATGACGGCGTCCAGCTCCGCCGCGGTGCGAAGGCCGGAGCCGTGGCATACCAGGCCGATCAGGTCTTCCTCGCCGTCGTGCTCGTCGAGGTCGTCAATGTCGAAGACCTCCTCGATCAGCAGCACTCGGCCGCCGGGGGCGAGGTTCTCGGCTGCCCGGCGTAGTGCGTGAGCGGCGTCGGCGTCGGGCAGGGTCTTGAAGGCGCGGCTGATGAGCACGGCGTCGGCTGCTGGGCTGGGCTCGAAGACGGACTGCTCCAGCACGCTGACCCGCGTGCGTTGCCGCTCGTCGGGAATCGTGGCGGGCAGGTCGCGGCGTAGCCAGTCGGCCTGGGCGGGCAGGGCGCAGATCGTCACGCGCAGGCTTTCGTGGGCTGCGACGTACTCACGGGCGTGGGCGCCGGCACCACCGGAGTGGATCACCAGGTGCTGGACTCCGGCGAGCAGGTCGGACGTGGCGATCGGTTCGGCCAGTGCGGGCTGGAACTTCGCCAGGCGCTCCAGGTGACGGTCCTCGTAGTCCTGCTCGGCTCGCACGTCGGCAAAGGTCTGGCCGGTGACCGAGGCGTAGGCGGGCCGGCCGGTGCGGACCGACTCCGTGAGGCCGTGGATCCCGAGCATCTCGCGACCGACCACCCCAGCGGAGTGGAGCCGGTCGGCGATGAACTCGAGAGTGAGGACGTCACCGATCGGCGTCAGGGCGTAGTGACACGGTTCTGTCTCGGTCACCACGTCCAGGGCGTGCAGGTAACGCAGCAGCTTGCCCAGAGCGCGCTCGTCGGCGCCGGCCTTGGCGGCCAGTTCGGTCACACTGGTCACGCCGCGGGAGATCAGATCGGGAACGCCCAGCTCGACGGCGGTACGGATCGCGATCGGCGCGACAAGCTCGGTCAGGTCGTGGAGCTTCTGGAACGGGGTGACCGTCCGCTCCGGGTCGGGCACCGCCCCGTCGGTCTCCAGGACGACGACCTCGGAGCGACGCCAGTAGCCGGCGAAGTCGATGTCCTCCTTGGGCACGCCACGGTCCTCGACCAGGTGCCGGCGGATGTCCCGTACGGCCGTGTGCTCGCCGGCCAGCCACGCGAACGCCTGGCCCGACCACCACTCCGCACCGCGGACGGCCTCGGTGAGCGGCGACACGGTCCCGGCAGTTACGCCGCGGCGGACCAGCCACGTCACGTCCACCCCGGGCAGCTCGCGCAGCTCCTGGCGGTGGGCGTCCTCGGCGATCTCGATGAACACCTGCGCCCGGGCGTCGGGCGGGAGCTCGTCGAGCAGGCGGCCGATCGCGGGGAGCGCGGTGTCGTCGCCTGCCACGAGCAACCAGTCGGCGCCGGCCGGGAACGCCTTGGACGTGCTCGGGCCGCTGAGGTGGATCCGGTCACCCGGCTGGGCGCGATAGGCCCACGTCGTTCCCGCGCCCACCCCGTGCTTGACGAAGTCCACGTCCAGCTCGCCGGCCTCGGGGTCCCACCGGCGAACCGTGTAGGCCCTCGACAGCGGTCGAGGGTTCCTGGGCACGATCAACTTGGCCTCACCCTGGACCGGGAGCACCGGATCGCGCTGACCTGGGTACGGGAAGTAGATCCCGAGGTCGTCGTCGAAGCCCGAGGACTCGAAGGCTGGCCGCGCGAAGCCGTCCGCAGTGGTGAAGGTACGCAACTGTTCGCCGCTCAGCGTGACCCGCCGCATCCCCGGGGTGATGTCGACAGTCCGGACCACCTCGACCTCACGCAGGGTCGGCGGGTGCACGGTGAGCCGGCGCGAGGTCTTGGGCATGCGGGAACCGAACTTTCCGGTCGTTTCGAGGGCAGGAGCCGCACGCCTGCATCGGGAGGGCGCGCACAGGTAAGGTTAGGTTAACCTTACCTGCAATGGTGTGCGCAGACTGCCGTATGGTTAGGACGTGGTGGTGCCCTCGTCGTTCGCCGCGGGCGCCGGCGACCCGCCGCCGATTCCGGGCGCGCGGTTGCGTTCGGCAGACGCGCCCGTTCGACCGCTGCTGCTCTGGGTTCGCACTGGCGCGGCGCACGTGCGCCTCGACGGCGGGCCGGTGCTCCACCTCAAGGCCGGCGAAGGCGCCTGGATTCCCGCAGACGGCTGGGCAGAGCGGGCGATCACCACTGAGCCAGGCACTGTCGCCTTCCCGCTGTGGCCCCACGCCAGCGTCGGCGCTTGGGGGTTGTCGGAACTGACGCGGTTCGACGTTCCCAGTGGCTGGCAGGACTGGTTGATCCAGCTCTTCAACCTGCAGGTCACTCCGTTCAGCGGGCGCGGATACTCCCCCGAGGTGATCGAGGAACTCCTTCGGCGTCCTGGCTCGCGCTCGCCGGCGCCCGTCGAGGTCGGGCGAAATTCGAGTTCAGAGGGATTCGCCTCGCCGGCGATGCCACGAGCCCGCGGCGCCAGAGCAGTCGCCGAGGAAC
This sequence comes from Acrocarpospora phusangensis, assembly GCF_016862995.1. GTDB lineage: Bacteria > Actinomycetota > Actinomycetes > Streptosporangiales > Streptosporangiaceae > Acrocarpospora > Acrocarpospora phusangensis. Next base: position 50,947 of record NZ_BOOA01000011.1, read on the forward strand.
TGATTCGCGACCCCGCGCTTGACCTCACGGTCGAGCAATGGGCGTCGCGGGTGCTCTCCAGCGCGCGCACTCTTCGCCGTGACTTCCTCGCCGACACCGGGCTCACGTTCGAGCGGTGGCGGCTGCTCTGCCGACTCGGCGCCGCCGTGAAGTTCCTCGCCGCCGGTTACGACATGGACCAGGTGGCCGCTCGAGTGGGCTTCGCCAGCCGCAACGGCCTCACGCGGGCCTTCAAGGGACGGTTCGGACTGACCCCCCACGAGTTCGGACGGGAGCTCTCCGCCCGACCCGGCGCCGGTGGGCTGACGCAACGGGCAGCGGCGGCGCGGCAGACCGGCGACCTGATCCGGATGATGCGCAAGATGGACGCTCCCGCTGCGCCTGAGATGCTGCCCGCGGCCAGCACGCCGTCGCATACCAACGACATCCACGTCCTCAGCTGGATGTATCGAGGCAGCGGGTACCTGGACATCGGCGACCAGCGCTACGAGCGGGAGCGAGGGGTAGCGACCTGGATCCCCGCAGGAATGGAGCATGTCACCGGCCTCCGCGAGAACTCCGTCTCCCTGCCGCTGGGCAACGCGAGCACCGGCGACCTCCAACTGACAGTGCCGCTGCAGGTGCGGTTCTCGCCTGCGTGGGACGACTACTTGATGTTCTGCTCGATCAGTGCCCGGTCCGGACTGCGTCCCGACGACCACAACCCCCACCGCATCCTCGACCTGTTCGCGGAACAGGTCGCCGCGCAGCGAGCGCTGTCGGTGCCGATGCCCACCAATCCGCGCGCGCGTGCTGTCGCGATGGAGTGCTTGCGCCGTATCGGCGAGCCTGGCGGGACACATGATCTTGATGTCCGCGCTGAGATCCACCGTGCCTTCCGCGACGAGACAGGTATGACACTGGGTCGCTGGCGCTATGCCGCCCGCATGCGCATCGCTCGCGACCTGCTCGCCGGGGGTGCCCCGCCCAGCGCCGTCGCGCGCCGGGTCGGGTACGCCCACCTACCCACGTTCAGCGCCGCCTTCTCCCGCTTCCACGGACTGTCTCCGCGCGACTACCAGCAGCGCGAGTCTGAGCGGAACCAGTAGCTGCGGGGCCCGAGGATCCCATGTCGCGGCGCCGGCGCGAGACCGCCTCGCCGGGATCCTGTGCGACGAGATCACACATGGTGTCGCAGTCGTTCTCAGAAATCAGAGGAACACACCGAGGACGTGTTCATCTCTTTCCGACGACGTCTACTCGTCGGCGATCCGGGCGGCTGTCTCGACGAGGCGGTTGGCGTAACCCCACTCGTTGTCGTACCAGCCGAAGACTTCACCAGCGTCCCGTCCACCTGTGTCAGCGGAGCGTCGACGACCGGGACTCGCAGGGCGATGCCGTCGAGCCTGCCCCTGAGCTCGGGCAGGACCTCACCGACCATGCGGGCGGCGCCGGTCGTGGTGGGGACGATGTTCACGGCGGCCGAACGGGCCCGGCGGGGGTCCTTGTGCGGCCCGTCGCGCAGCCGCTGGTCGCCCGTGTACGCGTTCTCGTCGTGATTCCTCTCTACGGTCTCCGCGCCGATCGTCCGGCGACGCCCGCGCTCGCCCATAGGGGCGAAGGGCCGCGTCCGCGGAACTTCCGGCCTGTATCGCTGAGAGGACCTTGATCCCGTCGATCGGGGACCTCCGATTGATGAAGCGCCGCCCGCGTCCGGCGAAGGTGAAGCCAGAGGCCGACACGAGGGGGTTTCCGATGACGGTCACCATGGGCCGGGAGCTCTGGTGCCGCCCACTGGCTGAGAGTAACGTCGGCAGCGGTGCGCCGGGAAGCCTGGTCGGCAAAGGTCTGATGTGATGATCAGCTCAGCCCCGGAGGCCCAGATGACCGGTTCCCCGCGACAGCACCGGGCGGCGGAGACTGCGGGCAGGACCACTGGGCTTGCCTCTGCGGGAGAGCGGGACCTGATCCTGGCCCGCTCAGGAGCGGCAACGGTGGAGTACCGGATGCGCGGCGGCCGGCCCCACGGTTCCGGGACGGTCGTGGTGTTCCACGGCGGTCACATGCGGGCGCAGTTGGCCCTGGGCGAGGACGTCTTCACCGAGGCGGGGTTCAGGGTGCTGGTGCCCTCGCGTCCCGGCTACGGGCGCACTCCGCTGGTCCCGGGTTCCGCGGATGTCACGGTGGCGGATTTCACCGATGCCGTCGCCCGTCTGTGCCGGGATTGTGGCCTCGACCAGGTCGCCGCGGTGGTCGGCATCTCCGCCGGCGCACGTACGGCGCTGACCATGGCGGCCCGCCATCCGGGCCTGGTACGGCGGGTGATCCTGCTGAGCCCGGTCGGGTTCCTGCCCTGGCCCGACCGGCGCACCCGCCTGGGCGGGCGAATCGTGTTCCATCCCGGGATCGAAGCCCTCACCTGGGCCTTGGTGCGCACGACGATCCACTTCGCACCGGGGTCGGCCTTGCGGCTGCTCACCCGCGACCTGTCCCTGCTTCCCGTCGGCCAGGTGCTGGCGAGGCTGACCCCCGCCGACCGCACCACGCTGACCGGCCTGTACGCCTCCATGCGCTCGGGCCGTGGCTTCGCCGCCGACCTGCTCCCCCTGGCCGACTGCACCGCCCGCGTCGTCCAGCCCACCCTGATCGTCGCCACCCGAAACGACCGCGCGGTGCCCTTCGCCCACGCCCGGTCCCTGGCCGCGGCGATAACACGCTCCGAACTGGTCGAAAGCCGCGCGGATAGCCACCTGATCTGGTTCGGCTCCGACTACCCCGCCATCGCCGCGAAGATACGCGCGGTCCTGCTCACCGACCCGCAACGGGCCTCTGAATGATTGGACTTGGTGGAGCAAAGCCGGTCATCGAGGTCGACGGGGTCGTCAAGCGCTACCGCGACGTGACCGCGGTCGACGAGGTCAGCCTGCGGGTGGGCCCGGGCGAGATCTACGCCCTGCTCGGCCTCAACGGCGCCGGCAAGACGACACTGATCCGCATGCTGCTCGGCATGATCGCCCCCACCCGCGGATCCGTACGCGTCCTGGGCGCCGCCGTCTCCGCGGGCGACCGCTCAGCCTGGGCCCGGGTCGGCTCCCTCGTCGAAGCGCCCGCCGCCTACCCGGAGCTGACCGTACGGGAAAACCTCGAACTCGTGCGCCGACTGCGCCGGCTGCCGAGCGGGGCCGCCGACGTCATCGACCAGCTGGCCCTGACCCCCTATGCCGACCGCCGAGCCCGCACTTTATCGCTGGGCAACCTGCAACGGCTGGCCCTGGCCAAAGCCCTCATCCACCGCCCTGACCTGCTCATTCTCGATGAACCTGTGAACGGCCTGGACCCGGCGGGCGTCGTGGAGATCCGTACCCTACTGGCCGGCCTGGCCCAGCAGCACGGCACCACCGTGCTGCTCGCCAGCCACCTGCTGGCCGAGATCGCCCGCCTGGCCACCCGCATCGGAATCCTCCACCACGGCCGCCTGCGCGCGGAGCACCGGGCCGACGAGCTGGACCGGCAGCGGCACCGCCACCTCAGCCTGGCCACCCGCGACGACACCGCCGCCAGCCACGTGCTGCGCGCCCACGGCTACGATCCCCACCTCGATGGGACCGGGCTGCGGCTCGCTGACGAGCGGGCCCTCTCCTTACCCGAGCAGGTGGCCACCGTCCTGGTCCACGGCGGCGTGCCGCCGACGCGGCTCGTGACCGTGGAAGAGGACCTGGAAAGCTACTTCCTGCGCATCGTCGGAGCCGATCATGCGTGAAGCACTCTGGTCGGAACTGCTGAAGATCCGCCGCAGCCGCCTGCCCTGGCTCACCCTCCTGGCCTTCACCGTCGTCGCCGCGGTGTGCGGGCTGTTCATGTTCATCCTCGCCGACCCCGCCCGCGCCCGCGCGCTCGGCCTGCTCGGCGACAAGGCCCAGCTGTCCGGGGCCGATCCCGGCTGGCCCGGCTACCTGGCCCTGCTGGCCCAGGCCGTCGGCGTCGGCGGGCTCATCCTGTACGGAATCACCGCCATCTGGCTGTTCGGCCGCGAGTTCAGCGACCGCACCGCCACCGACCTGCTCGCCCTGCCCACCTCCCGCACCGCCATCGTGACGGCCAAGTTCGCCCTCGCCGCCTGCTGGGCCTTGCTGCTGGCCGTCTGGGTGTGCGTGCTCGGGCTGATCATCGGCGTGGCGCTCGGCCTGCCCGGCTGGACGACCCCCGCCATCGCGTACGGCCTGGGCCGGATTGTGATCACGGGTGCGCTGAGCAGTCTGCTGACGACTCCGCTGGCGCTGGCGGCCAGCCTCGGGCGCGGCTACCTACCGGCCGTGGGCGTCATGTTCGTCATCGTATTCTCGGCTCAGGTGATCGCCGCCCTCGGATTCGGTGCGTACTTCCCCTGGTCCGTCCCTGCCCTGTACGCCGGTCTGGCCGGTCCGGGCCAGGATCGGCCAGGACCGGTGGGGTTCGCCCTGGTGCTGGCCACCGCCGCGGCCGGCGCCCTGGCCACCACCACCTGGTGGCGCGTAGCCGATCACACCCGCTGACCCGCGTGCCCCGGTGCCGTCTGGCCCGGTGGCAGATCCATGCCAGGCCACTCCGGCACACGCGGCTCAGACAAAAGGGGGATGGCGTCAAGAACGCGTCAAGATACGCAGATTCGCGGCAGTAGCCCGATATCGTCTCGCCTCGGGTCCTGCACCCCAGCAGGTCAGGTGATACCGCCAGCCGGTCTCGTCCAGCCCCTTTTCCTCTTCCACCTTCCGGGACGGTGTTTTTGCCATGGCCTGGAGCAGATTACGGAGCCGATCGGCCGACCGCCGGCATGGAGATCGTGGAAATCGGTCCCCGCGTAAGCCCGGTCCGGCCGATGCCCGTGCGGGGCGGGGGCGGTGAGGCGCGCCAGCGTGGTCTCGGGCATCACCACCGTCATGACCATCGGTGCGTCCGCTCTGCTCCGGCATCCGGCGCGGGCGGTGGTGTCCGGCTTCGCCCTGGTGGTGGCCGCCGGGGCGGCCGGGCTCATGCTGCCGGCCGCCAGTGCTTCGACGGAACCGGTGAGCTTGGTGACGGCGCTGTTCACCGCCACCTCGGCGGTGTGCATCACCGGCCTGGTGGTGGTCGACACCGCCGCCCACTGGTCGGTCTTCGGAGAGATCCTGATCGCGGTGCTGATCCAGATCGGCGGCCTGGGCATCATGACCGTGGCCACCCTGCTCACCCTGATGGTCTCCCGGCGCATCGGACTGCGGGCACGGCTGTCGGCCCAGGCCGAGACCAAGACCGCGACCATGACCGGCCTCCCCCGCATCGTGCGCAACGTCCTGCTGTTCAGTCTGGTCTGCGAGTCCGCGGCGGCCCTCGTGCTGACGGGACGGTTCATGCTCGCCTACGACCAGCCGCCAGGGCGGGCGATCTACCTGGGCGTCTTCCACGCGATATCGGCCTTCAACAACGCCGGATTCGCGCTGTGGCCCGACAACCTGATGCGGTTCGTCACCGATCCGTGGATCTGCCTGACCATCGCCGCCGCGGTCATCGCCGGAGGACTCGGCTTCCCGGTGGCGTTCGAACTGCTACGCGGCTGGCGGCGGCCCCGGCACTGGACGATGCTGACCCGCATCACCGTCGTCGCCACGATCATCCTGCTGGCGGCCGGGACGCTGGTCTTCCTCGCGGCCGAGTGGCACAACCCCGCCACGCTCGGCCCGCTGCACGATCCGGGGAAGCTGCTGGCCGCCTTCTTCACCGCGGTGATGCCCCGTACCGCCGGCTTCAACAGCCTCGACATCGCCCAGATGCACCACTCAAGCTGGCTGGCCACCGACGTACTCATGTTCATCGGCGGCGGCAGCGCCGGAACCGCCGGCGGCATCAAGGTCACCACCCTCGGCATGCTGGCCTTCATCGCCTGGGCGCAGTTGCGCGGCGAACCGCAGGTCAACATCGGGCACCGCCGCCTGCCCGCCGCCACCCAGCGGCAGGCCGTCGTGCTGACCCTGCTCAGCGGCGGCCTGGTCACGACTGCGACCTACCTGCTCCTGGTGCTCACCCCGCACCGGCTCGACCAGGTGCTATTCGAGGCCGTCTCCGCCTTCGCCACGGTGGGCCTGTCCACCGGCATCACCGCCGACCTGCCTGCCACCGCGCACCTGCTGCTGGCGGCGCTCATGTTCGCCGGCCGGGTCGGCCCGCTCACCCTCGGCTCCGCCCTCGCCCTCAGGGAGCGTACGCGCCGCTACGAGCTCCCCGAGACCACGATGATCGTCGGCTGAATCATGCCAGCGGGAGTGGACCGGCCCACCTAGACCTCGATATGCGAACCCATGATGACCGTGCGGTCGCGGGGCAGGCCAAAATATTCGGCGGCGTCGGCGGTGATGTGGGAGGTGGCGATGAACAGCCGTTTCCGCCACGGGGCCATCGTCGGTGCGGTTCCGCGCCGGAGCTCGATCTTGGAGAGGAAATAGGACGCCTGGTCAAGCTGCGATCGCCCCTCGGCCTTGACCGGGTCGAGGGCGGCCAGCGCGCCCGGCACGTCGGGTGTCTCCATGTAGCCGAACCTGGCTGTGACGTGGATGATGCCGTCGTCGGCGTAGCCGAGGTCGTCGACGGTGATCCGCTCGCCGGCCGGAACGCGGGGCACGGGTTCGGTCTCGATCGACATGATGATGACGTTGTCGTGCCGGACGTGGTTGTGCTCGACATTGGCCCGCATGGCCAGCGGCGCGGTCTGCTTGCCGCGGTTGAGGAGAGCGCCTCGGCACCGGTGACCGCGAGCACGATGGCGGCCAGGGCGAAGAAGGCGATGCCGAAGTTCCCGGCCGGGAAGTTCATCGCGTAGGCCGGCGAAAGCGCTTTGCAGCAGGCCCGGTTCGTCGGCCTGGACCATGGCCGCGTCGATCATTCGTCTCGCGTCGGCCGCGGTGGTGAGCTTGGCCGTCAGCCGGGCCGCGACGAATTCGAGGGTGACGGCCAGACCGAACGAGCGCAGCGCGTGCTGCTCGCGGGTCCAGCCGAGGAAGGCGCGCATCCAGGGTTCGTCTTCGGCGAGCGCGCCGGCCAGCAGGGCGAGGCGGTCACCCGGCTCGTACGCCCCGGGCGTGACCAGGTCACGCGCCGCCAGCAGGAACAGTTCCTTCCATGCGGTGCCCACAGAGCTGGGGGCGAAGGGCTGAGATGTCGTCATCGGACCTTTCTCCATCGATGAGAAAGGCCCCCCGGATGAGGGAGCGGAAGGCAAGGTGAGTGTCCGCGCCGACAGGTATCGGCCGGCTTGTCATCGGCTCTGGTCGCGTCCGGGGGGCCGCGCACCGCGCTGTCGCGGGTGCGATATATCCGGGACGGTCTTGGCGGCCGTCTCCGGTGCTGTCCCCGTCAGGGAACGCGACATCGGGAATGCTAGGAGAGGACGTGCGACTTGCGCGTCATCTGCCCTCCCCCGACCGCTTGCCCGACTTGTGCGCCTTACTATTCCGGACCCCAGAATGCCGTGGCAAGTATTATTTACGACAACTACGCGCAATTTACGGCGACATCAAGAAAACAACAATGAGCGCCGTCAAAACGTATGAATTTCGTCATCGACCGCAGGCTTTGCGATACCGAGGACATGACCGACCTGGCAATAGGAGAAACGGCTCACGACGTCGATGCGGAAGCCCGATCGCTCAATGGTGGAGAGGGGGTCGCAGGCGGGACGGCAGCCGCCGGCCACGCGAGACCAGAGGGGCGTGACCAGGCGCTGCAGAGCGGCCCAGAGAGGGTTGCCGGAGCGGTGATGCTCGTAGAAGCGCAACTCTCCCCCCGGGCGCAAGACCCGCCTCGCCTCGGCGAGCGCCTCTTCCGGTCGTTGTGTGCTGCACAGGACGAGTGAGCAGACCACCGCGTCGCAGGAGCCGTCCGGCACCGGCAACCGGGCCAGGTCACCCTGGGCCACGTGGACGGGGATGGCCATTTCCGCGGCCGTGATTCCGGCGGCGGCCCGCAGGAAGGGGTCGGCCTCGACCAGGACGATCTCAGTCACCTCCGACGGATAGCAGAACAGCTTCACCCCGTCGCCGGCACCGATCTCCAGGACCCGCCCGCTCAGTCCGGCCAGCAACTGTCCGCGTTGTGAGGTGGGACGCAGTCGTGACCCGCGCCCGGTGCACACAGGCCGCGGATGGTGGAACTGTTCCATGCCCCTGCCAGGACCCGCATCCGTATCAGAAGGCCGCTCACTACGCTGGGGAAGGCGCACCGCCATTACTCCTCCTCAGGAACGCATATGCCGATAAATCCCACTCTCGGCGATGGCTCTGAGGAATAAGGCATTCGATACGAGAATCCGACGCGGGACGCTGGAATTCATACGGGTTCTTGACGGCGCGGCACTCCTGTCACAGTAGGTAGCGCAGCCACAGGTAGGGGGCGACCAGCGTGACGGTGACCGCCGTCACGATCAGGCCGTACTTGGTGAACTGCCAGAAGCCGATCGGAGTGCCGTTGCGGGCGGCGATGCCCAGGATGACCACGTTGGCCGCCGCGCCCACGGCAGTGGCGTTGCCGCCCAGGTCGGCGCCGAAGGCCAGCGCCCACCACTGCACCTGACCGCCGCCGGAGTTGACCAGTTCCGCCACGATGGGGCTCATGGTGGCCACGTAGGGAATGTTGTCCACGATGGCCGACAGCACGGCCGAGCCGCCCAGCAGGCCCATCGCGGTCAGGCCGGGGCGCCCGGCGGTGGCGTCCACCGCGGCCTGCGAGAGCTGCCCGATGACGCCGGTCTCCACCAACGCGCCGACCATGACGAACAGCGCTGCGAAGAACACCAGCGTGGGCCACTCCACCTCGGCCAGGGCCTGTTCGGTGGTAACCCGGGTGACGGCGACCAGGACACCGGCGCCCAGCAGCGCGACCACCGACGGCTCATACCCCAGGATCGGATGAAGCACGAACACGGCCGTCACCGCGGCGAGGACCGCCAGCCCCTGCCACAGCAGTTTCCGGTCGGCGATCGTCTCCCGTTCGTCCAGCGTCATGATCTCGCTCGCCCGGACGGAGTCGTAGCGCAGCCGGCGGCCCCACAGGAGCCAGCACAGCCCGATGAAGACCACCATCAGCAGGATCACCATCGGGGCCATGTGGACCAGGAAGTCGTTGAAGCTGAGATTGCCGCGGCTGGCGATGATGATGTTCGGCGGATCGCCCACCAGGGTGGCGGCTCCGCCGATGTTGGAGGCCAACGCCTCGCTGATCAGGAACGGCGCCACCGGCAGCGCCAGCCGGGCGCAGACCAGGAACGTAACCGGGGCGATCAGCAGTACCGTGGTGACGTTGTCCAGCAACGCCGAGGCGACCGCGGTGATGATCACCAGGAGGACCATGAGCCGGAACGGCCGCCCGCGAGCGCGTTTGGCCGCCCAGATCGCCAGGTACTCGAACAGGCCGGTTTCCTTCAGCACGCCCACGATGATCATCATGCCGAGCAGCAGGAACACGACGTTCCAGTCGACGCCGGTGTGCTCGGCGAAGAACGCCGCGCGCGCGTCGGTGGCGTGCAGGGCCAGCATGATCCCGGCGCCGCCCAGCGCGACCGCGACCCGGCTGATCTTCTCGGTGGCGATCAGCGCGTAGGCCGTGAGGAACACCGCGGTACTCGCCCATGCGAGTACGCTCACGAGCCGAGCATCCGGTCCAGCAGCGCCTGCAGGGTCACCGCGCCCACCAGCCGGCCGTGCTCGACGATCGCCACGAGCGGGCTGCGGGTACGGGCCATCAGCGCGGCGAGTTCCAGCGCCGTGGCGTCCGGGTCGGTGACCGGGAGCTCACGGCCCTGGCGGGGAAGCGCCTCGCGTACGGTCCGGCCGTGCAGGTCGTCGAACAGGGTGTCGGCGTGTGCCTCGTCCACCACCCGGGCCAGCGCCGGATCATCCTGGCAGTATCCCGGCACCGCCAGGCGCAGCACCTGGGTGCCGGGCAGGATGGCCACCGGCGCTCCGTCGGCGGCGACCACGATCAGACCGGGCAGATCCTGCTCGGCCAGCAGCCGGGCGGCATCGATGACGGGGGAATCCAGGCCCACGACGGGGGAGACAGCCAGCAGGTCTCGGGCGCGCATCCAGGGCACATCCTTCGCTTCACCAGAGGAAACAGAACATGCCGACCAGACTTCCCGGCGCACCTGGATCCCAGCATACCAATGATCAGCACGCCGGGATCGGCCGGTGACGTGGCTAGCCCAGGAGTCCGTCCGCCAGCGGGCCGAGGGCGAGGGCGGGCAGGAAGTTGAGCAGTGCCAGGATGAGCGCCCCGCCGGTGGCCAGGACCACGAAGTTGACGCCCTGGGTGCGCAGAGTGCCGGCCGTGGCCGCCACAGGCCGCTGCTGGACCAGCCGCCCGGCCAGCGCCAGGACGAACGCGATCGGCAGGTAGCGGCCGACGAGCATGCCCAGCGTCATGGTGAGGTTGTAGAACACGGTGTTGCCGTTCAGCCCGGCCATCGCGCTGCCGTTGCCGTTCACGTTGCTGGTGTAGGCGTACAGGATCTCGGTCAGGCCGTGCGCTCCCGCGTTGCCCATGGACGAGCGGCCGGCGGGCAGGGCGATGGCCAGCGCGGTCAGGCCCAGGATCATCGTGGGCGCCACCAGCGAGTAGAGCACCACGTATCGCATCTCGGCGAAGGCGATGCGCTTGCCCAGGAACTCCGGGGTGCGGCCGACCATCAGGCCGCCCAGGAAGACGGCCACCAGGACCACCATGAGCAGGCCGTACAGACCGGAGCCGGTGCCGCCGGGGGCGATCTCGCCCAGCATCATCGCGGCGAGCAGCACCCCGCCGCCCAGGCTGGCGAAGCTGTCGTAGGAGGAGTTGAGCGCGCCGTCCGCGCTGGCCGTCGCGGCCACGCCGAACAGCGTGCTCCCGGGGACGCCGATGCGGGTCTCGGTGCCCTCCAGCTGGCCGCCGACCGCCTGCGCCACGGTGCCGCCGGTGGTGGCGCTCTGCGCCAGGGTGCCCGCGGTCAGCAGCAGGGCAAACAGGATGCCGGCCACGACCAGCAGGGTCCAGCCCAGCTTCAGGTTGCCGGTCATGCGGCCGAAGGTACGGATGAACGCGGTCGGGACCAGCAGCATGATGAGGATCTGCAGGGCGTTGCTGAGCGCCGTGGGGTTCTCGAAGGGGTGGGCGCTGCTGGCGTTGAAGAAGCCGCCGCCGTCACCGGTCATCAGCTTGATCGGCTCCCAGGAGCCGACCGGGCCGCCGATGACGGTCTGCGTGCCGCCCGCGAGGGTGTTCACGGTCTGCGCGCCGTCCAGGTTCTGCTGTACGCCCATGGCGATCAGCGCCACCCCGAAGACGACCGCCAACGGCAGGAAGACCCGGAAGACACTACGGACCAGGTCCACCCAGAAATTGCCCAGCCCGAGGCCACCGCGCCGGGCCAGGCCGCGGGTGAGCGCAAGCGCCGCGCACATGCCGACGGCGCCGGAGGCGACGCCCTGCACGCCGAGGCCGGCCATGACCGCCAGGTGCCCGGTGGTGGACTCCCCCGCGTAGTTCTGCCAGCTGGTGTTGGTGGTGAAGCTGACCGCGGCGTGCAGCGCCAGCTCCCACGGCATGCCGCCGTGGCCGAGCGACCACGGCAGAATGCCCTGCGTGGTGAACAGCGCGAACAGCGCCGCGACGCCCACCGTGGAGAAGGCCACCAGCGCCAGCAGGTAGCGGCGCCAGTCCTGCTCGCGGTCGGGGTCGACGCCGCAGACCCGGTAGAGGGCGCGCTCGACCTTCAGGTGGCGCCCGCCGTCCAGGGCCTTGGCCATGTAGTCGCCGAGCGGGACATGCAGGATCAGCAGGAGCGACAGGATGGACAGCGCCTGGAACCAGCCGTACATGATCAGGCCTTCCCGTCGAGTGCGAGGTTGAGCTTCAGGACGTTCACGCCGGGTTCGCCGAGGAAGCCGAGGGCACGTCCTGTCGTGTTCCGGTCGATGAGCCGGCGCAGGTCGGCCGGGTTCAGACCGCGCTCCCTGGCGACACGCGGAGCCTGGAGCAGGGCGTACGCCACGGAGATGTGCGGGTCGAGGCCGCCGCCGCTGACGGTGACCGCGTCCCCCGGCACCATGACCTTCGTGACCTCACCCCGGATGGGGACGACCAGCGCCTTGGCGTAGTCCTCGCCCGGCGTGGCGCATTCCACTCTCACGCCTTCGTGGACGGCGACGAACGGGGCGGCCGGGCAGGCCTGGTTCAGGCTGACCACCCGGGTGGCCGCGCCGGTGAGCCCGTCCGCGCGGAAGACCCCGAGCACCGCTCCGACGCCGTCGCCCGTGCAGTACGGCCTGGCGCCGCTGACGCCCTCCCGCTCGCCGACCTCCTTGGAGCGGGCGCAGACCTGGGTGAGCAACGACTGCTTTCCCTCCCGCGAACCGTCTGGCGCGGGCAGCGTGTCGACGACGCTCTCGGCGCCGAGGTTGCCCGCCGCGGTCGCGCCCGGGTCGTAGCCGTCACCGGCGGCCGACGGGCGGCTCTGGAAGTACTCGCGGCGGCCCAGGAAGTCCTGGCCGATGAGCTCGCTGCCGTGCTCGCCCAGCCGGGAGCCGTCGGCCTGGTGGTTGAAGAGGGCTTGGGCGACTCCGGTCATCGCCAGCGGGTAGAGCAGGCCGACCGTGAGGGTGAGCACCAGCACCACCCGCAGGGCGGCCAGATGCTGGGCGACCCACTGGGGTACACGTATCATGATCCGATTCCTGGAATGAACTGGACGAGAAGGTCGATCGCCTTGATGGCCGCGAACGGGGTGATCACGCCGCCCAGGCCGTAGACCCACAGGTTGCGGGTGAGCAGGGTGGATGCGCTGGACGGCCGGTAACGCACGCCGCGCAGGGCCAGCGGGATCAGCGCGACGATGACGATCGCGTTGAAGATGACCGCGGACAGGATGGCCGAGAGCGGTGAGTTCAGCTGCATGATGTTGAGCTGCGCCAGCCCCGGGTAGATCCCGCCGAACATCGCCGGGAGGATCGCGAAATACTTGGCGATGTCGTTGGTGATCGAGAACGTGGTCAACGCGCCGCGGGTGATGAGCAGCTGTTTGCCGATCTCGACGATCTCCACGATCTTCGTGGGGTCGGAGTCGAGGTCGACCATGTTGCCCGCCTCTTTGGCGGCGCTCGTGCCGGTGTTCATCGCCACCCCGACGTCGGCCTGGGCGAGCGCGGGCGCGTCGTTGGTGCCGTCCCCGGTCATGGCGACCAGACGGCCACCCTCCTGCTCCCGCTTGATCAGCGCGAGCTTGTCCTCGGGCGTGGCCTCGGCCAGGAAGTCGTCCACCCCGGCCTCCTCGGCGATGGCCTTGGCGGTGACCGGATTGTCACCGGTGATCATCACCGTGCGGATGCCCATCCGGCGCATCTCGGCGAAGCGCGCCGGCAGGCCGGGCTTGACCACGTCCTTGAGCTGGATGACGCCCAGCACCCGGGTCTGATCGGCCACGGCGAGCGGGGTGCCGCCCGAGGTCGCGATCGCCTCGACGATCCCGTCGAGTTCGTCCGGGACGGCGCCGCCGTGTCCGCGCACCCAGGCGGAGACCGCGGCGACCGCGCCCTTGCGCAGGCTGCGGGAGCCGAGGTCCACCCCGGACATTCTGGTGGCGGCCGAGAACGGCACCCAGTCGCCGCCGACCTCGGCGCCGTGGGCCGTACCTGTCCTCTGCCGGGCCAGGGCCAGGATGGAGCGGCCCTCCGGGGTCTTGTCGGCCAGGCTGGCCAGCAGCGCGGCCTCGGCCAGGTCCTCGGCGCCGGTGCCGCCGACCGGGATGAAGGCGTGGGCCTGCCGATCCCCGAAGGTGATGGTCCCGGTCTTGTCCAGCAGCAGGGTGTGCACGTCGCCGGCGGCCTCCACGGCGCGGCCCGACATGGCCAGCACGTTGCGCTGCACCATGCGATCCATGCCGGCGATGCCGATGGCCGACAGCAGCGCGCCGATCGTGGTCGGGATGAGGCAGACCAGCAACGCGACCAGGACGATCCCGGCGATGCCCGTACCGGTGATCGCCAGGGTGTCGGGCGCGGCGGCCATCACCTCCTTGGAGTAGATCGCCATGGGCTGCAGGGTGACCGTGGTCACCAGGAAGATGAAGGTCAGCGCGACGAGGAGCAGGTTGAGGGCGAGTTCGTTGGGCGTCTTCTGGCGCTTCGCGCCCTCCACCAGGGCGATCATCCGGTCGAGGAAGCTCTCCCCCGGCTGCTGGGTGATCCGCACCACGATCCGGTCGGACAGCACCTGGGTGCCTCCGGTCACGGCGCACCGGTCGCCGCCGGACTCGCGGATGACGGGGGCCGACTCGCCGGTGATCGCCGACTCGTCGACACTGGCGACCCCCTCGATCACATCGCCGTCGCCCGGGATGATCTCTCCGGCCTCCACGGCGACCACATCGCCCTTGCGCAGCCGATCGGCGGGCACCGCCTCCCAGACGCGCTCCTCGCCCAGGCGTCGCGCCGTGGTCTGCCGCCGAGTACGCCGCAGCGTGTCGGCCTGGGCCTGCCCCCGGCTCTCGGCGATCGCCTCGGCCAGGTTGGCGAAGATCACCGTCAGCCAGAGCCAGGCGGTGATCAGCCAGCCGAAGCCGGACGGGGTGCGGATGGCCAGCCAGGTGGTCAGGACCGCGCCGATCTCAGTCACGAACATGACCGGGTTGCGCCACATCGTCCGGGGATCCAGCTTGCGCAATGCTTCGGGCAGCGCCTGCCAGAATTGCCGGGGGTCGAGCAGCCCGGCGGCGATCCGGCGGCGCTGCGGTGTTTCGGGATCGATGGAGCCCGGTCGCACGGGCGTCTCGACGGCCATCAGAACTTCTCCGGGAAGCGGATGGCCAGGATCAGGTAGCCGAGTAGTGCCACCGCGACCAACAGGCAGATAATATTTTCAACATTCACGATTTTCACCGAAGTTATTTCACAAGAATGACGTGCTACATGGAAAACCTTCGGGAAGATCGGTACAACCCCTCTTGACGCAATCTTCACGCCCAGGCGCCGGATCTCTACGCCCGGGCATGCGTACGCACCCAGTACGTGCCGACTGCCAGGTCAGGAGACAGCCAGTACGAGGAGGATGACCAGCGAGCCCGCAGTCGTGAGGAGAAAGCGCGTCACGACAAGCGGGCGGAACCAGCCGGGAAAGGCCGCCTCAGCCGCCCCCAGCAGCGCCTGGGTGTCGATGTCCAGCGTGCCGGACTTGTGGAGAGCTGCCTGTACGTACCGGCCGACGAAAACCTGGGCCGTGGTGATGAAGCCCCCGGCGATCAGCAGGATGGGCTGAAGGATCCAGGTCGGCAGCGGCTGACCGCCGAGGTTCAGCACGGCGGTCGCCGCCAGGCCCGCGGCGATCGCCACGGACACCATCACGCTGGCGGTGCTCGCGGTGAAGTCGAGACCGTGCTTGACCAGTACGGCGGGATCGTGACCTTGGCGCCGGATCTCGGTGTCGGCTGCGCGCTGGGCGGCGACGCCGTGGCGATGACCGACGAGCGGGACAGCCAGATAGGTCAGGGCCAGCAGAAACTGAAGGACGGCAACGGTAAGCACGGGCGGCTCTCCCATCGGACGGTTTGAACTTAGTTCAACACCGTAGCTCACGGCCTGAACTAAGTTCAACGCCGACTAGGCTGAGCGGCATGCTGACCAAGGAGCAGATCGTTCAGGCCGCTGTCGAGGTGCTCGACACCGAAGGAGTGAACGGGCTCAACCTGCGCCGTTTGGGCGCACATCTGGGGTCGGCTCCCTCGGCGATGTACCACCACGTGAAGAACAAGGACAAGCTGGTGGTTCTCGCCGCCGACCACGTGTTCGGCGAGATAGTGATGCCCGACACGCCCAGGGTCGGATGGCGGGAAGCCGCGGCGTCGCTGGCGCGCGGCGCGTATGCGATGGTCGTACGGCACTTCTGGCTGATCCCGGCGATGAGCACGCACCTGATCTACGGGCCCAACAAGGCCCGCTTCGACGAGCGGTCCCTGACGGTCTACGAGTCGGCCGGCTTCACCGAAGACGGGGCCGATCAGGCGGCTGCCACCGTCCTCATGTTCGTGATCGGCGCCGCACAGGGCGAGGCGGCGCAGGCGGCCTGGCGGGCCCATCTGCGACGGAGCGGTGCCGATACCGACAAGGAACTCCAGGACGTCACCGCGGAAATACTCGAGATCGCCCAGGCCTTCCCCCGCCTGCGAGCCCGCATCAGCCCCGCCATCGCAGCCCCGCCCGGGGATCCTTTCGAGTTCGGACTCCACACTCTCCTCGCCGGGTTGGAGTGGCGCCTTTCACGTCCACATCATGACCACGGCCAGGGATTGTGACGGGATCGCGTACGCAAGGCCCTTTCAACAGCTCGTGTGGCCTCGGCCAACGTCGGCCAGAGTGCGGACGCCGGCTGATCGCTCTGCAATACCATCACGGCGGCGGAACGCGACCGAGCTCGCCAGCACGTCGGGGGCCTTCGTCAGGTCCGGCTGAGATCAGGCGTCTACTCGGCGTTTCCGCGAACGGCCGTAACGGTTGACGTCTCGACGTTCCAGCGTTTGCGGCCCCAGATCACGGTGCCATCCTGTTCCAGGCGAGGGGATGGCTGATCAGGGTGCCGTACTCGAACCGACAGCCGCGCAGGTGCAGCAGCTCGGTGAGCTGGGCTGTGACGCGGTCAACCACCACATGTTTGCCGAGGTCACAGCACTACCTCTACCCAGCCGGGGTCGCCCTAGCGTCCTCTGGAGAACTCGGCACGGATGAGACGACCAGCCGGTGGCGTCACGGGCGCGCCCGCGAGCCTGGGTGTCGTCATCCGGAACGGCCGGAGCAAGGGTGCTCGCTTGACCGCCCCAGGAGGCGTAGACCAGCATGATCGCCCCGGCCATCTCGGTGCCGTCGGCGACTTGCTTGGGCAGGCCGTACAGCAGAGAGCCGACACCATGTCCGACCAGATCACGAAAGCTGTCCCAGCCCGCTATCACGGTACAGACGGGTACGCGAGGCGGGGACCGCGCGCAGTTCCTCGCCGCCGCCCTGACCTTCGGCGGCCTCGGTGAGGGCTCGGGGGCCGTCCTCCCCCGGAGGCGACTCGGGTTCAGCCGAATCACCCGGCGATGACGCCTCCGCGGCCCGTGCGGGTTGCGTGATCCGGTCGAAGAATCGCAGCATCTCGACCGGGAACGACATGACCAGGGTGGAGTTCTTCTCGGCCGCGACCTCCACCACGGTCTGCAACAGCCGCAATTGCAGGGCTCCCGGCGTCTCGGACATGATCGCCGAAGCGTCGGCGAGCTTCTGCGCACCTGGAATTCACCGTCCGCGGTGATCACGCGGGCGCGGCGTTCCCCCTCGGCCTCGGCCTGGCGTGACATCGAGCGCTTCATCGGCTCCGGCGGAACATGCACGCAGGGGACGCGTATGGAAAACGTCAAGATCTGTCACTGATGTCTCGGCTCGCGTAGAGGATCAGACCAGAAGGAACCTCAGCTTCGCGGGTGCGCGTTGACGTGGAAAGACCGGGAGGCCTCCATGCGATCACTGGTTGATCTGGCCGAGTTACAGGTCATCGACGCAACCCAGGAGGCGCGTTCGCAAGGAGGTGACCTGGAAAGAGCCGGCCACGTGCAGGTTCTGCGCTTCACCCCGGCTTCGGTCGTCGCCGAGGTGGAGGGACCCGCGACCCGCGTCGAACTCGCCGTCACCGAAGCCGGTCTGCGCTGGTACTGCTCGTGCGCGGAAGGGCGCGTCGCCGCCTTCTGCCGACACTGTGTGGCTACTGCCCTGACGATTCTGCATCGCCTCGGCCGCAAACCCTGATTATCGTTTCCCGAGGCGCTCCCTGTAATCAGGGAATCAGTCCGGCGCGGTCCTGCTGAACCATGCACATCAGGCTGCCTTCCTGGCAGAGTCGATCATCGTTCTCCACCTGGAGGAGGCGGATGTGGTGACGATAAGCCCCGATACGGGATCCGGACGCGGAGCGCGCGAATACTCACGCGATGTTGACGCAGCCGGTGCGCCTTCTGACGGCCATTGATGCGTTCTCTACAGTGAACCCGTCAACGTCGCGTATATGTCGCTTGCGGCCCGCATCCGCAGACCGCATAGTGAAGAGGCTCCGCGTTCGAGATCGGGCTCGGCCTGGCGCAGCACCTCGCGAGTCAGCGGCGGCGCAGGCCGGCCGGGAACGGGTGGGTGATCGTGTCGGAGAGTCGCTCGGAATTGGTGAGGACGTCGTAGACGTCCGGCGGGGCGCAGGTCTTGGTGTTGGCGAGCAGTTCGTCCGGGTCGGTGGGCGGATGGTCGCCGGCCATGCCCGCGACGGTGAGCAGCCAGCGGTCGCCCTCGCAGGCCATGGAAGCTGGAGCATGGTGGGACCGCGATGGTCGCGGACCAGGCGGTGACCGGAGACGACGAATCTGACCTGCTGCGCCAGCGCATATTCGCGCCGAGGACGACGGCGTGTCCCATCGCGCACTTCCTGTCGATGAATAAACATGACAGTGTTATTGTGCGCGAAGAGGGCAAAGCATGTGAATCACGAAATATACGGCCTTGCCGCGGAGGGCCAAGGGGAGAGTAAAGTGCGGCCATACGGCCGATCGTCGACGCCGTGAAACGGGGGCTCTGGGGAGAGCCAAGGCGGGCGGTCTGCCATAACGGGGATTCATGGCGCGCTGTGATCAGCCGATTTCCCGATGTCGCACGATCCGCCCAACGTGCCCGGAGGCACAGATGCGATCTCGTAGCATACGGATATTCCTCCTCACCACCCTGCTTTTATCCCTCACCCTGGTCGGGCTACCGGAAACCGCACGCGCCGCGACCGGTTCGGTCGTTCCCGCTCAGGCCTGGACGTACGTAGCGAAGGGCCTTCCCGACCAGGGCTTCTGGAACACGACGCCGTACCTCCTCACCGGGCACACGCCCGACGGGCTCACCCGGGCGTTCTACCAGTTCGACCTGTCTGGCATCCGGGATCGGGTCAGGACCGGATGGTTTAGAAATGTCCTGCTCGGCGTCGGCGGATGCCCCGCCGACGTGGAGTTATGGGAAACCGGAAATATCACGCCGAAGACGACATGGCGGAATCAACCGCAATGGAAGAAGAAGATTGCCACGCTACAGTTCACGGACAACTGCGGCGAGCAGATCGCGGAGTGGTCGATGACCCGGTTCCTCGACCAGAAGAAGATCACGGTGGGGCTGCGATTGGCCGACGAGAAGGCTACCGGGACAATCGCCGTAATCCGGGCGGGTACGGGTGCTATTCAGGTCAACAACACCAAGCCGGACAAACCTGTGCGACTGTGGCTACCATGGCACGATCAGTGCGGGTTCACCCACGGCGTGCCGGAGAAGCTGCCGGCCACGAATGTGCTGACGCCGACCTTCAACGCCCTGCTCACCGATCGCGACAACGGGCAGGCCCTGCGGGCCCATTTCGAGTGGCGTACCGCCGACGGCGTTCCGATCGCTGCTGAGAAATCCGCATTCCGTCCGGCCGATCGGCCACAGTGCGTGACGGTACCGGCAGAGCAACTGGTAGAAAGCGGAAAATACCAGTGGCGGGTACGCACCGACGACGGCACGACGCTCAGCCCGTGGAGCGACTGGTACGACTTCACGATCGACATGACCGCACCCGACAAGGCCCCGATCGTTTCGTCGGCCGACTACCCGGAAGGCCAGGTCGCTGGAAGGATCGAGCAGCCCGGCACGTTCGTCATCGACCCCAACGGGGTACCCGACATCTTCTTCTACTGTTGCGACGGCGACCACAGCATCACCAC
Organism: Acrocarpospora phusangensis; assembly: GCF_016862995.1. Classification (GTDB taxonomy): domain Bacteria; phylum Actinomycetota; class Actinomycetes; order Streptosporangiales; family Streptosporangiaceae; genus Acrocarpospora; species Acrocarpospora phusangensis. The sequence goes on from NZ_BOOA01000011.1 coordinate 70,709, forward strand.
GGAAACGGCGGTCCTGATCAAACCGCTTACGGCGGGCCCGCAAACCCGGCAATTCACGGCATACGACGGCGCGGGGAACCCCAGCCCGGACACCGTTTACTCCTACACCGTCAACGAGGTGCCGCTCCCGACGATCAGCTCCGACGCCTATCCGGAATCCCAGTACGGCGGCGGCGTGGGCGTTCCCGGCGAGTTCACCTTCACCGGCAACGGACTTGCCGATCTCATCGCCGAGTACGCCTACCGCCTGGTGCCGCCCGACGGGCATTACGAGGAATGGGTCAGGGTTCCCGCCCAGGACGGCACCACCACCGTCAAGATCACCCCGGCCGCGCCCGACCATCACGTTCTCCTTGTCGAGGCACTCGACCGTGACGGAGACACCCTTTGGAGCGAGTCCTACTTGTTCAGCGTCAACCCCTGAGTGCTTGGTAGCGCCTTGGGGCAGGGCGCGATCAGCCGCAGCAGGGTCATCGCGCTGACCGCGCTGGACAGCTGGGCGGACAGGCGGGCTGCTGCCCGGCCGCCCACGGCCGGCGCCAGCGCGGTGAGCGCCGCGCCGAGTCCCGGGCTACGCCGGCCCGTGCCGGACGGTCACGCCGGGCACCTGCTCGGCGAAGATCGTCTTCTCGCAGCCGGCGTTGAGGCAGAAGAACCGGCGGACCCGCAGGTGGATGACCGTTTCCCGGCCGCCGATCGCGGTGTCGCCGATCCTGCGCCGGTAGCGGCTGTGCACTCGCTTTGACGCCAGGCCACAGTGCGGGCAGGGCGGCGTCGAACTGGTCGAGTAGTCCTCTGCCACACTCGTTGTCCGTGAAGCGGTTACTGCTCATCGGAATCGGCGCCGGCGACCCCGGCCATCTCACGCTCCAAGCCGTCAAGGCCATCGCGGCCGCCGACGTCTTCTTCGTCGTCGACAAGGGAGAGGAGAAACGCGACCTGACCGACCTCCGCCACCAGTTCATCAAGGACCATGGCCGGCAGCCCTACCGCATCGTCACAGCCCCGGACCCGGAGCGGGACAGGCTGACTCCGGCCTACGCCGAAGCGGTGGAGGACTGGCGGGAACGCCGTGCCACGCTCTATCACGAGATGATCGACGAAGCTCTCGGCGAAGGGCAGACCGGAGCGTTCCTGATCTGGGGTGACCCCGGCGTCTACGACAGCACTCTGGCCAGCCTGGAGATGCTGCCTCGTACGGGCTTCGAGATCGAGGTCATTCCCGGCATCAGCGCGATGTCGGCGCTCACCGCCCGCCACCGCATCAGCCTGACCCGGGTCGCCCGGCCCGTACATCTGTCCACCGGGCGGCGGCTCGCCGAACAGGGCCCCACCGCCGACGATATGGTGATCATGCTGGACGCCCGGCACGCCTTCGACGGGCTGGACGACTTCGACATCTACTGGGGCGCCTACCTCGGCACACCCGACGAAATCCTGATCGCGGGCCCGGTGGCTGAGGCGGGTCCTCGGATCAGGGAGGCGCGAGCCCGGGCCAGGGAGAGCAAGGGCTGGATCATGGACACCTATCTGTTGCGGCGCCGCTGAGTCTCGCGGGCGCGGGCGCCTCGCCGTACGCCATGGGCATATGTTCCCGTTTGCGGCGGGTGTGAGACGATGCCCGAAAGGCGACGGCGGAACGAGGAAACCGGTGCGAATCCGGTGCGGTCCCGCCACTGTGACCGGCGAGCGAATCCCGCCACAGGCCACTGCCCCGCCAGGGGTGGGAAGGCCGGGAGGAGTGATGAACCGGGAGCCAGGAGACTCACGCGGTCGCCCCTCGGCGCTTCGGGGCGGATCTCCCCGGGAGAGGATGGTCGCCGGTGCGCGAACTGGCCGGGCTCGGTGGCTATTTCGCGGTGGAAACAGGCCCTCCCGAAGCCGGCTGGCGTACGCTCGGTGACCTGCTGACCGGCGGCGACTTGATCGCGGCTCGCGTCGATGAGGTGGCGCGGCGGCTGGGGACCGGCGAGCGGCGGGTGGCCGCCTCGATCCTCTTCCAGGGACTGGCCGCCCGGTTCTGGTCGCCGCCGATCGGCCTGGCGGTCGGTCACGGGCTGCTGCTGGTCCTGGATCCGCGGACGGTGTTGTGGCGGCCGGTCGAGACGGGTCCGCTGCCGCTGCGGCTGAGCGCGCCCGCGACCCTCCCGCTGTCCGCCGAGGGGCTGTACGCGCAGGTCGTGGACGGGCTGCTGGAACCGCTGGCCGCAACCCTGCGCGCCGTGGTCCCGCTCTCGCCGCACATCGTGTGGGGAAACGCGGCTTCGGCGATGGCCGGGAGCCTGCGCATGCTGCCCCGTTCCCGCCGGGCTCTGGACCTGGGCGCCGGGCTGCTCCGGCTCGGCCGGCTGCGGGAAACCGGGCGGTTCGCCGGGGAGCCGTTCTTCGTGCGGCGTAGCTGCTGTCTGTACTACCGGATTCCGGGAGGCGGCATCTGCGGCGACTGCGTACTGGCCCAGGACGGAAGGACCGCGTGAACAAGATCACCGTATGCCGCGACTGCTGCTGCGGCAGCCTGCGGAAAGCGCCGGGGCTGGACCACGACGAGCAGGTCCGCCGCCTGGCCGGAGCCGGCGAGGTGCGCGTCACCGACTGCCTGGATGTGTGCGATCAGGCCAACGTGGTCATCGTGCAGCCGACCCGGGAAGGGCGGGTGGCGGGCGGGCGGCCGGTGTGGCTGTCGCTGGTCAACCATGAGGACGCCACGGAGGACATCGTGGCCTGGGTACGCGCCGGGGGCCCGGGACTGGCGCCGCTCCCGGCGGTCCTGGAGCTGCATCGCTTCGCGCCGCCCAGAAAGCGCGGATGAGCGCGGCGTCAGGTCTGCTGTCGCGGGCCGGGAGCCGTTCGCGGCACGATCGTCCTTTCGCCGTCAGTCCGGGGCGCGGGGCCCGGCTCGGCGCCGGGCCCCGCGAAATCGCTCAGCCGAGGTGGCCTTCCCGGACCTGGCGTGCGGCCGCGGTGAGGTTCCGCAGTGAGCTCCTGACCTCTTCCCAGCCGCGGGTCTTCAACCCGCAGTCGGGGTTGCCCCACAGCCGCTCGACCGGGATCGCGTCGAGTCCCTTGCGCAGCAGGGCGGCGACCTCGGCCACGTCCGGCACGCGGGGCGAGTGGATGTCGTAGACGCCGGGACCGACCTCGCGCGGATAGTCCGCGTCGGCCAGTTCACGCGCCACCTGCATGTGGGAGCGGGCCGCCTCCAAACTGATCACATCGGCGTCCAGGTCGTCAATGGCGGCCAGGATCTCGCCGAACTCGGCGTAGCACATGTGGGTGTGGATCTGGGTGTCGTCGCGTACGCCGGAGGTGGCCAGCCGGAACGCCTCGCTCGCCCACGCCAGGTAGGCGGCACGGCCGGCGGCGCGCAGCGGCAGCGTCTCCCGCAGGGCGGGCTCGTCCACCTGGATGACCGCGCTGCCCGCCGCCTCCAGATCGGCCACCTCGTCGCGCAGGGCGAGGGCGACCTGGCGGGCGGTCTCGCCGAGCGGCTGGTCGTCGCGGACGAAGGACCAGGCCAGCATGGTGACCGGGCCGGTCAGCATGCCCTTGACCGGGCGGCTGGTCTGCGACTGCGCGTAGGCGGTCCAGCGCAGGGTCATCGGCGCCGGCCGGGAGATGTCGCCGGCCAGGATCGGCGGGCGCACGTACCGGGTGCCGTAGGACTGCACCCAGCCGTGCTGGGTGGCCACGTACCCGTCGAGCTGCTCGGCGAAGTACTGGACCATGTCGTTGCGCTCGGGCTCGCCGTGGACCAGGACGTCGAGCCCGGCCTCCTCCTGGAAGGCGAGGACCTGGCGGATCTCCGCCGCGATGCGCTCGTCGTAGGCGGCCTGGTCGATCCTGCCCGCGCGCAGGTCGGCGCGGGCGACCCTCAGTTCGCGGGTCTGCGGGAAGGAGCCGATCGTCGTGGTGGGCAGCAGCGGCAGCTTGAGCCTGGCACGCTGGGCGGCGGCCCGCTCACCGTACGGCCGCGGGCGGCGGGCGTCGGCGTCGGTGACGGCCTCCGTCCGCGACCGGACGGCGGGATCGCGGGTCAGCGCCGACTCCGCCCGCGACCGCAGGGCCGCCTGGTTGTCCTCGACGAGTCCGGCGACGGCGTCCGGACCGCCGGCGAGGCCCCGGGCGAGGGTGACGACCTCGGCGGTCTTCTGCCGGGCGAAGGCCAGCCAGCGCTTGACCTCCGGGTCCAGGTCGCTCTCCAGCTCGACGTCGTGCGGTACGTGCAGGAGGGAGCAGGAAGCGGCGACGTCCACGCGGCCGGCGAGGCCGGCCAGCGCCGACAGCGTCGCCAGGGACCGCTCGAAGTCGTTGATCCAGATGTTCCGTCCGTCCACGACCCCGGCGACCAGGCGCTTGCCGGGCAGGCCGCCGACGGCGGCCAGGTCGTCCAGGTTGGCCGCCGCCGCGCCGGTGAAGTCCAGGCCGAGGCCGTCGACGGGCGCGGCGGACAGGACGGGAAGGGCCGCGCCGAGGCGGTCGAAGTAGCTCGTGACCAGGATCTTGGGACGCTCCGCCAAGCCTCCCAGCAGCTGGTAGGCGCCGGCCAGTGCGTCCAGGGCCGGCTGCGGCTGGTCTTGGACGAATGCCAGCTCATCGAGCTGCACCCACTCGGCACCCGCCTGGCGCAGGGCGGTGAGCACCTCCGCGTAGACGGGAAGCAGCTGGTCAAGGAGCGAGAGCGGGTCGAAGTCCGAGGCGACGCCGGGGGCGGGCTTGGACAGCAGCAGGTAGGTGACCGGGCCGACCAGCACCGGCCGGGGCGTGTGCCCCTGGCTCAGCGCCTCGTTCAGTTCGCCGAGCTGCTTGGCGGGATCGGCGGTGAACACGGTCTCGGGTCCGAGTTCGGGCACCAGGTAGTGGTAGTTGGTGTCGAACCACTTGGTCATCTCCAGCGGGGCGAGATCCTGGGTGCCCCTGGCCATGGCGAAGTAGCCGTCCAGGGCGTCGGCCTCGACGGCGGCCCGGTGCCGCTCGGGGACGGCGCCCACCATGACGCTGGTGTCCAGCACGTGGTCGTACAGCGAGAAGTCGCCGGAGGGCACCTCGTCCAGGCCGGCGTCGGCCAGTTCACGCCAGGTGGTCCGGCGAAGCTGCGCGGCGGTGGAGCGCAGCTGGTCGGCGCTCACCTTGCCTGCCCAGTAGCCCTCGATGGCCTTCTTCAGTTCACGGCCGGCACCCTGACGCGGGTAGCCGTACACGGTGGCGAGCGGACGCTCGGTCACGAAACTCTCCTTCGCGAGTCACGGAAGACATCCGGCGGCACTCAAGCGAAGGCACGGCCACAGCACGGACCACATGTACGGCGTCCGCCTGCTCCTCCGGCCCGCCCTCGAGGCCGTCGACGTTCCCGCGCGCGGACGCGCGCGGACAGTGGCAGGTCTTCGGACTCGTGGGCGTCGTGCGCACTCCTACTGGCCGTCGCTTCCCCGGCCCTGAGGCCGAGTGCTCGATGACGGCGGTCGTTCCCACTCACCGCTGCGGGGCAGTCCCGGATTCGCACCGGGTTCCCTCTTGCGACGCCCTGCCTGGCCGGCAGGGCGAACCGACTGCGCTCCCACCCTATGGCCCAACCGTGTCCGGGGGAAAACCGCGTCCGGATGCCGGATTCCGCCCCGGAGGAGACGCCTCTCCGGGGCGGACTGTCAAGCGGTCCGGTTCAGAAGTCGGCGTCGAAGCTGACCGACCCGGTCACGCCCACCTGGTAGGCCGAGACGCGGCGTTCGAAGAAGTTCGCCAGCTCCTGCACGTCCTGGAGTTCCATGAAGGCGAAGGGGTTCTTCGATCCGTACAGCGGCTCGATGCCCAGCTGGGCCAGCCGCCGGTCGGCGACGTGCTCCAGGTAGGCGCGCATGTCGGCGATGGACATGCCGGGCACGCCCTGGCCGAGCAGGTCCTCGGCGAACTGGGCCTCGCAGTCGACCGCCTCGGCCAGCATCTGACTGACCTGGGCGGCCATCTCGTCGTCGAAGAGGCCGGGCTCCTCCTTGCGTACGACGTCGACCACGTCGAAGGCGAAGGCCATGTGCATGGACTCGTCGCGGAAGACCCAGTTGGTGCCGGAGGCCAGGCCATTCAGCAGGCCGCGGGAGCGCAGGAAGTAGACGTAGGCGAAGGCGCCGTAGAAGAACAGTCCCTCGATGCAGGCGGCGAAGCAGATCAGGTTGAGCAGGAACGCCCGCCGGTCGTCGCGGGTCTCCAGCCGCCGCAGGTCGCCGATGGAGTCGATCCAGCGGAAGCAGAACTCCGCCTTGCGCCGGATGGACGGGATGTTCTCCACCGCCGCGAACGCCGCGAACCGCTCCTGCTCGTCGGGCACGTACGTGTCGAGCAGGTTCAGGTAGAACTGCACGTGCACGGCTTCCTCGAAGAGCTGCCGCGACAGGTACAGGCGCGCCTCGGGGGCGTTGACGTGCTGATAGAGGTTGAGCACCAGGTTGTTGGCCACGATGGTGTCGCCGGTGGCGAAGAAGGCGACCAGGCGGCTGATCAGGTGGCGCTCGGCGGCCGACAGCCGGGGCAGGTCCTTGAGATCGGAGTGCAGGTCCACCTCCTCCACCGTCCAGGTGTTCTTGATCGCGTCCCGGTAGCGTTCGAAGAACAGCGGGTAGCGCATGGGCCGCAGGGTCAGGCTCATGCCCGGGTCGAGCAGCATCGGCTTCTCCTCAGGGTGGACGGCGGTCACTGGCACGCCTCGCAGGATTCGGGGTTCTCCAGCGAGCAGGCGAGCGCCTCCTCCGACTTGCTCGCGGGCGGGGCCTGGACCGGCACGGTGGCCTGCTGGATCCGCGTGGCCGGGCGCGAGCGCAGGTAGTAGGTGGTCTTCAGGCCCGACTTCCAGGCGTACAGGTACATCGAGGACAGCTTGTCGATCGTGGGGGCGCTCATGAACAGGTTGAGCGACTGGCTCTGATCGATGTACGGCGACCGCGCCGCCGCCATGTCGATCAGCGCCCGCTGCGGCAGCTCCCACGCGGTGCGGAACAGCCGCCGCACGTCCTCGGGCAGCTCCGCGATGCCCTGCACGGAACCCTCGGCCTGTTTGATGGCCGTCCTGATCGGCTCGGTCCACAGGCCGCGCGCCTTCAGCTCGGCCACCAGCGCGTTGTTGATCTGCAGGAACTCCCCGCTCAGCGTCTCGCGCTTGAACAGGTTGGACACCTGCGGCTCGATGCACTCGTAGCAGCCGGCGATGGAGGCGATCGTCGCGGTCGGCGCGACCGCGATCAGCAGCGAGTTGCGCAGCCCGTGGGCGGCGATCCGCTCGCGCAGCGCGGCCCAGCGGCCGTCCTGGGTGCCGGGGGTGCCCCACAGGTCGTGCTGGAGCTTGCCGCGGGCCGCCCAGGTCTGGCCGTAGGCGGGGTGGGCACCGAAACGCGCGGCGAGGTCGGCGGAGGTCTCCAGCGCCGACAGGTAGATCTCTTCGGCGATCCGGGTGGACAACTCCTTGGCCTCGTCGGAGTCGAACGGCAGGCGCAGGGCGAAGAACACGTCCTGGAGTCCCATGACGCCCAGGCCGACCGGCCGCCAGCGCGGGTTGCTCGCGGCGGCCGGCCCGGTCGGGTAGTAGTTGATGTCGATCACGCGGTCCAGGAAGGTGACGGCGGTGCGCACGGTGGCGCGCAGCCGCTCCCAGTCCAGGTCGTCCCCCGCCACGTGGGCGGCCAGGTTGACCGAGCCGAGGTTGCAGACGGCGGTCTCGGTGTCGCTGGACACTTCGATGATCTCGGTGCACAGGTTGGACAGGTGGACCACGTTGCCGGGTTCGGCGGCCTGGTTGCAGAGCCGGTTGGCGGCGTCCTTGAAGGTCATCCAGCCGTTGCCGGTCTGGGCGAGAGTGCGCATCATCTTCGCGTACAGGTCACGCGCGCGGACCTGCCGCACGTAGCGGCCGGCCTGCTCGGCGGCGCGGTAGGCGTCCTCGAACTCCGCGCCCCACAGGTCGGGCAGCTGCGGCAGCTCGTTCGGGTCGATCAGCGACCACATGCCGTCGGCCTCGACCCGGCGCATGAACTCGTCGGGGATCCAGTTGGCGAGGTTCAGGTTGTGGGTACGGCGGGCGTCCTCGCCGGTGTTGTCGCGCAGTTCCAGGAACTCCTCCACGTCCGGGTGCCACGGCTCCAGGTAGACGCAGGCCGCGCCCTTGCGCCGCCCGCCCTGGTTGACCGCGGCCACCGAGGAGTCCAGGGTGCGCAGCCACGGCACGATCCCGTTGGAGTGCCCGTTGGTGCCGCGGATCAGCGCGCCCCGCGAGCGCACCCGGCTCCAGGCGATGCCGATCCCGCCCGCGAACTTCGACAACTGCGCGACCTGGGCGTACCGCTCGTAGATGGAGCCGAGGTCGTCGCGCGGGGAGTCCACCAGGTAGCAGGAGGACATCTGGGTGTGCCGGGTGCCGGAGTTGAACAGGGTCGGCGAACTCGGCAGGTAGGCCAGCGAGGACATCAGCCGGTAGAAGGCGATGGCTTCGGCGGGGTTCTCGGCCAGCCCGCAGGCCACGCGCAGCAGCCAGTACTGCGGCGTCTCCACGACCAGCCGGGTGGACGGGTGGCGCAGCAGGTAGCGGTCGTAGACCGTGCGCAGGCCGAAGTACTCGAAGCGCAGGTCGGCCGCCGGGTCGATCGCGTCGTCCAGTTTGCGGGCGTTGGCGTGGACGAACTCGGCCGTCGCGTCGCCGATGAGCCCCTGCTCGTGGCCCAGGCGGATGGCCTGGCTGAAGGAGGCGACCCCCAGGCCGCGTACCTCCTTGTCGATGTAGCCGGACAGCAGGCGGGCGGCCAGGCGCGAGTACTGCGGCTCCTCGTTGATCATCGCAGCGGCGGTCTGGATGGACAGCCGGTCCAGTTCGGCTGTCGTGGCCCCGTCGTACAGGCCGCTGATGGTCTTGGTGGCGATTCGCAGCGGGTCGACGTCGGTGAGATCGTCGGCCCAGCGCTCCACCGCCCGGACGATCTTGTTGACGTCGACGGGCTCGGCGCTGCCGTTGCGCTTGCGCACCTGCATCTGCGCGCGCCGTGGCGCGGGCTCCGTCCCCGGCGCCGTACTGGTCAGGTCTGTCACTGTGTCCCCGGTGACCGTCACAGCTCTCTCCTCGCGAACTCGGTCGTTGACCGAAACGCGCGCAGGAGGCGCCGGCAGGGACGCCGCTCAGCTCTGGCGCCGGTGCCGTCGGCCGTCCCGCGCGGCCTCGGAGCGGCCGTGCGCACGCTCGCGCACGGCACAGGCGGCAGGTCTTCGGACTCGTGGGCGTGGCACGTCGCTCCTACTGGCCGTCGCTTCCCAGGCATGTGGCCCAGTGCGCCTGACGGCGGTCGTTCCCACTCACCGCTGCGGGGCAGTCCCGGATTCCCACCGGGTTCCCTCTTGCCTCGGCCGTTCTGGATGGACGGCCGAACCGACTGCAGGGGACACCATATATAGGGGCGCGGGAAAAGTCACACCCCATATGTCGTGCTGAGATGAGGATCACGCCGGATGTCCATCCGTGTAATCATGATGTAAAGGCGAGCGGCGACGAGGAAGCCGGTGCGAATCCGGCGCGGTCCCGCCACTGTGATCGGCGAGCGGCCGCCGTACCGCGGCCAGGATTCTCGGAGTTCGCCTACCGGGTGCCGCGGCGCGGCGGATAGGCGTCCATGAGACGCGGAGCCCGGACCAGGGAGGGGCCGTACCAAGTCAGGTCCCGGCCGCTCACCAGAGCGGCGGGGACGCCGGGAAAGCTCTCCGGCCCGTCGTCTGCGGTGAACCGGTAGGGCTCGTCAGGCAGGACGACGAGGTCGACGCCGGCTGCGATGATCTCCTCAGGTGTGACTCTGGCATATCGCTCGGAATGGCCGCCGAACACGTTGTCCACACCGAGCCGGGACAGCACGTCACCCGCGAAGGTGTCGCGCCCGGCGACCATCCAGGGCCGTCGCCATACCAGAACGGCGGCACGTCGCCGATCTGCCGGTGCCGGGAAGTCCCAAGCCCGCGCCGCGTCGTCGAGCCACTGTGGCCGGGGCAGGCGGCAGGCGACGGTCAGCATGCGGTGCAGGGACCCCATCGCCTCGGGCACGGTGCGGATGACCGTGGTCCACACCGGGATGCCCGCCGCGCGCAGGGCGGTCAGGTCCTGCGGGCGGTTCTCCTCGAAGTTGGCCAGGACCACGTCGGGGTTCAGGGCGCGGACGCGGTCCAGGTCCGGGTTCTTGGTTCCCCGTACGCGGACGACCTGGAGGTCAGGAGGATGCGCGCACCAGTCGGTGGCGTCCACGACCAGTCCGGGACGGGTGGCCGCCACGGACTCGGTCAGTGAGGGGACGAGGGACACCACGCGCCGGACCTCCGGCGGCAGGGCGACCGCATACCCCTGATCGTCGTGCGTCATGAGAGACGTATGCCCTCATCCCGGGGCCCGGATCACCCGGAACCAGAGCGGTCATTCGCGCCGCCAACCCGCGGAACGCCCGCTCGACCGGGCCTGAGCGGCGGAGACAGCCGGCCGCCGGGCCGTTAAGCTCTCGAGTGTGGATGGTTCGGCCGTCTCCCACGGGGGGCGGGCGTCGTAAGAGGGAACCCGGTGGGAATCCGGGACTGCCCCGCAGCGGTGAGCGGGAACGACCGCCGTCATCGAGCACTGGGCCACGTGCCTGGGAAGCGACGGCCAGTAGGTCATGCCTGAGGCATGGTGCCCGCGAGTCCGAAGACCTGCCTCCACCCGCGCGCCACCCGGCACGCGGTGGTCCGCGGCCTCGTGGGAGGGCCTGGGACGCGCCCGCCGGGGTCCCTCCGCGTGCGCCGCTCCCTCCTGCCTGCCGCACACTGGCGAGACGAGGGAACTGCCATGAGGACGACCATTTTGGGCTATCCGCGCATCGGCGCGCGCCGGGAGCTCAAGTTCGCCACCGAGAACTACTGGGCGGGCCGGATCAGCGCGGAGGAACTGGAGGCGACCGCCAGGTCGCTGCGCGGCTCGGTCTGGACCGAACTGCGCGACGCGGGCCTGGACACGATCCCGTCGAACACGTTCTCCTTCTACGACCAGATGCTCGACACCACGGTCATGGTCGACGCCGTGCCCGCGCGTTACCGGGACCTGACCGGGCTCGACCGGTATTTCGCCATGGCGCGCGGCACCGCCGAGCTCCCGCCGCTGGAGATGACCAAGTGGTTCGACACCAACTACCACTACATCGTCCCGGAGCTGGCGCTGGACGCCCGGTTCCAGCTGGCCGACGGCTCGGCCGCCAAACCGGTGGCCGAGTACGTGGAGGCCAGGAAGCTGGGGATCGAGACGCGGCCCGTGCTCGTCGGCCCGCTCACCTACCTGCTGCTGGCCAAGCCGAAGCCGGACTCGCCTGACGGATTCACCCCGCTCGACCTGCTGGACTCCCTGGTGGAGACCTACGCCGAACTGCTGGAACGGCTGGCCGGCGCGGGCGCGCAGTGGGTGCAGTTCGACGAGCCCGTCCTGGCCCGCGACCTGAGCGGCCGGGAGACGGACGCCCTCGTGCGGGCCTACCAGCGGCTCGGCGGACTGTCCAGCCGCCCGAAGATCCTGCTCGCCACCTACTTCGGCGCGGTCACCGCGGCGTCGTTGCGGGCGATCGCCGCCACCGCGGTCGAGGCGATCGGGCTCGACTTCGTCGCCGGGCCCGGCAACATCGAATCGGTGGCCTCGGCCGGCGGGCTGACCCGCAAGATTGTCGTCGCGGGCGTGGTCGACGGCAGGAACGTCTGGCGGGCCGACCCGGCGCGGGTGAAGTCGACGTACGCGGTCCTGCTCGGGCTGGCCGACAAGGTGGAGCTGAGCAGCTCCTGTTCGCTGCTGCACGTCCCGGTCGACCTGGAGAGTGAGACGGCCCTGGATCCGGCGGTCCGGGCCCGGCTGGCGTTCGCCCGGCAGAAGGTCACCGAACTGGTCGCCCTCGCCGCCGACCTGAGGTCGGAGGACCCGTGGGCCACGCCGCTGCCCGCCGTACCGGCTGATCCGCAGGTCCGGGCCCGGCTGGACGCCCTCGGCGACGCGCGGCGCTCCGATCGCGCGGTCCGGTTCGCGGCGCAGCGGGCCAAGCTGGGGCTGCCCGACCTGGCCACCACGACGATCGGCTCGTTCCCGCAGACCGCGGAGATCCGCCAGGCCCGCGCCGACCACAAGGCGGGACGGACCGACGAGAACGCCTACATCGCGGCGATGCGGAATGAGATCGCCCGTGTGATCAGGCTCCAGGAAGGGCTCGGCCTGGACGTGCTCGTCCACGGCGAACCCGAACGCAACGACATGGTCCAGTACTTCGCCGAGCGACTCGACGGCTACGCCGCAACCGACCACGGCTGGGTCCAGTCCTACGGCACCCGCTGCGTACGCCCGCCCATCCTGCACGGCGACGTCTCCCGCCCCAGGCCCATGTCGGTGGAGTGGACGGCCTACGCCCAGTCCCTCACCCCCAAACCGGTCAAGGGCATGCTCACCGGGCCTGTGACGATGCTCGCCTGGTCGTTCGTACGCGACGACCAGCCCTTGGCCGAAACCGCCCGCCAGGTCGCCCTCGCGCTCCGCGACGAGATCGCCGACCTGGAGCACGCCGGAATCGGCATCATCCAGGTGGACGAGCCGGCGCTGCGCGAACTCCTGCCGCTCCGCGAAGCCGACCAGGAGATCTATCTGGCCTGGGCGGTCCAAGCCTTCCGGCTGGCCACCTCCGGCGCAGCCGACGCCACCCAGATCCACACCCACATGTGTTACTCGGAGTTCGGCGAGATCCTCAGCCCGATCGCCGACCTGGACGCCGACGTCACCAGCATCGAGGCCGCCCGCTCCCACATGGAACTCCTGCCCTACCTGCGCGCGGCCGGCTACGCCAACGGCATCGGCCCCGGCGTCTACGACATCCACTCCCCGCGCGTCCCCACCGCCGAGGAGATCGAGGCCAACCTGCGCAACGCCCTCCAGGCCGTCCCGGCCGACCGCTTGTGGGTCAACCCCGACTGCGGGCTGAAGACACGCGATTACCCCGAGACCGAAGCGGCGCTTGCCAACATGGTCATCGCCGCCCGCAACGCCCGGGCAGCGGTCTGATCGGTGCCGTGAACCGGCCCGAAGCCGCGCCTCGGGCCGGTCACGTCCCCGGCCGTCCCGCCTCAGCGGAGACATGTGCCCTCGTCCGGCGCCAGAGCAGCACGGCCAGGAGGACGGTGAAGGCGATCCAGGCCACGTAGATGCCGGTCAGGCCGAAGCCCAGAGTGAGGCCGAGCAGCCAGGCCAGCGGGATGAGCACCAGGTAGTCCCCGGCGATGCTCGCGATCATCACGGAGCGGGTGTCGCCGTGGGCGCGCAGGAAGCTGCCGTAGGCCATGGCGGGCACCATCGGCGCGAGGCTGAGCACGGCGATCGGTACGACCTGCCAGGCCAGGGCCACCACGTCGGCGTTGCCGGTGAACAGGGTCAGCAGGGTCGTGCCCCCGAGGAGAACCAGGGCCGAGGGCACGGCGTACACGATCAGGAGCAGCCGGACTCCGGTGGCGCGCCATCGGATGGCCGCCGCGTGGTCGCCCGCGCCGATCTCGTGTCCGGCCAGGATCGCGACCGACGCGGAGGCCGAGGCCATCACGGTGAAGACGACGAGCAGCAGGTTGTCGACGATGCGGTAGGCGGCCAGTTCGGGGGTGCCCATGCGGGCGGCGAACCCCGCGATCAGAGCCTCGTTGAGGTACCCGACGCCCATGGCGCTCATCTCCGGCCAGCCGATCCTCCACAGGGTGCCGGCGACGGGCAGGCCGTCGCCGGGGATCTTCGGCAGCCGGGCTCTGGCATACCGGAGGAGGAAGGTGGTTCCGGCGGCGGTGGCGGCCAGGGTGGCGAGCGCGGCTCCCGTGACGCCGAGATCGGCGGAGAAGATCAGCCACAGGCCCAGCGGCAGGTTCACCGCGTTCACCAGCAAGGCGTTGTACATGGATGCCCGGGTCACCCCGACGCCGGAACAGGCGCTCTGCAACGTGAAGGAGGCGGCGGCGAACGGCACCGCGAACGCCAGCACCCGCAGGTAGGCGACCCCCGGGCCGATCAGTTCGGCGGGCGCGCCCAGGACGGTCAGCACCGGCTCGGCGACGGCGTACAGGACGACCCCGATGGCGGCTCCGGCCAGCAGCGAGGTGCCCAGGCCCACCCGGACGGCCTGCGCCACGGCTGCGGGATTCGCCGCGCCGTGCGCCTGCGCGACCTTGATCTGCACCGCGGTCGCCCAGCCGCGTACGACCACCAGGGCGATCAGGTAGACGGGCGCGGCCAGCGCGAACGCGCCCAGGGCCGTGGTGGAGTAGCGGGCCAGCATGATCGTGTCGACGATGTTGACGATGATCTGTGTCAGCCCCGCCACGAGCAGCGGCGCGGTCAGCGCCCACATCCGCCTCACAGAGTGGCCCGCGCCGCTTCCAGGAGCCGCGGGTCGCGGTCGAGCAGGATGACCGTGTCCACTCGCGACCGCTTCCACACGGCCAGCCGTTCGGCCATCGCCTCGATGGGGCCGATCAGCGCCACCTCGTCCAGCAGCCGGTCCGGCACGGCGTTCGCCGCGGCGGCCTTGTCTCCTTCGGCCAGGTGTTTGCGGACGTCGTGGGCGGGGCCCTCGTAGCCCATCTGGATGACGACGTCGGTGTAGGTGTTGCGGACTCCGGGTGCGGCCGCGCCGATCAGGTGGGCGTACAGGGGGCGGAGCTTCTCGCGGCCTTCCTCGGCGGTGGGGGCGTGGGCGACGTACAGGATGGGGCAGATCTTCACGTCGTCCTGGGTACGCCCGGCTCTGGCGATGCCCTCGTCCAGCGGGGCGAGGATGGCGGTCTCGTGTTCGGGGGCGTACATGCCCGAGAGCCAGCCGTCGGCGAGTTCGCCGGTGAGCTTCAGGTTCCCGGGGCCGATGGCGGCCAGGTAGAGGGGAATGCGGGGGCGCAGGGGGGTCATCTCCGAGCGGATCGGGCGTGCCCGCCCGGTCGAGCCGGGTCCGGTGTAGGGCAGGCGGTAGAGCTCCCCGTCGTAGGCGACGCGTTCCTCGCGTGCGACGGCCTTGCGCACGATCTCGACGTATTCGCGGGTACGGCGTAACGGCCGCTCGTAGGGCAGGCCGTGCCAGCCTTCCACGATCCACGGCACCGACAGCCCAAGCCCGAGCTGGAAGCGGCCGTGGGACAGCACGTCGAGGGTCATCGCGGCCATCGCGGTGGCGGCGGGGGTGCGCGCCGGGATCTGCATGATCGCGGTGCCGAGTTCGATGCGCTCGGTCACGGCGGCCAGGTAGCCGAGCACGCTGACCGCGTCCGGGCCGTACTCCTCGACGCTCCACACCGAGTCCACGCCGATGCTCTCGGCGTGCCGGATGACCGGGAGCACCTCCTCCATGGGTTCTCCGCCGTAGCCCATGGCCAGTCCGAGCCGCATTGTTCCTCCGGGGGTCAGGCGAACGGCAGCGGTTGCCGTACGAGGTCGGGTGAGGCGGGCAGCCGGGTTCCGCCGAGGAACGGGAAGGCTGCCGGGGCGTCGCAGTACAGGCCCGGCACGATCACCCGGGCGACGTGCAGGTCCGCGCCGGGCACGGTGAGATCGACGGCGTAGGCGCGGAAGTTCTCGGTGGCGGCCGTGGGGTGGCCGGTGGGGTGCCGGAGCCGGTCCAGGGCTTCACCCTGGAGGCGATCGTCCAGGTAGATCTGCGGATGGAGGCGGACGTCGTTGACGTCCCGCCAGCCGCGCTTGAGTTCGTCGAGGTAGCGGCGGTCGGCGCGGCGCGGCAGGTAGGGCGGGCCGGGGTCCAGGCGCAGCAGCGCGCGGCCGGTCCCGTACGTGCCGACGGCCTCGGTGAACGCCTTGGCGGCGGCGTGCTCGGCGGTGTCCCGGCAGGCGCTGCCGAAGCCGACGATCCGGCGCTGGCGGTCCTCGGCGAAGACCCCGGTGACCGTCGCGCCGAACTCCGAGGGAATCCGGAGCAAGGTGACCGTGAGCCCGTATTCGGCCGCCTCGCGCAGGGCCGTGGCCAGCGGGCCGTTCCCGGGTTCCTGGATTGGCGCGGCGGGGGTGTCTCCGGCCCACCATCGGGTGACCGCGTCGCGTTCCAGCACCTCACGCAGGGCCGCCTCCCTGGCCTTCTCGGGTGTGGTCGCGGCGGCGGTCCCGGCGAGGATGGGGTAGTTGGTCAGGGGCTCCGAGCGGCGGGGGCCGGTGAAGTAGTTGACGTACACCAGCGAGGCCGGCACCAGCACACGCCCACCCGAGCCCATGTCCTCGGCGGGCACCCAGGCGATCTCCAGATCGGGCGCCATCGGGACGAACGGGAAGCCCTTCGCGCGGTACTGGGCCTCGGAGTAGAGGGCGAACTCGCGAGGGTCGACGGCGGGTTCCTTCAGGTCACGGTAGGCGGCCCGGAGCAACCCCTCGGGCACCTGGTTGGCGCGGTGGCGTTCGATCGCCTCGCCGATCGCGGCCAGGCGTGCCGCCTCGTCGTCGCCGAGGGCCGCGCCGCCGGTCACCTCGGTTCCCCGCGCGGGGAAGGCGGAGTACGACACCAGGCTGGGCACCACCGGGTCGCGGGGCCGGTCCCGGCGCACCTCGCGGATCATGGTTACTCCTCTCCTCGGGGTGGCCGGGACCGGGTGGGACGGGGATCTACTCGTCGTCGTCCTCACGCCACTCGAACGGCGCGTGTTCGCCAAGAATTCAAGAATTCACTTCTCCGCCAATGCGCAGTCGCCGCATTTACTGCCGTCCGGGACCCGGTAATAAAGACAGCAGGTGGTACGCCGGAATTCCAGTCGCGGAGAGGTGATCACCCCCTTGCCGGTCAGTTTCCCGTGTGCCAGCAGGCGGGTGACCAGGCGCAGGGCGGGCTCCGCCAGGTCCGGACGGTTGGCCACCACCGTACGGCCGGCCTCGGCGAGAGCGGATGCGGCGTTGCCGTACAGGAGGCCGGGGGCGATCTTGACGCGCAGGCCCTGGGCGAGCGATTCGAGGTGGCCGCACACCACCATGTCATAGAGGAGGCGCGTGACCTGGCTCTCCGTGCCGCCGCTCCAGCCGTTCAGAGCCGGCAGGCGGATTCTGGAGTCCTCGTCGGCACGGTCGAGGCGGGCCAGGTCGGGGATCACGCCATGGGTGAGCAGGGTGCCGACGACCGGGGACCAGAGCCGGGCCGCGTGGCTCAGCTGCGCGATGGAGGCCCCGATGCGGATCTCGCTCGTGCCGTATCGCGCGGCGGTGCTCTTGACGAGATCGGTGAATCCTTTCTCATAGTCGGATTTCACGTCGTGCCATCCGGCGGGGTCTCCGCCGATGTGCGGGGCGAAGAAGGAACCGAATGCGGCGATCTCGCCGAGGGCCGTACGGATCGATTCCGGGGATGCCGATTCCATTACTCCGAGCTCCATTCGTGAATATCGCACGACGAAATGGCCGAATAGCCGTCATCACTCGGGAAGGGTCAGGGGCGCCCTCCCGTCCGCAGGCTCAGCTGCGGCACCCCGGTCTCCGGATGCACCGTCACCTCGGCCTGGACCCGGTAGACCTCGGCCAGCAGGGCGGGGGTGAGCACCTCCGCGGGAGGGCCGACGGCCACCACCCGCCCGCCGTCCATGACGCAGACGCGGTCACAGAAGGCCGCGGCCAGGTTGAGGTCGTGCAGGGCGATGACGGCGGTGACCCCGAGCCCGCGCACCAGTTCCAGCGCGTCCAGCTGATGGCGCAGGTCCAGGTGGTTGGTCGGTTCGTCCAGCACCATCGTGGCGGGCCGCTGGGCCAGCGCCCTGGCGATCAGCACGCGCTGCTTCTCGCCGCCGGACAGCCGGTCGAAGGGGGCGTAGGCCAGGCCGGCGACGTCGAGCCGGGCCAGCGCGTCGGCGATGATCGCCTTGTCCTCGTGGTTGTCGCCGTCGAAGGCGCGTTTGTGCGGCGTGCGGCCCATGGCGACGACGTCGTAGACGGTCAGCTCGAAGTCGCCGCCGCTCTCCTGGAGCACCGCGGCGAGCCTGCGGGCCAGCCAGCCGGCGGGTTGCCGCCACACGTCCCGCCCGTCCAGGAGCACCCGGCCCGAGGTGGGCCTGCGGGCCCGGTAGAGGGTGCGGAGCAGGGTCGACTTGCCCGCGCCGTTCGGCCCGGCCAGGCCCAGCACCTCGCCCTCGGCGACCTCCAGCGAGACCTCGCTGACGAGGTCCCTGCCGCCGACGCGGACCGACACGTTCTCCACCACCAGGGTCACCGCGACCGCCTCCGCATCAGCCACAGGAAGAACGGGCCGCCGACCAGGGCGGTGATGATGCCCACGGGGATCTCCTCGGGGGTGATCAGGGTGCGCGCGACCAGGTCGGCGACGATCAGGAAGGCCGCGCCGAGCAGCGCCGCGGCCGGGAGCGCCCGCCGGTGGTCGGAGCCGATAAGCAGGCGCACGGCATGCGGCATGATCAGACCGACGAAGCCGATGGCTCCGCTGACCGCGACGATGGTCCCGATCATGATCGCCACCAGCACGAACAGCGCCGCCCGGAACCGGTGCACGTCCAGGCCCAGTGAGGCGGCGGCCTCCTCCCCGGCCAGGAGCAGGTTCAGCGGGCGGGAGACTCCGAGCAGGGCGACGGTGCCGAGCAGGACGGCGGCGACGGGGATCCAGACCATCGTCCAGGTCGTGCCCGCCAGGCCGCCCAGCATCCAGCGCACGGCCGACTGCGCCTTGTGCGGGTCGGCGGACACCACCACCAGGAAGCTGGCCACCGCCGACAGCACCTCGGCCATCGCCACCCCGGCCAGCACCAGCCGTACGGTGGTCATCCGCCCGCCCGACCTGGCCAGGAAATAGACCGCCGCCAGCGCCGCCAGCGCCCCGGCGAACGCGGCGACCGGCAGCGTGAAGACTCCGAGGACGGCCAGGCCGGACACGACCACGGCCACCGCGCCCACGCTGGCGCCGGAGGAGACGCCCAGCAGCATCGGATCGGCCAGCGGATTGCGGACCAGGGCCTGCAACGCCATGCCGCAGACCGACAGCCCGGCGCCGATGATCCCGCACAGCAGGACCCGCGGCAGCCGTACGTCCATGACGATGGTCTCCCGGACGGACGTCCAGGCCGGGTCGGCCAGAGCCGGGTGGATGCGGTGCAGGAGGATGCCCCACACCTGACCGGCCGGAAGGCTGATCGACCCGGCCGCGATCCCCGCGGTGACCGCCCCGGCCAGCAGCAGCGTGAGCAGGGCGATCACCAGCGGGTACGGCGGCCCCGGACGCCGCGACGGCAGACCGGGGACGGCGGCCGGAGCGGCCCCGGCGGTCTCGGTCAGTTCGATCACTGGAATCGGTCGGCGTGGATCTGCTTGGCCAGGGACTCCACCGCCGACGGAGCCCGGACGCCGAGCACCACCGAGGACAGCGGCAGCACCGCGAACCGCTTCTCCTTGATCGCCGGTACGTCCTTCAGGGCCGGGTTGGCCAGCAGGAACTTCTCCTTGTCGGCCACCGGCTGGTCGCCGTAGTCGTAGATGACGATCCACTCGGGCGCGCGCTCGGCGACCTGCTCGAACGAGACGTCACCCCAGGCGTCGTCCACGTCGGCGAACAGGTTCTCCGCCCCGGCCAGCTTGATGATCTCGTTGCCGATGCCCTTGCCGCCGGCCGTGAACGCGGTCTTGTCGCCGCTGTCGTAGACGAACAGCTTGACCGGGGGGACGCCGGCCAGCTTCTCCTTCACCCCGTCCAGGGTCGCGTTCAGCCGGGTGATGAGCGGTTCGGCCCGGTCGGGCACGCCGAAGATCTTGGCGAGGTTGCGGATCTCCTGGTCCATCAGGTCCATCGTCACTGGGCCTGCGGCGCATTCCTCGATGTTGAGGTAGGTGTTGACGCCGGCCTTGGCCAGGGCGTCGCGGCTGCGGCCTTCCTTCTCGTCGAAGGTGCTGGAGAAGCCGCCGTACACGAAGTCGGGCTCCTCGACCAGCAGCGCCTCGTAGGAGGGGTACTCCTTGGCCAGGACCTTCACGCTGTCGTAGGCGGCCTGGTACTCGGGGAGGATCTTGTCGTCCAGGTAGCCGGTGCCGGCCATCGACTTCTCCAGGCCGAGCGCCAGCAGCACCTCGGTGGCGTGCTGGTTCAGCGACACCGCCCGCTGCGGCGACTTCTGGTACGTGGTCGTGACCCCGCAGTTGTCGATGGTGACCGGGAACCCGGCGACGGCCGGGGCACTGGAGGCCGGGGCGGAAGCCTCGACCTCAGCGGGGGTGCCGCCGCAGCCGGCGAGGAGTACGGCAGACAACAGGGCGAGCAGCAGAGACAGGGGGCGTCTGCCCGTCATGGATGATTCCTTCCACAGTGACTGCACCATGGGGCGGCCCTGTCGGAAGACGGCGGGAACAGACCCGGGACACGATTCCGGGCATGCGCCGGCGCGGCGACCGCGCGGCCCGGCCGCGCGGCGCTCTCATGACCCCATCGGGCACGCCGACCCGCTCCTCTCCGGGGAGATCCGCCCCAGTTCTTCGAGGAGGCGACCGCGTGAGTCTCCTGGCTCTCGGGTCGAGGCTCGCCCCCGCCTTCCCACCCCGGCCGGGGCAGTGGCGTTTCGGGGGTCCGCTCGCCGATCACAGTGGCGGGACCGCGCCGGATTCGCACCGGTTTCCTCGTCCGCGCTCGCCTTTTCCGACATCTTTACACGAAGGAGGGCAGATCTACCAATGATCTTGTGGCCGGGCGGCGGCGATCGGGCCGAGGTCAGGGGCGGCGGAGCCGCCGACGGGTCAGGTGCGCGGTCAGGGCCGCCAGGGCGGTGAAGGCGCCCAGCGCCACGGCCACCTGAACGTCGTCGGCGCCGTCCGCGCCCACGGCCGGGGGCGGGGCCGGGCTGAGGCCCGGGTCCAGGACGGCGGCCGTGGCGATCAGCCGGGGTGCGGGCTCTTGAGACGCGTCGTCGGCGCCGATCCACTCGTACGCCTTGCCGCCGGTGCACCGCTGTGTGGTCGGAAAGAGCAGCGGCGCGCCGACCTTCCCCGACAGGCGCGCCCGCACGGTGAAGGACGCCTTGGTGCCGTCGGCGAGCCCCGGGCCGGTCCACTCGACCGTGTTCCCCTTCACCGCGCCGCGCCACCCGCCCGGCTGGCCGGCCGACAGCGCCGAGGACCCGGACGGCATCCGGACGACAAGGGCCTCGGTCGGCGCGCCGTCGCATCCGTGGTCGAAGGAGAAGGTGAGCGTGACCGACCCGTCCCCGTTGGGCTGCGCGGACTCCAGCAGCACGTGAGCCAGCGCCGGGGCGGCCGGGAGCAGCACCAGCACGGCCGCCGCCAGCGCCACTCCGGCGGCCCGGACCGCACGGGAGACACCGGATCTCACGGGATCACCACCTTCTGGGAGACAACCGGGCTCTCGAACTCCGACAGCCGCACGACCAGCGTCACCGTCCACGTCCCGTCCAGCGGGAAGTCGACCGTCGCCTCGTAGGTGCCCTTGCCCGTCGTGGACAGCGGCTTCTTGAACGGCCCCAGCTCGTACGCGGGCAGCCGCACCGACAGCTCCGGCGTCTCATGCGGCGCCAGCGGCACACCCTTGCCGTCCACCAGGGACAGCTGGAGCGCGTTGACCCCCCGCTTACCGGGGCTGATCACCATGGTGGCCTTGCCCTCGCCGAGGGCCGCGATGAGCGTCTTGGGCCCGGCGGAGGACGGCGCCGCCGCGGGCGCGGCGGCGGGCTCCTCGCGCGGCGTCTGCGAGACCAGCACGCCGGTGACGGCCACCACCACGGCCAAGCCCGCCGCCTCGATCCCGACCGTGCGGCGCAGCGCGTCCAGGGTGGCCTGGCGGCGCGCTCCGGAGAGCACCGAGGGGACGAGCCGGTACCGGTTCCAGGCGGCGACGCCGACGACGGCGAGTACCAGCAGGAGCTTGACCAGGACGAGACGGCCGTAGCCGGTCGTCCACAGACCGTCCACGCTGTCGGCGATCCGCCACCACAGCAGGACGGCACTCGCGCCGAGCCCGGCCACCAGCCACAGTGCCGCACCCGAGAAGCGGCCGACCGCCGAGGCGACCTCGGCCACCCTGTGGTGGCGGTCGGGGACGAACAGCAGGCACAACCCGAGCAGCCCACCGGACCACAGCGCCGCCGTGGCCAGGTGCAGGAGGTCGGCGGCGAGCACCAGCCAGCCCGGCCCGTACACCCTGGTGTGGCCGACCACGGCGAGGGAGCCCAGCGCCAGCGCCAGCCCGGCCGCGGCGGCGACCGGCAGTCCGCGGCGCACCGCGACCACAGCCATCGCGGTGCCGGCGGCCAGCAGCGCAGCAGCGGCCGCGGGCGCCGCCGACAGAGCCGCCGGCCACAGCGAGGCGGAGAACAGCTCGCCGACGCCCGCACCGTCCTGCCAGAGCTTGACCAGCGGGACCAGGGCCGCGGCGCCGAACACGGCCGCAACGGCCAGCGCGTCACGGGTGCGCCGGACCCTCCGGGCGAACGCCGCGGACCGGCGCACGCTCGGCTCGGCGATGAACAGGCCGAAGGCGGTGAGGCCCGCGAACCCGAGCACTCCCCCGTACCGCAGCACCTCGGAGCCGATCCTGAGCAGGTTTACCTCTCGGTCGGCGACCTGGTCGGGGACGGCGACAGAGGTCGCGCTCGGTTTGCCGACGGAGAAGCTGATCCCACCGCCGACCGGGTGGGTGTCGGCGGAGATGACCCGCCAGCTGACGATGTACGTGCCCTCGGCAAGGGTTGAGGCCGGGGTGTAGACGACGGTGTCGTTCACCGAGCGGATGTCGGCGGGGACGGGGCGGCCGGCCGAGTCGAGCAGCTGGTTCCCCTTGGGAGCGAGGCTGATCGCCTCGTTGAAGGTGGCTGTGACGGTGCGCGGCGCCTGAGCGAGGACCTGGCCGTCCTTGGGGTCGGTGCTTTTCAGTACGGCGTGGGCGTCGGCCGTGCCCGGCAGGAGGAGGACCAGGAGGGCGGCCAGGAGCAGGACCGCCGAGCTGGGCGCGGCCGTCGGCCGCGCCCAGCTCGGCGTCCCGCGGCGGACCTGACGGGTCAAGAGGTCTTCCTGCCGCGCATCAGGGCGGTCACGCCCGCGACCGCGCCGATCGCGCCCAGCACCAGGCCGGCCCAGCCGACGACGCCCGGGTCACCCGAGTCGGAGGACGCCGCCGAGTCGGAAGCCGCCCGCGAGGGGTCGATCGCCGGGGCGACCGACATCGCGGTCTCGGACGGCGTGGGCTCGGCCGCGCCGTGCCCCTCCCCCTCGGCGGCGGTCAGCACGATGAACGGGGCGGGGTGTTCCGGCTCCTCCGCGCCGTCCGCGGCGACCTCGGTCCAGGGCGTCTCACCCTTCTCGCACTTCTGGACCGCCGGGAAGACGAGCTTGGCGCCTTCCTTCTCCGGGAGCTTCAGCGACAGCTCGAACGTGTCGCGCAGGGCATCGGGCAGCGGGGTCTTGGCGGTGTAGACGATCTGGTCGACTCGCTCGGTGTACTGGCCGCCGTGGCCGTCGTCGACCGGGGTGTCGAGCTTCTCCATCTTCTTCTCGACATCCCAGCCCTGGTTGACCGTCGGGGTGACCGCGATGATCTCCTCGGGCATCGAGATGGCGATCGAGGTGGTGGCCGACCCGTCGCAGCCGTGCGGGACGGAGAAGGTCAGCACGGTGTAGCTGCCGGCCGCGGTGGTGGAGGGGGTGACGGTGACGTGGGCCGACGCCGCGCCGGCGCCGAGCAGGACCAGCCCGAGGGCGGCGGTGCTGACGGCGGTGGCGCGCAGGGTGTTACGCAGGGCAGAACGCATGGGGGGTCTCCTCAATACAGATCATGACCGAACCCGTTCGGGTCCGGTTCGGGGGAAGCGGGGCCTCTCGTCCCCGTGGTGGCTCAGATCCGGGTGAGGAGGGGCGGGGCGCGCGTGCCGACCGGGCCGGCGCACAGCCGGGTCAGCGTGGGGACTGTGCGGGAGGCGACCGGGACCGGGCACCGGACCGGCGGCGGAAGATCGCGGACGCGGACCATGCGGTACCGGACGTCGAGCAGGGAGAGCAGGCCCCACCACATCCGCTCGCCGTACTCCAGCAGCAGCGCGGTGAGCACGGTGGCCGCCGCGTGCGTGAGGACCATCGGCGACGAGGTGTCACCGACGCCGTGGTGGCCGGGATCGTGGTGACCGGGGTCCGCCAGGTAGACGCTGAGGCCGTGGATGCCCAACTGGGCGGCGCCGAGCAGCGCCAGCAGCTCCCACCGGGTGATCCTCCGGCCCGCCAGCAGGTAGGCGACGCCCCAGGCCGCCAGGACCACGGGGACCAGGGCCAGCAGGGGCGGGGTCGTCCCGTGGCCGGCGTGGGCCACGACCGCGATCACGGTGGTGCTGAGTGCGACCAGGGCCGAGCGCAGGCCGCGCATCGTCCGCTTCGTGCACTTCATGGCCGGAGCCTAGCAACGGCTCCGGCCGCCCTACCAACTGCGGCCGCACGCCGGTGCTGTACGGGGTCGCTACCCGCGTTCCACGGAGAACCGCGCCGATCAGGGCTTACAGGTCAGCAGCAGAAGGCGCCGCGGACCGCAGCTCGACCCAAAGAATCGCCTGAAGGATCACTATGGACGCGAATCACCCAAGACTGTACGGTCGCGCGAGAAGTCGACCATGTCATATCACGGGCGATCGGAGATTCCCGCATGTCCTCCAAGACCGCCAGATCACCCCGCCCGTCACCTGTCCGGGACACGCCCCGCCAGAACCGTCTGCGATCCGCGATAGGGCTGGCGGTGGCCGTGCTGGTGGCGGGCTCCCTGGGCTACCTGTTCGGCGCCCCGGACGCCACCGAGAACGCGATCGCCGAGATGCGCGTGGCGGAGGCGAAGCGGGACGTGCGGCAGATCACCGAGCTGACGTCCACCGCCCGCACGACGGCCGCCGATCTGGAGAAGGTGCTGGCGGGACTGGCCAAGGCGCTTCCGCCCGGCGGTGCGCTGGCCGCCCAGCCGCCCGCCGACGGGGAGGTCGCCGAGTGGCAGCGACTGATCAAGCAGGCCGTTGACCGGCATGCGGAGACCCCGTCCGGGACGACAGCGACCAACGTCGCCCGGGGTGGGTTCCGCAACGCCGTGAACACGATGTCGATCGCGCTCGACGCGTACGTCTCCTGCCAGGAGCTGTCCACCGACGTGCGGCAGAGGTGTCTCGATCTGGCCGCCCGGCAGCGGTCGGCCTCCGTCATGGCCTGGTCGGTCGCGGCGACCCAGCTCGACCAGATCAACGTCGACGCCGGCAACGGCCACCAGCACGTCTACCTGACGGGCCTGCCGGGTGACGGCGCCATGATGGCCGACACCCTGCCCGAGGGGACGGACTGACGGGCCAGTGGCAGGTTGATCCTCGGCAGCCCGTCCGAACCGTGGGTGACTTCCGCGTCCACGCCGTACACGTCGGTGAGAAGTTCGGTGGTGACCACCTTCGCGGGCGGGCCGTCGGCGACCAGGCGGCCTCCGCTCAGCACCGCCAGCCGGTCGCAGGCGGCGCCGGCGAGCTGGAGGTCGTGCAGCGCGGCGACGACGGTGACGCCCAGGGATCGGATCAGCCGCAGCAGCTCCACCTGGTGCCGCAGGTCCAGATGGTTGGTGGGCTCGTCGAGCAGCAGCAGGCCGGGCTGCTGGACCAGCGCCCTGGCCAGGTGCACCCGCTGGCGTTCGCCGCCGGACAACTGGGCGTAGGGCCGGCGGGCCAGGGCGCGCACCGCGCAGCGCTCCATGGCGTCCTCGATCAGGTCGTGCTCGGCGATCGTGAGCCGTCCCAGGCTGCCCAGGTACGGAACTCGCCCCAGCGCGACGACCTGCTCGACGCTGTTCTCCAGGTCGGCGGGCGGCTCCTGGGTGACGACGGCCACCCGGCGCGCGACCTCGCCGGCCCCGGCGGTCCAGACGTCCAGCCCGTCCACCGTGATCCGGCCCCGGTCGGGGCGCTGCCGCCGGTAGACACAGCGCAGCAGGCTCGACTTGCCGCCGCCGTTGGGGCCGATCAGCCCCAGGATCTCCCCCGGCGCCGCCGACAGCGTGATGTCGTGGAGCACCGGCGCCCAGGAGACGTCCTCGATGTCCAGGGACAGGCTCATGACATCGCCCTCCGGTTGGCGCGGGCCAGCAGCACCAGGAAGAACGGCGCTCCCAGCATCGCGGTGATGACGCCGATCGGGATCTCGTCGGGCTGGTTGAGCAGGCGTGCCCCCACGTCGACCCACACCATCAGCAGGGCGCCGGCCAGCGCGCTCAACGGCACCACCCACCGGTTGTCGCCGCCGACGATCATGCGGACGGCGTGCGGGACCATCAGCGCCACGAAGCCGATTCCGCCGCTGACCGAGACGACAGCGCCGACCGTGATCGCCGAACCGATGACCAGTCGCATGCGCAGCCGGTTCACCTCGACGCCGAGGCTCGTGGCTCCCTCCTCACCCAGCACGAGGGCGTTGAGCCCGGCCGAGCGCAGCCAGAACCACACGACGAAGACCGCGACCACGATCGCCGGGACGGCCAGATCGCCCCATTGGGTGCCGGACAGGCCGCCGAGAGTCCAGAACAGCGCCGACCGCAGTTGCGAGTCAGGTGAGTTGAGCACCATGAAGTTGGTCACCGCCTCCGCCAGCGCGGCCACCGCCACGCCGGAAAGGATCAGCCGCGTGACTCCCAGCTGGCCACCGTTGCGCGCCAGCAGCAGCACCACCGTGAAGGTGACCATCGCTCCGGTGAAGGCCGCCACCGGCAACAGCCACGACAGACCGGACATCAGCGCCAGTACGGCACCGAGAGACGCCCCGGAACTGGCCCCGATCAGATAGGGATCGGCCAGCGGGTTGCGCAGAACCCCCTGGAGCACCGCGCCGGTGACGGCCAGGCCCGCGCCGACGATCGCGCCGAGCAGGACCCGGGGCAGCCGGATGTCCCGCACGATCACGGCCAGTGGCCCCGTGGGCGCGTCCCGGGTGGCGAAGACGATCCGCCACACGTCCGTGAACGGGATGTCGACCGGCCCCAGCCCGACGGCGGCGATCAGGGAGATTCCGAGCACCACGCCGAGCAGCGCCACCGAGCCGGCCAGGGTCACCCGGCGGCCCGGCGGGTCGGTGGAGACCCGCCGGGCGGCGACGCGTACGGTCAAGGGGCGAAGCCCTCGGCCAGCGCCTTGAGCGCGCGGCCGCTGCGCAGGCCGGGCTGCAGGTCGTTGACGGGGATGACGACGAACCGGTTCTCCTTCACGGCGGTGACGCCCTTGATCGGGGCGTAGGAGCGCATCCACTCGATGGACTTGTCGGCCGGTTCGAAGGCCTGGTCCTCGACGATGATCACCTGCGGGTCGCGCTTGACCAGTTCCTCCCAGGAGACCTGCCCGAACTCCTTGGTCTCGGGGAAGATGTTCTCCCCGCCGGCCCGGCGGGCCAGGTCGTACACCAGGGTGCTCGCGCCGCTGGTCAGCGGCTTGTCCTTGCCTCCGGCGTAGTCGAAGACGCGCAGCGCGGGGGTGACGGGGGTGACGGCGTCGACCTCGGCCCTGAGCGCGCCGACGAGCTGCTCGGCCTTGTCCTGGACGCCGAAGACCCGGCCCAGCGCGCGGAGGTCGTCGTAGGTCTGCTCGACGCTGGCGGTGTTACCCGGGCAGCTCGCCGACAGCAGGTGGCTGTTGACGCCTTCCTTCTGGAGGACGGCGCGGTCGCCCATCGCCTTGGGGCCGTAGTCGTCGGGGTAACCGCTCACCACCAGGTCGGGGTTGGCCGAGTAGACGACCTCCTTGGACGGCGGCGGGAAGGCCGACTCGGAGATCACCTTGATCCCGGTCAGGTCGGCGGCGTACTCCGTCATGATGTCGTTGGCGGCGACGGTCCCGGCCATCCGGTCCTTCAGGCCCAGGGCCAGCACGACCTCGGTGGCGACGGTGCTGGAGGTGACGATGCGCTCCGGCGGCCGCGCGTAGGTGTAGACGGTGCCGCAGTTGCTCACCTCGACCGGACCGGGAGCGGCCGCGGCCGCGGTGGCGGCCGGGGCGGGGGCCGACGCCTCGGTGCCGGACGTGCCGCAGCCGGCCAGCAGGGCGATCACGGCCAGCGACACTATGGGTTTCTTCACTGTTTCTCCTTGGGGGCGATGCGTGCGGCGTACTCGCCGCGGACGCGCAGGGTGTCGAGGATCGCGGTGGGCACGTCCCCGGCGACCTCGGTCGTCGCGGCCACCAGGCAGGCCTGGTCGGCGGCGAAGGCGGCGAGTCCGGCGGGGCCGAGGTCGGCCAGGTCGGCCGCCGGGACGCGTTCGGACACGAGGGCGATCCATTCGGTGAGGGCGTCGCCGTGCGGGCGGGCCCCGGTGGCGGCGGCCACCAGGCGCAGGGTGGCGGCGCGTTCGAGCTCGTCGTAGCTGCCTTCGGCGCGCAGGCCGTCCAGGACGGCTTCGGTGACGGCGGGCGGGAGCGCGGTCCGGCCGGCCGGTCGCACGGCCCGCCACTGCGAGGTCCGTTCGAAGTGCCAGTCGCGTTCGGCGGGCCGGACCCCGTCCGCGGCCAGCAGGTCGAGCAGCGTGAGGGCGTCGGCGAGTTTCACGTCGCGCCGCCCGGCGGGCAGCCAGTCCCGCAGCGGGCCGGCACGACCGGCCAGCAGAGAGGGCCAGCGGCGGTCGGGATAGTGGAGCTCCTTCGCCGCGGCGACCAGATCGGCCGCCTCCCCGTCCGGGATCACCCCATCGGCCACGGCGGCGCGCAACGTGGCCCGGATGGACACCATCGCCTCGTTGACCGGGCGGTAGCCCTCCTCGGCGTCCAGATGGGCGACCGCGACCTCGTCGTCGTCGGTGAGTACGCCGGAGACGATCGCCTCGTAGATCTCGCCGACGCCGGTCATGCCGTACGGGGCGAGTTCGGCGGCGCGCAGGGCGCCCATGCTGGCGGCCCCGGCGACGGCGACGCCCTCGGACATCGCCCAGAGGATCTCCTTGTGCCACACGGCGGGGATCCGCTCGTACGCTCCGTCGATGATGGCGATCACCCGGGGGCGTGCGGCGGCGACCAGCGCGGCCACGTCGCCCTGCCCCGCCGGTGGCAGCACCACGACGTCGCGGCCCGGCAGGCGGTCCCGGATGACGGCGGCCGGAACGGTCGGGCCGGCGAAGACGGCGATCTCAGGCATCGTCGGACTCCCCCTCGAAAGCGCGCGCTCTGGGCCCGGGGATGGTCGGTTCTCCGGTCAGCGCCCCGGCCCCTTCCAGCCCTGGGACCAGTACCTTGACGACCGGAATGCCCAGGGACGGCCGGGTCAGGTCGACCGCTGTGACGTCGCCGAGCCCGGCCGCTGCCAGCCGATCGAGCAGCCAGTCGAGGTCGTCGCCGAGCAGTTCGTGGTCGGCGCCCGGCACCTCGAACGGCCGGGCGTAGGGCAGGCTCTCGCGGAGCGCGTCGCGGAATTCCTCGATGCCGCCGATGTCGGTGGTCTGCGCGTAGCGTTCCCGGGTGACGTCGTCACGGGCGCCCGAGATGGTGATGAGCCGCGACTGGGCCGCCTCGGTCAGCGCCCGCTGGACCGCGATGGGCGGGCACGGATGGCAGCCCAGCCCGGTCGCGGCGGGCAGCGGCCGGAACGGGTCCGGTTCGGCCTCCACGATGTGACACAGGACGGCCGGGACGCCGAGGTCGGAGGTGATGTCGAACAGCGCCACCTCGACGCCGGCCCGGTCGTAGCGTTCCAGCAGCCCGACGGTCTCGGGGCCGGTCAGGGTGGCGGCGTCGATCCGGGCCTTGGCCTGGGCCAGGCCGTCGCGCAGGTCCCACAGGGCCGCCGCGTCCCGCTCGATCAGTTCGCACAGCCCGTGGACCAGCGCCTCCAGCGCGCTGTTGCCGCCGGCCAGGCCGTTGCTGTCGCGCGACAGCCCGTGCCCCGTCAGGGCGGGCGGCAGCGTGAAGTCCAGGCTCACCGCCTCGTACGGCACCGCCTTCGACTCGCCGGTCCGGACGTCGGCGCCGTCGATCCACAGCAGCGGAGTGACGTCGTCGAGCACCCCGTCGGCGGTCCGGGGCAGGCGCCGGGGGTCGAGCGCGCCGGTGCCGAGTTCCGCTGGCCGGGCCAGCCGCAGCGGGCGGTCGATCACCTCGGCGTGCGCGTGCTCGACGGCCTCCATGGCCGCCGACACCCGGCTCGCCTCGCGGCTGAGACCCTTGCCCTGGCTGACCGACAGGCTGCGGGCGTTGGGCCGGTAGGCGGTGGCGACCGGGATGCCGATGAGGTCGAGCCCGGTGACGTCGGAGACCCGCGTCACCCCGCAGGCCTTGAGAGCCGGGCGGAGCCGGTTCCAGGTGTCCGCCAGGGTGGCGGCGCGGTGGGTGCCGGTCCTGGCCGCCTTCCGGCCGGGCCGGTCGAGGTTCCACGGGCTAGACATGGGGCACCGGCGATCTCTCCACGTGGCCGGGGAGCGGCTCGGCTCCCGCGCCCAGGAAGGGGTAGGCGGCCGGTCCGGTGGAGCGCAGCCCGGGCACCACGACCCGGGCGACGTGCAGCCCCAGGACGGCCAGGTCGGGTGTGGTGAGGTCGACCGTGATCACCTCAAGGTCGAGGGCGGTGGACGGGGTCTCGGCGGTGCCTCGTCCGAGCCGATCCCGGACGGCCGCGGCGACGCGCCCGTCGGCGAGGAGTTGCAGCGTGCACAGCAGGTCGGTGGCATCACTCAGGTCGGGGGCGTAGGAGTCGAGATACCGCCGGTCCTCCCGGTGCGGCATCAGCGGGCCAGCCGGGCGCTCCCACTCGGGGACGCCGCCGGCGACCTCGGCGAGGGCGTCCAGCGAGCGCAGCGCCTCGGCGGCGGCCGATCGTGCCGCCCCGGCCGATTCGAGGGAGGCAACCGATCCGACCGATCCATCCGACTTGGCCGGCTCAATCGACATGGCCGCGCAGCCGACGCCCAGCAAGCCGCCGGGCGTCGTCGCCGCGCACAGCACCACCGGGACGCCCAGCGCGTTGGGGACGGCATGCCACGCGAGCGCCGCCCCGGCCGGAACGGGCAGCGCCGGACCCTCCATCGAGGGGAAGGCGGCTCCGCCGTGCCAGGCGGTGGCCAGGGCGTGCCGTTCCAGGACCTCGGCGAGGGCCGATCGCCTGGCCGCCTCCAGGGTGGGGCCGGCGGCGATGCCCGCGGCGATCGGCAGGTGGGCCGGGCGGCCCCGGACCAGCGTGTGCTCGCCGGGGGCCAGCCAGACCAGCGAAGCGGGCACCCACACCGGGCGTCCGCCGTCAGCCTGGCCGATCACCCAGGCCAGCGAATCGTCGCGGCGCAGGCCCGCGAACGGGAAGCCGGGCCGCGCGTGCTGGGCCGGGGAGTAGAGGGCCAGCCGGTCGGGGTCGACGGCGGCCTCCCCGGCGTCGGTGAGGTCGTGCCAGGTCGCGTGCCGGAGCCGGGCGTGCGGGACCAGGTGACCGGCGTACCGCTCGGCGGCCTCGCCCAGCGCCCTGCGCCGGGCGCGCCCGGGGTCGGTGAAGGAGGCGCCGCCGGCGAGCGGGTTGCCGAGGGTGTGGGCGAACCGGCCGGTGGCGGCGAGTTCGGCGGTGACGGTGTGGAGCACGGCGTGGCTGCGCCGCGCCACCAGCCGGGTGACCAGCCCGGTACGGGGGTCGAGCAGGACGTCCATCGGATCTCTCAGGTGTGCGGGAGCGGGACGAGGTTGACGTCGGCCTCCGCGAGCGGGACGGCGCGCAGCCCGAGGCGTACCGGATCGGTGTAGAGCCGGTCGCCGCCGAGGAAGGGGAAGGCGGCGGGCGGATTGGAGTAGGCGCCGGGCACGACCACCCGGACCACCCGGGCGCCGGTCGCGGCCACGTCGGCGGTGGTCAGGTCGACGGCGTGGGCGTCGAGTCCGAGCGCCCGGACCCGGTCCAGGTAGGCCTGGCGGACGTCGCCGGTGATCACCGGAAGGTCGTCGAGGCGCACCGGATCGGTCTCGCCGGTGATGGGCGCCAGTTCTTTGGCCATCGCCGGGTCGAGCCAGATCTGGCTGTGGCACGACAGGTCGACCACATCGCGGAAGTCGCCGCGGTAGGACTGGGCGTAGGCGCGGTCGGGCCGGTGCGGCTTGAGCATGTCCTGGCTGAGCACGCCGTCCTCGACGGCCTGGTAGATCGCGCCGCCCGGTTCCAGCAGGCCGAGGGAGTAGATGCGCAGGGTCACCGCCTCGGCCAGCGCCTTGGCGACCGCGTTGACCGGGTCGGGCCGGGCGGCGACGCCGAAGGTGTGGATGCCGAGCGCCGGATCGTCGAGCAGGACGCCGATCACCGCGACGTCGAACGTCGTGGGGATGCGCACCACGCGGTAGCGCAGGTCCCCGGTGGCGCCGTGCGGACGCCCCCAGCCGGGGCCGAGGTCGGCGGCGGGACGCAGCAGGTGGGCGAGCCGGGCGTCGGCCAGGTCCACCGGGGCCGCCGGGAGCCGGTTCGCCCACCAGATGACGGTGGCGTCCCTCTCGATGATCTCCTCCAGCCCCGAGGTCAGCGCGAAGCGCAGGTCGGGGCCGGCCGCCAGACCGGCCAGCATCGCGTAGTTCGTGGCGGGCTCGGCTTCGCGCGGCGGCACGAGGTAGTTGACGAAGACGAGGGACGCGGGCACCCACACCGGGGGCCCGTCCAGGGTGGTGCCCCGGATCCAGAGCACCGGCAGGTCGGCGGTGAAGGGCACGAAGGGACATCCCGGCTCGGCGTACTGGCTCGCGGAGTACAGCGCGAGGGTCGCCGGGTCGAGAGCGTTTTCTCCGGCGGCGGCCAGTTCCCGGAACGTCGCCCGGCGCAACCCCGCCGGGACGAAGTTGCCGCAGTACCGCTCGGTCGCCTCACCGGCCGCGCGCAGCACGGCGCGATCGGGGTCGTGGAACGCGGTTCCGGTCGCCACCCGGTCGGCCGGCCAGGGCAGGAGGGCCGAGATCGCCGAGACCGCGGCCGTGCACACGTTCAGCCCGGACGGCCACCACGGCTCGGCGGCCACGTGGTCGAGGCGGGTGATGATCCCGGTGCGGGGATCCAGCAACGGATGGGTCGACGGATGGGTCATCGACGGCTCCCCGGAACCAGCGGTTCGACGGCGGACAAGGTCACCGTGACCGGCGTCGACGGCGGGGTGTACCGGGGATACCTGCCGACGGTGAGCTCCAGGTGCAAGACGTGGCCGGGCGGAAGGTCGACCGCCACGGGCGCGCAGCGGATCTCCGCCACCCCGCAGCCGGGGGTGACCGGCGCCGTGCCGTCGCTCAACCGGGTGCGCACGCCCGCGGCGGTCTCGTGCACGAGCGTGGCCACCAGTTCGGCGTTCCCATCGGCCTCGACGTGGCAGCGCACCCGCGCCACCCCGTGCCAGGCGACCCCGCCGGTCAGGCTCAGGCGCACGACATCGGCGCGCGGCCCGATGACCGACAGGTCGGCCGAGTGCGCCAGCGACGGGTAGGGGTCGGCCGGATCGTGTTTGATCGACCCGGGCTCCCCGGCCATGGGCAGCGTGCGCAGGGGCGAGCGCGTGGAGGGCCGGGGATTCCTCGGTTCCCACCGGTTGGCGCCCAGCACCAGGCAGCGATGACCCGAGGCGGAGGTCCCCCACGCGTCGTCGTTCAGGGCCTCCGACGGCTCGCCGCCGGAGGCGATCGCGGCGAGCCAGGACAGCGCCACGTCGGCGGGGTCAGGGGCGACGGGGACGTCGATCGCGCACTCCGGCCGGAGCCGGTGGGTCAGCGGGGACGCCCAGCCACCCATCACCACGGTCGCCTGCCGGGCCAGGCTCGCCTGCCGCAGCGTCGTGGCCGCCGAACCGCAGTACCAGCTTCCCAGGTGCAGGGTCGGCAGCTTCGCGGCGCGGACGCGGGACAGCACCCTGCGGGCCTGCGGCTTCCAGCTGCTCGGCGTGGGCGGCCAGGCGCCCAGCGGCACCGGCCACTCCGGCGCGTCCAGGGCGAGCTCGTACAGCCCGGGGCGCAGGTGGCGTCCGCCGCCGATCTCGGTGCGCCACCACAGCTCCTCGTCGACCGCCATGCCCAGCGGCGGCCAGGGCTGGCGGCTCGCGACTCCCCGTACCGACGGATGGTCGACGGCGCACCAGGCGGCGTAGGACTCGTAGGCCGTGCCGTACAGGTAGGTGGTGCCGTCCGACCACGGCTGGGCGACGACCCAGTCCAGGAGGGTGTGCCCGTCTGCCAGTTCGTCGGCGCCGGCCTCGAACTCGCCGGTCGAGCGGTACCGCCCGCGCAGGTCCTGCGTCACCACGGCCAGGCCCGCGCCCATCAGCGCGGCGGCCTCGGGCCACAATCCGGCCGTCCCGTAGGGGGTGCGCACCACGACGGCGGGCGCCGGCGCCTCGTCCGGCAGGAAGACGTCGGCCACGAGCCCGCCGACCGGGACGTCGATCATGATCACGGCTGCTCCACCATGAGCCCGCCGGGCACGGGCAGCACGAGATGCCGCCGCAGCAGCCCGGTCCCCGGGTCGAAGCCCGCCTGGACGCCCGTTCCCGGGGCCTGCCCGCCGTGGAGGTACGCCCGTACGTCCGAGACGATCAGGGCGGCGGCGACGTGCGCCCCCACCCCGTGTTCCGGGCCGGTCTCCGGAGCGCCGCCGGAGTCGAGCCACGCCCAGTAAGCGGCCAGTTCCTCCGGCCACGGCGACGCGGCCAGCCGCCGTACCCGCAGATCTTCGTAGGACGCGGTCGCGGGGCCTGTCCAGAAGGGGCCGGCGTACCAGCGCCGGCCTTCGGCGAAACCGAGGTGGAGCGCGGTTCCGGCGTCCCTGGCCTCGGCGTCGAGCCGCCGGAACCAGCCGTCGCGAAGCCACGGGGAGACGGCGATCCGCACGGCGGCGTCCTCGTCGTCGATGATCAAGCCGGTTTGTCCGAGCAGGAGGCCGACCGCTTCGAACAGCGGCCCCTCGCCCGTCAGGGCCACCGTGCCCTGCCGCCGGACCGGTACCGGCTCCAGTACGCCCTCTTCGGCGAAGGCCTCCATCAAGCCGGGGTCGTCGAGCGGAGGACGGTCGGGGCGGTCGCCCTCGGGGGCGGACACGACGAGGAAGTCCTCGCCGGGGGTGTGCACCAGCCAGCCGTCCTCCACCGGGACCAGCGACACCCCGCCGGCATAGCGGCTGGTGGGGTTCATGCGCCTTCCTTCCTGCTCTACGCTGCGAGGACCCCGGGCGGGGACGCGATACGCGCGCGTCCCCGCCCGGGCTCAGGGCCGGCTAGCGCCAGGCCACGCTGGACCGGGTCACGGTCGAGTGGTTGTGCGAGTGCACGCTCGCCTTGACCTGGGCGACCTTCAGCTTCTTCACGGTCATCACGAATCACCTCCTTTCGTCGTCGGCGGGATGGGCCGCTCGCCCAGGAGCGCGGCGGCGTCCGCCTGCGCCTGGACGAGACGCCGGTAGGGCTCGCACCGCTCCATGAGCTCGGCGTGTCCGCCGAGGTCGGCGATGCGGCCGTGGTCGAGCACGGCGACCAGGTCGGCGTGCCGGAGTGTGGAGAGCCGGTGGGCGATGACCAGGGTGGTGCGCCCGTGCCTGACCCGGTCGAGCGCCGCCCGCATCTCGCGCTCCGACAGGGCGTCGAGCTGGCTGGAGGACTCGTCCAGCACCAGCACCGGGCAGTCGCGCAGCAGCGCCCTGGCGATGGCGACCCGCTGCCGTTCCCCGCCCGACAGGGCGGCTCCCCGTTCGCCGGCCACGGTGTCGAGGCCGCCGGGCAGCTTGTCCAGGAACGGGGTGACCTGGGCGTCGTCGCAGGCCCGCGTGATCTGCTCGGCGGTCGCCTCGGGACGGGCCAGCTCCAGGTTGGCGCGCAGGCTCTCGTGGAAGAGGAACGCCTCCTGCGGCACGTGGCAGACCAGCCGGGACAGGTCGTCGACCGGCAGGTCCCGCACGTCGGTCCCGCCGATCCGGACGGCGCCGGACGCCGGGTCGAAGTGGCGCAGCAGCAGGTGGGCCAGGGTCGACTTGCCCGCGCCGGTGGCCCCCGCCAGGGCGAGTGTGGTCCCGGCGGGAATGGTCAGCGAGACGCCGTGCAGCACCGGACGTGTTTCGTCGTAGCCGAAGACGATCCGGTCGAACTCGACCTCGGGGGCTTCGGTCAGGTCGGGGAGCGCGCCGTCGCCGGTGTCGGCGACGGCGGCGGGCTCCTCCAGGAGGTCGAAGACCCGGTCGGCGGAGGAGGCGGTGATCCCCCACACCCGGGTGACGTTGAGCAGCATCGTGATCGGGGTGAACGCGGCACCCGCGAGCGCAACCGAGGCCAGCAGGGCGGGCGTGGCCGGCCCGGTGTTCAGCCCGGCCACCAGGACGCTCAGGGTCGCGCCGCCGATCGCGATCCCACCCGTGACCGTCTCCAGCCCGGCGCGGAGGGTCTGCCTGCGCTGCGCCGACGCCAGGCGCCGGTCGGCCTCCCGCAGCCGGTCGAGCCGGTCGGGGCCGCGGCCGAAGGAGATGACCTCCCGCAGGCCCTGGACCAGGTCGGTGACTTCCACGTTCATCTCGGTGAGCGCGCGGGTGAGGTCGCCGCCGTGGCGCAGGCCCGCGCGGCGCAGCCCCAGGGGCAGCGCGAGCGAGGCCACCAGCCAGGGCGCCAGCGCGGCGGCCGCCCAGCCGCCGCCGGTCACCGCCATCGCCACGACCGCCCCGGGGGTGACCAGCAGCGCGGCCGCGATGTAGATCGAGGTGTGCGCGTAGAAGATCTCCAGGCTCTCGCTGTCCCGCAGCGCGCGGACGACGAGGTCGCCGCCGCGCCTGCGGACCAGTCCACCGGGGGCGATCCGGGCGAAGGCCTGGTAGAGCCACTGACGCACCTGGGCGAGAATGCGGAAGGACAGCTCGTGGGAGATCCACGACTCGACCCAGTTGGCCACCGCGCGCAGGGCCGTGAGACCGAGGGTCCACCAGAACATGGGCCACAGTCCGGCCGACCCGGAGAGCGCCTGGCCGACGGCGGCGGCGGCGAGCACGACCGCCGCCATTCCGGCCGCCTGGTTGACGACCGCGAACAGCACCGAGATCCCGAACGGGCGCAGGTGCCCGGCCAGCACGTGCAGCAGTCCCCTCGTGCCCCCGCCCCGAATCGAGGCGGGCCGGCCGTGCTCCCAGGCTGCGACGGCCTCGGACGCGGACGTCATGGCGCACCTCCGTTCTGGGCCGCCACCAGCTCGGACCAGGCTCCGGACTGGGCGGCGAGGTCGGCGGGGCTGCCGTACTCGATCAGTTCGCCGTCGTCGAGGACGGCCACCGTGTCGGCGTCGATCAGGCTGGACAGGCGGTGCGCGATCATGATCGTGGTGCGGCCGGCGCGCAGTTCGGCGAGCGCCTCGCGCAGGGCCGCCTCGGTCTCCCCGTCGACGGCCGAGGTGGCCTCGTCGAGGATGAGCACCGGCGCGTCCTTCAGCAGGGCCCGCGCGATGGCGATCCGCTGCCGTTCCCCGCCCGACAGGCGCGCTCCGCGTTCGCCGACGACCGTGTCGAAGCCGTCCGGCAGTGCGTCGACGAAGTCGAAGATCCTGGCGCGGCGGGCGGCCTGCCTGAGGGTGGCGAGGTCGGCGTCCGGCCGCGCCAGGCGCAGGTTCTCGGCGATCGTGCCGTGGAAGAGGTAGGTGTCCTGGCTGACCACGGCGGTCATCGCGCGGACCGCGTCGCGGTCCAGGTCACGAAGGTCGGTGCCGTCGGCGAGGATCCGGCCGGTCGCGGGGTCGAAGTAGCGCTGGAGCAGGTTGACCAGAGTCGACTTGCCCGATCCCGACCGCCCGGAGATCGCCAGCGTCGTCCCGGGTTCGACGACCAGGCTGACGTCGCGCAGGGCGGGCCGGGCGGCGCCCGGATAGGTGAAGGTGACCTCGCGCAGGGCCAGGCGGGGTGGCCGGGTCACCGGTTCGCCCGTCGTGGGCGCGGCCGGCGCGGGCGGCTCGGCGTCCAGCAGGGCGAAGACGCCCTTGCCGGCGGCCAGGCCGTGAAAGCCCTCGTGCCAGTAATTCTGCAGTTCCAGGAGCGGGCGGAATGCCTCGGCGGTGAGCCAGGCGATGAGCAGCAGCCCGGCCGCGTCGAGGTGACCGGTGGAGTAGCGGATCGCGGCGACCACCACCGCCAGGCTGGTGCCCGCCGTCATGAGGAACGCGCTGATGACGTAGACGGAACTGGAGGCGGCGAGGTCGCCCATGGTGGCGCGGTAGAGCGCGAGGGCGTCGCGCCGGAGCCGGTTGCCGTAGAGGCCGGTCGCGCCCAGCGCCTTCAACGTGGTCATGCCCTGGAGGGCGTCCAGCACCCGGGCGGAGAAGTTCTCGTACGCGATCCAGTGGCGCTGCGACCGCGTCCCCATGATCCGCCGCCAGAGCGGCCGGGACGCGGGCACCAGCACCACGCAGACCCCAGCGAGCGCCCCTGCTACCGGATCCTGCCAGGTCAGAATCGCGACGATCACCAACGGACCGCCCACGCTCACGACGACCTGCGGCAGGTAGAAGCCCACGTAGGCCCGGATCGCCTCCACGCCGTCGGCGATCGTGGTGCGCAGCGTCCCGGCCGGGCGGGTGACGGTGTAACCGGGTCCCAGGTCGAGCAGCCGCTCGGCCAGTCGCGCCCGTAACCATGCCTGGACGAGGGACGCCGTCCAGTTCGCCGACTGATCGCGGCCCCATAACAGCAGGCTGCGCAGCACGACGAGGAGCCCCGTCACCGCCAGCGGCCCACCGATACCGGCCGGATCCGGCGCGCCGGAGATGAGGGCGCGCCGGACCGTCTCGACGAGCGCGACCGCCTGCCCCGCCCCCGCCGCCGATGCTGAGAGCGAAAGCAGGGCGGTCATCGCCATGGGGCCGACGGCGCCACGTGCCAACCCCAGCATTCGCCGCTGAACCAGCACGTTTCGCCTCCTTCCCGACGGGTGAGCCGGGAGAGACGCTAGGCGAGAATGATTTTCATTGTCAACACATCATTGGGGATGGTTTTCATTTTCTTCAGACGGTACGTTCCTGGCGTGACCGACATCAGGGAGCAAAGTGCCACCGGGCTGGGTTCGCTGCTGGCCGAAAACCGGGACTTCCGGCTGCTGTGGCTGGGCAACCTGGTCAGTGTCTGCGGCGGCTGGTTCACCGCCGTCGCGGTTTTCGCCATGCTCTACGAACACACCGGCGCGGCCGTGGCGGCGGGAACCTCACTGGCCATGCGCTATCTGCCCGGCATCCTGTTCGGAACCTGGGGCGGCGTGCTGGCCGACCGGCTCGACCGTAGAACGATCATGCTCGTCGGCGACGGAGTGCTCGCGGCGCTGGCGCTGGCCTTCCTGCTGGCCGACAGCCCCGGCACGGTCTGGCTCGCCTACCCGCTGACCTTCGCCTCGGCCGCCGTGGGCTTCGTCTTCCAGGCAGCGCGCAATGCCTGGATGCCATCGCTGGTCCGCCCGGAGGAGAACGTTCTCTACGCGGCGGCGGTCCAGGTCAACGGCCTGCTGTTCCAGGCCGTCGGCGGGCTGGCCGGCGCCGCCGCCGTCACGCTGGCCGGCTGGCGCTGGGCGTTCGTGGTCAACGCGGTGTCGTTCCTGGTGTCGTTGTTCTTCACCGCCAAGGTGCGGCGCGGGGACCGGCGTGGCGACACCCGGCCGGACGCGCCGCGCGGCCTGCGGGCCTTCCGTGAAGGCTTGGGCGCGGTCCGGCGCAGCCGGCTCGTCTCGGCTCTGCTCATCCTGGAGGCGGTGTTCTGCCTGGGCCTGGGCGGCTCGATCACGGCCATGACGGCCCTGGCTGTGCAGGTGTACGACCTCGGCGACGGCGGCACGGGCTGGTTCTACGCGGTGCAGGGCCTGGCCGGGGCGATCGTGCTGTTCGCCGCCGCGCCCCGGCTGAAGCGGCTGCCCGAGGAACGGCGACTGGTCGCGCTCGGACTGTCCTGCCTCGGGGAGGGGCTGATCACCGCCGCGCTGGGCCTGCCGTCCAGCGCGCTCTGGGCGCTCGTGCTCTGGGGAGCCGCCGCCTGCGTGGACGTCGTCTACGGACCCGTGTCGATGGCGATCCTGCTCGGCCACTCCCCGAACGAGTTACGCGGCCGGGTGGTCTCGTTGTGGAGCGCGACCGCGACGGCCTCACTGGGTGTCTCCGCCGTCGTCTCCGGGGCCCTCCTCGACATGCTGGGACCGTCGGCGTTGATGCCCGTGCTGGGTGCGTGCATGGCGCTTCCGGGGGCGGCCTGGCTCGTGGCGCTCCGAGCCGGTCTCCTGTACCGCTAGCCCTTCCGGGCAGCCGGCGCACACCCCGTAGACCGCCTCGACCTCGAAGCCGTCCGAGCGGTCCTCGGACCGCTGTTCCAGGACCAGCCCGCAGGCGCGGCAGATCAGGTGATGGTGCCGGGACGGGCCGCACAGCCGGTAGGTCGCCTCTCCCGCCTGATTGAACGAATGCACGAGACCGGCCTCGACCAGCGAGGACATCGCCCGGTACACCGTCGTCAGCCCGACCGCCTCCCCTCGCCGTAGCAGTTCGTCGTGCACCTGC
This sequence comes from Acrocarpospora phusangensis, assembly GCF_016862995.1. Taxonomy (GTDB): domain Bacteria; phylum Actinomycetota; class Actinomycetes; order Streptosporangiales; family Streptosporangiaceae; genus Acrocarpospora; species Acrocarpospora phusangensis. The sequence goes on from NZ_BOOA01000011.1 coordinate 111,164, forward strand.
CTGGCGGTGACCGGCCGGGGCTCGGTCACGAGCACCTCGAGCACCAGCACGCGTTTTCTGGTCGCTCGCACGCCCGCCTCGCCGAGCCGGACGTGCCATCTCAATATTTCGGGCATGTCGGACACCTCGGAACTTGACAATGGTTTTCGTTTTCTACAGGGTTGTCCAACGAAGCGCCAGTCGTGAATGAAAACCGTTATTGATCTAGGAAGGCCCGGCATGCATCCCCTGCGCTCTGCCGCCCTCTGCGCCCTTGCCCTGCTCCTCACCGCCTGCGGCGGGACGACCACCCCCGCGGCGACCCCGGCCGGAGCCCCGACAGCCACTCCCGAAGCCATCACGGTCGTCGCGTCCACCAACGTCTACGGCGACATCGTCCAGCAGGTGGGCGGTGACCGGGTCCAGGTGACCTCGATCATCTCCGACCCCGGTCAGGACCCGCACTCCTACGAGGCCAACACCCAGAACCAGCTCGCCCTGTCCAAGGCCAAGGTGGTGGTCGAGAACGGCGGCGGCTACGACGACTTCGTCGACACCATGCTCAAGGCCAGCGGCAACACCTCGGTCGAGCTCATCAACGCCGTCACCGTCTCCGGCCGTACGGCCCCCGCCGGCGAGGAGCTCAACGAGCACATCTGGTACGACCTCCCGTCCGTCGCCAAGATCGCCGACCAGATCGCCACGGCCCTGGCCAAGGCCGACCCCGCCTCCGCTGCCACCTTCACCGCCAACGCCGACACCTTCAAGCAGAAGCTCCAGCCTCTGCAGGACCGCACGGCGCGGATCGCGGCCGACGCGGGCGGCACCGCTGTGGCGATCACCGAACCCGTCCCGGGCTATCTGCTGGACGCGGCCGGGCTCAAGAACCTCACTCCCGACGAGTTCGCCGAGGCCATCGAGGAAGGCGACGACGTCTCCCCGCAGGTCCTGGCCGAGACGCTCGCCCTCTTCACCGGCAAGAAAGTGGCGGCCCTGGTCTACAACGAGCAGACCAGCGGACCGCAGACCGAGCAACTGAAGAAGGCTGCCACCGACAACGGCATCGCGGTGGTCCCGGTCACCGAGACCCTGCCCGAGGGCAAGGACTACATCGGCTGGATGGCGGCGACCCTCGACGCGCTCCAGGCCGCTCTCGTCAAATGACCGCCGATGCCCTCATCGCTCCGCGCCGCTCCACCATCGACACGGTGATCAGCCTCAGCGGCGCGGAGCTCGCCTTCGGCGACCGGATTCTCTGGCGCGGCCTGGACCTGGAGTTGGGCCGGGGCGAGTTCGTCGCCGTCCTCGGCCCGAACGGTTCGGGTAAGACCAGTTTTCTCCGTGTTCTGCTCGGCCAGCAGCGCCTGAACGCGGGAACCCTGCTGATCGAAGGACGGCCACCTCGCCGGGGCAGTGCCCTGCTCGGCTACATCCCGCAGCATCGGGCCATGGCTCCGCAGACGCCGCTCCGTGGCCGCGACCTCATCCGGCTGGGCCTGGACGGTCATCGCTGGGGACCCGGCACGCGGCGGACCCGCCCGCGGGTGGCCGAACTGCTGGCGGCCGTGGGCGCGACCGACTACGCCGACGTGCCGCTCGCCCTGCTCTCGGGCGGCGAACTGCAACGCCTGCGTGTCGCCCAGGCTCTGGCCACCGACCCCGCCATCCTGCTCTGCGACGAACCCCTGCTCTCGCTGGACCTGCACCACCAGAAAGTGGTCACGGAACTGATCGACGCCCGGCGGCGGAGCCACGACACCACGGTGGTGTTCGTCACCCATGAGATCAACCCCATCCTGGAGAAGGTGGACCGCGTGCTCTACCTGGCCGGGGGACGCTTCCGCTTCGGCGCCCCCGAAGCGGTGATGACCTCCGAAACCTTGTCCGACCTGTACGGAAGTCCGATCGACGTGGTCCAGATCAACGGCAGGCTCGTGGTCGTCGGCGCCCCTGGCTCCGTGGGCCACGACGGAGAACCCGCACCATGACCAGCGACATCTGGCAGCAGATCTTCAACTACGACAACTACGGCGAACTGCTGTCCCTCGTGCAGAACTCGCTGATCGCTGGAGCGGTCCTGGGCCTGGTCGGCGGCGTCATCGGCACCTTCGTCATGATGCGCGACCTCGCCTTCGCCGTACACGGCATCGCCGAACTGTCCTTCGCGGGCGCCTCGGCGGCGCTCCTGATCGGCGTGAACGTCGCCGCCGGCTCACTTGCGGGGTCGGTCCTCGCGGCCGTGATCATCGGGGCGCTGGGCGTACGGGCGAGGGATCGCAATTCAGTCATCGGCGTGCTCATGCCGTTCGGCCTGGGCCTCGGCGTGCTGTTCCTGGCCCTGTACAAGGGCCGCGCGGCGAACAAGTTCGGCCTGCTCACCGGTCAGATCGTGGCCGTCGACACAGTGCAGATGAGCTGGCTGGTCGGCACGTCCGCCGTGGTGCTGCTCGGGCTCGCCGCGGTGTGGAGACCCTTGATGTTCGCCAGCTTGGACCCTGAGGTGGCCGCCGCCAGGGGCGTTCCCGTCCGGGCTTTGTCGTCGGTCTTCATGGTGCTGCTCGGTCTGTCGGTGGCCGTCGCGATCCAGGTCGTCGGCGCGCTGCTGGTGCTGGCCCTGCTGGTCACCCCCGCCGCGGCGGCCATGCGCGTCACCGCGTCACCGGCCCGGGTGATCCTGCTCAGCGTGCTGTTCGCGGTGACCTCGGTGGTGGGCGGCATCATGCTCGCGCTGGGCAGTAGCATCCCGATCAGTCCGTACGTGACCACCATCTCCTTCACGCTCTACCTGGGCTGCCGGGGCATCGGCGGGTCACGCGCTACTCGTAGGGTTCTACCGGCGCCGGGATCTTAGCGACCGAGACGGCGTCCAGTTCGGGGGCCACCATCCCGACCGGGGTCTTGCCGGACTTGGGCTCCCGCCAGGTGCCGATCACTTCGACCCAGGAATCCTCCTCCGGCATGGCCTGGCCCAGGACGGCCACCTTCAGCGCGATCCCATCGGCGGCGCAGCAGGCGATCTGAATGCGTGCCACATACCAGCGGTCCTTTTTCTTCACCGACTTGACGACGAAGCCGGTGAGCTTCACCTGCCGGCCGGTGAGCGACATGCTCGAATCGCCCCAGGCCCTGCCGATGAACTCGCCCAGGGTCATCTCGGTGACCTTTCCGGCGGGAAGCGCGCTGTAGGCGTCCAGCGCGGCGACGGGCATCTGGGCGGTGGCCTCCTCCGACTTGGCCGAGAACGCGCCGAGCGCGGGCGGCGAGATCAGGAAGATCGCGAACACCGGCAACACCAGCAGCCAGGCCACACGGGGCGCATGCCCATGGTCATGCCCCTCGTGGTGGTTCGATGAATCGGCGGCGTGGTCCGGTCCTGCGGCGCCCCGCCATTCCTGGATCACCCCGATGACGCCCAGGACGAACACCACCGCGCCCGCGGCGATCAGGAATGGCCGGAACCCTGGCTTCACATAGTTCAGATACGTGGTGGACAGCATCGTGATCCGCAGCACCGCCCCGCCCAGCAGGAAGAGGATCATGCTCTGCGTCAGCCGGCTCACAGGAGGACCTCCCCGACCGCCAGACTGACGATCACCGCGAGAACAAAGGTCAGCGGAATGAACCGGGCGGCGAACCGCCGCCCGAAGGTGCCCGCCTGCAAGGCGATCAACTTCAGATCCACCATCGGTCCCACCACCAGAAAGGCCAGCTTCGCGGTCGGCGAGAAGGCGGTCAGCGATGCCGCCACGAACGCGTCCGCCTCTGAGCAGATCGAAAGGATCACCGCCAGCAGCGCCAGTGCCAGCACCGACAGCACCGGAACGGCCGCCACCGACTCCAGCCATGACCGTGGCACGACCACGTTCATCGTCGCCGCGGCGGCCCCGCCGACCACGAGAAACCCACCCGCGTGCAGGAAGTCGTGCCGCATCGCCGTGTAGAACGAGGCCCACTTCGATCCCCCACCCGCCGCGCGTGAGGGGATGCGCAGCCACTCGGCCCGCCCGAACCGCAGCCACACCCACCCCGCCAGCACCGCCACCACGAGCGAGGCCCCGAACCGGGCCACCGCCATCATCGGCTGCCCCGGGAAGGCCACCACCGTCGCCACGACCACCACCGGATTGATCGCCGGGGAGGCCAGCAGGAACGCCAGCGCCGCCGCGGGGGTCACCCCCCCTGGACATCAACCCCGACGCGACCGGGACCGACGCGCATTCGCATCCCGGCAGCACCGCCCCGGCCGCGCCCGCCACCGGCACCGCCAGCGCGGGCCGCCGCGGTAGCGCCCTGGTCCAGAACGAGGCCGGCACGAAGGCCGAGATCGCCGCCGACAGCAGCACTCCGAAGACCAGGAACGGCAACGCCTGAACACAGATGGCCACGAAGATCGTGGCCCACGTCTGCAGCGCCGGAGCGGTCAGGTACGGCGCGAGCACGAACCGCCCGACCACCAGCAACCCGACGACCACGGCGAACGCCCACGGGCCTACCGGGGCCGTCGGCCCTCGGCGGCCCCATCCGTCTGGAGGAAGCTCAGCAGGAACATCGACCGTAACCCGCTCGGACATACCGCCGATCCTTCCAGAAATCCCCAGCCGGTTGTAATGGAACTGAAAGTCATTCCCTGGGAACGTCCGATGCCCCTCGCCGTCCGATCTGCGCGATGGGCCCGGGTGCCGGAGCCTCATGATGCCGCCAGGGCGAGCAGGGAGCCACAATGGCCGATATAACGGTTTGGCCTATCGGTCGGGCCGATATTACGCCGAGCTGGCCATATATCAACATGTGTTGCGTTTGTCACGAAACGGCATTAATGACGGGTTGACCTGCCGAGCTCCGCCATTCGAGACTTTCACCGATCACGCGGAGGGCGTACGGCCCGATCACGGTGGACAGGAGCATCACCGTCGACCGGTTCTCCGTCGACGTCGCCGGCACCACGGAGGATCCCCTGCGTACCCACACCCACGCGCATGCCCAGATCGCGGACGACGACGGCGTACGCGGCACCGCTCCCGCCAGCGGCCGCATGCGAATCGTGCTCGCCCTGGTGCTCGCGCCGCTCGCGCTGGCCACCGTGATCGGCCTGGTCCTGCTCTGGCCCGGCCAGGCGGATCGGCCGGCCGCCGGCCCCAGGCCCGCGCCGGCGATCGTTCATCCCGAGGCGACGGTCCTGGCCATCAGCCCGTACAAGTGCCCAGCCATCAACCAACGCCCCGGTCCCGACAGCCCGCCACGCATGGTCACCTGCGCCAACACGGAGGTCCGTGTGGAGACCGGGCCGGACCAGGGCCAGCGCCTCAACGTCGAGGTGCCCGCGGAAAGCTACCGGGCCGGCATGCAGATCGGCGACCGGATCAGGCTGACCCGCATGTTCGACCACTCGGACGGTCCGGCGGCCTATGCCTTCCACGACTACGCGCGCCAGACCCCGATCGGCGTCCTGGCCATCGGGTTCGCGGTCGTGGTCGTCGCGGTGGCGCGGCTGCGCGGGCTGGCGGCCCTGCTCGGCCTGGGCCTGGCCGCCCTGGTGCTGCTGGGCTTCATGCTGCCCGCGCTGCTCGCGGGCGAGTCCCCCCTGCTGGTCGGGCTGGTCGGGTCCTCGGCCATCATGTTCGTCGTGCTCTACCTGGCGCACGGATTCTCGGTCAGGACCACGACCGCCCTGGCCGGCACCCTGTTCGGGCTCCTCGCCACGGCCGGGCTCGGCGTCTGGGCGGTGAACGCGGCGCGCCTGACCGGGCTGGCCGACGGCGAGGGGGTCGCACTCACCGCGCTCAACGGGCGGGTCGATCTGTCCGGGCTCGTCATATGCGGCACCATCGTGGCCGGACTCGGCGTCCTCAACGATGTGACGATCACGCAGTCCTCGGCCGTATGGGAGCTGCACGAGCTGTCGCCGGACCGCTCGGCGCGTGAGCTGTTCTCCAGCGCGATGCGCATCGGACGCGACCACATCGCCTCCACCGTCTACACGATCGCCTTCGTCTACGCCGGCGCGACCCTGCCGATCCTGCTGCTGATCGACACCTACGGCCGGCCCCTGCTCGACGTGATCGGCACCGAGGCGGTGGCCGAGGAGGTGGTGCGCACCCTGGTCGGCTCCATCGGCCTCGTCCTGGCCATCCCCCTCACCACCGCGATCGCGGTCGCGGTGGTGAAGTCGCCGCTGACCCGCGACCGCACCGAGCCGAGCCCGGCCACGGACCACGCCTGAACCCGTTTGAGCCGGGTGCGTGAGGGAGCGGCGCTGTGAGACCGTGTCGGCGTCCGGATACGGTGTCCGTCTCGTAGGGACGAGGGCGGTCGCTCGTGGTCCGTCCAGGCTGGTTCCCGTTCGACCCTTCCTTCGCTCCCGTCAACCGCAGGAAGGCCTGATGCCATGGGCGCCAACCACACCCACGGGCCGGTCGCCCCCGCCTCGCGCGCGGCCCGCTGGGCGAGCCTGGCCGTGATCGTGCCCCTGGCCGTGGCCACGCTGGCGGCCGTGTTGTGGATGTGGCCCGGGCAACCGTCCTCCGATCGCACGGAGCAGGGGACTCTCCTGAAGGTGACCGGCACGATCGTCGATATCACCCTGAGCCCCTGCCCGGAGGAACCACCGCTTGACGGGCTGCCCTCGGCCGGGCTTCCGCCCGTTGATCCGGCGACCTGCGGCGATGCCCAGGTCAGGCTGACCAGCGGACAACAGGCCAGGCAGCGAGTCACCGCGCAGCTGCCCAGCGGCCCGGGGTCGCCGGTCTTCGCCGTCGGAGACGACATCGTGCTGATCTACACGCCGGTGACCGGGGACAACATCCTGGACGAGCCGCCGTACCGGGTCTCCGACCATGACCGGACCGAACCGCTGCTGCTGGTCGGGGCGGCCTTCGCGCTCGCGGTGATCGCGTTCGGGCGGTGGCGCGGCGTCACGGCACTGGTGGGCCTGGCCATCACCTTCGTGCTGCTGCTGACGTTCGTGATCCCCGCGATCCTGGCCGGTCAGCCACCGCTGCTGGTGGCCATCGCCGGATCTGCGGCGATCATGCTCACGGTCCTGTACCTCACCCACGGCTTCACGGTCATCACCTCGGTGGCGATCGTCGGCACGCTCTGCAGCCTCAGCCTGACCGGTGCGCTGTCGTACGCCGCGATCGGGATCGCCCAGCTCAGCGGAATCACCGACGGCAGCTCACTCCTCCTGGACATGAGCTACCGCATCAACACGCAAGGGCTGCTGATGGCCAGCATCCTGATCGGCGCCCTGGGAGTGCTGGACGACGTCACCGTCACCCAGTCGGTCACGGTGGCGGAACTCGCCCGGGTCAACCCCGACTTCGGCTTCCGCGAGCTGTACCGCGCCGCCACGCGCATCGGACGCGCGCACATCGCCTCGGTGATCAACACCATCATCCTGGCCTATGCGGGCGCGTCCCTGCCGCTGCTGCTGCTCATCAGCGTCGGCAGGGAACCGCTGGGCGAGGTGCTCACCAATCCGGTGCTGGCGCAGGAGATCGTCCGCAGTGTGGTGGGCACGCTGGGCCTGATCTCCGCCGTGCCCATCACCACCGCCCTGGCCGTACTGGCCCACAGGCGACAAGCAATCGGCGGGCACGGCGACGAGCCGCCGCCGGCCGTGACCGGCCGCCGCCGTCCGGGCTCAGATCACGGTGGGGGCGAGCCCGAATCCGCGTTCTGGCAGAGCCGCTAGTCCGGCGACTGCTGCCGCACCGGCCCATAGTCGATGGACGGGCCGGCTCGGTGCCGAGCCCTTAACAAGATCTTCAGTGCCTTCCTAGTTCTCGGCCCTGCCGAGCTTCCAGTAACCCATGAACGCGATGTGCGAACGGTCGATGCCGATCGCGCGTACCAGATGGCGGCGCAGATCTGTGATCGCGCCCGCCTCGCCCGCCAGCCAGGCGTACAGACCCGTGTCGGCCGGTGGGGGCGGAACCTCCCAGACCAGGTCGGAGCCGGGCTCGGGCAGGGCGTCGCCGCGGCCCCCCGCTCGTGGCCGTGCGCGGCCGCCCAGGCGCCCGCCCATTCGCGTACGGCCTCGCCGAGCAACTGGCCGTAACCCGCATCGGCCGCGCCCTCCCGCGCGAGCCACCTGAGGCTGACGCCCTCGGGAACGCGGAGCGGGAGTGTGTCCCCCAGGCTCGGCACCTCCAGGAAGGCCGCGCCGCGGGCGTCGGCCGGCAGCGACTCCAGGATCGCCGACACGGCCGGCGTGGCCGTCTCGTCACCGGCGATCAGGACCGTGCCGGGCTTCCATTCGTAGCCGCCCGCGCTCACGCCGGAAGTCGCGTCCGGGGCGATCACGATCAGCTGGCCGCCCACGCGGGCCCGCTGTCGCCATGCGCGACGAAGTCGACGACGAGTGGCGGCGCGATAGGACAACGTGAGATCAGAGCCGAGCATGCCCAAGCTATAAGGAGCCTTACCTAACAAATTGGGTGGGGGTGTCACCCGCGGCGCACGGGCTCGAAGTCGGCTTCCCCGAAGGTCGATGTCGCAGCCGTCAGTGGGAATGCCGCGAATCCGAGCGGTGGGGAGAGATAGGGGGCCGGACGGGGTCAGTACTGGTTCATCTTGGCGTCCAGGGCGAGTCCCGCGTCGATCATTCTCGCGGAGACGCCCCTGATGCCCATCTGGTCCTTGGCGATACGTCCGAGCGTGGGCAGACTCTCCCGGTCCGGCCAGGTCTCGGGCTTCCACAGCGACGAGCGCAGGAAGGCCTTCGCGCAGTGCATGAACAGCTCTTCGACCTCGACGAGGATCGCCAGCCGCGGCCGCTTGCCCCGTACGGACAGGTCATCGAAGAACGGCGCGTCGGACACGAGCGTCGCACGCCCGTTCACGCGCAGGGTCTCGTTCATGCCCGGCACGATGAACAGCAGCCCGGCACGGGGGTTGCGCAGGATGTTGCGGAGGCTGTCGAGCCTCTGGTTGCCGGGCCGGTCGGCGAGCGCCAGGCGGTGGTCGTCGAGGACCACCACCGATCCGGCGGGGTCCCCTCGCGGGGAGACGTCGCAGGTTCCGTCCGTGTTCGCAGTGGCCAGCAGGACGAACGGCGAGTGGGCGATGATCGTGCGCGCGTGTTCGTCGATCCGGGCGATGTCCTTGTCCCAGATGGCCTGCGGCGGCTCCTTCACGATCTTCCGGAGCTCGGCCTCGCTACTCACCGTACGGATCTCAGAGGGGTCCATCACGCAAATATAAGGTAAGCCTAACCTGACTGTCTCCCGTCGTCGGGGCGGCGCCCGGCGCTCTCCCCGGGCGTGCTGATCCTGGTCACCGCGGCCACCCTGCTCATCGCCTACTTCGTCCCGCTGTTCGCCATCACTCTCGGCGTCTTCCTCGCCGCCGACGTCCTGCTTGAGCGCCGCAGGACGACCCGGCAGGAGCCGGCCCTTCCCACGACCCTCGATCAGAGCGCGTCCGCGCCGCCCGCGGAGGACACCGTCCAGGTCACCTCGGGCAGCACCACTTCCTGACCTCGCGCCGGCGTCCCCGCCGGACCTCCGGGCGAAATCCCACGCGCCGCGGATATCACGACGGCGCGTGGGACTCGTTCGGGAAGACCGCGGCCGCGCGGGTGGTCACACCTGATCCCTGACGCCCGCAGCGAGACGTCCGCTCACCCGTGTACGCGGCACCTACGGCCGCGCCGCGGATCATTTCGGCGATGACGCCTACCAGAAGCCGGGCAGACCCGGGCGATGGGGCCGCCGGTAGATCATCAGAGCGATCAGGCCGGTGACGATCATGCCCGCCACGCTCCCGGCCACCACACCGGCCCAGCCGGCCACGGCCCAGCCGACGACCCCCCACGACACCGGTACGAGCGACACGGTGGTGATCTCCACGAGACGGTCCATGGTCAGGACGCTCCGGCCTTGTCCGGCCCGGGCCATCGGATACAGCTCCACGACGCCCTCCACCGCTCCGTTCGACCTGAACGTTTCAAGAAAGCGCGGAAACCGCAAGGAAGCAGGACTAACGGAACCATCACAACTAGCCAGGAACTAGCGGAAGCGGCGCAGGCGCAGGCTGTTGGTGACCACGAAGACGCTGGACAGGGCCATGGCCGCACCCGCGATCATCGGGTGAAGCAGGCCCGCCGCGGCCAGCGGGAGCGCCGCGACGTTGTAGGCGAAGGCCCAGAACAGGTTGCCCTTGATGGTCGCCAGCGTGCGCCGCGCGAGCCGGATCGCGTCCCCGGCCGCGCGCAGGTCGCCGCGGACCAGCGTCAAGTCGGACGCCTGGATCGCGGCGTCGGTGCCCGTGCCCAGGGAGATGCCGAGATCGGCCTGGGCGAGCGCGGCAGCGTCGTTGACGCCGTCGCCGACCATGGCGACCACCCGCCCCTGGCGTTGCAGATCGCGGATCACCTCGACCTTGCCCTCCGGCAGCACTCCGGCGATCACGCGGTCGATGCCCACCTGGCCCGCGACGGCCTCCGCGACGGCGGGATGATCCCCGGTCAGCAGCACCGGCGACAAGCCCAGATCCTTCAATTCCCGTACGGCCCGCGCCGAGGTCGGTTTGACGGCGTCGGCGACCACCAGCACCCCCCGGGCCAGGCCGTCCCACCCGGTGACCACCGCCGTGGACCCGGCCGACTCCGCCTCGGCGAGCGCCTTCTCCAAGGTGGCGGGCAGCGGTCCCCACCGCTCTTCCACCAGACCGGGACGTCCGGCCAGCACCGCCCTGCCCGCCACCCGGCCCTGGACTCCGAGCCCGGGGAGGGCCGTGAACTCCGCCACGGCCAGCGGGGAGCGGGCGGCATCGGCGATCGCCCGCCCGATGGGGTGTTCGGAGGCGCGCTCCAACGCGCCGGCCAGCCGGAGGATCTCCCCGGGGTCCTCCTCGTCGGCGGGCACCACCCGGACGAGGGTCATCCGCCCCTCGGTCACCGTACCCGTCTTGTCGAGCACCACGGTGTCGATCCGGCGAGTCCGCTCCAACGCCTCAGGGCCCTTGACCAGGATCCCCAGCTGGGCCCCCCGGCCCGTGCCGACCAGCAGCGCGGTCGGGGTGGCCAGACCGAGCGCGCACGGGCACGCGATGATCAGGACCGTGATGGCCGCCCGGACGCCCGCGGCGGGATCGGCGCCGAGCAGCAGCCAGAGCGCGAGTGTGGCGGCCGCGAGCGCGATGACCGCGGGCACGAAGACCGCCGAGACGCGGTCGGCCAGCCGTTGCACCCGCGCCTTGCCCGACTGGGCCGCCTCCACCAGCCGGGCGATCTGCGCCAGCCGGGTGTCTCCGCCCACCTGGGTGGCGCGTACCACCAGCCGGCCGCCCGCGTTGACGGTGGCGCCGACGACCCGGTCCCCCACGCCGACCTCCACCGGCACCGGTTCCCCGGTGAGCAGGCTGGTGTCCACGGCCGAGGCGCCCTCGGTCACCACGCCGTCGGTGGCGATCTTCTCGCCTGGCCGTACCACGAACAGGTCGCCCACGGTGATCCGGTCGGCGGGCACCCGGACCTCCTCGCCTTCCCTGAGCAGGGCGACCTCCTTGGCGCCCAGGTCCAGCAACGCGCGCAGCGCGGCGCCGGCACGGCGTTTGGCCCGGGCCTCCAGGTAGCGGCCGGTCAGGATGAACACGGTCACTCCGGCGGCGACCTCGAAATACACCAGGGGATGCCCGGAGGCCGCCTGCCCGCCGTGATGCCCGGCCGCCGGCGAGAGCTGCGCCGAGAGCAGTTCCCAGAGCGACCAGCAGAGCGCCACCAGGGTGCCCAGCGACACCAGCGTGTCCATCGTGGCCGTGCCCTGCCGGAGATTGGCCCAGGCGGCCCGGTGGAACGGCCATCCGCCGTAGACCACGATCGGCAGGGTGAACGCCAGGCTGACCCACTCCCACCCGGTGATCCACAGCGCCGGGACCATGGCGGGAACGATCACGCTGATGGCACAGCCCGCGGAGACGACCAGCCGCTCCTCCAGCGCCCACAGGGCGTGCCGCTCGTCCGGCGGCCGATCGCGCGGCAGTTCGGCGGTGTACCCGGCGCGCTCCACCTCCGCCACCAGGACCGCGGGGTCGAGTCCCGCGGGGTGGGTGACGCTCGCCTTCTCGGTCGCGTAGTTGACCGACACGCTCACGCCGTCGAGCTTGTTCAGCTTCCGCTCGATCCGGCCCGCGCACGCGGCGCAGGTCATGCCGCCGATGGAGAGCTCGGTGGTCGTGAGAATCGGGGTCCCCATCGATGTCCTCATCAAAAGACCGGTACTACCTGCGTGATGTCTCTCAGGACAGGCTGAATCCCGTTTCGCGCTCATGCGTTCTCCGTGGGCCAGGTTCTCCACCGTCACCGCCAGTTACGGCCGGTCAGGTGAACGGGTTCATTCCTGGTTCGACAGCCCCACTCGGTGCGTCACGATCATTGGTCGGGTGGGCGTCGCGAAAAGTTCCCGTGAATTCCCCCCTCGGATCTCGTACGGCCTCCTGGTCGGATGGGTGACCGGACTACTGGGCTCGGGAGCGGCGGAGGCCGAGGATGCCGACGCCGACGCCGACGATCCCGACCGCGATGCCCACACCGGCCAGAAGTCTGGCGGTGCCGTCGGCCGTGCCTGCCGATGAAGCGGCCGAGCTCCCATGGCCGGCGGCGGAGGCCGTCGGCGCCGCCGAGGCGGGAGCGGCGGCCGGGGTGGTGGCCGCGGTGCCGTGGTGGCCGCCCTCGCCCGCCGGCTCGACGAGTTTGAGCGTGGGAGCGGGGTGCTCCGGCTCGCTGCCGTCCGCGGCGGGCGGGTCGGCCCACGTGACGACTTCTCCGCTGGAATAGGTCTGCCGGGTGGGGTGGGAAAGGTGACCTCGAGTTGGGTGGTGGACGCGTCGTCCGCTCGTTCGGGACCCGAAAGGCGATCTTCGTGAAACCGCCCTTCTCCGCGGTTCCCGGCTGGATCGTGACATGCGCCAGCGCCGGTACGGCCAAGCCCAGGACCGCGGCGAAAGCAGCGGCGACGACGATGCCGGTACGGCGACCGGCCGTTGAGACGGACATGAGGATCTCCACTTGGTGAGGAATGCCGGAACCCCGGGCACGTGCTCGGGTGCGGTTCAGAAACCGGCCGGAAACGGAAGGCCACGCCGTGGAAAGGCGTACAGGAGCAGGCCGGGGCGGCGCCATGAACAGGAATGAACACTCATGGGCCGCTGCCGTTCAACCGCCCCGCAGGCGTTTGGGCGGGAACTTCCGCCGCGCGGTGCGCGACTACTGAACGAACGTGGTCGCGGCAGCGTATCTCTCCGCGACATCTCGACAACGGGAAGGGAATCCATGAACGCCCAGATCTTCCAGGTCACCGGGATGAACTGCGGTCACTGCGCCGACAGCGTCACCAAGTCGGTCACGGCCGTCGCCGGTGTGGACGAGGTCACGGTCGATCTGCCGACCGGGCGGCTGACGGTCAGCGGCCAGGGGCCGGTCGACGAGGACGGGGTCAGGCGCGCGGTGACCGAAGCCGGCTTCGCGGTCGCCTGAGGCCGCCGGGTGGGGCGCGTCCTCGTTGCGGGCGACAGCCTCCGCCGGTACGGCTTCCGGCCCTCACCGCAGGAGCCGCCGGGCCACGGACGCCACATGCAGTTCGTCGGGGCCGTCGAGGATGCGCGCGGTCCGGCCGGTCCGGAAGATCGCCGGAAGCGGGGTGTCAGGACCGAGACCGGCGGCGCCGTGAACCTGGACGGCGGCGTCGGCCACCTGGCTCAGCATGCGAGCGGCCGCCACCTTGGCCAGGCCGATCTCGGTCGCGGCGTCCCGGCCGCCGGCGAGCAGGGCCGCGGCGTCGTACACCAGCGGACGGCACTGCCGGATGGCCAGCAGCGACTCGAAGACCATCTGCTGGACGAGCTGGAAGTCGGCCAGCCGACCGGCTCGTGAGGGCCGGGCGCGGGCCCGGTCACGCATGAGCGTGAACGCGTGCTGGGCCTGGCCGAGCCAGTTCAGGCAGCGCAGCACCCGGCCCAGCCGGACCCTGCGGCCGATCAGCCGCAGTCCTTCGCCCTCGGCGCCGAGAAGCCGGGCGGGGGCGTCGTCGAAGGTGACTTCCCACTGGCCGCCCGCGCCGAGCACGGCGAGTTCGCGTTCGGTCTGGAAGGCTTCGCTGAGCAGCAGGGACAGCCCGTCGCCGGTGCGGGCCAGCACGTAGGCCAGATCGGCCCGGTCAGCTCCGGAGACGAACCATTTCCGGCCGGTGACCCGCCATGTTCCGTCCGTGTCCCGGTACGCCTTGGTGGTGGTGAAGGACGGGTCGGAGCCGGGGGCGTCCGGTTCGGTCATCGCGTTGCACGTGGTCAGCAGACCGCGGGCGACGTCCTCCCGGACCGGATCGTCTTCCGGGAGAACGGCCAGGTCCAGCAGAGCCGCGGAGCCGAACACGTAGGGGCCGTGCTCTCCCTCGACCTCGGCGATGTGCGCCCACTCGCGCAAGGGAAGGCCGAGACCTCCGTACCGACCGGGGAGGGCCAGGCCGTAGAGGCCTTCGGCTCGGGCGGCCTCCCGGAGCGCGGCGAGATCCGGCGAGGCGGCGAAGGCGGACACCCGTTCACGCAGCGCGGCCAGATGGGGCGGGCACGTGGGCGGCCCCCACAACCACTCGACCTGTGCAGACATCATCACTCCGGTTCTGTTGGGAACCAATCGCGTAGTTCGTCCGACTCCCTGCACTGAGACAGGTCGTCCGCCGGTGCCCGCGGGTTCCCGGCGCGGGAGGGAGAACCATGCGAGGTTTCCGGGTCGTCGCCTCGGGGCCGCCGGCCCTGACGGGGCAGAGCGCGCATCGGCTGGGCCTGCTCGGCGCGGACGTCTCCCCGGGACAACCCGCCGGGCCTGGCCGGATCATCGTCTCGGGAGCGGGCACGCCGGATCTGCGGGCGGAGGTTTCCTGGTCGGCGACTCCGTCGATCGTTGATGAGGCCACGGCGCAGGCCGCCACCGGAGTCGCGCACGTCCACGGGCGCAGCGCCGGGCAGCCCCGTGCGATCGCCTGCGACTACCTGACCACTCTGGCGTCCGCTCTCACAATTCAGGGGCTCTTGGCCGCCCTTGTGGGACGGGCACGTGGCGCGGACATCCGCGTGGTGTCCACCTCCGTGGACCTGGCCGGATTGCTGGCGGTCAGCCAGTACCTCGCCGCCGCCACCGCCGAGGACGACGAAGCCGTTCCGCTCGCGCCCGGCGGCCCGCCGTTCGTCACCGCCGACGGGGTACGGTTCGAAGTGGAGACGCTCGATGCCACCGTGTGGGTGACGTTCTGGCGAAGTCTGGGCGTCGCCGAACGCCTCGCCGGATCGGCCTGGAGATCCTTCCAGTTCCGCTACGCCACCGCCTGCTCCCCGCTCCCGCCCGACCTGCACGAGCACGCGGAGAAGTCCGACTGGTCGGCGGTACGCGCCGCGGCTGAGAAGTCGGGGGCGTCGGTGTGCCCGGTCCATGACACGCCCGGACCGATCGCGGACGCCCCCTGGACCCTGTGGCCGCGAGGCCGCCTCGCCGACCGGACCGCCACGGCCCCCGGGAGGCACACGCCCCTCGCCGGCATCACCGTGCTGGAGGCGGGCCGCCGCATCCAGGCACCGATGGCCGCTCACCTGTTACGTCTGCTCGGCGCGAGGGTCGTCCGCGTCGAGCCGCCGGGCGGAGACCCTCTCAGGGGAATGCCGCCCACCTGCGGGGACATCTCAGCCCGCTGGCTGGCACTCAACCGGGGCAAGGACGCCGCGGAGATCGACATCAAGTCGGCGGCCGGGCGGGCGGATCTCCTGGACCTGGTGGCGGATGCCGACGTCTTCCTCCACAACTGGGCCCCGGGCGCCGCCGAACGGCTCGGCCTGGACGACGCCGACCTGCGGAAGGTCAACCCCGGCCTGGTGTACGCGTACACGAGCGGCTGGGCGGGACGGATCGAGGACGCTCCGCTGGGCACCGACTTCATGGTCCAGGCGCGGTCCGGCGTGGGGGCGGCCGTGCGCGGCGACGGAGAGCCGCCCGCGCCGTCGCTGATGACCCTCCTCGACGTGCTCGGCGGCCTGCTCGGCACCGAGGTGATCCTGGCCGCGCTGCTGCTACGAGAGCGGGAGGGGCGAGGCGTCCGGGCCGAATCGTCCCTCCTCGGCGCGGCTGACCTGCTCCTGAAGGCGCCGCGTTCCGCCGACCGGCGCCCGATCCGCACCCGCGACGGCTGGATCATGACCGCCGACGGCACGCGCCGGGATCCACGCCTGTTAACCGCTCTCACCAGCGGTGACGCCCTGGCCGCTCTCCACGGGACGGGCGTCGCCGCCACCGCCGTGACCACCTCCCTCGACCGGCTCCCCCACGATCCGCGCTTCTCCTCGCACCTGTACCGCGACGCGCACGGCGCACTCGCCGTGGCGGCTCCCTGGAGGTTCGCATGACCCTCATCGACCTGGTCCCCGCCGCCCTGCGCCGTGCGTGGGCCAGCGATGGCATCTGCCCCGACGTCGACCTCTACTCCCTCTTCCGTGTCCACCGGCTCACCTCGCCCGGCCGCATGGCGGTGATCGACGAGGCCGGGGAGACGACCTACGCCGACCTCGACCACGCCGCCCGTACCGTCGCCGTCGGACTCGGCCGGCTGGGCGTGTGCCCGGGCGACGTCGTCGGCGTGCAACTGCCGAACGGGCGGGAGGCCGTGATCGCCGACCTGGCCATCGCCGGACTGGGCGCGGTGGCGCTGCCGTTCCCCGCCGGGCGCGGGCGAGCCGAGGCGGTCTCGCTTCTCGGCCGGTCCGGCGCGCGTGCCGTGATCGCCGCCGCCGACCATCGAGGGCAGTCCCACGCGGCGGATCTGGCGGTCAGCCCCGACCTGCCCGCTCTCCGCTCCGTCATCGCGGTGGGCGGCCCCACCCCGGCCGGGTGCGTGTCATGGGAGGAGCTGCTGCGATCGGACGCCCACGGCTTCCTTCCGGCCCGCCCCGACCCGGACGACGCCGCCCGCATCCTGGTCTCCTCCGGCTCCGAAGCCGAGCCGAAGATGGTCGCCTACTCCCACAACGCGCTCGCCGGCGGCCGGGGCAACTTCCTGGAGTCGCTGATCGGAGACGACCGGCCGCTGCGCTGCCTGTTCCTCGTCCCGCTCGCCTCGGCGTTCGGCAGCAACGGCACCCCGGTGACGGTGGCCCGGCACGGAGGCGGGCTCATCCTGCTCAGCCACTTCTCGGCCACCGCCGCCCTGAACGCCATCCGCGCCCACCGCCCGACCCACGTGCTCGCCGTCCCCGCGATGATCCGCATGATGCTGGAGGCCGGAGCGACCGGCATCCCGCCCATGACGGCCCTGGTCCTGGGCGGCGCCGAACTCGACCAGCGCACCGCCGATGAGGCGGCCGAGGCGTTCGGCTGCCCGGTCGTCAACCTGTACGGCTCAGCCGACGGCGTCAACTGCCACAGTGGCCTGAGCACGACCCGGCCGGGCACCCGCGGTCCGGGCGTGCCGGTCGGATTCCCCGACCCGAAAGTGGCCGACATCCGCATCGGCGACGAAGGAGAGATCATCGCCCGCGGCCCGATGACACCCATGTGCTACGTCGGCGCGCCCGACCTCAACGAGCGTTACCGCACGGCCGGAGGCTGGGTCCGGACCGGAGACCTGGGACTGATCGACGAAGAGGGACGGCTGCGCCTCATCGGGCGGCTGAAGCAGGTGGCCATCAGAGGCGGCCGGAACATCAGCCTGGCCGAGACGGAGCAGGCCATCGCGGCGCATCCGGACGTCCGTGACGTGGTCTGCGCGGCGGTGCCCGATCCGATGATGGGTGAGAGGCTCGGGGCGTGCGTGGTCATGCGGGCGGGCCTGCCCGCCTTCAGCCTGGAGGAACTGTGCGCCCATCTCCGCGCGCACGGCCTGGAGGTCGGCAAGCACCCCGAGCGGCTGCTGGTGGTGGCGGAACTGCCGCTCACCCCGGCGGGCAAACCCGACCGCCGGGCGATAGCCACACTCCTCCAGGCCGCTTAGGCCGCCGTCCAGAACGAGATGAGCTGGGTACGGGCGCGGGCCACCCGGGAGCGCACGGTGCCGATCGGGCACCCGAGCATCCGGGCGGCCTCCGCGTACGGCACCCCGAGGACCTGGGTGAGCACGAACGCCTCACGCCGCTCGTACGGCACGTGCGCCAGCAGATCGGCCAGCGCCACCCAGTCCTCCGGCCCCGGCACGTCCCTGCGCTGCCGCCGTTCCGCCGTGGCCTGCCAGTCGGGCAAATCGGCGATCCTCGGCCGGGCGGCGGCGGCCCGGAACCGGTCCACCACCACCCGCCGGGCGATCGACAGCAGCCAGGTACGCGCCGACGACCGCCCGGCGAACCCCGGCAGGCTGGCCAGCATGCGCAGGAAGGTCTCCTGCGTGAGATCGTCGGCGGTCTCCCGGTCGGTGAGATGGACCAGGAACCGCCGGACGTCGGGATAGGCGGCCCGGGCGAACGCGTCGAGGTCGGCCGGCCGGCCCTCGCGGGCGGTCAGGGCCAGGCCGGTGAGCCGGTCGTCGTCGGTCCGGTGAGCGGAGAGCAGAACCACTTCCATGATCGTTCCTCTGCGGCGATAGCGGTCCAGATGGTCCGGGAGGCGTACGCGCGACCGGTGGGCCGCGGCCTCCCGCGCGAACAGAAGGGAAACCCCCATGCCGAGGACGGCCCTGCTCACCGCAGTCATGGGCGTGTCGATGCTGCAGCTGTTCCTGATCGGAGCGCTGGCGCCGTACCTGGTGGCCGACGGGTCGGTGTCGCGCGGCCTGCTCGGGCTGACGACGACCGCGGGCTTCCTGGTCGCGGCGGTGCTGTCCCCGGCCGCCGGGACGCTGGTGGACCGCATCGGCCCCCGCCGGGCCATCGTGGCGCTGGGCGCTCTGGCCGCCGTCGCGCTGATGTTGATCGGGGTGGCGCCCGGACCCGCGGCTCTGCTCGCGGCGGTCGCCCTGGGCGGGCTCCCGCAGGCCATGGCCAACCCGGCGACCAACAAAGTGATCATCGCGGCGTTCGAGCCCGTCGCCCGGGCGACGGCCACCGGATGGAAACAGTCGGGCGTGCAGCTCGGCGCGCTCGCGGCCGGGCTGCCCCTGGCCGGGCTGGCCGCCTGGGCAGGCTGGCGTGCCGCCGTGTGGGCGGCGGCCGGGACGGCGCTCGCGGTCGCCCTGTGGGCGTGGCGAATCCTCCCGGCGGATCCGGCCCGGCGACCGGTCGCTCCCGTCGCCGGAGGCGGCCGGGTCGGGCGCTGGGCCGCGTACTGCCTGTTCCTCGGGTGTGGGGTCGCGTCGGTCAACACGTACCTGACCTTGTTCGCCGCCCAGCGGCTGAGCCTCGCGCCGGTCATCGCGGGCTGGCTGGTCGCCATGCTGGGCATCGCGGGCATCGCCGGCCGGGTGGGCTGGTCGCGCCGGGCCGGGACTCTGGAACGGCCGGATGCCCTGCTCTGGCTGCTGGCCGCCTGCGCCGGCGGGGCCGCCCTGGTCCTTGCGGCATGCGCCGTCGCCGGCCCGCCGTGGGGAACGGCCCTGGTGTGGCCGGCCGCGGCGGGCATCGGCGCCTTCGCCGCCGCCGGGAACGCCGTGGCCATGGTGGCCGTCGTCCGGCACGCCCAGCAGGCCACCGCAGGGCGTGACTCCGCCCGCGTCTCGGCCGGGTTCTTCGCCGGCTTCGCGCTCGGCCCGCCGCTCTTCGCGGTCGCCGTGGAGGCGTCCGGGTACGGCGCCGGATGGGCGGTCGTCTCCGCCGAGTTCCTCACGGCCATGACGATCATGGTCGTCCGCCGGGAGAAGGTCCGGGCATGAACTGGGCGGAGAGCACGCTGGCCGGCATCCTCGACCGGGCGGCCCGGACGGAGGACATGCTGGCGGGCCGCTGGCCCCTCTACGCCGACCCGGCCACGGGAGAGTGGCGGACCACCTCGCGCGGCTCATGGACGGGCGGTTTCTGGGCGGGCCTGCTCTGGCTGCGCGCCAGATACGGCGGAGATCCGGCCGACCGGGACGTCGCGCGGCACCGCACCGAGGCGTTGCGCCCATGGCTGACCGCCGACACCGCCACCCGCGGCCTCATCTTCTGGTACGGCACCGCCCTGTCCGACGCCACCGCCCTGCGCGACGAAGCGGCCGCCGCCTGCGCCCGCGCCTACGACCCGGCTCTGGGAATCGTCCCGTGGGGCACGGCCTTCGGCGGACCGGGCGACCTGGCCCGCGTCGACGCGGCCCCCGGCCTGATTCCGCTGCTCGCGCATACTCCCGGAGGCGCCGGGATCGCCCGCGCCCATCTGGAACGACAGGTGACGCTCACGACCGGCGACCCGGACCTGCCGCCCGCCTGGCGTCCCGCCCCTCTGGATCGGCAGGTGACGCTCACGACCGGCGCCCCCGGCCTGCCGCCCGCCCGGCGTCCGCGTACGAACGGATGGACCCGGCACCCCGATCCGCCGGCCGGCTGGAGCCGGACACCGTCGTGGCTCGCCCTGGCCGTCGCCGGCCACGAGGACCTCGCCAGACGGGTCCTGCGCCACCCGGTGGTGGCCGCTCGCTTCGACGTCGGAGCGGCGGCGCCCGGCGACACCTCCGCCACCGCGATCGATGCGGTCGCGGCCCTGCACCTGGCCCCCGCGCACGGGTCGTGGCTGCGGGCCAGGGGAGAGGAACTGCTGGCCGGACTGGTGTCCGGGCACGTCCGCCAGGGCCGCCTGCTCGGCGGGTGCTACGACCAGGCGAATGGCGTCGCATCCCGCCACGAACTGGTGTGGGGCGACTTCTTCCTGGCGCTCGGCCTGGCGGCGCTCATCGAGGGCGTCCCGCCCTGCTGAGCCTCCGGCAGTTCCCCCCACGGCTGTGGCGGCCCCGGCGGTGACGGCGGCCCGTTTCGTGGTGCGCCCGATGACAACGGGAGTGTGCACGAGGTCCTCCTCGGCGACGTTGAACCGCCGGCACGGGGCTGTCCCCTGCGCCCGTGCCGGCGGAGCTTCGGGTCAGGCCAGTGCCGCCATGAGGGTGTCGGCGTTGGCCCGGTACATGGCGAGCAGGTCGTAGCCCTGGTCGGGGAAGTTGTTGATGCTGACCCGTTTGGCCTCGACGTTGGCCAGCGCGTCGCCGCCCGGCATGGCCGAGTTGTCCAGGACGATGGAGGGCTTCTTCGCGGCCAGCTCCGAGAGCTGGGCGGCTGTGGGCGGCTCCGGCCCGAACACCCCGGCGGGAGCGGCCCCGGTCAGATCGGCGGCCCAGGCCACGAACGCCTGGGACACGATGACCGGCGGTGTGCCGCCCGTGGCGTCGGTGACCCGCTTCTTCAGGGCGGCGTACTCGGTGTCGAAGGAGGCCGTCCAGGTCTGCGCGGCCGAGGTGGTGCCGAACTCCGCGGCGATCTTGCCGACCTGGTCCTTGACGGTGGCCGGGGCGTTGTCGAGCATGACCTCGATCACTTTGGCGTTGGACCCGGCCGCCTCCTTCAGCTTGGCGGCGAACCCCTGGAAGGGCGCGACCAGCACGAAGTCGGCCGCGGCGACCTTGGCCAGGTCGGACGGCTTGGGGTCGTAGTCGGCGGCGTGTTGGACCCCGGGCGGCACGATGACGGTGATGTCGGTGGCGCCCGCCGCCTTGGCGAAGCCGGCCTCCCAGCTGGAGGCGGCAACTACGGTCAAGCCCTTCTCCGAGGGCGTGGCGGCCGGTTCACTGTCGCCGCAGGCGGTCAGTGTGAAGAGGGCGAGAGCGGCGAAGCCGATGAGCTTGCGCATGACTGGGGGGACCCTTTCCGATACGTGGGAACCGCGTGGATGAGGAGGGTGACCACACCGCCGACGAGCACGAGCGTCGGCCCGGGCGGCAGGTCGAACAGCAGGGCGAGGAAGAATCCGCCCACGTTGAAGGCCAGGCCGAAGACGAGCGACCAGCGGATCATCGCGGCCAATGAGCCGCCGACCCGCCGCGCGGCGAGGGCGGGCAGCAGCGTGAGGGCGTCCACGAGCAGAGCCCCGGTCAGCCGGATCGCCGAGGCGATCGCCAGCGAGATGATCACGAGCAGGATCAGGGTGAGCCGGTCCACCGCGACCCCCGAGCACAACGCCAGCTCCCGGTCGTGCAGGAGCAGCGCCAGGTCGCGGCGGCGGAGCCAGTACAGAACCGGCACCACGCCCGCGAGCACGGCGAGCGCCGCCACGTCGAACGGCCGGGTCGCCAGGATCGACCCCCACAGCAGCTCGAAGGCACCGTTGGCGTTCACCCCCGACACCGACAGCAGCATCAGCGCCGCCGCGATGGCCAGCGTCATCAGCAGCCCCATCGCCCCGGACAGGCCGGCGCTGCTGCGCGCCATCGGCGTCAGCGCGCCGCCGGTGACCGCGCAGAGCACCAGCGCGCAGAGCAGCGGGTCCAGGCCGGTCAGGAAGCCCAGCGCGATGCCGAGGAGCGCGACGTGCATCATCGCGAACCGCACCGGCATGATGTCCAGGCCGACGATGAACACCCCGACGACGGGCAGGCTCAGCGAGCCCAGCAGCAGGGCGAGGATCGCCAGCCGTACCGAGGGCAGGTCGAGCAGGACGCCGAGCTCGTTCACCGGACCTCCCGCAACCGCCCGGCGGCCATCTCCGCGACCCGTCCGCAGACGTCGGCGACGACCCGGTCATGCGTGATCACGACGACCGTCATCGGCAGCTCGGCCAGCACCCGCGCCACCTGCGCCTGGCCGTCGAAGTCGAGCGCCGCCGTCGGCTCGTCGGCCAGCAGCAGTCCCGCGCCCGCGGCGAGCTGCCCGAGGGCCCGGGCCAGGTAGGCCCGCTGGAGCTGGCCGCCCGACAGCGACGCAACCGGCCGGTCGAGCAGCCCGCCGACGCTGAGGTCCACCGCCGCCCGGACCGCCGCCTCCGCGTTCCGGCTGCTGGCCAGCAGTTCCCTGACGAGCAGCGGAAACCGCCCGGCCGCCTGCCGCTGCGGGATCCACGCGACCTCGGTACGCCGCCGCGCCCACCCGGAACCGCCCTTCGCCTCGACGCCGGAGACGGCGATGCGCCCGGTGAACGCGCGGTGCAGTCCGAGCACGGCCCGGAGCAGCGTGCTCTTCCCCGAACCGTTGGTTCCGGTGAGCGCCAGGTGATCGCCCGGCGCCAGGTCGAGGTCGACCCGGTCGACGGCGGTGAACGAGCCATGCCGGCAGGTGACACCGGACAGGCTGAGCGAGATCGCGGACACGGAAGGCTCCAGAGCGCACGGCTACGGCCGGCCGGGCAGCCCCGGCCGGTAGTACAAAAAGGAATAAACGGGAGAATTCAGACCGTGAACGGTGGAGCGCGGCCAAGCACGAGCCGCAGCGGAAGACGCGTACGCGGCATTTGGGCCGCCGGCCACCAGCCGCGACCGGTCACGGGCATGACGATCTCGGCGAGGGTCGCGAAGAGGCGGACCGCGAACCCGCGGACCGCCCGCCACAGCGCGGCCTCACCCCGGGCCAGCCACAACCCGGTCAGCACGGTGGCCCAGCCGTGCGCCACGACCATGCCGAAGACGCCGTGACCGTGCCCGGCCGTCACCATGGCCGGCAACATCTCGTGCAGCACGACCTGCACGAGCGCGAGCGTGATCACGACCTGGACGGTGCTCCGCTCCCGCGCGGTGAGCGGGAACACCGCCGCGAAAGCCACCGCGAAACCCGCGGCGACCGGGCTGTAGGCCAGCCCGCCCCCGGCGAACAGATGCGCGACGACGGCCAAGCCCGTGGCGACCGCCGCGAAGGCGGCCGAGCGGAGCAGGCGCAAGGGCAAGCGTGCCGTCATGGCGACTCGCCTCGGCCCCGGCCCCGGGTCAGCAGGAGACCGAGCCCGACCAGAGCCAGCAGGCCTCCTGCCGCCCAGACGAGTCCGGGCACGGCCGGGCCCGAATCCTGATCCGCTCCCGGCTGGGCCGCTCCGCCGGTCCGCGGCGGATCCGCCGTCCTGGCGGGCGTCGCGGCAGACGATGCCGCGGCGGAGGCAAGCGGCGACGCGGCGGCAGGCACGGCGCCGGATGCGGCCGGTACCGGCCCTCCGGTGAAGGCGAACGGGATCTCGCCCTCGATCGGATGACCGTCCGAGGAGACCACGCGCCACCCGACGACGTACTTCCCCGGCGGCGGGGCGGCGGACAGCGCCGCCACCACGTCCTTGCCCTCGGTCCGCGGCTTCGACAGCTGAACCATCGTGCCCGCCTCGCTGCGCAGCACCATGGCGGGGAAGCGCACCCGGGCCGTGAACGTCAGCGTGATCGACTCCAGCGACTCCACGGTGGCGTTCTTGGCGGGCGTGCTCTTGCTCAGGCGGTCATGCGCCGACGCCGGGGACGCCCCGACCAGGAGCGCCAGGATGACGGCAGTCAGCGTGACGAGCGCCCTCACGACAGGACTTCCTGCCCGATCCAGCCTTCAGGTCCGCAGCCCTTCGGGATGGCGAACACGGCCGACCCGATCGGGGTCGTCCACTCGTTCAGCAGATCGGCTTCGGCCAGCTGCCGCTGGATCGGCACGAACTGCCGCTGGATGTCGGCCTGGTAGGAGGCGAACACCAGCCCCGAGTCGGCGTGGCCCTGCCTGGTGATTCCCTCGTCGTAGTTGTAGACGCGGCGCAGGATGCGCAATGAGGGGTCGCCGACGTGGGCCCGGCGGATGTGGGCGTACTCGGAGATGATCGGGAAACCGTTGGGGCCGGGCGCGTCGAAGTCCGGCGGGTCCTGTTCCCTGGCGCCTGTCAGCGGGGCTCCCGTCGACAGGCGGCGTCCGATCGTGAACTCCTTGGCCACCACGTCGGCGGCGTCCCAGGTCTCCATCTCGGCCTTGATCCGGCGTACGACGAGGGTGGTCGCCCCGTCAGGCCGCCACACGGCCAGGTCGAAGGCCGGGGTGCCGGGCACCGGGTTGGCGGTGCCGTCGAGCTGGCCCATCACGTTGCGCTGGGTCTGTCCGGCGGGCTGCGTCCCGGCCGCGCGGCGGAAACCCCGCTGCGTCCAGCGCACGGTGGCGAAGGAACGGGCGTCCTTGACGATCATCCGGAGCGTGTGCGCGACCGTCAGCGGGTCGTCGGCGCAGATCTGCACCAGCAGGTCCCCGCCCGACCAGCGTTTCTCCAGCTTGTCGATGGTGAACGCGGGGAGGGGCTTGATCGGGGACCGGATTTTCGCTTTGGCGTACAAGCCGGGGCCGAAGCCGAAGGTGACGGTCAGGCGGGCGGGCGGGGAGGCCAGTTCAGGCTCGGTGTCCGCCAGCGCGGGACGGCCCTGGGTGAGCCGTCTCGCGTCGTCGGTGAGCACGCGCATCATCCGGCCGAGACCTTCGCGGCCGGTGTCTTCGCGCAGGTCGAAGGCGACGAACACGGCGTGCGCCTGCGGCTCGGTGGCGATGCCCGCCTGACGGGGGCCGTGGAACGGCACCACGGGCTCGCCGGCTTCCCCGGTGGCGTCGCCGGCGGCCGCAGAAGCGGGCCGGCCGAGGGCTGTCACCCCGGCGGCCACACCCCCGGCCAGCAGGCCACGGCGGGTCAGCCGGCCCTCAGCCATTGTCGGCGTCCGTCTCCCCGCCCATGTTCATGTCGCCGCCGGGCTGGTAGTCCTCTTTCGCGCCGGCGAAATCCTTGCCGAGGGCGGTGAAGGTGAAGGTGCCGCCGTCCTTGAGCGTCAGGGTGAACTCGATCTCGGCGCCGGGCTCGACCGCCTTCTGGGCGTCC
Source organism: Acrocarpospora phusangensis (assembly GCF_016862995.1). Taxonomy (GTDB): domain Bacteria; phylum Actinomycetota; class Actinomycetes; order Streptosporangiales; family Streptosporangiaceae; genus Acrocarpospora; species Acrocarpospora phusangensis. Next base: position 136,809 of record NZ_BOOA01000011.1, read on the forward strand.
ATGATCATGATGTGGTCGCCGCCGGGCTTCAGCTCGTGCGAACCGCCGGCGGGGATGACGAATCCACCCTGCTTGGGTTGCATGACCATCTTGCCGTCTTTGTCCACCACCTCATGCAGTTCGATCATCGGCGACAGCGGGCTGGCGCCCGACACCACGGTGATGTCGGAGCCGGAGTCGTTGACCAGGGTGCCGAAGGCAGCCGTCATACCCTTCTTGACGGTCTTCACCCACGGATCGGTGATGGACAGGGCCGGACCGGTCGGTGCGGGAGCGGCGGCCGACGTGACGGGCGCGGCGGCGGCGGAAGCGGGCGCCGCGGCGGTGGGGGTCTCCTGAGCTCCGCAGGAGGAGACCGCGACGATGGCGGCGACGGCGAACACGGACAGCGCGAGGCGCGAGGACATGAGAAACAGACCCTTTCAAGGGGAACGACAGCAACGTCAGACAGCGGGACCGAATCCGGCTATACAGGGATTGCCGCGCTGACCTCGAGGTCAGGCGGCGACGAGGCTGACGATGCCGGGAGGACCCCGGCGGCCCATCTCATGGCCGAGCAGCACCGAACGCAGCACGATGACACGTTCGGCGGGAGGAACGGAGACCCGCGGGCTGCCGGGGTCGATGACGACCCGGAGCAGCGGCATGAGCCGGAACTCCAGGCGGCGCAGCAGTCCCCACAGGACTGCCTCGCCCCTGGCCAGCCACAAGGCCGTCAGCCCGGCCGCCCAGGCGTGCGTGACCAGCATGCTCAGGCTCGGCAGCAGCGTGGTGGCATGGTGATGGCCGGCCATGGGCTCGACGGTGTGGGCGTATGAGAACAGCAGGTGCAGCACGGCCTGGCACCCTGCCAGCGCCGGAAAGATCGCCCGCATCGTCCGTTCCCGCCCTGCCAGCAGCAGGCCGGCTAAGAACGAGAACACCAGCGCCAGCAGCACGGAACCCACCGAGGCGGACCCGCCCGCATACGCGTGCGCGCCGACACTCAGCGCGACCGAGACCGTCCCGAAGACGACGGCCCGGACGACGCGGAAGGGCGTCGCGGCGGAAGTGGCGCTTGTCATGGCGCCGTCATCATTGCACGGAACCGCCTCCGTCCCAATACGTCTCGCCCACCACATATGACGCCAGGATGACGAATGGTGCGTTTCGGGGCGGTCGCCCGTACTCGGTGGGAACTTTTCCGCGTTGGCGGACGACTAGCAGAACAGGGTGGCGTCGGCTGTGCATCCGCGACGCCACCCACAGATATCGCCGGTCGCGAGAGGAGATCGCAATGACCCCTGGTTGCGGGAGCTGCAGTTGCTACATCGAGGACCGGGTGCTTTTCAGCCCGCCGACGCGCGACTGAGCCGTCTGTGCCCGATCGATGCCTTTGGGGTGCCACAGGAAATGGCCGAGTAGCACCCGGCCGGACCTGTGGCACCGACGGGCGACAGCGCTGCCGTCCTGTCTCCCCCGGCGATCGGCGCATCGGCCCTTCAGCCGAGTTCGACGCGGGTCTTCCACCGTTGCCAGTCGCGCATTTCCTATCCGCATGCGCGCCAGAACGACTCGACGACCGCGCTGTCGAAGCGCCGCCGATCGACCCCATCGACAGCACCGGGCCGGACTCGCGGCGCGGCGGGTGAACCCCGAATGGTGAACCGCACTGCTTACGCCACGCGCAGACGGTCCGATCGCTGATCCCAGATCAGCCTGTGTCAGTCGGCCGTTCGGCTGTCGCGGCCTGTGGGGCCCGAAATCCGTGTCCGGTCAGGCGACCTGGGCTTATTCGTTGATCAGTCCGCCGAGGACCTGGCGCCGGGCAACGTGCGCCCGGTCCAGACTGATCACCTCAGAGCGCGCGTCCGGCGGGCGTTGACCAGGGGATCGGCGCGGCCGATGACGGTTATGGCGCCGGACGCAATCGGCCATGGTCGTCCGTGAGGGCCGTTCGTTGAAGATCAGCATACGGTTGGTGCATTCGCGGCGCACCGTGCCCGCCCAGCGCTCGGCATAGCACCGGCCTGATGCTCATCGGCGACGGCTCCGCCCGAACAGCCGCCTTCCACCACGACGGCAACCCGATGGATGCCGACAATCCGTTCGCCCTGGTCAACCCGCATGCTGCGAGGAACTCACGATGTCGCAGATGACGTCGCAGCGGCTCCGGGACTTTGCGAATGATCAAACGCGCAATGTGCGCGGACGCCTCCCCACCTGTCCCGCACGAAATTGGGATTCGGGCCTGAGCTGGGCGTGTGCCGCTCGAAAACTCGAACTTGGGGTGTGAGCTGCGGCTTTGGCAGCCGGTTCGTGAGCCCATCTGAGACTGTTGCGAGGTGTTGTTGTCTCTCGCCTACATGATCGTGCGGCGCGTACTTGAACTGATCGTCGTGCTGGTGCGCTCCGATCGGTCCAAGGATGCCGAGTTGCTGGTGCTGCGGCACGAGAACACCGTGCTCCGCCGTCAGGTTCTCCGTCCCCGCTACGAGCCCGCCCACCGGTTGTGGTTGTCAGCCCTGTCCCGGCTGATCCCTAGACCAAGATGGGTGGCGGTGTTCCCAGTCACCCCCGCAACGCTGCTGCGCTGGCATCAACTGCTGGTCGCCCGGAAGTGGACCTACTCCCGCCGGTCCCGTCCCGGCCGTCCCCCGACGCCGGAACCCGTCAGGAAACTGATCCTGGCCATGGCGCGGGACAACCCGAACTGGGGGCATAGGCGGATCCAAGGAGAGCTAGCCCGCCTGGGACACAAGATCGCCTACTCCACGGTGTGGGAGATCCTCAAAGCCGCCAGGATCGAAACTGCGCCGCAGCAGTCGGGCCCGACCTGGCGGCAGTTCCTGTCGGCACAAGCCCACCACATCCTGGCGTGCGACTTCCTCACCGTGGACACCCTGCTGCTCCGGCGGATCTACGTTCTGATCTTCATCGAGCACGGTACCCGCCGCCTGCACATCGCCGGCGTGACCACGCACCCGAACGGCGCCTGGGTGGCCCAGCAGGCACGAAACCTGGCCGCCGATCTCGGAGCAGGCATGGACACGCTCCGATATCTGATCCGCGATCGCGACAGCAAATTCACCACCGCCTTCAATACGGTGTTCGAAGCCGAGGGCATCCAGACCATAGTGACGCCTCCCGGCGCTCCGCAGGCGAACGCGATCTGCGAACGCCTGGTGGGCACACTCCGGCGGGAAGTGCTGGACCGGATGCTGATCTACAACCAGGCGCACCTGCATACGGTGCTAAAGGAGTATGCCCGGCACTACAACTCCCACCGGCCGCATCAATCGCTGCGGCAATGCCCGCCAGATGCCCCCTCGGACCCGCCACCCGTTGCTGGCCTGGATGTACGGCGGGTGCGGCGCACCCCGGTCCTCGGCGGCTTGATCAACCAGTACAGCAATGCCGCCTGACACTCGAAGAACGCCCAGCTCAAGCCAGAATCCTAATTTTCGTGCGGGACAGGTCGATGAAGGGACCACGTCGCTGCCGGGATTCCAGGTCCCGGGCAGCGGCTTTCCACGTCCTCACTTCCTCGGCCAGGTTTCCTGGAGGGGCACCACCACCCGGCGGTACGGTGAGGGCATAACCAGGTTGGAGGTCACCGTGTCCACCCCGCATCACCAGGGCCAGGCGCTCATCCCTCGTCCCCCGCTGACGACGGCTGCGTTGCGGGCGGCGGTGGCTCAGATCGCACCGGCCCACCTGATGCAGTTCGTCGAGCATCTCGATCAAGCCACGGAGCAGGCCGCGCGGCAGAGTACCGTCGCACCGCTGCACGGGTTCCTGGCGCAGTGGGGCGAGTTCGTGGCGATCCACCGCTACCCCGCCAAAGCCGCTCGCCTACGCGACCTGGAGCAGCAGGTCGCCACCGCCACCGACCGGCAGGCGGTGACGGCGGCCATCGCCGAGATCAGACAGATCACCGACGCCGCCCGCCGTGACACCGTCGGTGAGTGAGACCTGGGCCTGGGAGTATGACCCGGACGAACAACAGGTCGCCGCAGGGCTGCCCACGCCGGTCGTCGCGGAAGTCGAACGGCTGGCCGGCCAGCTGGCGATCCTGGGGCGGGACGCGACCAACGCGGGCAGAGGTCCCCTGCACGGAGGAGGGCTACGAACGCTCGATCTGTTCGGCGGCCGGGGCTTTCTGCACTTCATCGTTGCCGAGCACTTGCATCTGGTCTTGATCGTCCGCGTCACTTGGCTGGATTGAGAAACGACGCTGCGCCTGCGAACGCCTGTGGGTGCCGAAAATTTCATCTGTGCAGGTCGCAGAGGTGATCGTGTTCGCAGGGCTCGGGGACCGGGTGAGTCGTGGCGGGAGGTGCCGCCACGGCATGATGGTGCGCTTGGCTACCTTGCCGTAACGAACGCCCTCTCCTTCATCCGGCTCCTCCCCAGGAGTGATCGGGACAAGGAGATGGAAATATCGGTGCTCCGGCATCAGGTGATGGTGTTGCATACGTTGCGCGAGTTCGAGGCGTTCTATATGGCCACCGGCCTCACCAAAGTCTCACCAGGCGGCTCTGCTCCGCCCGCTCCCCGAGCCAAGGACCACCCAAGTGGAGATCACGAGTCTGAACATCCGCCGGAATGATCAACTCGGCGGCATCCTCCGGGAGTACCATCATGCGGCTTGATCTGGACGGATGAACTATCGGCACCTCACGCCAGGTGAGGCGCAATTAGGAGCCAAGAACCACCCAATCGGAACGTTCCATCCTCGTTTGTGGCGAACCACACGGCTCGAACCAAGCGAAAGGATGGACAACAAGTGCGAACCAGATCCCTGAAGGGGACAATGGCCTTCATCGCACGGCCGACCGCGACCCTGGCGGTACTGAGTGCGGCAGTACTCGGGATTGCCCCGATGGCATCCGCCTCATCAAATACGACTCGCCCGCTGACGAACCCTGCCTACTGCGACTTCCACTTCGGCCCTTCGGGCCAGACGGCAATAATGTGGTACACAAACTGCAACCCCCGCCAGGAGACCCCCGCCGGCAACGTATTCGCCTGTTTCTGGATAACGATCCAGACTGCGGGCCGACCGTACACCTACCACGTCTCGGTCGCGCCGCAGCAGACCAAGGGGA
>NZ_BOOA01000012.1 GCF_016862995.1 Acrocarpospora phusangensis
GGGCGTCGGCATCGAGACCTGGGTGCCCGAACCGGTCGCCTGGGAGTGGGCCCAGCACCTGGCCGACGACTGGAACACGGTCATGACCGCGTCCTCGGCCGAACGCAGGGCCCTCTCCCGCGCCCGCATTCCGATGCCGGAACCCCTCTACCGGGACACCCGCGAGGTGATCGAGACCTTCCTGCGCGCGATCACCGAGATCGAGCACGTACGCGTGATCGCCGCGACGCCGGAGAGCGCGCTGGAGGGCCTCAAGGACCAGGTCATGCAGCGCGCGCCCGGCAAGCGCAAGAAGGACGTCAAGACCGGCGCCAGCGACAGCACCTGGCTGCGCGACGTGCGACGGGCCGCCGGAGGTTCGCTGGACGACCTGCTGTTCCTCACCGAGGACAAGGACATCAGCGCGGCCTGCACCGCCTGGGGGCTCGACGCGCCGCTCACCAGGACCCGGCAGCAGCTCCGGCCGACGCTGTTCAACGTCACCGTGGACGACGGCCACGCGACCCGCGAGGTCGTACGCCACCTGCTGGCACGCCTGCCGATCTGGGTGGACGCCGGGTGGAGCGACAGCGAGCCCGTCTTCGACATCGGCGACACGCCCAGCCTGAACCGGGCGATCGAGGCCGACGGCGAGGGCGACCTGCGGGTACTCGGCGCGAACGTGGTCCGGCTCACCCGGCTGGCCGGGCTCGACGACGTCACCGTCGTGTCCACCCAGACCGAGGCACCGCGCTGGCCCGGCGAACTCGGACCGCCCACCCACGACCAGGCCCTGGCCACCGTGTACTTCCTCGGCGACTCGGAGGCCACGGTGAACCGCATGGATCCCGGCGCAGGGCCGGAGACGATGACGGTGGGGTACGAGGACGTGTTCGTCCGGGCGGAGCTGGCGTTCCACTTCACCGACGGGGTGATCACCGGGGTCTCGGCCGAAGGGGACGCCCACGTGTCCCTGCCGTCAGTGACGTACGGGGAGGCCGACGACGCGATCGAAGACATCCGGGAGGCGCTCACCTGCGTGCCGGGACTGGTCGTCCCCGACGACTTCCTCGCAGATGAGCACCGGCTGGTCATCCCCGGGCATGCGGCGGAGCTGACGTTCACCTGGCTGCCGAGCGACTTCTGGGCCTTCCGCGTCGAAATCCGGGTCGACGACGAGTCTGATTACGCCGAGGTGAGCTGCGAGTACAACGTGGACGCCTGGGTGGGCGGGAAAGACGGGTTCCACATGGTCGACCCCTTCTATCCCGTCGTCGAGGAAGGGGACCTCGCGCCCGGCAACCCCATCTGGTCCCTGCCCGCGTGGGTCATCAAGCGCCTGGACTGGGACAGCGGTGACGGCCACGGGCGTGCTCCTGGGTGAGAGGAGCACGCCGCGCGGCCGTCAGGCGGTCAGCCGCCGTTGATGACGAACTGTGTGCCCGGTTGGCGCACGATGTTGCCGGTGGCCGAGTTGGTGATGGTCACGTTGGTCAGGTTCGCGTTACCGCGGGCGCCGCTCATGGCCAGGATGCCGGCGCCGTTGTTGGACTTGTCGATCCTCACGTTCGTGATGGTGACGTTCGGCATGTTGCCGCCGCCGGTCTTGAACTGGATGCCGTCGTAGGTGGAGTCGAAGATGTCCGTGTCGCGGATCGTGACGCCGGGGATGTCCGGGCCCTGCGGGAACAGGGTGATCGCGCCGAACTCCTGGTCCTCGTTCCAGAAGACGCCACCGGCCCGGTAGAGCGCGTTGTTGGCGATCAGCGTCGTCCCGGAGAAGGGCAGCGGGTCGTGGTCGGTCGCCAGCATGATGCCGGGGTAGTTCATGGTGTCGTAGATGAGGTTGTTCTCGATCTTGTTGCCGTACCCGCCGTAGACCGCGATGCCGTTGGCGCGCCACGGGAGCTGGATCGTGTTGTTGATGAACTGGTTGTCGTGGGCGATGTCCACGGCCTGGTTCTTGACGTACTTGTTGGCCCAGACGGCCAGGGAGTCGTCGCCGGTGTAGCGGAACGAGGAGTTGAACACCTTCGAGTTGCGGGTGCCGTTGGTGAAGTTGATGCCGTCCGCGTACGTGTTGCGGATCCGCATGCCGCTGAACTCCAGGCCGTCGCCCGGTCCCCACAGGTCGGGGATGTTGTCGAAGTCGCGGCCGACCCAGACGCCCACGTTGGCGTGCTCGATCCAGACGTTGCTGATCTTGGTGTTGAGGCCGAACCGGCCGTTCAGGCCGACGCCGCCCTCGGCGTTGCCGTCACCGCCGCGGATGCGGCCGGAACCGAAGATCGCGATGTCCGAGATCTGCACGTTGTTGTCGATGTCGAAGCCGAAGTTGCCTTCGTGCGGGTGGTTGATGCTGCCCTGGGCGAGGTGCGGCTCGGTCAGCGTGTACAGCTGGGAGTGCCACATGCCGGCGCCGCGGATGGTGACGTTGCTGATGCCCACCTGGTTGAACTGGCCCCGGTTGAGCGGGTCGTCGGTGAGGATCTTCTTCTCCTGGCGCCACTGGCCCGCCGGGATCCAGACGCAGCTGATGACGCCGTTCTGGTCGTCGGTGACCGCCCGCTGGATGGCGGTCGTGTCGTCGAGGCCGTCGTTGGGGACGGCGCCGTACTGGGTGATCGAGGTGCAGCCGGCCGGCTGGCTCGCCGCGGGCGCGACCTGCTCCAGGTCGATCAGGTCGATGATGTAGAAGGTCGCGTTGTCGGTCGCGTCGCGCTGCAGCCGGAACCTGGTCCCGGCGGGGTAGCTCTGCGAGAGCAGCGCGTGCGACTCGTCGAACATCCGCCGGGCGTCGGCCTGCGGGGTGTTCGTCAGGCCCTCGGGCTGGTCGGTGTTCCCGTAGAGCCAGCTGTGCCGGGACGAGAGGGTCAGTTTCTGGGCGAAGGTCCCGTTGATGTAGAGGCTGATCGTGGCCTCGGTGCCGCCGCCGCCCGGGGCGTCGGGGATCGAGTTGCGGACAACGATCGAGTTCGCCTGGTTGGTCGAGGTGAACTCCACGAACTGGCCGGTGTTGTTGAGCCGGACCGACTGGCGGCCGGAGGACTCGGTGGCGAAGTTGGTGTGGCCGAAGGTGCGCAGCGGGTCGGCGGTCAGCAGGGTGCCCTGGTAGCTGGCGGACTCGGCCTCGTACTCGACGTACGGGACGGCCGCGCCGCGTCCGACCACGATCGACTGCGAGAGCGTGTTGTTGCCCTCGTTGGTCTCGGTGAGCACGTTCGTGGCGTCGGCGGTGGCGGTGATGGTGGCGCCGCCGCTGGTGGCGGTCCAGCTGCCGGTGATCGCCACGTTGGCGGTGGCCCCGGCGGCGATGGACGCCGTGTTGGTGTTGAGCGTGGTCCCGCCCACCGACAGGCGGGTGACCGTGGTCACGCCCGAGGCGGTGGTGCCGCGGTTGTTCACGGCCACGGTGAAGGTGACCTGCGCGCCGACGGCCGGGTTCGGCGGGTTGGAGGTGATGCCGGTGACCTGGAGGTCAGGGCCCGGAGCCTGGGCCACCACCAGCGGCGAGGAGGCGACCAGGACGTTGTTGGCCTCGTTCTGCTCGAAGACGGTGTTGTCGGCGTCGGCCCGGGCGCTGACCTCGTAGCTGCCCATCGCGCGGGTGCCGATGGCGGCGGTCACCGTGGCGGTGGCGTTGACGGCCAGGGCGGGCAGGGTGGCGGTGCCGACCAGCGCGCCGCCGAGGTTGAAGTTGACGCTGTCCGCGGCGCTGGCGGCGGTGCCGGCGTTGCGGACGGTGGCCGACAGGGTGATCGCGCTGGTCTCGTTCGGGGACGTCGGGGTCCACGAGACGCCGGTGACGGTCAGGTCCGGGTTGGGGGCCGGGACGCCGAAGACCTGGAACTCGGCGACCTGGCCGCCGGGCGCGCCGGTGTTGCTGGTGAACCGCAGCTGCACGTCGGCGACGGTCGCGTTCAGGTTGATGGTGACCGAGTTGCCGCCGGAGGCCGGGTTGAAGGTGTAGTTGGCCGCCGACACCAGGTTGCTGTAGCCGGTCGCGCTCTGCTCCCGGCCCAGCACCTGGATGTTCTGGGTACGGGTACCCCACTCGGAACCCGGATTCAGCTTCACCACCACCGAGCTGACCACCGCGTTGGCGCCCAGCTTGACCGTCAGCGTGTTCGGGAAGGCGCCGGAGTTGGCCTCCCAGTAGGTGGCGGTGTTGTTGTCGTTGGCGTTGGCCGCCACGAAGCTGTGCACGTGCCCGGACTCCACCATCTCCTTGCCGAGGGCCAGGTTGGAGCCGGGGTTGCCGGTGCCGGTCCGGGTCACGCTGTTGCTGTCGGCCGACTCGTTGCCGGCCGCGTCCTTGGCGCGTACGACATACGTCACCGTGGCACTGTCCGGCTGCGTGTCCGTGTACGTCAGGACATTTCCGGCGACGCTGGCGCGGAAGGAGTTGTTGGCGTAGACGTCGTACCCGGTCACGCCCACGTTGTCGGTGGAGGCCGTCCAGGTCAGCCGGATCTGGCCGCTCGCCGGCTGGGTGAAGGCCAGGTTGCCGGGCGCGCTCGGGTCCTGGTCGTCGACCGACTGGCCCTGGCGGGTCACGCTGTTGCTGTTGGCCGACGGGTTCCCGGCCGCGTCCTTGGCCCGGACGAAATAGGTGACCGTGGCGCTCAGCGGCTGGGTGTCGGTGTACGTGGTGACGTTGCCGACGCTGGCCCGGAACTGGTTGTTGGCGTAGATGTCGTACCCGGTCACGCCCACGTTGTCGGTCGAGGCGGTCCAGGTCAGGCGTACCTGGCCGGGCGTCTGCTCGGTGAACGCCAGGTTCGTGGGAGCGCTGGGCGGTACGGGGTCGACCGTGCCGCCGGGGCCGTACACCTCGAACTCGGAGATCTGGCCGGCGGCCCAGCCCGTGTTGCCGGTGATGTTGAGCCGGACGTACCGGGTGACGGCGGTAGTGAAGTTGATCGTCACGGTGTTGCCGCCGGCCGGGTTGAACACGTAGCCCGCGGATCCGACGATGTCGGTGAACGAGGATCCGTTCGTGCTCCCCTGTACGGCGAGCGTCTGCGTCCTGGTCGCCCAGCCCGAGGCCGGCAGCTTCAGCACGACCCGGTTGACGCTGACCGAGGAGCCGAGGTCCACCTGGAGCCACTCGGGGAAGACGTTGTTGACGCTCTCCCAGTAGGTGGCCTGGTTGCCGTCGTTGGCGTTGGACGCCACGTAGTTCTGCGCGACGCTGCTGCCGGTCATGGTCCGGCCGGCGGCCAGGTTGCCGCCCCCGCCGCCGCCGTCCGCGCCGTAGATCTCGAACTCGGAGATCTGCCCGGCGGGCCAGCCGGTGTTGGCGGTGATGTTGACGCGCCAGTACCGGTGGCTGGCCGCCGCGAAGTTGATCGTGACCGTGTTCCCGGTCGCCGGGTTGAACGTGTAGTTCGCCGAGGCCACGACCGTGCTGTAGTTCGTGCCGTCCGCGCCGCCCTGGACCGACAGCGTCTGGGTACGGGTCTGCCACGCGCTCGGCGCGGGCACCTTCAGCACGATCTGGTCGACGCTCGTCGCCGTGCCCAGATCGATCCGCGCCCACTGCGGGAAGCTGTTGTTCGCGCTCTCCCAGTAGGTGGACTGGTCACCGTCGTTGACGGCCGACACCGCGTGCCCGGCCGTGGTGGTGCTCGCCTGGGTCGCCTTGCCCAGCGACAGGTTGGGTCCGCCCGCGGCGGAGGCCGGAACCACGGCCCCCACCACGAGCAGGCCGGCCGCGACCACGGTCGCGACCAGCCGTAACGGCAGGTTCAGTCTTCTCATTCGCGTTCGTCTTCTCTCGTCAGGCATGACTGGGTCGCGGCACGAAGGCATGCGCCTTCACCGCACACGGATGCGGGACAAGTGCACGGACGCAGTGCAATCCCTGAGTTGCGAGGAACAGCGAGAAATTGGATGGCTTTTTGCAAGCTTCTTGCGTATCGCTGATCGGATGTTACATACGCGCAACAGTCCCGTCAACGGTCGGGAACAGCCGTGCTCAGACGGCTCGAAGAGGGCTCACGCGGGGGGTCTCACGCGGGGGAGGTCAGCACAGCACGTCGGGAGACGCCGCGGCGGTCTCGGCGGCGGAAATGTTTACGTAATAGGCCCGGGCGTTTTCCACGTTGACGCTGTAATAAGCCATGGTGTTCGCCACGGGACGGCTGAAGCACACCGAACTCGGCAACGCTTCGACCTCCACGGGAGTCCAGCCCAGCGATTGCGCGCGCTCCGTGTAGAACGCCACGACGTCGGAAATCTCATCCGTGGTTTCAAAAGATCGGCCGACCGTCAGGTAGTGGTCGTCCGTCTCGCAGCCCGTGTACAGGTCACCGTCGGGCGTGGACGCCGCGGGATGGCTGTCGAGTATATCGTCCGAGGTCAATTGGGAAAGCACCGCGTCGCTTCCCGGGAAACACTCCCTGTCCAGCGACTGGTAGATCGAGGCCGCCCCGAAAATCAGCAATCCAGCCATGCAGGCGAAGAAGATGGTTACACGGTGCCACATTCGCATGGATGAAACGGTCCCTTCGGCGATCTTCGCGCTGTGGAAGCATTCCAGGGTTACGTTTCTGACTGGCGCTGTCCAGTGCCGGGACGGCCCATTGTCGTCAGCGGTCCTGAATGGTCGTCAGGTGGGGGTTCAGTGCAGACGGCGGATCTCGCCGTACGCGCGATAGAAGCCGCCGCTGCCGGCCGTGCGGATGCCTTCGACCAGGTAGCGGGCACCGGCCTCGCGGATGCCCTTCGGGAACTGCACGTGCCAGCCCTGGTCGTAGCCGGGGGAGATCACCCGGACCCGCAGGCGGTCGCCGTCCGGGAAGCACTCCACGGTGATGCCCTCGTCGGAGAGGTCGGCGGTCTCCACGACGAGGGTCGGCTCGACGGCGGGCAGTCCGGCGGCGGCCTTCACGTCCACCGGCTCGGGCACGGTGCCGGACTGGGCGGCCAGGATCGCCTGCTCAGAGGCGTCGATGCAGGCCAGCGTGCCCTGGCCGGTGACGATGTAGAGGCGCTCGTCGAGGTACTGCATGGACAGGGCGGAGCCGCAGCCGGTGGCGAGTTTCCACAGGCGGGTGCCGTTCTCGTCGAAGCAGTAGACGGAGGAGGAGCTGTCGCCGGCGAAGACGTACCGGCCGCCGGGGGCAGTGGCGCAGGAGTAGATGGTGTCGTCGCAGTGGTAGGTGGCCTCCTCGGCGCCGTCGGCCTTGGCCAGGCGCACCACGCGGTCGGCGCTCGTCCCGGCGTAGACCGAACGCTCCTCCTGCCAGCCGAACAGGACCGCGCCGGGGATGTTCCGCTGCCAGACCGGCCTGCCGTCGGCGGCGTCGTAGCGGGCCACGCCGCCGGAGTGGCCGTGGTAGACGGCGTCGCCGTCGCAGCGCACCATCCAGCCCGAGGATCCGTTGCTCTTGCGCTCCCACTGGAACTCGTCCTCGTGGTCGATGGCGGTGATCCGCCCGGCCACGTCGGAGACGCCGAGCACGCCGTCGTAGATGTCCAGCCAGTAGATGTCCACGTCCTCGGCGATCTCGTACGCCACCCGCGGCACCTTGCCGGAAAGGTCGTAGACGCGGCCGTCGTCGGCCCCCGCGTAGATCCAGAAGTCGTCGCCGACGATGCACTTGACGCCGTCGGGCAGCTTGAAGTGGCCGACCACCGAGCCGTCGTGCGTCACCTTGTAGACGTCGCCGCGCTGGTTGCCGACCCAGCACCGGTCCTGGTCCACGAAGATGCCGAACGCGGCCGACCCGCTGGCGAAGCGCCACAGCACCGGCGCCCGCCGTGCGGTGGACGCCCGGCTCACGATCGGCCGCCGGGTCACCGCCCGCCGCTGCCGCACCCCCCGCACCGCCGGCGCGTACCCCTTGCGTAACTTCTCGTCGATCTTCTTCTTGGCCGCCGCCTGGGCCTTCTCGGCGTTCGCGAAGGACGAGACCTTGGTCTGCCCCGGGACCCCGATCCGGCCATAAGTGATCGACACATCCGTGCCGGAGACGATGACCTCGTAGTACTTGTGCGCGCTACCGCTGTCTTCCGACAATTCCAGATATGTCATGACGCCTCCCGCTCTCCTGATCAATGGGCGAGAGCGTACGGGACCCTGGCGACATTTTCCGCGGATCAGACATTGCCCGCGGCGAGGCGGCGCTGCTCCTCCTCGACGATGCGCCGGGCCACGGATTCGTCGGAGATGTCGATCGCGCCGGCCGTGTTCTCGGCGACCTCGCTCCTGCGCGCGTACGCGTCGAAGAGTTCCGCCTTGTCGTCCAGGATCTCCAGCAGCCGCTCGTCCACGCTGTCCACGGTGAGCAGCCGGTGCGCCTGAACCGTACGGACCTGTCCCATGCGGTGCGCACGCGCGATGGCCTGGGCTTCCACGGTCGGCTTGAGCTGCGGCTCACAGATGATCACGACGGACGCGGCCTGCAGGTTCAGGCCGGTTCCGCCGGCCTCTATCTGGCTGAGCAGGACGGCGTGACCGGCCGCCGCCGAGAACGTGTCGACGATCCGCTGGCGGCGTGCCGCCGAGAGCCCGCCCGTGATCGGCCCGTGGACGTGCGGTCCGAGGGCTTCGCCCACCACCGCGAGCACGTCCCGGAAATAGGAGAAGACGATGACTTTCAGCTCGTTGTCGGCGGCTTCCTTGACGATTTCCACGAGCCGTTCGAGCTTGGCCGACTCGGCGGGGACCGCGTACGCGGCGCGGCGCATGAGCATCCATTTCCCGGCCGACACCGCGCTCCGGTAGACGTCCAGGTCCGCCGCGCTCATCTCCTCCCACTCGTCGACGCGGAGCACCGGCGGGAGTTCGTCCAGGACGTCCTGCTGGTTTCTCCGGAGGTACACGGGGGCGACCGCTTTACGGAACGCGGTGGGCCCGGCCACGCTGTCGTTCAGCCGGAGCTCGGCAGCCAGCCCGGGCTGGAGGTACGCGACCAGATTGCGGAATTCCTCGACCCGGTTCTCCATGGGCGTACCGGAAAGGAAGAGCACCCGGTCGACGCGCGAGCACCACGCGGCGACGGCCAGTGAGCGTTTGGCGCCGGGATTCTTGATGTAATGCGCCTCGTCCACCACCAGCATCTCCACGGCCAGGCCGCCGGGAATGGCGAGCTGGTCGAGCATGGCGAACGTGGTCACCGCGACGCCCCCGCGGCGGACCCATTCCGCAGTGGCCTCGGCGCGCTCCGGGCCGTGCAGCGGGTACGCCTTGAGGGTGCTCCGGCGCTCGATCTCCCGCAGCCAGTTGATCAGGACGCTCGCCGGGCAGACCACGACGAAATGCGTGCCGCCCCCCGCCCTCAGGTGGGCGAGCGCGGCGATGGCGACGACCGTCTTGCCCAGGCCCATCTCGTCGCCGATGATCGCCCGGCGCTGGGCCAGCGCGTAGCGGGCGCCGAACGCCTGGTATCCGCGCAGCGAGACCGTCCGGTGCGTGTCGTCGAGTTCCTGGGCTTTGACCCGCTCGGCGATGTCCTCGGAGAGGAAACCTTCGGCGGCCGGCCGGTCGGGGCCGACGCCGGAGATCTCGGCCAGCAGGCCCTGGTATTCGGGCGCCTGGATCTCGTAGTCCGTCCAGGCTTCGAAATCGCCGCTCACCGGGCGGAGCAGATCGACGGACGCCTGCGCGAAGAGCGTCGCCGCCTCGTCCGCCGTGGCTTCGGCGAGCAGGGACGAGATCTCGCGTACGGCCTCCCTGGCCCGGTCGCGGCCCTTGGCCCCGGCGAACAGCATGCGCAGGCGGCTCCGCGCGGGTCGCGCCGCGGGGACGGCCTGGGCCAGCCTGGCCTGTACGGTCCCGGCCAGCCGATGCGTACGCTCCAGGGTGGGACCGGCGTTGACCAGCCGTTTCAGGGCCTTGAGCAGGTCGGTGGCGGGGGCGTCCTGCCGGTCGACGTCGATGCGCACGCTGACGGAGTCCGCCACGGCGCGCTCGATCTGCTGGGCGGCGGCGTGGATGTGCCGCGCCGACTGCGGTCCGACCCCGGGAAGCAGCTGCAACTCGTAGGGAGTGGCGCGGAGAACGTCCCGTACGGAGGTGTAGCCCGCCTGTTCGAGCGGTCCCAGCCGGAGGCGGCCTTCCGTCACGTCCTTGAGCCGGTGCAGCGGAATCGCGGCCAGGTCCCGCTGCGCGGCCTCTGTCCGGACCACGGACAGCGCCTTCTGGACGTCGGCACGGGCTTGGTCGTAGTCGGCCAGAAAGCCCTGGGTGGTCTTCTGTAACGAGGCCGCCGCCGCGAGGACCACCCTGACGTCCCGGGTGGAGAAGATGGCTTCCACGTTCCGCCCTCACCAGCACACGGCGGATCAGCCCGCTCACCAGAGAAGGTACAGGAGGCCTCGTCCTGAGGTGTTGCTTTGTGGCTACTTCGGGGATTCGTGTGGTTACGCGAGCATGGGCTGGTGTACAAGCGGAGGTCGAAATCACCCACGCGTAAGGACAACCGTGCGCCCACGGAGTCGACTCCGTCGAGGCTGGAGGATAAGCCGCGAATCGACGGCCTGAACAGGGCCACTCCCCGGATCGTCCCCCGGCAGCAGACGACCAGCCTCACGGAGGATCAGCCCGCTCTCGTCAAGGACAAGGGTTCCGGGCGAAACGACCGGGTCGATCAGGTCGACCGCATCCAGCGGCAGGAGACGGTCCAGACGGGCGAGCGGCCCGTACGTCAGGTGCGGGTCGGGCGGCAGCCGGATGTGGCGTTCGGCGACCAGCCCGGCCTCCAGGCGAAGGTCGACTACAGCGCCCTGGTCAAGGTGACGCCGGACACGGAGGAGAACTTCTTCAACGGGCTGAACACGCTGCTGGGCTCGGATGAGGAGCTCTGGCCGCACGTCGAGAGTCTCGGCGAGAACGACCGCTGGTGGCTGACGCACGCCCTGTATCTGCACGCCTCCAACAGGGGCACGCTGCCGCCGGAGTTCGACCACGCGGCCGCCGTCGCCCGGCTGCTCAAGCGCGCGGGCCGGCACACCACCATGCCGGGTGACCCGGACCAGGCGTTCGAACGCGAGGTGCTGTCGGTCGGCGGCTGGGCCGGATCGGTGCTGACCCGCGAGCTGAAGCCGCCGCCGGACCAGTACGCGCGCGTCATCGACGGCCTCTACAACCCCCGGGGCTCCGGCGGCCAGGCGATCGGCCCGTTGAAGAAGGACGTGCTGCGGGACACGCTGCTGCCCGCGCTGGAGACCATGATGGACACGGAGATCGGATACTGGCGGCGCGGGGACGAGCCGCTGGAGGCGGAGCCTCTCGACCGGGTCAGGGGTGTGGCCTCCTATGTCCAGGACTACGTGGCCAGGGCGCTCGGGCCGTACCCGCTGGCCTGCCAGGACGGTCCGTACTGGGAGGGCTTCCGGTACGCCGACCGGGTGCAGAGCACGGCCGAGTTGCCGACGGAGCCCGAGCACCTGCTCAACTACCTGCGGAACCGGGCCCAGCTGATCGGCCGGGCCGCCAAGTACGACGCGCCGCTCGTGCAGGCGTCCTTCGACGGGAACCGCGCGGAGGACGTCCAGGAGCTGGATCGGCTGCTCGCCGAGTTCCTGAAGGGCGAGCGGATCTGGCGGTCGGTGCACGTGCTCATCAAGCGGACGGGCGCGCACACCGGAGGCGAGGGCAACATCTCGATCCAGCCCATCCTGCCGAACGAGACGTGGGGGACGAAGGCCGACTGGCGCTGGCGGACGCTCCGGACGCTGGTGCACGAATTCCTGCACCGGCTGGCACATCCGGCCTTCACCGCGAAAGCGACCACCATCGGGCATGGGCAGGTGCTGAAGGAAGGCTTCGTGGACCTGCTCACCGTGGACGTCTTCGCGAAGCTCGCCGAGGACGTCGGGAAGTCGCCGGAGCTGTGCCGTCGCCTGCTCGGCGAGCTCGGCCTGGGCACGACGCCCAAGGATTCGCTGATGCACGCCGACTACGGGCAGGCGAGCGACTCCGCGGAGACGATACGCAGGGCGGTGGGGGACAAGAACGTGCGCGCCGCGTTCTTCCTGGGCGCCACCCACCTGATCGGCCTGCCCTGACCGGAAAGCCGTCTCCGAGTGACGGGCGGGAGCCCCGAAGCGGTCTGCTTCGGGGCTCCGGGCGTCAGCGTGCGCCCGCGCGGTACATCAGGATCAGGCCGGCGTTCAGGAGCGCCTGCGGATCTCCGTCCAGCACCAGCCGCCACGTCGGCCCGCCCACGCCGAGGCCGGGCGTGCGCAGCAGCTTGCCGTGGTCGAGGGCCATGCGCGGATCCCCGTTGAGCAGGAACCGCGCCGAGCCGCCTTCCGCGAGCTGGTACGTGGCGTGGATGCCGGTGATCTGCCGCCCGTTCATGCCAGGGAACATCTCGGGCGAGAGGGGCAGCACGAGCGCGCCGTCCTCGTCCTCGAAGAGCCGGCTCCACTCGTCGGGGAACTCCCCGGCCACGTCGAAGTACCGCGCCGCCGGATACGGCTTGAGCATGCCCTTCACCGCGTTGCCGAAGACCTCCCCACCCTGCTCGGCCGTGTACTTGACGGTGACCGTGACGTCGAACAGGTCGACCGGCCCCGCCGCCTCCAGCCGCCAGGTGGACACCGCGCCCGTCCCTTCGAACGGCAGGTACCGGTCGTCGTCGAAGCGGAGTTCGAACAGCCCGTTGTTGTCGCGGCCCTCCTCCAGGTCGGAGAGGGCGATCTGCTGGCTGGGCCGCCAGTCGGACCGTACGGACGCGGGCGGGGCGCCCTTGGCGTCGAGCAGGAACTTGACGCCCTTCGGGTCCGCCGACAGGACCGTCTTGTGGCCGAGCTGGGTGAGGGTGGCGTTGACGCCGAGCGGGCCTTCGTAGCCGTCGAAGGTGACCGACAGGGTTCTGATCCTGCGCCGGTAGTGGCCGGGGAAGTCCCGGTCGAAGAGGGCTTCGGGGAGCGCGAACTCGCAGCGGCCCTCGTTCCTGAAGGCGAGCACCGCCAGCGGGTCCAGCTGGAGCAGCGACACCTTCTTGGTGATCTCCAGCCCTCGGCTGTCCCCGTCCACGTACGCCTTGCCGAGCCGTTCCAGGTCCACGCTCAGGCTGTCGCCCGCGAGCAGCCCGTTGCGGCGGCCCTCCCAGTAGACCGGCTGGACGAACGCCTCGTCGACGCCCCGTTCGTACTGGTAGGCGCGTTCTGCGGACTTCGCCATCTCGTGGGCCATGTCGTACGTCTGGAAGTACAGCCCGGACAGGCGTCCCGACATCCACTGGTAGAGCTGGAGGTTGCTGAACTTGTCCTTGAGGAAGGCGGCGACCTCACGCTGGTTGGCGATCTCCTGGTTGACGATCTCCAGTTCGCGTTCGGCGATGGCCACCTGGTGCCCGGAGGCGTTGACCTGGTGCTGGAGCTGGACGATGTCGGCCTCGGCCATCATCAGCTGGTACTTCCAGTCGCCCTCCTGGCGCTCCTGCTCGGCGCGTACGCCGAAGAGCTCGCCCAGCACGCTCAGGCCCTCGCCCAGGGACTCGGCGATCTCGGCGCCCTTGTCCAGCACCTCGCCGGCCTGCTCGCCGCCGAACTCGGTGCCCATGATGAAGGGCCCGGCGAGCACCTGCGGCAGCGCGTACGCGATGGCCGAGCCGACCTTCAGGCCGCTGGCGATGAAGTGGGAGACGGCGGCGCCCGTCATCGAGTCGATCTGGGCCTGCTGGGTGGCGCTGATCCCGGCCGCGATCAGGCCCTCGTAGTAGGTGGCCCGCGACTTGGCCGCCGCCAGTGACGCCTCCGCCTCACCCAGGGTCTCGACGGCCACCTTGACCTGCGCCTCCCTGACGGACCTGGTCAGCGCCTGGATGGCGGCCTCCTGCCGGTTCTGCAGCAGGGTGAGCTCCTCGTTGTCCTTGCGCTCCAGCACGCCCAGCAGGTCGTTGCCGAACTGGCGGACCCGGTCCACCAGGTCCTGCGCCTTACGGTGCAGGAAGGCGAACCGGTAGTGCGGCACGGGCGCGGTCACACCCGCGCCGACCTGGTCGGGGGTGAGCCCGGCGGCGGCGCCCCGCACCAGCGCCATCACGTCCACGGGCGGCTCGAACAGCGGCAGCGGCTGGCTGACGCCGAGGATGTTGAGCGACTGCCTGATCTTGCGCAGCCGGTCCTCGACCCGCGTCCAGTAGTCCTCCAGCAGCGTGTTGTCGGGGATGTAGAAGTAGGAGCCGGCCACGCTGCCGTGGATGGCGCCCATGCCGTCGAGCATGCTCCCGCCCGCCGTCAGCCGCTCCGCGTACGGATCCTCCACCGCGCCCGGCAGCTCGCCGTAGGTACGGGTGGGCGGCAGCGTACGCGTCCCGACGCCCTGCGGGCGCCGCCCGAGCAGGTCGTAGGCGAAGATGTAGAGCATCCGCGCCTCGTCGATGCTCTCCATCGTGTACTGCCGGAAGAGCAGGTCGCCCCAGTCGAGCAGGTTGTCGATGTAGGCCATGACCACCGCCCGCCGGTACGCCACCGGCCGCAGCTCCGCGATCGCGTGCGGATCGAACGGATCCTCCAGGTACGCCCTGAGCAGCGCGTCCCGGTCGCCCATCAGCTCGCACTGCCGGCGCAGCCGCCCGAGCATGAAGACCTTCTCCTGCAGCTCGGGACGCCCGTTCAGGGCCAGCTCGATGGGCCGCACCCGGGCGGCGAGACCGGCGAGGGTCACGTACTCGGCCGGGGTGAAGTCGCGCGCCCGGTCGAAGGCGGGGGCCATCTCCGCCACCTCGTCGAGGATCGGCCGCAGCTCCCCGGCCACGTCGTCGGCCCGCGAGCCGAGGGCGTCCAGGTCGGCCCGGCAGGCGCGGACGAGGGCCCGCACGTCCACGGCCAGGAACGGCAGGAACCGCCAGTACCGGTCCAGTTCGGTGGGGTCGAAGATGTACTCGTACCAGCGCCGCGCGTCCTCGAACTTCTGGGCCGCGTTGAGCGCCTGCGCGATCAGCAGCGGCGCGTGGAAGAAGATCTCCCAGTAGTAGCGCCCGCTCGGGCTCTGGAAGTCCAGGTGGGAGCTGGCCGGCACGTCCGTCACCCACGGGTGGACCACGATGGTGGTCGGGTCGGGGGTGTCCCGGCCGAACGCGGGCAGCTCGTTGATCTCCTGGGTCCCGGGGGCCAGCAGCGCGGCCACGCCGCCGGTGAGCAGCGTGCGGTTGAGCTCGAACGCGGTGCTGGAGGTGAGCCGGACCACCTCGTGCGGCAACGTCGCGAACTCGTACGGCCGCGGCACGCTCGCGCTCTTCGACGCCGCCACGTAGTGGTCGCCGAGGAACAGGTAGAGGTCGCTGTCGGTGTCCATCGCCCCGGTGAACCGGGTCAAGAAGTCGGCGGGCAGCGACCGCCAGTTGCCGCCGATGTCGATGAACGAGTCCGCCCGCAGCGTGCCGAGCTCCTGGTTCGCGCCGATGACCGCGTACCGGCCGGTGCCGAACACGTAGCGGATGTCGCCGCGGCGGAAGACGGCCTTGACCCTGGCCGCCAGCGGCTTGGGGTAGCCGGCGTCGATGGCCTCGGGGACGCCGCCGTCGGCGCCGAGCGTGTAGCGGACGTACTCCTCGCCGCTGGTCAGGTAGAGGTGGCCGTTGGACAGGTGGGCCGAGTCGACGGCGCCGGTACGGGTGATCGCGGTCGGGACGCGCCCGAGTTCGCGGCTGGACTGCGGCCGTTCCAGCCCGCCGGAGCCCTGGACCACGTAGGTGCCGTCGTTGTTGTCGAAGTAGTAGGGCGTGTTGCGGTAGGAGAAGGCGGCGCCCATCCGCGACCAGCGCGGCAGCCCGTCGTCGTTGTCGGCGAGCCGCTTCGGGTAGCCCTCGTCGGCGCGGCCCTCACCCGAGTAGCGCAGGTAGTGCTCGCCGAAGAAGACGAACAGCTGGTTGCGCCGCGGCAGCACCGCGTCCACCCGGCTCCTGGACGGCACCGCCCACTTGTCCTTGACCGGCCTGAGCTGGTCGAGCGCGCCCGACTCCACGTAGCCGTCGCGTTCGTGGGAGAAGAAGTACTCGGTGCCGTTGGCCGCCGTGTACGCGGCGTCGATCCTGGACCAGCGCGGCAGTCCCTCGTCGTTGCTCTCGATGGGCTTGGGGTAGCCGGGGTCCACCGCGCCGAACGGCCGTCCCCCGTGGTAGCGGTAGTACTCGCGGCCGGAGAACACGTACGTGTGCTCCTTGCGGACCAGCACCGCGTCCACGACCCCGGTCGAGGTCAGGCCGTTGCTGATCACGCCCCAGCGGGCGGCGGTGGACTCGTTGGTGCTGCGCAGCTTGCCCTTCGTCCGGGTCACCAGGAACTGCTGGGTGAGGTTGTCGAAGAAGTAGCGGGTGCCGTCCGGCAGTTCGAAGCCCGCGTCGATGCGCTCCCAGACGGGCAGCCGGTGGCTGTTGCCCTTGAGCGGCTGCACGGGCGGGTCGTCGCCGGGGGCGACGGTGATCGGTCGGCAGAGCAGGCTGCCGCCCTTGTGGTCCACGCTGAACCAGGGGCCGTCGGGGGAGTTGACCGGCATGTTGAAGCGGACCAGGGTGCGGGTGTCCACGGGCTCGTTGAAGATCTTCGAGAGTTCGACGATCCTGGCCGGCCGGGTGGCGGCGGCCACGGGCACGGCGTACAGCTCGGGGGTGAGCGCGAACGCGGTGCTGCCCGGGACCGGACCGGCCGGGGTGTGCGCCGTGTAGGAGCAGGAGATCACGATGGAGTCGTGGGTGTCGCCGGAGAGGGTGGCGGAGGCCTGCACGAACAGGCTGACGTCGGTGATCGGGCCGACCACCTCCGGGCCCGGCGGCAGCATCTGCGCGGGCACCCACTCCTGGTTCAGGTTGCAGAAGGAGTAGGAGATCCGCACCCGGTACCGGGGCGGCGGCGCGCTGACGTTCTGCTTGTCGCCGTCCTGCTTGGTGACGATCGTGGTCGCGCCGGTGGCGGGCGGCGGGATGGTCTCGACGTTGGTCCAGAAGACGAACACCCGGCCGAAGGCGTGCACGGGGTCCACCCGCTCGGCGTCGATCTGGATGTCCACCTTGAGCCACGGCTCCCAGGTCGCCGACAGCCGTTCGCCGTCCCGGAACTCGGCCTCCCGGTAGTAGTAGCGGCGCGGCTCGGTCCTGGTCTGGCCGAACAGCACCAGGCGCCGGGTGTTCTCGTCGGCGTCGTCCTCGCGGTAGACGTACGCGCCGGCGATGGCCAGCCGGGACACCTCGGTGTACTCGTCCAGGTAGCGCTTGTACGCGTGCAGCACGGCGTCGGCCGTGATCTCGCCCTGGAGCAGGTCGTTCTCCAGCTCCCTGAACGCCGGGGTCTTGGTGTCGCGCAGTTCGGGGCGGATGTAGTTCTCGGGGTAGAGGAACACCTTCCGGTTGGCTTCCCAGATCCGGTAGTTCTTCAGCCACGACCACCAGGTCCTGATCTTCTGCCGCAGGTCCTCCTCGTCCACGCCCATCGGCGGGGTCAGCCGCTCCAGGTCGAGCAGGTAGCGGTGCAGGTAGAGCTGGGTGGCGGCGATGGCCTCCCGGACGCGGGAGGTGGTGGCCACCGCGCCCATCTCGACGTCCACGAGCAGGTGCTCGTACAGCTCCCTGGAGTTCTCGATGTCCGGGTGCAGGTGCAGCGCGGCCGGGAGCAGCGCGTCGCGTCTGAGCAGGTTGAGCTCGTCGTGCATGGTCTTGGCGAGGATCTTCCAGTCCTCCGGGCCGTGCCGCCGTTCGAGCAGCCGCAGCAGCTCGTCCGCGCCTCCGTCGAGGTCGGCGCGGCTCCAGATCCGCGCCCACACGTCCGGGTAGAGCCGGGACGGCCCTGTTCCGGCCTTCGCGGCCAGCGCGAACACCTCGACGAGCTTCAGCACGAACTCGACCTCGAAGCGCTCCTCCTCCAGCGGGAACTCGGTGAGGACCCCGGCGTTGCGCTTGACCCAGCGCAGCTCGTCCACGTCCCACCCGAACAGGGCGGCCAGCCGCTCGTACGGGTCGGCCGCGCCCGCGCCGAGCAGGTCGGCCAGCCCCGGCCGGGCCCTGGCCAGCTCGGCGAAGCGCACGATCGTGTGCACGTCGCTGAGGCGGTAGTCGGCCTTGTCGGACCAGCGGTGCCGGAACGCCTGCGGGAAGGTGCGGTCCAGGACGTCGTAGCGGCCGGTGTAGCGGACGTACCGGTCGTCCTTGATGAGGTAGGTGGCGCCTTCCAGGACGAACGCGCCCGTGATCCCGGCCTCGAAGGCGGCGGGCAGGTCGCCCCAGTCGTCGCGGATGGTCCGGGGGTAGCCCTCCTCGACCAGGTCGAGCACGCCGGGGCGGTAGCGGATGTACTGGCCGCCGCGGAAGGCGTACAGCTCGCCGGAGGGGGCGACGAACGCGGCGTCGATGACCGGTCCGGCCGCGAACTCGTTGCGGATCCTCCCCCACTGCTCCGTCACCGGCCGTACGGCGTCGCCGGCCAGGAAGCGGGTGCCCTTGAACAGGTAGACCTGCCCGTCGGCGGACCGGAAGGCGGCGTCCAGGCCGTCCTCGAACTCCTCGGGCAGGGCGGCGAGGCCAAGCTCCGCCGCCAGCGAGGGCGCGATCGTGCGCGGGTAACCCTCGTCCGCGTAGGCGTACTCGGTGCCGGTGTAGCGCACGTACTGGTCGCCGGAGAACAGGAACGTGTGCTGGTCGCGGACGAGGGCGGCATCGACCTTGCGGTCGTCCACGATGGTGTTGCGGACCCGGCCGAGCATGCCGATCTCGTACGACCCGACCGGCGTGCGGGAGACGACGTGCAGCGCGCCGCCCACCACCAGGTACGCGGTGCGCGGGTTGGCCACCGCCGCGTCCACGACCTTGCCGGCGCCCCGGTCGGCGACCGCGTCCTCGAAGGTCTCCGCCAGGTTGGCGAAGGCCGGTTCGGCGCGCAAGTTGGCCGCGATCGGCTTCGGGTACCCGGGGTCCACGTAGCGGTATCCGGAGCCGGTGTAGCGCACGTACTGGGTGCCGGAGAACAGGAAGGTGGTGTCGTCGCCGAAGACGATCGCCGCGTCGATGCCGCCGGTGCCGTCGTGCGGGACGAACGGGTTGAGCGACCTGCCCCAGCGGTCGCGGATCGGGGCGAGCGGGCCGAGCACGCGGTCGGCGTAGCGGGCGTACCGCTCCTGGAAGAAGAAGTAGGTGGCGCCGTCCAGCGCGGTGAACGCGGTGCGCAGCGCGTCGCCGGGTTCCAGGTCCTTGCCGAAGCCACGCCAGATGCGCTCGATCGGGCGGGGGTAGGACCACTGGCCGGTGGCCTCGCTGAACTGCACGCAGCGTTCGCCGCTGAGCAGCAGCATGGTGTCGCCCTCGAAGAGCACCGCGTCGGGCGCGGGGAAGCCGTCCGGGGCCTTCCAGAACGTCTGGTCGGTCACGATCGGGTAGCCGGGGTCGGGCTCCAGGTAGGGGCCGTCGTCGCCGGTGTAGACGAGGTGGCGCATCATGCCGGTCTCGTCGGCGTGCTCGAACAGGTAGGTGACCCCGTTGCGCGCGTACGCGAGCGCCACGCTCGCCAGCCCGCCCCAGTGCTCGCTGATCGGCTTCGGCTCGCCGTCGATGGTCTCGGCGTTCGTGCTGTACGTGACGAACTGGTCCCCACTGAACAGGTACGTCTTCCCGTCCCGGCCCACGAACGCCGCATCAACCGCGTTTTCCTGATAAATCGTGTTACGGGGGCGGCCCCACTCCTCGGCGAGCGGGTAGTCGCGGTTGATCCGCGTGTTGTAACAGGCCGGACCCTTGAACAGGTACGTGGTGCCGTCCGCGCCGGTCAGCACCGCGTCCAGGCCGGACCGGAACTCCGGCGGCACACTCCGCAGCCGCAGCGGCCGCACCGGCGTGCCCCCGACCGGCCCTTCCAGCGCCGAATGCCGCCGCCAGCCGCCGGGCCCCTCGACCAGCACCGCGCCGTTCTCCACGTACGCGCACGTGATGCCCGCCAGGTCGAGATCGTCGTACTTCCGGTACAGGGTGTCGGAGACGACGTGCCACATCCCGCCCCGGAACAGGTAGACGTTGCGCCGGTCGGCGAACGCCGCGTCCACCCCGTCCAGCTTCACGGTGAGCGCGCCCAGCCTCGGCTCCGTGGACAGCGACGAGATCGCGCGCGGATACCCGTTCTGCACGGTCGTGTAGTCGTGGCCCTCGTAGCGCACGTACTGGTCGCCGGAGAACAGGTACGTGTAGGTGCGCTTGGTCTCGACCCCGTCGACCAGCTCGACCGCGTCCGTGACCAGCGTCGCGTCCACCCGCCCGGTCCTGGCGACGGCGTTGGAGACGTTCCCCCAGAACCTGGCCACCGTGGCCGGGTAGCGGTCGTCGATCTGCGTGTAGTCCGCCGTCGAGTAGCGGACATACCGCTCCCCGGAGAACACGTACGTCTTGCCGTCCTTGCCGACGAAGGCGGCGTCCACCTTCGTGAACGGGATGCTGTCCCAGCGGTCGCGCAGCGTACGCGGCTCCGACCACCAGCGGTGCCGGGTGTCGAAGACGACGAAACGGTCGCCGGAGAACAGGCACGTCTGGTTGTCGCGGCCGGTGAACACGGCGTCGATCCTGGCGAACCCGGGGTCGTCGGCCAGCGTCACCGGCAGGTTCCACCAGTTGTCGGCCAGCGGCTTCGGGTAACCGGCGTCGGGGACGGTGTAGTTCCTGGTGGAGTAGCGCACGTAGAAGGGGGTGTCGTCGCCGTACACCTTGAGACGTTCGCCGGCGCGGCGGATGGTGAGCACGAGGGAGCCGTCGGCGGCGACCTGCCACTCCGGCGACGCGCCGGACACGGGCGCGTCGGCGGCCACGGTGACGCCGTGCTCCTGGAGGCGGCGGCGCAGCGCGGGGTTGAGCCGCCCGGAGGCCAGCTCGGCCTCGTAGTCGGCGGGCAGGTCGAGGATGAGACCGACCGGGCCGAACAGGTGGGTGGCGCCGTCCATCACGAACGCGGCGTCCACCCGGTCGAGCCCGCCCCAGTCGCCCCCGATGCCGCGCGGGTAGCCGAGGTCCGCCACCGAGTAGTCGGCGGTGGAGTAGCGCAGGTAGCGGTCGCCGCTGAACAGGTAGGTCTTCCCGTCCAGGCCGACGAACGCGGCGTCGACCGTGCCGCTCGGCAGGACGGGCGCGAGCACGCCCCAGCGCTCCGCGGTCGGCGCGGCCGACACGCCGGTGGGGCCGAGCGCGACCGTCCTGCCGTCCTTGAACAGGTGCACGGTCCCGGAGCCGTCGGCGAAGGCCGCCTCGACCGCTCCCTCGAACTCGACCGGCACGTCCGGCCGCCACGCCTCGATGCGCTTGGGGTAGCCGTCCGCGACGCGGACCCCCGTGTTCTCCAGGCTGTCGGTGTAGCGCACCACCTGGTTCCCGGCGAACAGGAGATATCCCTCCCCGTCGGCGTAGGCGGCGTCCACGCGGGCCGCGTCGGCGAAGGTGTTGCGCAGCTTCCCCCACCGCTCGGTCAGCGGCTGCTCGGCGCCGCCCACCGCGACCCACCGCTCCCCCGTGAACAGGTGCGTACGGCCGTCGAGCCCCTGGAAGCAGGCGTCCACCGCCTTCCGGAACGTCTCCGGCAGCGCCACGTCCCGGCCTTCCGCCTCCCACCACTCGGTGACCGCGCGCGGGTAGCCCTCGTCGGCGAACGCGTAGTCCGCCGTGCTGTAGCGCAGGTACTGGTCGCCGCTGAACAGGTACGTCCGGCCCTCGACGTCCACGAACGCGCTGTCGATCCGCCGCGGATCGGCGAAGTTGTTCCTGACCTTCCCCCAGACCTGCTCCCTGGCCTGCCAGCGGGTGCCGCCGGCCGGCCGTACGAACGCGCGCGAGACGCCGTCCACGCCCCGGCCGACGATCCACTCACCGCCGTCGGTCTGCGTGAACGCGGCGTCCACGCCGGCCAGCCCCGCGAAGCGCGACGACAGCTCGGTGAGCGGCTTCTGGCGGGGGTCCGCCAGCGCGTACGTGGCGGCGGAGTAGGTCCAGTAGCCGGCGCCCTGGAACACGTAGATCTTGCCGTCGGCGCTGGCCAGCAGGGCGTCGAACCGGTCGAGTTCGGCGGGCAGGGCCAGCGGCTCGGGGAACTTGCCCGCGAGGTCCTGATCGTGGAAGGCCACCGCGACCTCGACCGGGTCCAGGGCCAGCTTGCCGGCCAGCCGGGCGAAGCGCCGGATCCGCCGGTAGGAGCGCCGGAAGTGGGGGTCGTCGGCCGCCGCGTCGTCCTCGGCCAGGGCGGGCGCGACCAGGAGGTCGAGGGCGTCCGGGGTGACGGCCGTGCAGATGGCCTCGACGACGGGGGCGGCGATGCCGAAGACGTCCTGGAGGACGGTGAGCAGGGCGCGGCGCTGCTGGGCGGCGAGCGCGTCGAGGCGGTCGAGCACCTCGGCGACGCCGGCGGACAGCTCGGTCGCCACGGCGTGCAGCAGGAAGAAGATGTCCTTGTCGTAGTCCTCGACGCCGGGCACGGTGAAGTCGAGCGCGTTGGTGATCGTGCGGAAGTAGCGCAGCCGCTCCTCGGGCACCGCCAGGGCGTCGTCCAGGTGGCCGGCGTCGATGAGCATGCCGACCAGCAGCGCGCGCTCCTCGTCGTCGAACCCCAACTCGGTCAGGGCCGCCAGATCCAGCCGGTACGGCGCCTGCGCCCGCAGGATCGCCGCCACGCGCTGGTAGACCAGCGTGCCGTCCACCTCGGTGAACCCGGCGCCGAGATCCAGCCATCCCTCCGGGTCGGCGAACAGCTCCCGCACGTCCTCGCGTACGCGTCCTTCCGTGGTGACCTTCCCGTCGAGCCGGTCGACGACCCGCTGGCTCATCACGTCGTCGGCCACCGGGGCGAAGTCGCCGGGCCCGAACGTGGACAGCTCGGCCCGGCGGGCCGCGATCTGGCCCTTCATGCCGTCCAGGATCAGGCGGCGCATCGGGTAGAACTCCAGCGCGATCCCGAACTCGTCCACCGGCAGCGCGCCGAGCGCGATCTTGTCCTGGTAATTGCCGTCCGCGTCCAGGAGGCCGTTGAAGCGCAGGCTCTCGGTGAGCGTGACCAGCTGGGTCTCGGTCAGCCGCAGCTCCGCGAAGGCCCCCAGGTCGATCGGGAGTTTCTCCTCGCGGAACCAGTCCATGCGCTCCCGCAGCGTGGCCAGCACGCCGTCCACCACGTCGTCCAGGTCGGCGCCGGCGGTGAACAGGGCGACGTTCTCCGGGTCGGCGAAGAAGCCGGGATCGACCACCTCGCCCGACTCGTCGAGGTAGCCGTGGTAGAGCAGGTTGTCGTACAGCTCGGCCTGTTCGACCTCGGTCAGCTCGGGGAGGGCGTTGGCCAGGTCGGAGGGGTAGAAGCCGCCCTCCAGACCGGCCATCGCCTCGAACAGCGGGGCCGCCAGCTCGTCGAAGTCGCTGGACAGCACCAGCCCGGCCGGCACGTCGTCGCCGGTGAGCCGGCCGTCCGCCTGGAGCAGCCCGCACAGCACCAGGTTGGTGAAGATCTTGGTGGTGAGCCGCTCGTCCAGGCCGAGCCCGAGGAAGTCCTCCCTGGTCAGCACGGCCAGGTCGGCGACGGCGTCGTACGCGGCGGTGGCCGCCCTGGCCCGGTCGAAGCGCAGCAGCCGAGGGTCGCGCGGCGAGACGACCCCGTCCTCGTACGCGATGAGCACGTCGTGGATCACCGCCGCGGCGCGCTCGTCGAACCGGTCCGACACGAACACCCCGGGCGACAGCCCGACCGTCTCGAACCGGTCCCTGATGCCGGCCAGCACGGCGTCCTGCTCCTCCTCGGCCTCCGGCTTGGCGGGCTCGCCGAGGATCTCGGTCAGCTCCTGGCCGCCGAAGCCCCAGGTCCGCATCCAGGCGACCACCGCGACCAGCGTCTGGGCGAGCCACAGGCTGGAGGCGGCGTCCGTGCCCTCCAGGATGCGGTGGCAGTCCTGGGTGGCCGGCTCGATCACCGGCAGCAGGGGGAAGGTCGTGTACCGCTGGATCGACGGATCGGCCTCCAGCGCGGCCAGCACGCCGAACAGCTCCCCGACCGAGAGGCCGAGCGTGTCCACCAGGCGGCCCACCCGGTGCAGCAGCGACAGCGCGGCCACGTCCAGCGGCCGATCGAACGGGCTGGTCTGGTGCGGGCTCGCGTACCGGTCGCGGAAGCGCTGCACGACCTCGGCGATGTCGGCCTCGGCCAGGTCGATGGATCGTGCCAAATGCCGCCGGTAGTCGCGGTTCTGCGGGGCCAGCAGGTCGCCGGAGGGGATCGGGACGTCGTTCACGGTCACCGGCAGCGTGCGCGCGGTCAGCGCGGCGATCGTGTCGTACGGCAGGTCGTGCGCGCGGTGCAGGTGCACGGCCGCGGCGAGGGCACGCAGTCCGGCCAGGTCGAGCGTGTCGCCGGCGCACGAGGTCAGGACGAGGTCCAGGTCGGTGAAGGAGAGGCCGGTGCGGCGCGAGAGCCGTACGAAACGGCTGACACGGTCGAACCACGCCGCGGGGATCTCGCCGCCGCCGGTCACGAGGGTGCGGTCGTCGGGGGCGACGGACACGACCTGGCCGCCCTGGTGCACGAAGAAGGTCTCGGGGGAACGCTCCAGGAGCGGGTCCTGGTAGAGCAGTTCGCGCAGTTCCGCGCCGGTCATCGAGGTGGCGGTCAGGAAGCGCGTGACGTCCGCCAGCACGGCCGTGGTCTCCCCCGGCGCGAGCCCGTAGAACTCCCCGACGTCCGCCGCCTCGGTGGTCACGACCTCGGCGTCCTCGGGCGTCAGCCCGAGATACTCCCGGGCCACCGTGTCCCGGTCGATCCGCGCGGCGAACAGCCGGTAGAACTCCACCGGATCGATGTCCAGATGGCGCAGGTACGTGGACAGCCGCGCGTTCCGCAGCGAGAACGGCAGCGCGAACGGATGGCGAAGCTCCCGCAGCCGCTCGTACGGCTCGTCGCCGACCAGCGTCTCCAGCACGCCGTTGACGATGTCCAGATACGGCGTGAGCTCGAAGGTGTGCTTCGCGTCGAGAGGGATGCGCCCGAGGTCGGGACGGCGGGTCAGCAGGGACGTGTCGTCGAACGTCTCCCGCAGCAGCGTGAGCAGATCGACGAGATAGGCGGCCGGCGAGTAGACCGACCTCGCCTCATCCCCCTCCCGGAAGTCCAGTTCCCCGAAGAGCCGTTCATAGCTGGGTAATGAGGCATCGCTTCGCACGCGGTAATCCCCCTCGGTGAATGCCCCCGATCGGCCGACTCATGGTCGCCGATCCGGCGTAGGAGGACCACCTACTGAAAAGGTGACAAGTTCCAACCCCTGGAACATCACGCTTTATCCCGCTTCACATGTTGGTCAGGCGAGTGGGGAGAGTGTGCCGCGGGCGAGGGTCTCCAGCGGGCTGGCCAGGACCTCCGCGAAGGCCAGTTCGGCCGCGCCGATCAGGGTGGCGTCGTCGCCGAGGGCCGCGGTGCGGAGCGACACCCGCTCCCGGGAGATCACCAGCACGTTGGCCTCGACCCGCCGGTGCACCTGGTCGGCCGCGCCCGGGTAGATGTCCTGCAACATGCCTCCGAAGACGATCATCCCGGGGTTGAAGAGGTTGATCAGGTTGGCCACGCCGATGCCCAGCCAGTCCCCGATCCGGCGCAGCGCCTCGGCCGCCGCCTCGTCCCCGTCGGCGGCGGCGGCCACCACGGTCCTGATGCCCTCGCGGCCCACCAACTCGCCGGACCGGCCGGCCGCCTCCAGCAGCGCCTGCTCGCCGACCTCCGCCTCCAGGCATCCCCGCGAACCGCATCCGCACGGGCGTCCGTCGTACGGGTTCACGATCATGTGGCCGAGTTCGCAGCCGTAGCCGCCGTCGCCGTCCAGGAGTTTGCCGCCGACGATGATGCCGCCGCCCACGCCGACGTCGCCGTGGAGGTAGACCAGGTTCTGGTGCCCGACACCCACGCCGCGCACGTGCTCGGCCACCGCGCCCAGATGGGCCTCGTTGCCCACCGCCACCGGCAGGCCGAGCCCCAGCCGGTCCCCCAGCTCGGTGCCGAACGCCTGGTCCACCCAGCCCATGTCCGGCCCGAACCTGACCATGCCGTCGCCGGGCCTGATCATTCCGCAGTAGGCCGCGCCGAGCCCCACGCAGATCGCGTCCCCGCCCCGGTACAGTTCACGCCCGAATCCGGCGAGCACGTCCACGACGTCGTCCAGGTCGGCGCCCGCCCGCCGCCGCGCCGCCTCCCGGCGTTCGAGGATCTCGCCGCCGAGGCCCACCCGGCAGGCCACCAGGCGGTCCACCCGGACGTCGAAGGCCAGGACATACACCCGGTCGGACTCGGGCCGCACCAGCAGGGACGGCCGGCCGGCCCGGCCGGTGTCCCTGGGCAGTTCCTCGCGGACCAGGCCCGCGGCGGTGAGCTCCGCGGTCAGGCCCATGATCGTGCTGCGGTTGAGTCCCATGCGTTCGGCCAGCTCGGAACGGGAGATCGGACCGGCCATGTGCACATGCCTGAGCACGGTGCCGAGGTTGTGCCTACGACTCTCCTCCTGGAACCGACCGAGGTGCTTCATCACGGGATCCTGACGCACGAAGGTGTTTGTCCTCCCACTTTAGACAGTGATGTCCGCTCGCCCGGGATCCATCGACGTTCAGCGCCCTTAGACTTGGGCGCGCGTGGCCGACGGCGCGCATGTGCCGAGCAACGGGGACCGGGAGAGCCACGCATGACCGTCACGGCCACTCTGCCGGGTGATCTGAGCGACGCGCTCGACGCCGTGCTCAGGCGGTTCGCCCCGGCGCAGATCGCGCGGTCCGTGCAGAGCCTGATGGGGCAGTACCGGGACGGCGCGCCGCCCGCCGAGGTGATCCTGCGGTCGGAGATCGATGTCGCGGCGTATGCCGCCTATCGCATGCCCGCGACGTTCGCGGCAGTGTCGGCGGCGCTGCGGCATACGGCGGAGCTGGCGCCGGGCTTCGCGCCGCGCACGCAGGTGGATGTCGGCGGCGGGACCGGGGCGTCGGTGTGGGCGGCGGCGGACGTCTGGGGGTCGCTGGAGAAGGTGACCGTGCTGGAGCAGTCGCCGTACGCGATCAGCATGGGCGAGTGGCTGGCGAGCCGGTCGCGGACGCCGGTGGTGCGCTCCGGGCAGTGGAGCCGCGGAGTTATCCACAGGGCTGTGGACAAACCTCCGGCGGACCTGGTCACCATGTCGTACGTGCTGGGCGAGCTGCCCGCCGACGCCCAGGAGGCCGTGGTGCGGTCGCTGGCCGGGGACGCGGGCATGGTCGTACTGATCGAACCGGGCACCCCCGCCGGGTACGCCAGAATCCTCGCCGCCCGAGACGTGCTGATAAATCAGGGAATGTCGGTGGTGGCGCCCTGTCCGCACGACCTCGCCTGCCCGATCACCCTCGGCCGCGACTGGTGCCATTTCTCGGTACGGCTCAACCGCACCGCCCTGCACCGGCAGATCAAGGTGGGCACCCTCAGCTTCGAGGACGAGAAGTTCTCCTACGTCGCCGCCGCCAACCGCCCCTGGACCCGCGCGAGCAACCGGGTCCTGCGCCACCCCACCCAGCGCAAGGGCCTGGTCTCCATGCGGCTGTGCACCGGCGAGCCCGGCCTGACCGACGAGATCGTCTCCAAACGCCGGCGCGACCTCTACCAGCGGGCCCGCGACATCTCCTGGGGAAACCAGTGGCCGCCTCCCGGCTGAGCCGCCGCTAGGTCAGACGCCAGAGCCGGATCGACTCGTCCTTGCTGCCGGTGACCGCCACGGGCTCGCCGTCGAGTTCGGCGAAGGCGACCGACCAGACGCAGTCGGTGTGGCCGGTCAGCGGGGCGCCCACCTGCTTTCTGGTGGTCAGGTCCCAGACGCGGGCGGTGTCGTCCTCACCGCCGGTCAGGGCGAGCAGCCTGCCGTCGATCGCGGTCAGGGCGACAGACCAGACCCAGCTGACGTGACCGGTCAGCGGATCGCCCAGCTGCTTTCCGGTGGCCAGGTCCCAGACCCGGGCGGTCCCGTCCTCGCCGCCGGTGAGCGCGATGGTGCTGCCGCCGAGTTCGCCCACGGCTATCGAGCGCACCCATCCGGTGTGCCCGGTCATCGGATCGCCGATGGGCCGCCGGGTGCCCAGGTCCCAGACCCGTACGGTTCCGTCGTCGCCGGTGGTCACCGCCACCGGGGTGCCGTTCAGGGTGGTCAGGGCGACGGCCCAGACGGTGCCGGTGTGGCCGGTGAGCGGTTCGCCGAGCTGTTCGCGGGT
Source organism: Acrocarpospora phusangensis (assembly GCF_016862995.1). Taxonomy (GTDB): domain Bacteria; phylum Actinomycetota; class Actinomycetes; order Streptosporangiales; family Streptosporangiaceae; genus Acrocarpospora; species Acrocarpospora phusangensis. Next base: position 28,131 of record NZ_BOOA01000012.1, read on the forward strand.
GCGGAGGTCCCAGATCCGGGCGGTCTCGTCGACTCCGGCGGTGATCGCGATCGGGGTGCCGTCCAGGTCGCCGAGCGCGACGGATTTGATCCCGCCGGGGTTTCCGGCGATCGGCTGCCCCATGCGCTCGCGGGTACGCAGGTCCCAGAGCAGGGCGGACCCGTCGTCGCTCCCGGTCAGGGCGACGGGCACGCCGTCGAGCGTGCCCAGCGCGACCGAGCGCACCCATTTGCGGTGGCCGGTGAGCGTGGGGGTGAGCTGCACGCCCTTGGCCAGGTCCACCACGCGGGCGGTGTTGTCGTCGGAGCCGCTCACCGAGACGGTGTCGCCGCCGAGCCGGCCGATCGCGATCGATCGCACGTCGTCGGTGTGCACGAGGAGCGGGTCCCCGACGGGGACGCCGAACGTCGAGGCTTCGAGGGTGGTGCTGGTGCTGGGTGAAGCCGCGGGTTCGCCGCCGGTTCCGGGCCAGAACCGGACCGCGGCCAGCACCGCCGCCGCCACGAGGAGGCCGGCCGCGCCGACCAGGATCGGCGTGCGCCGGGACCGGGACCGGACCTGCTGGGTGAGTTCCTGGCCGTGCGCGGCAGGGGAATCGGGGCTCACCAGGGTGGGCGGCGGGGGCGCGGGCGGCACCGTGCTCGGGGGGACGACGCTTGGGGCGACGTCGCCGGTCAGCATCCTGACCAGGTCGGCGGCCGTCGGACGGTTCCCGGGTTCCTTGTCCAGACATTTCGCGAGAAGCGGTCGGATGCTGTCCGGGACGTCGGAGAGGTCGGGGGTGCCGTACAGGAGTGCGTGCAGGATGACGGGCATGGAGTCGCCGCGGAAGGCCGCCTGGCCGGTCGCCGCGTAGACCATGGTGGCCGCCCAGCTGAAGACGTCGGCCTCCGGTCCGACCTGCCCGGAGGTGACCTGCTCCGGGGCCATGTAGCCGGGCGTGCCCATCGACCCCGTGTGGGTGACGGTGTGGTCGAGCGCCCGCGAGATGCCGAAGTCGATCACCACGGGGCCTTCCGGGCCCATGATCACATTGCTCGGCTTGAAGTCCCGGTGCACGACTCCGGCCCGGTGGATCGCCGCCAGTGCGGTGGCCGTGGCCACGGCGAGCCGCATCAGCCCGCCGCCCGTGCGCGGGCCCTCCTGCCGTACGACCTGGTGCAGCGACGCCCCTGGCACGAATTCGCTGACAATGTACGGCTGATTGTCCTGGACGCCCACATCGAGCACCCGCGCCGTGCAGAAGGGAGCCACCCGCCGGGCCAGATCCACTTCCCGGAAGAATCGGCGGCGCGCACCCTCGTCCGCGGAAAGCGTGGCGTGCAATATCTTGACGGCGACCTCGGCCCCGGACGCCGTCCTGGCCCGGTGGACCTCACCCTGGCCACCCTGCCCGATGCGGCTGACCAGCCGATACTCACCCAGATCTCGGGGCGCGGCGCTCGGCAAGGGTCACCTCTTCGATAAACACCGATCGGCCGCCCAATAATATCCGCCACCCATCCGGTAAAGGTCAGCCTGCCGATCAGCCATTAACCTGTTATTCATCATCTAGATGCTTCGCCCGCTCCACACGAAGAGCACGGATGAACGTAGTAAGCCGGAGGGTCTCCCGTGGAAGCCGCACGATGTCGGCGGTTCCCGCAGGAGGCCCTCCGGCGGCTACTACAAGCCCAGCTGAGCGGCCGCCCCGGCGAGATCCCAGTAGCGGTGCGTCTCGACGATCAGTCCGTCCTCGGAGAACTTGTGGACATCGCAGATGGCGATGCTCGCAGAGACACCGGTGGCCTCCACCACTCCACCGGGTGTCTGGAGGGGACCCTCGTGCGTCCCGACGCCGACGACCTCGCACACGGCGAATCCGTCGCCCGCGTGAACGACCACGTCCTTCACGGTTCCGTTCGGGAACGGAGTGCTCCAGAACGCATAGTTGTCCTCCTGGCCACTGGCGCCGACATGGATCTGCCCGCTGGGGACGTCCCGCCAGATCGACGTGGGTGAGAACTTGGCAAGCCATGCCTCTCGGTCATGCTTGCTAAAGGCCTCATAGAGCTCTTCAGCGCTCTGCTTCTCGTGGTTCGTCATGATTCCTGCCCCTCTCTTGTGTCGTCACGCACATAGACGGATCGACCTTCGAATACCGTGCGCAACACCTCAGTTCCGCCGATCTCAGATGCGTCGATCTCGAAGAGATCACGATCCAGAACGACGAAGTCCGCCGATTTCCCGCGTCGCAACGAGCCGCGCGTGTCCGATCGCCCGACGGCTTCAGCGCCGGACAACGTCAAAGCGCGAACTGCGGCATACATATCGATCGACTCGGAGCCGTGATCCATCATTCCCTGCAGAGGCGGGAAGGGATTCGGAGTCGGGGTGATGATCCAATCGGATCCCACCGTCATCCGCGCGTTGTTCGCGAGCACCGTGCGAAAAGGAAAAGCTGCTCCGAGCCCGAATTCCGGGATATGCCAGATGGCGGGAGACATCTCGGCGGTGACATCCAGGTCGGCGAACCTGCTCTTGTCGGACTCGCTGACGAACGCCGTATGAGCGATCTCGTGCACGACACCGCTTGTGCCGTTGATTCGACGTAACTTGTCAATGGCGTCAAGCGCGTAGCGTACCGAACCGTCACCCGCGCAGTGGAGCTTCAGCGTGACCCCATCGGCATCCAAATCGGCGAGGAGCGCGACAAGCTCATCCTTCGCGACGAACACCGTCTCCTCGTCGACCTGATCTTCGGCGTCGAGCGTGCAGTTGTTCACGTGCGGAGGCAACGGCACGCCGTCCAACCAGACCTTCGCGAAGCGGGTATCGACGTGCTCGGACCTCCAGTCGTCTCGCCGCCTCAGCACGTGTTCCAGCTCTTCCGCCGAAGCCCGGCCGAAACCCTCTTCTCGCCAGACAAGATGAGCCGCAACGTGGAGGGGCAGGTCGCCGCGCCGGTCGAGCTCGTTGAGCGCGTCCAACTCGGCCCGCGTGGCCGAGGCTTCCTGAATCGATGTGATCCCGAAGCTGCTGCAGGTGCGAACGGCCCACTGGAGAGCAGCGAGATTGACTTCGTCGGCGAACTGGGGGATGGCGCGCATCACCGGCCATCTCGCGTGCGCGACGAGTTCACCGGTCAGGTTGCCCGAATCGTCACGAACGAATCGGCCTCCAGGCGGATCTTCGACATCTTCGGTGATCCCTGCGATCTCGAGCGCCTTGGAATTGGCGAGGCCGTGGTGGATCGAGTAGTCGTAGAGGAATACCGGCCTGTCGGGAAAGGCCTCGTCCAAGAACTGCTTGTGGAGTTTCCCGGGGGAAAATGAGAAAGGGAGGAAGTCGCCTCCGACGATCCAACGATGACCTTGGGCGTCCACGAGATCGGCCGGTGCGGTTTCGAGGTGGCGGTGCAGATCGGCGACGACCTCGTCTGGCCCGCCGCCGGGCGTCAAGCGTGCCTCGAACTGGAATTTCTGGCCGCTGTACAGCAGGTGAGCGTGCGCGTCGTGAATTCCCGGTATCACCAGGTGGCCCTCAAGATCGATGGTCTCGTCGGGCAGGGATGCGAGGACTCGGCGATTGGACCCGACCAGCTCGATGATCCCGTCCGTTACCAGTATCGCTTCGGCCCACGGGGTGTCTGATTCAACGGTGTATACGCGTCCGTTTACGTAAGCTGTCTTCATTCACGCCTCGAACTTTCCGTTGCTCGCTCCGCTTAGAGATGGGTGTACATCTGGACCATGGTCTCGATGTGTCCTTCTAGGCGAGTAGTTAGGACGCTAGAGAGGCTCGACGCTGCGACGTGAGGCGATTCGGGAACCGGCTCAGGACGAAATCGGAAGCAGTCCTGTGCTCTAGGACCGCCCCCACACCGCAGGAGAGAATTACGATCCATCAGCCTTTGAAACTCTCTAGACTCGAGGCACGATGAAGATCGCGTTTTTTGGTGACGTCCACGGATATGTGCTGCACGCGCTGGGTGCGGCCGTTCTCCTCCAGGATCGGCGCGGCGTCGAGCTCGGCGCGTCGATCCAGGTCGGCGACCTCGGCGCGTTCCCCTCCCCCGAACGCTGGGACGCGCCCAGCCGCCGGTTCGGCGCGGACAGCCCGGCCCAGGGCGACTTCTTCCGGCTGCTCGACCCCACCCCCGAACTCGCCGAAGGCGTACGGCTGGCGCTCGCCCAGGTTCCGCCGTTCCTGTTCGTCAGCGGCAACCACGAGGACCACGACTGGCTCGAAACCCTCCACCGGGCGGCCGGCGCCGACGTGACCCCGGTGGATCCGCTCGGGGCCTACCACCACGTCACCTGCGGCCAGATCCTCGACGTCGGCGGCCGGCGGGTGGGTTTCCTCGGCATGGTGGACGTGCCGGGCAAGATGGACTTCGACCCGGAGGCGTACGCGATGTTCGAGAACGCCGAGCCCGGCAGCGTGGACATCCTGATCACCCACGAGGGCCCGTACGGGATGTCGCGGAACGTGCACGGCGTCGTGCAGGGCTCCGCCAAGCTGACCCGCCTGATCGAACGCCTCCAGCCGCGCCTGCACGTCAGCGGCCACTACCACCACGAGAACGGCGACCGCGTCTACGGCCGCACCCGCTCGTACGCGCTGGCCCAGCTGGTGCCGCCGAAGATCACCCGATGGAGCCCGGACCCGGTCAATCCGGACCAGCGCGTCGCCGCCGGGAGCATCGCGGTGCTCGACACCGAGACGTACGCGTTCGAGTACGTGCACGACGCCTGGCTGGCCGACGTCCGCGGCGACGACCTCGACCTGCGGGAGCTGTTCGCCTGAGGTGGAACGGCGTGGAACGGGATGGAACGCCCCCTTGATGTCCTCGGCTCCGCGATCGACGTCTAGGTGGACGACCTCATGGCCACGCAACGCACCGAGAACCCCGGGCCGGGACTGTGGCTGGGGCTGGTCGGTGACTTCCGCGTGTACCGGGACGGGGTGCCGGTGCACGGGCCGAAGGTGGGGAGCCTCAAGGCGCGCACCCTGCTGACCCTGCTGGCCGTCCGGTGGGCGCAGCTGGTGCCGCTGGAGCTGGTGGTCGAGGCGGTGTGGGGCGGGCAGGCGCCGCGGCAGCCCGGCGAGAACGTGGCCACGCTGGTCAGCCGGGTGCGGGCGGTCCTCGGATCCGAGGTGATCGAGGGGAGCCGGATCGGGGGGTACCGGCTCGGGGAGGGCGTCCGGGTCGATCTGGCCGAGGCGGCCGCGTTCGTGGGGCAGGCGGAGGCGTACCTGTCGGGGGGTCAGCCGGGGGCGGCGGTGGCGGCGGCCGTACGGGGGCTGGGGTTGCTCGACGGTGCCGTACTGGGCGGGGAGGAGGCGGAGTGGGCGCGGCCGGCGCGCGTGCTCCACGCCCAGCTGCTGCGGCGGGCCCGGCGTGCCCACGCGGAGGCGGCGCCGCGGGCCGTCGCGGACCACCCGTGATCCGCGACCTGCGGGGTGCGAGGTAACCGTTCGCCCATCAATCGATGCGCACTCCCCCACAGCCCCACCAATTCTCCCGCGATGCCCCATTTATCCAGATTTGATCGGATATTCGGGGGCATGGTTGCCCATCAACCGACCTACGGAGGATGGCCATGCGCGAAGACGATATGGATGTAATCACTTTCCTGATGCGCCAGCACGAAGAGATCCGATCACTGTTCGACGAGGTCACCAAGGCGAAGGGCCCCGCGCGCCAGGACTTGTTCCGGCATCTGGTCCGCCTCCTGGCCGTCCATGAGACCGCCGAGGAGGAACTGGTCCACCCGTACGCCCGGAAGGCCTTCCCCGGGGGCGACAAGGTGGTCAAGGACCGTCTGCGGGAGGAGAAGGAAGGCAAGGAGATGCTGGCCCAGCTGGACGAGATGGGCACGGATCATCCCGACTTCCCGAAGCTCTTCGACGAGTTCCGCACCGACGTCCTCGCGCACGCCGAAGCCGAGGAGCTGTACGAGTTCGCCAAGCTGCGGGAGGAGGCCAGCGGTCCCCAGCTACGGGCCATGACCGCAGGCGTGAAGGCCGCGGAGGCCCTTGCGCCCACGCGTCCGCATCCGGGCGTGGAGTCCGCGATGAAGAACCTCCTGCTCGGCCCGCCGACCGCGATCATGGACCGCACCCGGGACGCCATCCGCGCCGCCATGGGCAAGAGCTGACATGGCCAAGCCGGAGACGCCCGGAAGGCCCGTGCCGATCGACGAGCCGACCGAGCCTCGCGATCCGCTCCCGCCTCCGCCCGACCAGCGTGGCCCCGACTACCTCAGCCCGACCGGGCAGCCCACGGGCGCCCCGCAGGCCACCCGGGCGCAGGGCGGGCCGTACCTGACCAACGCCCAGGGTGTGCGGCTGCCCGACACCGACCACTCGCTCAAGGCGGGCTCCCGCGGGCCGGTCCTGCTCCGGGACCACCACCTGCGGGAAAAGATCACCCATTTCGACCACGAGCGCATCCCGGAGCGGGTGGTGCACGCCCGTGGCGCGGCCGCGCACGGCATCTTCCGCGCGTACGGCACCGCGTCGAACATCACCAAAGCCGCCTTCCTCGCGGAGGGCGTGGAGACGCCGGTCTTCGTGCGATTCTCCACCGTGCTGGGCTCCCGCGGCTCGGCCGACACCGTCCGGGACACCCGCGGCTTCGCGACCAAGTTCTACACCAGCGAAGGCGTCTTCGACCTGGTCGGCAACAACATCCCGGTGTTCTTCATCCAGGACGCGATCAAGTTCCCGGACGTCATCCACGCCGGCAAGCCGCACCCGGACCGGGAGATCCCGCAGGCGCAGAGCGCGCACGACACGTTCTGGGACTTCGTCTCCCTGCACACCGAGGCCACCCACCACACGATGTGGAACATGTCCGACCGGGGCATCCCGCGCTCGTTCCGCACCATGGAGGGCTTCGGCGTGCACACCTTCCGCCTGGTGGCGGCGGACGGCGGGACGGCGCTGGTCAAGTTCCACTGGAAGCCGAAGGCGGGCGTGCACTCCCTGGTCTGGGAGGAGGCGCAGCTGATCAGCGGGATCGATCCCGACTTCCACCGCCGCGACCTCGCCGACGCCATCGAGTCGGGGATCTTCCCGGAGTGGGAGTTCGGCGTCCAGGTCTTCCCGGACACGCCGGAGCAGACCTTCGAGGGCATCGACCTCCTGGACCCGACCAAGATCGTCCCGGAGGAGCTGGCGCCCGTGCAGCCGATCGGGTCGATGGCGCTGACCGCGAACCCGGTCAACTTCTTCGCCGAGACCGAGCAGGTGGCCTTCCACGTCGGCCACCTGGTGCCCGGGATCGACGTCACCGACGACCCGCTGCTGGCCGGCCGGCTCTTCTCGTACCTGGACACCCAGATCACCCGGCTGGGCGGGCCCAACTTCGCGCAGTTGCCGATCAACCGCCCGCACAACCAGACCAACGACATGCTGCGGGACGGCATGCACCAGACCGCCGTGCACACCGGAGTCGCGCCGTACCGGCCGAACTCGCTGGACGGCGGCTGCCCGTTCACCGCGGGAGCGGCCGAAGGCGGCTACGTCGAGGTGCCGGTGCCCGTGCAGGGGGCCAGGGTGCGGGAGGCGCCGCCGTCCTTCGACGACCACTTCAGCCAGCCGAGGATGTTCTGGCTGAGCATGTCGCCGGTCGAGCGTGACCACATCGTCGGCGCGTACACCTTCGAGCTGAGCAAGGTCACCGAGACGGCCATCCGCGAGCGCGTGCTGCGGGTGCTGGCCGAGATCGACGCCGAGCTGTGCCGGCAGGTGGCCGAAGGGCTCGGCCTGCCCGCGCCCACGGGCTCTCCCGCGCAGGTACGGCCCAGCCCCGCGCTGTCCCAGGTGGGCCGGACCTGGCCGACCACCGGCCGGATGATCGGCATCGTGGCCGGCGACAACGACCTCGACGCCCTCCGCACGGTACGCCAGGCCGTGCTGGAGGCGGGCATGGTGCCCGTGGTCATCGCGGCCAGCGGCGGCATGCTGACCGGCCGCGGCGACCCGATCCCGGTGGGGAGCACGTTCGCGGGGGCCAGGTCGGTGGAGTTCGACGCCGTGCTGGTCGCCGGGATGCCCGCGCCCGGCCGGGACGCCCGGGGCGCCCGGGACGCGAAGGCCGCCAACGGCAAGGCCGCCATGGTGGTCGATCCGCGGGTGTCGCTGCTGCTGCACGAGGCGTACCGGCACGCCAAGCCGCTGGGCGGCTGGGGCGACGCCGCGACCGCGTTCGACGCGGCGGGCATCGCGACCGACGCTCCCGGCGTGGTCATCGCCTCCGACCCGGCCGCCGTGCTGGGCGCCGTGACCGACCTGCTGGGCCGGCACCGCGTCTGGGACCGGTTCCCAGCGACGTGAGCCTGATGGCCGACCGCATCGACGAGCCCTGGGGCCGGCGCACACCTTTCGGCCCCAGGGATGGCCCCTGGCCGATCAGGGTGGACGAGCAACTCGCGGAAGGGCTCACGGAAGAGGACGTCGACCGTTGGGTGCAGGCCGTCTCCGTCCTGCACTCCAACGGCGACGGCCTCGACATCGCCGTACGGGACGGCAGGATCGTCGGCGTCCGGGGCCGGGCCGACGACCGGATCAACCACGGCCGCCTCGGCCCGAAGGACCTGTACGGCTGGCAGGCCAACGCCAGCCCCGACCGCCTCACCACGCCCCTCATCCGCGAAGGCGGCGAACTCGTCGAAACCGACTGGGAGACCGCGATGGGCCGGATCGTCGAACGCTCCCGGCAGCTGCTCGCCTCGCCCGGCGGCTGGGGGAAGATCGGCTTCCACACCAGCGGCCAGCTCTTCCTGGAGGAGTACTACACCCTCGCCGTCCTCGGCAAAGCCGGCATCGGCACCCCGCACATGGACGGCAACACCCGGCTCTGCACCGCCACCGCCGCGGCCGCCCTGAAGGCCAGCTTCGGCACGGACGGCCAGCCGGGCTCCTACACCGACGTCGACCACTGCGACGCCATCGCCCTGTGGGGCCACAACGTCGCCGAGAGCCAGGACGTGCTCTGGTCGCGCATGCTCGACCGCCGCCGCGGCACGGACCCGCCCGCCATGCTCGCCGTCGACCCCCGGCTCACCGCGGTGGCCGAGGAGGCCGACGTGCACCTCGCCGTACGGCCCGGCACCAACCTGGCGCTGATGAACGCGCTCATCCGCGAGCTGATCGTGCGGGGGTGGTGCGACGAGGCGTACGTCGCCCGGCACACCGCCGGGTTCGAGGAGCTCGAACGGGTCACCGCCGGCTACCCGGTCAGCCGGGCCGCCGAGATCTGCGACGTGCCCGCCGCCAGGATCGAGCAGGCCGCGGAGCTCGTCGGCACCGCCGAGCGGCTGCTCTCCACCGTGCTCCAGGGCTTCTACCAGTCCAACCAGGCGACCGCCGCCGCCTGCCAGGTCAACAACGTGCACCTGCTGCGCGGCATGATCGGCAGGCCAGGGGCGGGCGTGCTCCAGATGAACGGGCAGCCCAGCGCCCAGAACACCCGCGAGACCGGGGCCGACGGCGACCTGCCGGGCTTCCGCAACTGGGCCAATCCCGACCATGTCCGGGAACTGGCCGAGCTGTGGAACGTGGACCCGCTGACGATCCCGCACTGGTCGCCGCCCACCCACGCCATGCAGGTCTTCCGCTACGCCGAACTGGGGTCCGTCGAGCTGCTGTGGATCACGGCCACCAATCCCGCCGTGTCGCTGCCCGACCTGCCGCGGATCCGGCGCATCCTGTCCCGTCCCGACCTGTTCGTGGTCGTGCAGGACCTGTTCCTGACGGAGACGGGCATGCTCGCGGACGTCGTCCTGCCGGCGGCGGCCTGGGGGGAGAAGCAGGGCACGCTCACCAACTCCGACCGTACGGTGCATCTGTCCGACAAGGCCGTGGAACCGCCCGGGCTGGCCCGCAGCGACCTGGACATCTTCCTGGACTACGCGCGCCGGATGGACTTCCGCGACCGGGACGGCGACCCGCTCATCGGCTGGACCGACCCGGAGTCGGCGTTCCGCGCCTGGCAGGCCTGCTCGGCCGGGCGGCCCTGCGACTACACCCACCTCGGCTACGACCGCCTGCGCGGCAGCGCCGGAATCCAGTGGCCCTGCACGGCCCAGGCGCCCGGCGGCACCGAACGCCTCTACCGCGACGGGCGTTTCCCCACCGACCCGGACCACTGCCAGACCTACGGGTACCACCTCGCCAGCGGAGCCGAATACGACGGCGCCCACTACCGGGCCCGGCACCCGGACGGATGCGCCTTCCTGCACGCCGTCCACTACCAGCCGGCTCCCGAGACGCCCGACTCCGACTATCCGATGCAGCTCATCACCGGCCGGACGCTCTACCACTTCCACACCCGTACCAAGACGGCCAGAGCGCCGCGACTCCAGCACGCCGCGCCCGACGTCTGGGTCGAGGTGAACCCGGAGGACGCGGCGGACCTGCACCTGAAGGAGGGCGACCTGCTCCGCGTCGAATCCCGCCGCGGCGTGATCCACGCGCCCGCCCGGATCCGCCCGATCCGCCAGGGCACGATCTTCCTGCCCTTCCACTACGGCTACTGGGACTTCGGTGCCGCCGGCCCCGAGGCCGACAACGCCCGTGCCGCCAACGAACTCACCATGACCGTCTGGGACCCCGTCTCCAAGCAGCCTCTCTACAAGATCGCCGCCGTACGCGTCGAGCCCGAGGAGCCGTGACCAATGCATCTGGCCCACTATCTCGGCCTGCTGTACCACGCCGAATGCGCCCTGGAGCGGGCGTACCTGGAGGTGGCGCACGCCCACTGCGCCGAACCAGACGTGCACTACCTCTGCTACACCTTCGCCGGCCAGTGCTCCGCGCACGCCCGGCGGCTCGGCCCGCTGGCCGCCCGTTACGGGGAGCAGGCGCCCGTCGAGTGCGAACGGCTGCACTCCAACCTGTTCTCCGGCAGCCGTACCGGCGGGCTCGCCCTGCTGCGCGATCTGCACGATCTCTACCTGATGGCCGCGGAGTGCGACATCTCCTGGACGCTGGTCGGCCAGGCCGCGCAGGGCGCCCGCGACCAGGAACTGCTCACCGTCGTCCGGGAAAGCGAAGGCGAGAGCGCGATCCAGCTGCTCTGGCTGCGGAACCGGTTGAGGCAGGCCGCCCCCCAGACGCTCGTCGTGGCCTCGTAACGATCAGAGGAGGAACAGTGAAAGCTCTCACCTGGCACGGAAAGCGCGACGTCCGCGTCGAGAACGTGCCCGATCCCGCGATCAAAGAGCCCAACGACGCCATCATCAAGGTGACCTCGACCGCCATCTGCGGCTCCGACCTCCACCTGTACGAGGTGCTCGGCCCGTTCCTCGGCGAAGGCGACATCCTCGGCCACGAACCCATGGGCATCGTCACCGAGGTCGGCTCCGACATCACCAACATCAGACCCGGGGACCGCGTGGTCATCCCGTTCAACATCTCCTGCGGCCACTGCCTGATGTGCGCCCACCGCCTGTACGCGCAGTGCGAGACCACGGCCAGCCGCGAGCACGGCACCGGCGCGGCCCTGTTCGGCTACACCAAGCTGTACGGCCAGGTCCCCGGCGCCCAGGCCGAGTACCTGCGCGTCCCGCAGGCCCAGTTCGGCCCGATCAAGGTCCCGGAGGGTCCTCCCGACGAGCGGTACCTGTACCTCTCCGACGTGCTGCCCACCGCCTGGCAGGCCGTGCAGTACGCGCGCATCCCCGACGGCGGCAGCGTCGGCGTCCTCGGCCTCGGCCCGATCGGCCAGATGGCGGCCAGGATGGCCCGCCACCTCGGCTACCGCGTCATCGCCGTGGACACCGTCCCCGAACGCCTCGCCATGGCCAGCCGCCACGGCGCGGAGATCGTCGACATCAGCGAGACCCTCGACGTCGGGGACGCCATCCGCGAGGTCACCGGCGGCCGCGGCCCCGACTCCGTCATCGACGCGGTCGGCATGGAGGCGCACGGCTCGCCCGCCGCCAAGTTCGCCCACACCCTGACCGGCCTGCTGCCCGACCGGCTCGCCGCCAGCCTGATGACCAGCGCGGGCGTGGACCGCCTGGCCGCGCTCACCATGTCCATCGACGTGGTCCGCCGTGGCGGCACCGTCTCCATCGTCGGCCTGTACGCCGGCGCCGCCGACCCGCTCCCGATGCTCCGCATGTTCGACAAGGGCATCAACCTGAGCATGGGCCAGGCCCACGTACGCCGCTGGACCGACGCCCTGCTCCCGCTGGTCAACGACGAATCCGACCCGCTGGGCCTGATGGACTTCACCACCCACCAGATGCCCCTCGACCAGGCCCCGCACGGCTACGAGATGTTCCAGAAGAAGCAGGACGGAGCCATCAAGATCATGCTCAAGCCGTAACCCGTACGCCACGACGGCCGTCTGCTCTCCGCGGGCGGCCGTCTCTTTATTCAGGCTTGACTTATATAAGCGACAGGTGAAATTCTTCCGGAGTCCGGGCCCGCGCCCGGGGTCACCGCGGGAGGTCGCCATCTGGTGGGAACGCGTCCGCCAGTTCTGGAACCAGCGCCTGGACGCGCTGGGCGTCGAACTCGCCCGCGGCGAACGCGAGAACGAATCCGATCAGGGAATCGAGGAGGACACGTGATCGACATCGTCAACCAGATCAACGCCACCCACCGGGAGATCGGCGACCTTCCGGTGGCCACGGGCGAGGGCCGGTCGCTGCTGCTGCGCCGCACGTACGACGCCGCGATCGAGGACGTGTGGGACGCCTGCACCGACCCGGACAGGATCAGCCGGTGGCTGGCCCCGGTCGAGGGCGACCTCCGGCTCGGCGGCACGTACCAGCTCAAGGGCAACGCGGGCGGGGAGATCCTGCGCTGCGAGAAGCCCACGCTGCTCAAGGTCACCTGGGCGCTCGGGCCGGGCATGGACACCGAGCTCGAAGTCCGCCTCGCGCCCGGCGACGGCGGCGGCACCCTCCTGGAGCTGGAGCACTCCTCCCCCGCCGCGATCGTCGACGAGCTGGTGCGCACCTACGGCCCCGGCGGCACCATCGGCGTCGGCGGCGGCTGGGACCTCACCGTGCTCGCCCTCGACCTGTTCCTCAACGGCGTCGACTTCGACCCGGAGACCTGGGAGAACACACCCGAGGCCCGGGAGTTCGCCACCCAGAGCTGCCACGCCTGGGGCGCCGTCATCCAGGCCGCGTGGAACGTCAGCGACGAGGACATCGCGGCGGCCATCGCCTTCGGCGTGCAGCACTTCGCCCCGGCCGAGGACGCGAACGGCTGATCCGAGGTCGGCTGGTGAGCTTGATCCCGCTTCTCGCGCGTCGCCGGGCGAGCGGATCGTCGACGTCGCCTCGTCTACAGCGACCACACCTGGAAGCCCGGGCCTTCGCCGGGGAGGGTGAGGGTGTCGTCGGAGAGGGTCGCGGGGGCTCCGCCGTACAGGTTGCGGGGGAGGTCGCGGGCCAGGGCGGCGGGGAGGGCAAGGGGCGTGTGGGGAGCGCGGGAGGCCTGGATGAGGAGGCGTTCCTCGGGGGATTCGCGCAGGTAGAGGAGGGTGTCGGCGGTGGCGTGGAGCCAGCGCAGGCCGCCGGTGCGGAGAGCCGGGTGGGCGCGGCGCAGGGCGATCAGGTCGCGGTAGACGTCGTAGGTGGAGTTGGCGAAACGGGTGGGGTCGTCCCAGGGCATGGGGGTGCGGGAGTCCTCGCCGTTGGCGCCCTCCAGGCCGATCTCGTCGCCCATGAAGACCATGGGCGTGCCGGGATAGGTGAACAGCAGTCCGGCGGCGACGGCCACCCGGTCGGCGGTGCCGAGGAAGGTGCGGATGCGGGGACTGTCGTGGGAGCTCAGCAGCGTGACGTTGGCGTTGGTGGCCGTCCACGGCACCCCGGCCGCGAAATTGCGCATGGTCTGCGCGGTGCGTTCGCCGGACAACGCCCGTAGCGGCAGCGGAATGCCGGGAATGACCGGCCCCCGCTGGTACGGCGTCAGCCACGACCACACCGGCTTCGCGAACCCGGCGTAGTTCATGACCCCCTGCCAGCCGTCCCCGGGCAGGTCCGCCGTGTAGTCGTGGAAATGCTCCGCGAGCAGGAAGTCGTCCTCCCCGATCACCTGCCGCAACGCCCTGCCCGCCGCGAGGTAGTGATCCTCCGCCCCCTGCCGCCCGGTCATGTTGGCCACATCGATCCGCCACCCGTCCAGCCCGTACGGCTCCCGCAGCCACCGCGCCGCCACCGCCAGCACCCGCTCCCGCAGTTCCGCCGAACCCCAGTTGAACTTGGGCAGCGAAGGCACATCGAACCAGGCGACATACCCGCCGTCGCCGGTCAGGTAGTAGTACGACGCCTCCGGCGAGGACGGATCGGCCATCGCCCGCCGGAACCACTCGTGCGTGTCACCGGAATGGTTGGTCGTCAGATCCCCGATGACCCGCATCCCCCGCCGATGCGCTCCCTCCGTCAGCGCCCGCAACGCCGCGTCGCCGCCCAGATGCGGATCCACCTGGTCGAACGAGGTCGCGTTGTAGCGGTGATTGGACGCGGCCGGGAAGAACGGCGTCAGGTAGACCACGTCCACGCCCAGCTTGACCAGGTAGTCCAGGCGTTCGGCCACTCCGTACAGATCGCCGCCGTAGAACTGGATGCCCGCTTCCGGCCCTCGATCGATGACCTTGTCCGTCCACCGCGCCGGCGACGCCCATTCCGGCGCGGGCAGCTCCACCTGCCCCGACCGAGCAAACCGATCCGGAAATATCTGATAAATCACCGCGTCGTCCACCCATGCGGGCGGACCCCCGTACGTGGTCACCCGGAAATCGGTGGCGTCGGTCGGATCGTGATCGCTCAACCCCCCGGCGTGCAGCCAGGTATGCCCGACATCCCCACGATCCAGCAGAAACCGATAACGCGTGTCCGGATTGTGCACGAGCAGTTCCGCCCGCCACCACACCTCCAACGCGTCCCCCCGATCGACGACCGCCTGCGTGTACCGAGGCTCCCCGTCATAGACCGACCGCAGATAGACGGCTTCGACCGGGTAACCATGCGGCAGCCGTACGAACACGGTGACGGTGTCGCCGAGCGCGGGACGCTGCTCCGGCACGTGCAGAGCCGACCCATCGTGGTGCGGCACGAGCAGGACTTTCATCCTTTGACAGACCCCCTGAGAAGACCGGAGACGATGTAGCGCTGGAGGAAGCGGAAGAGGAGGACGCTGGGGATGGCGCCGATGAGGGCGCCGGCGGCGAAGACGCCCCAGTTGGCGGAGAGGCGTTCGGAGATCAGGCCGTAGAGGCCGACGGCCAGGGTGTGCTCGGACGGCGACTGGAGGATCACGCTGGCGACGAGGAACTCGTTGACGGTGTTGATGAAGGTGAGCAGGCCGATGACGGCGAGCACCGGCGCGCCCAGCCGGAGGATGATCGTGAAGAAGACGCGGGTGTGGGTGGCGCCGTCGACTTTGGCGGCGTCGTCGAGTTCGCGGGGGATGGAGTCGAAGAATCCCTTGATCAGGAAGGTGTTCACGCCCATCGCGCCGCCCAGGTAGACCATGACCAGGCCCCACTGGGTGCCCAGCCCGACGCCGGGGAAGACGCCCTTGATCCGCGCCATCAGCAGGAAGATGGCCACCGCGCCGAGCACCTGCGGGAACATCTGCACGAGCAGCAGCCCGAGCAGGCCCAGCCGCCGCCCCCGGAACCGGAACCGGGAGAACGCGTAGGCCGCGCTCGCCGCCAGCAGCACCGTCAGCACCGCCGTCGCCCCCGCGATGATCATCGTGTTGGCGAACCAGCGCGGGTACGGCAACGTCGGCGTGCTGAACAGCTTCAGGTAGTTCTCCAGCGACGCCCCGTCGAACAGCGTGGCCGAGGCGGTCAGCGTGCCGCGCGGATTGACCGACGCGCTGACCACGAAGACCAGCGGGAAGAGCGCGAACACGAGCATGCCGATGCCGACCAGGTGCCGCCAGCCCGTCTCGGCCAGCCACCCCTTCGTGCTTCTCATGAGTACGTCTCCTCAAGCGAACGCGTCCGGCGCAACCCGAACGCCGAGATGCCGGCCACGATCACGAAGATCAGCGCGGACATCGCGGAGGCGAACCCCCACTCCCGCCCGGCCCCGCCGAACGCGATCTTGTACACCATGGAGATGAGCAGATCCGTGCTCCCCAGCGTGATCGGCGCCTCCGGGATGTTAGGCCCGCCCCCGGTGACGAAGTAGATCACCGTGAAGTTGTTGAAGTTGAACGCGAACGCGGCGACCAGCAGCGGCGCGGTGGACACCAGCAGCAGCGGCAGCGTGACCTGCCGGAAGTGCTGCCAGGGCCCGGCTCCGTCGATCTTCGCGGCCTCGTTCAGCTCGGTCGGGATGGCCTGCAACGCCCCGGTGCACACCAGGAACATGTACGGGAACCCCAGCCACAGATTGACCAGCAGCACACTGCCCTTGGCCAGCCAGGGATCGTTCAGCCAGGGCACGTCGGCCCCGCCGAGCAGCGTCTGGTTGACGAACCCGAACGTCTGGTTGAGCATGCCCGTCCACACCAGCGCCGACAGGAACGACGGCACCGCGTACGGCAGGACCAGCAGCGACCGGTAGAGGTTGCGCCCCTTCATGCCAGGCTTGTTCAACGCGAGCGCGAGCAGCAGCCCCAGCGCGAAGTTGAACAGCACCGACAGCGCCGCGAACACGAACGTCCAGATGAAGACCGAGACGAAGGGCCCGCGCAGCCGGGTGTCCGTCAGGACCCGGGCGAAGTTGTCGAATCCGACGTTCTCCGTCCAGCCCGGCGTGAGGTGGGTGCCGTCGGCGGCCTCGTAGTAGCCCGTGGCGGAGGCGCGGTAGACCTGGCCGTTCTCCACGTCGGTGAGCGTGTCGGCGGCCGGGTCGTGCCGGAGGGCGGGCCGGGCCAGGAAGCCGGTCGCGCCGTCCTGCGTGCGCAGCGCGCCCTGGGTGCCGAGCGGTACCCGCAGGTCCAGGACCTCCTCCTGGCGGCTGGTCAGGTCGCGCAACTGCAGGGTGCGGTAGCCGTCCAGGGCGGTGGCCTTGCCGGTGGAGTCGCGGGTGACGCCCGCGGTGACCGGTTCGCCGTTCAGGGTGACCTGGCCGGCGGGGTCGGTGGCCAGGAGTTCGAGCGTGCCGCCGCTGCCGGTCACCACCGCGACCCGGTAGAGCGGACTGTCGGGCACGCGTTTCTCGGAGACCGCGAGGATGTGTTCGAGGGCGCGTGGCTTGTCCAGGTTGTGTCCGTCGCCGACGTTGGTGAAGGCGGCCGCGACCGTGTGGAGGACGATGTAGACCTGGAAGACGAGCAGGAACAGCAGGCCGGGCAGCAGGTACTTGCCGGCCGCGACCCGCTTGCTGAAGTACACGTAGTCGGCGATCACCGTCGAGATCGCGACGAAGCCGAAGATGCCCCAGTCACCGGCGGCGAAGGACGTCAGCAGGCCGAACACGGCCAGGGCGTTGACCGCACCGAGCAGCACGATCTTCCCCGCCAGCGCCGCGACGGAGGTGGTCCGGCCGTCGGCCGGGCGGGGGCGGCGAGGGCGGCGGACGCCGAGGCGCCCGCCGCCCGTGGCGGTCAATCCCACCGTCAGCCGATCTTGGCGCGGATCTTCTCCGCGGCCTGCTTCATCAGCTTCTCCGGGTCGCCCTTGCCGAGCAGGATGTCGCGCTCGGCGTGGCCGTACTCGGTCCAGACGGCGTCCATGGCGGGGATGCTGGGGAGCGGCTGGCCGATGTCGCCGGCGGCGCCGAAGCCAGCGATGATCGGGTCGCCCTTGACCTGGTCGTACACGGAGATCATGGCCGGGGGGCGCTTGCCGGTGTCGTACAGCTCCTTCATGACCTCGGGGGTGCCGAGGTAGTTGACCACGAAGTCGTTGGCGACGAGCTTGTTCTTGGCGTTGGCGGAGATCATGAAGCCCTGCACGCCGACGAAGGGCGCGGCCGGCTTGCCGCCCGCGGACGGGATCGGGTCGACGGCCAGGTCGATGCCCGCCTTCTGGGCGTCCTCCGTGCTCCACGGCCCGGTGATCATGTACGGCGACTTGCCCGTGTTGAACGCCTCCTTGGCGATGTCCAGGGTCAGGTCTGCCGAGAGCAGCTTCTTCTTGCTCCACGACTCCAGCGCCTTGGCGAACTCCAGGCCGCCCGCGTCGTCGATGAGCAGCTGGCTCGGGTCGTAGCTGCCGTCCGGCTTGGTGGCGAAGATGCCGCTGCCGAACGAGGTGTGCACCGGGTAGAAGTGGTACGGGTCGCCCTCCGGCCCGACCTGCAGGCCGAGCGGCACGGTGGCCTTCTTCTCCTTGACCAGCTTGAGCGCGTTGTCCATCAGCGCGTTCCAGTCCTTGGGCGCCTCGGGCGCCAGGGCGACGTTGCGGAACAGCGCGATGTTCTCGATCGCGTACGGCAGGCCGTAGAGCTGCCCGTCGTACGAGAGCGCCTTGAGGGCCACCTCCTTGAACTGGGAGGTCTTGTCGCCCAGCTCGATCGGCGCGACGGCTCCGTTGGTGACGAGCTTGCCCAGCCAGTCGTGGGCGCCGATGACGACGTCGGGACCCTCGCCGGCCTGCCCGGCGGTGACCAGGTTGTCGCGGATGTCGCCGAACTCCAGCTGCTGGACGGCGACCTGCACGCCCTTCTCGGTGGCGAACTTCTGCGCGATCTTCTGAATGATCGGAGAGCGGGTGTCGTCAGCCCAGATCACCAGGTCCGCCTGGGCACGCTTCACCGGGCCGTCGGTGGGCTCGACGATCGTGGTGGCGCCGGGCGCCGGACCGGTGGTGGTGGCCGCGGCCGAGGGAGCGGCGGTTTCGCCGCCTCCCCCGCAACCGGCGGTGAGCAGGAGGGTGACACCCGCGGCCAACGTTGAGACCTTGCTCAGACGCATGGTGGCTCCTAGGGGGATTTTCAGGCGGCCTGAAGCCGCCCTCTTGCGAAACCAAGGCAGCACTTGCGCTGCCATCTTGCGAAAGCTAACCACGCTTTTCGGCAAGTTTCTAGACGGTTACTGACATGTTGCAGTCGGCCGTCGGGCACATCTTGCCAGCCGACGTCCTCCGGATTCCTTGTTACACCTGGCAGTCCACCAGGTGGGACGATGTAAGCGCTATGAATTCCTACTGCAAGGACTGCTAGACTTTCAGCATGAAAGTGACCTTGACGGAAGTCGCCGCTCGTGCCGGTGTGAGCGAGGCCACCGTCAGCCGGGTCCTCAACGCCAAGGCGGGCGTCGCGGAGGAGACCCGGGAACTGGTCCTGGCCGTGGCCGAGGAACTCGGCTACGAGCGCCCCTTCAAACCCGAGGTCCCCCGCCGCAGCGCGGGCCTGGTGGGCCTGGTCGTGCCCGAGCTGGAGAACCCCATCTTCCCCTCGTTCGCGCAGGTCATCGGCACCCTGCTCGCCCAGCAGCGGTACACGCCGGTGCTGTGCACGCAGACCCCCGGCGGGGTCAGCGAGGACGAGTACGTGGAGATGCTGCTGGAACACAACGCGGCGGGCATCATCTTCGTCTCCGGGATGCACGCCGACACCCACGCCGACCCGGGCCGCTACCGGCGGCTGGTGGACCGCGGCCTCCCGATCGTCCTGATCAACGGCTTCCTCCCCGGGCTCGACGTGCTGTCCATCTCGGCGGACGAGAAGTCGGCCATGCACCTGGCGGTCGAGCACCTGGCTTCGCTGGGGCACACCCGGATCGGTCTGGCGATCGGCCCGGAGCGCTACGTGCCGGTGATCAGGAAGGTGGCCGGGTTCCTGGAGGCCGGGAAGGCCACGCTCAGCGCGGATTTCTCCGACATGGTGGAGCACACCACGTTCACCGTGGAAGGCGGGCAGGTCGCGGCCTCCCGGTTGATCGACCGCGGCGCGACCGCGATCGTCTGCGGTTCCGACATCATGGCCTTCGGCGCCGTACGGGGTGCGCGCGGCCTGGGCAGGAACGTGCCGCAGGACGTGTCGGTGGTCGGCTTCGACGACTCCTCGGTGACCGTCTTCTCCGACCCGCCGCTCACCACGCTCCGCCAGCCCGTCCAGGCCATGGGCACGGCGGCGGTCCGCGGCCTCATCGACGAGATCCACGCCCTCTCCCCGCCCCGCGGCGAGTTCGTGTTCCGTACCGAACTGCTGGCCCGCTCCTCCACCGGCCCGGCGCCCGTCAGCTCGCCGTGACCCGGTGCTCCCCGTGGCCCCGCCACGGACGGGCGAGTACGGCCAGGGCCAGGACGGCGCAGGTGAAGGCGACCAGCATGATGACCGCCATCGGGGTGGCGCTGTCCACGCCGAAGACGCCCACGATGGGGGCGGCGACCGCGCCGAGCAGGAACTGGCCGCCGCCGAGCAGGGCGGAGGCGCTGCCGGCCGAGTGACCGGCCACGCTCTGGCCGATGGTCATGATCGCGGGAAAGGTCATGCCCAGGCCGGAGATGGCCAGGACCAGGCAGATCCAGGTGGCGGCCACGTTGCCGCCGGTGGTCAGGTCGATGGCCACGTGCACGAGCGTGGCCAGGAACGACACCGAGAGGGCGGTCATCAGCAGGGTGTTGAGCCGGACCCGGCGGGACAGGGCGCCGAACAGGCCCGCCGCCACGGTCATGCTGATGGCGTTGACGGCGAAGACGACGCCGTAGCCGAGGGGGCTCATGCCGTACACGATCTGGAAGACGAACGACGAACCGGAGACGTACGTGAAGAGGCCGCCGGCGGCGCAGGACAGGGCGATGGCGTAGCCGACGAAGAAGCGGTTGCGGAGCAGACCGCCCATGGCGCGGAAGGAGTCGCGCAGGCCGCCGGGGTTGCGGCGGTCGGGCGGCAGGGACTCCGGCACCCGCCACCAGACGGCGGCGAACTGGGCGAGGCCGACGAGGGCGAGCACCACGAAGATCGCCTGCCAGGGCGCGGCGAGCAGGACCAGGGCGCCGATCAGGGGCGCGGCCACGGGGGCGACGCCGGTGATGATGGCCAGGGTGGAGAAGTAGCGGGCGACGCCGGGCCCGCGGTACCAGTCGACGATCACGGCGCGGGCGAGGACGGCGCCGCACGCGCCCGCCGCTCCTTGCAGAAATCTTGCGCCGACCAGGAACTGCACGGTCGGGGCGACGGCGCAGAGCAGGGAGAAGAGGCCGAAGAGCGCGGTGCCTCCGAGCAGCAGCCTGCGGCGGCCGAGGGTGTCGCTGACCGGGCCGAGCAGGAACTGGCCGAGCACGAGCCCGGCCAGGAAGGCGGTCATCGACAGCTGTACGCCGGAGCCGGTCGTCTCCAGCGTGCGCACCATGTCCGGGAAGGCCGGGACGTACATGTCAATGGCGAGCGGGGCAGACGCGGTGAGCGAGGCCAGGGAGGGGAGGAGGGACAGGGGACGGGGTGGCGCGAGGGGCACGTCATCAAAGAGTAATGAACCGCCACAGAGCGCCCCAGGTCAGGGGGCAATTAGTGCCCAGAGCATTGACACTTATGCGCGTGTCGTGTGAACCTTCGGGCGGAAACAATCATAAGTAGGTTCATCAAGAACTAATGAAACCCCATTAGGTGCGGCGGCGCGCTCCTCTTCCAGTCAAGGAGTGGCGAATGCCCCTGCCCAAAAGACCGATTTCTGCCTTATTTCGCGGCTTATTATCACTCGTCCTAGTAGCGGCGGGTCTGGCCCTGTTGCCGACGAGTGCCTCAGCGGCCCCGCTGACCCGGGTGCTGGTCTTCTCCAAGACCGCCGCGTTCCGGCACTCCTCCATCCCGAACGGCATCACGGCCATCCAGCAGCTCGGCGCGGCCAACGGCTTCACCGTGGTGGCCACCGAGGACGCGGCCGCCTTCACCACGGCCAACCTGGCCCAGTACCAGGCCGTGATCTGGCTCTCCACCACCGGCGACGTGCTCAACGCCACCCAGCAGACCGCCTTCCAGTCCTACATCGCGGCCGGCGGCGGCTACGTCGGCGTGCACGCCGCCGCCGACACCGAATACGGCTGGGCCTGGTACGGCGGCCTGGTCGGCGCCTACTTCCAGTCCCACCCGGCCACCCAGCAGGCCACCATCAAGGTCGAGGACCGGGCCAACCCGTCCACCGCGCACCTCGCGCCCACCTGGACGCGCACCGACGAGTGGTACAACTACGCGGCCAACCCGCGCTCGGCCGTACGGGTGCTGGCCAGCCTGAACGAGTCGTCGTACTCGGGCGGCAGCATGGGCGACCACCCGATCACCTGGTGCCACGACTACCAGGGCGGGCGTTCCTGGTACACCGGGCTCGGCCACACCGAGGAGAGCTACGCGGACGCCAACTTCCGGGCCATGCTGCTGGGCGGCATCCGGGTGGCGGCCAGGGCCGTACCGGCCGACTGCCGGCCCGAGGTGGGTTACACCCCGCTGTTCGACGGCACGCAGGCCACCCTCGGCCAGTGGCGGCAGGCCGGGCCCGGCGGATTCACCCTGGCCAACGGCACACTGACCTCGTTCGGCGGCATGGGCCTGCTCTGGTACCCGGTGTCCACGTTCGCGAACTACTCGCTCAAGGTCGACTGGATGATGCCGGGCGACGACAACGGCGGCGTCTTCATCGGCTTCCCCGACCCGCAGGGCGACCCGTGGGCACCGGTGGACGCCGGCCACGAGATCCAGATCGACGCCACCGACGGCGACCCGAGCCGGACGACGGGCAGCGTGTACAGCTTCAGGGCCCCGGACACCGCCGCCCGCGCCGCCGCGCTGAACCCGCCGGGGCAGTGGAACGCGTACGAGATCGGCGTGCACGGCCAGCGGGTCGAGATCTGGCTCAACGGCGTCAAGATCAACGACTACACGAGCACGCGGAACATCGCCAACGGCTACATCGGCGTGCAGAACGACGGCGACGGCCTGGACATCAACTACCGCAACATCCGGATCAAGGCCGACGGCGGGCAGCCGCAGCCGGCCGACGTCGCCCAGGGCAAGCCGACCACCGCGTCCAGCGTGGAGCCCGGCAGCGCGCACGCCGCCGCGAACGCGACGGACGGCAACTCGGGCACGCGGTGGGGCAGCGCGTACGCCGACCCGCAGTGGATCCAGGTGGACCTCGGCCAGAGCCACACCATCAACCGGGTCCGGCTGAACTGGGAGGCGGCGTACGGCCGCGCGTACCAGATCCAGACCTCCCCCAACGGCACCACCTGGACCAACGTCTACACGACCACCACCGGCGACGGCGGCGTGGACGACGTCAACGTGACCGCTTCGGGGAGATATGTCCGCATCAACGGCACCCAGCGGGCGCTCACCCAGTACGGCTACTCCCTCTGGGACCTGAACGTCTACGGCACCCCGGGCGGCAACCCCGGTCCGGTCCTGCTGTCGCGCGGTAAGCCGGCCAGCGCCTCCAGCGTCGAGCCGAACAGCGCGCATGCGGCCGCCAACGCGTTCGACGGCAACACCGGCACCCGCTGGGGCAGCGCGTACGCCGACCCGCAGTGGATCTCCGTGGACCTCGGCCAGAGCTACAGCATCAGCCGGGTCCGGCTCAGCTGGGAGGCGGCCTACGGCCGCGCGTACCAGATCCAGACCTCCCCCAACGGCACCACCTGGACCAACGTCTACACGACCACCACCGGCGACGGCGGCGTGGACGACGTGAACGTGACCGGAACCGGCCGCTACGTCCGCGTCAACGGCACCCAGCGCGCCCTCACGCAATACGGCTACTCCCTCTGGGAGTTCGACGTCTACGGCTCCTGACACCCCCCTCTCATCCTCTGGAGTTCACGTGTTCAGTTCCGCGCGCCTGCGTCGCGCCCTCTGCGCGCTCCTGTTACCCGTCCTGGCCGGTACGGCACTGGCCGCGATCCCCGCCTCCCCGGCGGCCGCGGCCCCGCCCCCGACCAGCGGCTTCGAGAAGGTCAAGCTGGACGGCGGCCTGTCCATGGGCGAGCCGATCGAGCTGTCCGTGCTGCCCGACGGCAAGGTCCTCTACATCAACCGCGGCACCTCGGCCGGCGGCGGCCAGGTCCGCCTCTACAACCCGGCCACCCAGACGACCACGGTCGCGCTGACCGTGCAGCTGGACGCCCGGTTCGAGGACGGCCTGATCGGCATCACCCTGCACCCGCAGTTCGCCACCAACCGCTGGGTGTTCCTGTTCTACTCGCCGAAGGTGACGCCGCTGGTCAACCGCATCTCCCGGTTCACCTTCAACCCGGCCACGAACGTCCTGGACCCGGCCAGCGAAGACATGATCATCGAGTGGCCGACCGAGCGTGACCTGTGCTGCCACTCGGCCGGGTCGATGACCTGGGACAGCAACGGCAACCTCTACTTCGCGGTGGGCGACAACACCAACTCCGGCGGCGACTCGGCCGGCATGGCGCCCATCGACGAACGCACCAGCCGCAACCCGCAGTACGACGCGCAGCGCACCTCGGGCAACACCAACGACCTGCGCGGCAAGATCAACCGCATCCGTCCGGAGAACAACGGCACCTACACGATCCCGGCCGGCAACCTGTTCCCGCAGGGCACGCCGCAGACCAAGCCGGAGATCTACATCATGGGGGTGCGGAACCCGTACCGGGTGTGGGTCGACAAGAAGGCCGCCAACACCCTGTACTGGGGTGAGGTCGGGCCCGACGCCGGGGCGACCATCCCGAACCGGGGTCCCGCGGCGTACGACGAGTTCAACCGGGCGAGCGGGCCGGGCAACTACGGCTGGCCGTACTGCGGCGGGCCCAACGTGGCCTACAACGACTGGGACTTCGCGGCCAACGCGCCGCGCGGCTGGTTCCCGTGCGGCGGCACCACCGGACCGGTCAACAACTCGCCCCGCAACACCGGGCAGCAGCAGCTGCCCGCCACCAAGCCCGCGCTGGTGTGGGAGCAGCACGGCGGCAGCGTGGACTGGCCGGCGCTGGACAATCCGGGCGGCTGCGGCTCGCCCAACCACGCCGAGGTCTACCACTGGGACGCGAACCTGGTCTCGGACGTGAAGTGGCCGCAGTACTACGACAACAAGCTGCTGATCTCCGAGTACTGCCGCAACTGGATCAAGGAAGTGCAGTTCAACAACGGCAACGCGGCCACCGGGACGCCGACGATCATCGAGCCGGTGCTGGCGGGCATGAACCTGGTCCACCCGATCGACATGGAGTTCGGGCCGGACGGTTCGCTCTATCTGCTGGAGTACGGCAGCGGCTACTTCTCCGGGGCGGCCGACGCCGGACTCTACAAGATCAACTATGTTCAGGGCGGGCGGTCGCCGATCGCGCAGGCCACCTCCAACGTCAACAACGGGCTCGCGCCGCTGGCCGTCTCCTTCTCCAGCGCGGGCAGCTCCGACCCGGACGGCGAGGCCATCACGTACGCGTGGGACTTCGACAACAACGGGACCACCGATTCGACGGCGGCCAACCCGTCGTACACGTACACGACGGTGGGCGACAAGCGGGCGCGGCTGACCGTGCGTGATCCCGGAGGCAGGACCGGGACGGTGCTGCTGCCCATCGTGGTGGGCAACAACCGGCCGGTCGTGACGCTGAACGGCATCCCGGCGGGCGGCATGTACAGCTGGAGCGAGAACCTCAACCTCACGGCGAGTGCCACCGACGCGCAGGACGGGACGATCGCGTGCGGTTCCGTCATCGTCCGGGCCGCGCTGGGGCACCAGGAGCACGCCCACGAGGAGGGTGAGGCCACCGGCTGCGGCGCGTCGTTCAACACCGGGCCGATCCACGCCGGGCTGGACGCGGTGCAGTTCTTCGTGCTGCGCGGCAGCTACACCGACCGGGGCGCGACCGGGACCGTGCCGCTCACCGGCGAGCGCGAGATCACCGTCTGGCCGAAGCAGTGGCAGGCCGAGCACTTCGTCTCCATGAACGGCCCCCGCGTCGTCGACCAGGCCGCCGCCGAAGGCGGCAAACGCCTCGGCGACATCCAGAACGGCGAGTCGGTACGGCACCACGCCGTCAGCCTCAAGGGCATCACCAGCGTCAAGGCCCGGGTGAGCTCGGCCAACGCCGGCGGCGTCCTGTCCTTCCGGTTCGACTCCCCGACCGGGCCCGAGGTCGCGAGGATCACCGTCGGCAACACCGGCGGCTGGGACAACTACACCGAGATCACCGCACCTGTCACCAAGCCCGACGACAACACGCACGACCTATACCTGGTCTTCACCGGCACCGCCGGCACCGCCCTGTACGACGTGGACAGCTACACCTTCATCGGTCCCGGCGTCAGCGTGCCCGGTACGGGGAACCCCGGCGGGGACCTCGCCCAGGGCAAGCCGGTGACCGTGTCCAGTACGGAGGCCGGGGCCAACGTGGCCGCCAACGCCGTCGACGGCAACTCCGCCACGCGCTGGAGCAGCCTCTACGCCGATCCGCAGTGGATCCAGGTGGACCTGGGTGCTTCGTACTCTCTCAACCGGGTTCGTATCAACTGGGAGGCCGCTTTTGGTCGGGCGTACCAGGTCCAGACCTCACCCAACGGGACGACCTGGACCAACATCTTCTCCACGACGACCGGGGACGGTGGCGTCGACGACCTGACCGTCTCCGGGACCGGCCGCTACGTCCGCGTCAACGGCACCCAGCGCGGGCTCACGCAGTACGGCTACTCCCTCTGGGACCTCAACGTCTACGGCACCCCCGCCGGAGGCGCCACCCTCCTCTCCCAGGGCCGTCCGGTAACGGTCTCCAGCACAGAGGCAGGGGCCAACGTCGCCGCCAACGCCGTCGACGGCAACCCCGCCACCCGCTGGAGCAGCCTCTACGCCGACCCCCAGTGGATCTACGTGGACCTGGGCTCCAGCCGCTCCATCACCCGCGTCCGCCTCAACTGGGAAGCGGCGTACGGCCGCGCCTACCAGATCCAGACCTCCCCCAACGCCACCACCTGGACCGACATCTACTCCACCACCACCAGCGACGGCGGCGTAGACGACCTGACCGTCTCCGGAACCGGCCGCTACATCCGCGTCAACGGCACCCAACGCGGCCTCCCCCAATACGGCTACTCCCTCTGGGAACTAGAGGTCCACGGCACCTGACCACTCCCCCACCGCCTCCACGGCGCCGCACATCCCCCCAAGTCCGGCGCCGTGGAGGCCCCCTTTTCCCCCGGTACGTCAACACACCCGACACCCAACTCCCGAGCCCCACCCATTGCTTGCCGCCAGGTCCCACCCGTTGTTTGCCGGTGGGTTCCCACCCACCCTTGTTGCCGCTGCGCGGCGCGCTCACCGAGTGGGCATCCGGGCGGCATGCCTGCCCGGAGCCGCTTGCCAGGCAAGATCCTCCGGGTGATACGCCGATCAGCGTGTTGCGGGAGTTTCCCTGCCCGTCCACGCTTCTTTCGTGCCGGTGTGACGAGGAAGGGCGGGCGACAAGCGGCGCTGACCAGCAGTGCTAGACCTCTAGGCGCTATACAGCGGCACCAAGAACCCCCTAGCAAAATGAAGCCGGTCACTCTTGGCGCCGGTGCGGCGAGAAGCGTCGCCTGCGTTAACGGCGCCGGATAACGGCGGGAACCCGGGCGGCCGGGCCGTTCTGGGAGCCGTTTTAGGCCGGGTAGGCGTGGGTTTCGGTTGCTTTGATGGAGGCCCAGACGGTTTGGCCGGGGGTGAGGTCGAGTTCGGCTACTGCTGCGGGGGTGATGTCGGCGGCGGCGGAGATGGGGCCGTCGAGGTGGATGCGCATGTTGTCGCCGTGGCGTTCCACGCCGTCGATGGTGGCCTGCCAGAGGTTGCGGGGGCTGCCGTCGGGGCGGGTGCGGTAGAGGGCGACGGCGCTGGGGGCGAAGACCAGGAAGGCGGGGCCTTCCAGGTGTTCGGTGACGGTGAAGAGGATGTCGTCGACTTTGATGTGGTGGCCGGCGGCGGTGCCGCGGTAGAGGTTGAGGCCGACGAGGCGGGCGACGTAGTCGGTGCGGGGGCGGCGGGCGACGTCGGCGGGAACGCCTTCTTGGACGACCTGGCCTCGTTCGATGACGATCAGGCGGTCGGCGAGGACCATGGCGTCGAGGGGGTCGTGGGTGACCAGGACGGTCGCGCCGTCGAAGTCGGCGAGGTGGCGGCGGAGGTGGGAGCGGATCTCCAGGCGGGTGTGGGCGTCGAGGGCGGCCAGCGGCTCGTCGAGGAGGAGGAGCCGGGGGTCGATGACGAGGGCTCTGGCCAGGGCGACGCGTTGGGCCTGCCCGCCGGAGAGCTGCCTGGGGCGTACATTCGCGTGATCTTCGAGGCCGACGCGGGCGAGCCATTCGAAGGCCCGGCGGCGGGATTCGGCCTTGCCGGTGCCCTGGCAGCGGAGCCCGAAGGCGACGTTGTCCAGGGCGGAGAGATGAGGGAAGAGCAGGTAGTCCTGGAAGACCATGCCGATTGGGCGCTTCTCGACCGGCAGGTCGTGGAGCGGCTGGTCGTCGAGGGTGATGTGGCCTTCCGTCAGACGGGTGAGGCCGGCCAGCAGGCGCAAGGCTGTGGTCTTGCCGGCGCCGTTGGGACCGAGCAGGGCGACGACCTCGCCCGGAGCGACCTCCAAGTCGAGGTCGAGGCGGAAGTTCGGCCGGGTGAGGCGGAGAGCGGCGGTGAGGGTCATGGGCTGTTCACCCATCGATCGCGCAGGCTCGCCAGAATGATCACGGACACGGCCAGCAGGACCAGGCTGAGCACGATGGCGGCCTCGGGTTCGGTCTCCAGGGCCAGGTAGACGGCCAGAGGCATGGTCTGCGTCTGGCCCGGGAAGTTCCCGGCGAAGGTGATCGTCGCCCCGAACTCGCCCAGCGCCCGCGCCCAGCAGAGCACCGCCCCCGCCACGATCCCCGGCGCGATCAACGGCAACGTCACCCGCCGGAACACCACCCACCGAGACGCCCCCAACGTCGCCGCGGCCTCCTCGAACCGCAGATCAGCCGCCCGCAACGCCCCCTCCACACTGATCACCAGGAATGGCATCGCCACGAACGCCTCAGCCACCACCACCCCCGCCGTGGTGAACGGCAGCGTGATCCCGAACGCACTGTCCAGCCACTGTCCCACCAGCCCACGCCGCCCCAGCACCAGCAGCAGCGCCACACCCCCGACCACCGGCGGCAACACCAGCGGCACGGTCACCAGCGCCCGCACCACCCGCCGCCCGGGAAAAGACAACCTGGCCAGGCACCACGCCAACGGCACCCCGAGCACCAGACAGATCCCCGTGGCCACCGTGGCCGTCACCAGCGAAAGCCGCAACGCCTCCAGCACCTCAGGCTCGACAAGCCGCTCTCCCAGCGTCGCCCAGGGCGCCCGTACCAGCAGCCCCGCCAACGGCAACACCAGGAACAGCAGCCCCAGCCCCGCAGGCACCACCAGCACCCACGGCAACCGCCCAGCCACAGCCTCACGCCCGGTGCCCGCCATGCGGCGTTTTCACCCCCGATCCCTCAAGACAACGATCACAACATACGACCGAGAAGATCGCTCCACGAGCGGGCGAGAATCCCGCGACCCCACCGCGCACCAACCTGCCGGCCGGTGACCGTTTGCGCTTTTCCTAGCTTGGCGGATTGCGGGGATTCCACCCGCTCCCTTCCAGCCGCCGCGCAGCAACTTGTCGGCCGGTGACCGTTTGCGCTTTTCCTAGCTTGGCGGATTGCGGGGATTCCACCCGCTCCCTTCCAGCCGCCGCGCAGCGGCAAAAGGGGTGGGTGGGTGGGAGATCCACCGCAGCATCCCAAGCCTCCGCAGGCGATCCCGGTCGCCCCCCGTTCTCCCACCCAACGTCAGGGCCTCGGAGCCCTCTGTGTCAGGGGGCTTCGAAGCCGGCCTTGGTCAGGACGTCCTTGCCCTGCTGGGAGAGGACCAGGTCGACGAACTGCTTGGCGAGGTCGGCGGCGGGGGCCTTGGACAGGGCGGCGATGGGGTAGTCGTTGATGGCCTGGTCGGCTTCGGGGAAGGCGATGCCGGTGACCTTGCCGGCGGAGGCGATGACGTCGGTCTGGTAGACGAGGGCGGCGTCCACCTCACCGAGTTCGACCTTGGTCAGGGTGGCCTTGACGTCCTGCTCCAGGGTGACCGGGGTGACCTTGAGGCCGGCCGCGTCCAGGGCCTTGACGGCGGCCGCGCCGCAGGGGACCTGCTCGGCGCAGAGGGCCACCTTGACCTCGGGATCGGTCAGGTCCTTGAGGGACTCGACCTTGGCCGGGTTGTCCGGCGGCACCGCGATCTGCAGCTTGTTCTTCACGAACACGGTGGGCGCGGTGGCGAGCCCGGCGTCGGTGACGGTCTTCATCGTCGCCGGGCTGGCGGCGGCGAACACGTCCGCGGGCGCGCCCTGCGTGATCTGGGTGGCCAGGGTGGCGCTGGACCCGAAGTTGAACTTCACGGTCGTGCCCGGGTGGGCGGCCTCGAAGGTCTTGCCGAGTTCGGTGAAGGTCTCGGTCAGGGACGCGGCGGCGAACACGGTCAACTCCGTGGGCGCGGCGGCGGTGGCCGCGGGGGTGGTCGCCGGGGCGGCGGCCGTGCCGCCCTCGGAACCGCACGCGGAGGCGGCTAACACGACGGCGATGAGCAGTCCGGATACGCGCCTGAACAAGGGTGCCTCCTACTTACTGACTTGGTTCGGGGATCTCCACGACGACGTTGGTGGACTTGATCACGGCGATCGCCACCGCTCCGGGCTCGAGGCCCAGTTCGTCGGCGGCCTGGCGGCTCATCAGCGAGACCACCCGGAACGGCCCGGCGGCGATCTCCACCTGGGCCATCACCGCGTCCTTGATCACCTCGGTCACGATGCCGCGGAACCGGTTGCGCGCCGAGGACTGGCCGGAGCCGGTCTCCTCGTCGATCCGCGCCCGCGCGAACACGGCCAGATCCGATCCCTCGACCAGCCGGTGCCCGTTGTCATCCCGGCGAGCCGAGAGCCGCCCGGCGTCCACCCAGCGACGCACGGTGTCGGAGCTCACTCCGAGCAACGCGGCTGCCTCACTGATCCGGAACGTCGTCACGAAATATCACCTTACCCTCGCACTTTCAGGCCAATACATTCGATACACCTTGCAACAGCACTGTTATCGTTCCGCGAGTCTTCGCAGATGCGACACCACTGGACCGATCACGCGATAACACGACATGCTGTGCCGTGCTCTTGCGCCAACTGGAGTATCTGGTCGCGCTCGCCCGGGAGCGGCATTTCGCCCGAGCCGCCGCGGCCTGCCACGTCTCCCAGCCCTCCCTGTCCGCCGCGATCCGCAAGCTCGAACGCGAACTGGACGTCCCGATCGTCCGCCGGGGCCGCAAGTTCGACGGCCTCACCCCTGAAGGCGAACGCGTCCTGCTCTGGGCCCATCGCATCCTGGCCGAAGCCGACGCCCTCCGCCACGACCTGTCGCTGATGCGCGCCAGCCTCTCGGGGACGCTCCGGATGGGCGTCATCCCGACCGCCCTGACCGCCGCGTCCCTGCTGACGACTCCGTTCTGCGAACGCCATCCGCACGCCCGGGTCTCGCTCGCCTCCCTGTCGTCCCGCGAGATCACCCGCCGCCTGGCCGAGTTCGAACTGGACGTCGCCATGACGTACCTGGACGGAGAACCCCTGGGGAATGTGCGCATTACTCCCCTGTACGAGGAGCGCTACCTCCTCCTCACCCCGGACGACGCCGAACTCGCCACCCGGCCGTTCGTGCGCTGGGCGGAGGTGGCCGCCCTGCCGCTCTGCCTGCTGGCGCCCGAGATGCGCAACCGGCGCATCCTCGACGACATCTTCGAGCAGGCGGGCGTCGTCGCCGTCGCCGCCGTCGAGACCGACACCGTCTCCGCCCTGTACGCCCATGTCGCCACCCACCGCTGGTCCAGCGTGATCGCCCACGCCTGGCTGCACATGTTCGGCGTGCCCGAGGGTATGCGCGTGATCCCCCTCGAAGATCCCCGCCAGGCTCCGCGCATCGGCTTGGTGATCGCCGACCGTACTCCGGAACCGGTTCTCGCCCGTGCGCTGCTGGACATCGCGCCGCAGGTCGACGTACGTGGACGGCTGGACCGGCTGCTCCATGATTACCTGCGATAGTTTATATCTATCAATAAATAGAGAGATTCGTTTTGACTCTTTATCCGGATTACCAGGAAGGTGGAAATACGACCGCTAAAAGGAGTCACTCATGGCGAAAATCCTCTGCGTCCTGTACGACGATCCGGTCACCGGCTACCCGCCCGAGTACGCCCGCGACGACCTGCCGCGCGTCGACCACTACCCCGGGGGTCAGACCCTCCCCACCCCCAAGGGCGTCGACTTCACCCCCGGCCAGCTGCTGGGCAGCGTCTCCGGCGAGCTGGGACTGCGGCCGTTCCTCGAAGCTCACGGCCACACGCTCGTCGTCACCTCCGACAAGGACCGTGAGGGGTCGGTGTTCGACCAGGAGCTGGCCGACGCGGACGTGGTGATCTCGCAGCCGTTCTGGCCCGCGTACCTGACGGCGGAGCGTATCGCCAGGGCGCCGAAGCTCAAGCTGGCGATCACGGCCGGGATCGGGTCCGACCACGTCGACCTGGACGCCGCGATCGAGCACGGGGTCACCGTCGCGGAGGTCACCTACTGCAACAGCATCTCGGTGGCCGAGCACGTGGCCATGATGATCCTTTCGCTGGTGCGCAACTACCTGCCGTCGTACCAGACGGTGCTGGACGGCGGCTGGAACATCGCGGACTGCGTCTCCCGGTCGTACGACGTGGAGGGCATGCACGTCGGCACGGTCGCCGCCGGCAGGATCGGCCTCGCGGTGCTGCGCCGGATGCGTCCCTTCGACGTGCACCTGCACTACACCGACCGGCACCGGCTGCCGCGCGAGATCGAGGAGGAGCTGAACCTCACCTTCCACGAGACGACGGCGGACATGGTGCCGCACTGTGACGTGGTCACCATCAACGCCCCGCTCCACCCGGAGACCGAGGGCATGTTCGACGACCAGCTGATCGGGACCATGAAGCGCGGCGCGTACCTGATCAACACCGCCCGCGCGAAGATCTGCGACCGGGACGCGGTCGTCCGGGCCCTCGAAAGCGGGCAGCTGGCCGGCTACGCCGGCGACGTCTGGTACCCGCAACCGGCGCCCGCGGACCACCCCTGGCGGACCATGCCCCACCACGGCATGACCCCCCACATCTCCGGCTCCTCCCTCTCCGCCCAGGCCAGGTACGCCGCCGGGACCCGCGAGATCCTGGAAGCCTGGATGGGCGGGACTCCCATCCGCGAGGAATACCTGATCGTCGACAAGGGGCGGCTCGCGGGGGCGGGCGCGCATTCCTATTCCGTCAACAAATGACTTCCCGAACGGGTGGCCACTCGGGTGGCCGCCCGTTCATCGAGGGCTGTGCGATTTGGCGCGGAGCGCCTCGAAGCCGAGGACGTCGTCGGGGATGGCGTCGGGGACCGTGTAGTCGAAGTTCCACAGGCCGCGCAGACGGGTGCCGATCAGGACGGTGGCGGCGATCACCAGGGCGAACAGGATGTACATGAAGGCGATGCCGCGGCCTTCGCCGGTGCCGATGACGGCGCCGACCGTGTCGGCGAGCAGGCCGCCGGGGAGGAACATCGGTTCGAACAGGGCGGTGCCGTAGGGGGCCAGCAGGCCGAAGCCGATCGGGAGGGTGGAGAAGGCGACCAGCTGGTTGAGGGCGAAGACGCGGCCGTGGAACCGCTGGGGGACCTTGACCTGGATGATCGTGGCGTAGACGCCGTTCAGGATGGTGAGCGAGGCGAACATGCCGAAGATGCCGATGGCGATGGGGACGAGGCTTTCCTGGAGGCCCACGACGAACGCGAAGCAGGCCAGGGACAGGGTCGAGAGCAGCTGACCGCGCATGCGCAGGCGTCTCGGGCCGCCCCAGAAGGTCATCGTGAGGCCGGCGAGGAAGATGCCGAGGCCGCCGAAGAACGTGACGCGGCCTACGTCGTTCAGGTCCGCGAAGGACAAAATCAAGGGGGAGATCAGGAGGAACATCGGGGACATGAACAGGTTGACGACCGCGAAGAAGAGCAGCATGCGGCGGATGCCCAGGTGGCCCCAGGTGTAACGGAACCCCTCGATCATTTCGGTGAGTACGGATTCGCGGCGCTTCCAGGGCATCGTCCTGGGGAAGCGGATCAGCAGGACGACGATGATGGCGACGGTGTAGCTGGCGACGTCGATGGCGAGGATGCCGCCGAGGCCGACGACGGAGAGCAGGCCGGCGGCGGCCAGGGGGACCACCAGTTGGGCGACGCCGGTGGCCATGCCGACCACTCCGTTCGCATGGCCCAGGTAGCGTTTGGGCACCAGTTGCGGGATCGCTGAGCTGTACGCCACTCGCTGGAAGGTGAGCGAGATCGACAGGGAGACCAGCAGCGGGTAGATGTGCCAGATCTCCAGGTTCCCCGTCCAGACCAGGACGCCCAACGCCAATTGCGTGGATCCGGCCGCGATGTCGCTGGCGATCAGGACCACTCGGCGGTTGAACCTGTCGACGACCGTTCCCGCCAGTGGCGCGACCAACAGTCCTGGCACCAACCCCAGCACCGAGAACAGCGCGAAGTTCGCCAGCGACCCCGTCGTCAGATAAATCCAGATCGGAATCGCGAATTCCGTCAGCGCCGACCCGGTCATCGAAACCAACTGCCCGGCCGCCAACACCAGGAACCGCCGCATACTAGGCGCCGGCCCTTCGCCAACCTCCGGGTTACTCGCCGTTATCCGGCGCCGTTCACGCAGGTGACGCCTCCCGCCGTACCGGCGCCAAATGTGCCCACGCCGCCCCCCACGCGCCTTCTTAAGACCCTTTTCCCCAGCCCCCGCTTCTTCCTGATTCCCCGCTTCTTCCTGATTCCCCGTTTCTTCCTCAGCCCCCGTTTCTTTCTCAGCCCCCGTTTCTTTCTCAGTCCTGGCCTTTTCCCCGGTCCCGGTCTCTTCCCCGGCCCCCGCCTCCGCCTCGGATCGGGCGGCTCCGCCGGCGCTATTCGCCGCGCCCTCGGCGATCAAGCCCGCAACGCCGGCCGCCGCTTCGGCGGGCGAGACAGCCGCCGGGCTGTCGATCAAGCCGTCGGTGTCGGTGTCGTAGGGGGTGCGCTTGGAGACGCCCTTCGAATTCGCCTCCGGTTTCCGCGCCGTGCCGGTAGCGGAGGACACTATGCCGTCGCCCGCTTCGGCGGGTGAGACGGCCGCCTGGCCGTCAATCGACCCTTCGGTGTCGGTGTCGTGGGGGGTGAGTCTGGAGATGCCTTCTAGCCACCAGGTTTCGGTGCCGGTGCGGGGGGGTGGAGGGGTGGTGAGGGTGGGGTGGGTGGTGGTGATGATGGTGGCTAGTTCTTGGGCGCGGTATTTGAGGAAATAGTGGGCGGCTTCGTCCAGGACTACGCAGGCGGCTACCGGGGAGAGGCAGTGCCATTCTCGGTAGCGTTCCTGGTAGAACTCGACGACGGGGTCGCGTTCGCCGGCGACGGCGATGACGGGGGCGGAGAGCAGGGGGGCGCCTTCGTCGAAGAGGCGGGCGAAGTAGTGTTCGGCTTCGCGGGTGCCGCGGCGGCGGTTGCGGACGATCAGCTGGAGTTCTTCCTGGTCGAATTCGGAGACGTCCAGGCCGGCGGCCACGAGGCCGTTGATTCTGGCCTGGTCGCCGCCGAGATCTTCCAGCCATTCGGCGAATCGGGCGAAGAGGCCGCGGGGGCGGGCGAAGGGGAAGACGGCCCCCAGGTAGATGGCTTCGACGGGACGGCCCGCGGTTTCGAGGCGGCGGGCGATCTCGGCACAGAGGGTGGTGCCGACACCGCAGTGGCCGTACAGGACGATGGGGCCCTGGACGGTGGCGAGGATTTCGGCGGCGCAGGATTCGGCGACGTCGAGGAGGGCCTGGGGTTCTTCGCCGAGTTCGTGGCCGGGGACGGCGATGGAGTGCAGGGCCCAGTCCGCGGGGAGGGCGTCGGCGAGGGGCTTGTAGATGATGGCGCTGCCGCCGCCGTAGGGGGCGCAGATGACGGAGGCGGTGACCGGCCGGGCGGGGGTGAGCCGGTGGAGCAGCCCGGCCGCGCCGTCGCCGCCGGATTCGACCAGCCGGGCCAGTTCGCGGACGGTCGGATGCTTGAAGAGCTCCATGAGCGTGACCGGATGGCCGGCTTTGCGCATCCGGGCGACCACCTGCATGGCCAGCAGCGAATGCCCGCCCAGGTCGAAGAAGTCGTCGAGCACGCCGACCTGTTCGAGGCCGAGCACCGACGCCCAGATTCCGGCGACGGTCTCCTCGACGGGGGTTTCCGGCGCGACGAGAACGCCCTGTTCGGACCGGTTGTCCCCGGGATCGGGCAGGGCGGCGCGGTCGACCTTTCCGTGGGATTTGAGCGGCAACTGGTCGAGCCAGGTGTACCGGACGGGGACCATGTAGTCCGGCAGCCGATCCTTCAGCCAGGAACGCAGTTCCGCCGCCGGCAGTTGCTCCGCGCCGACCAGGTACGCGACCAGGCGCTGGTCACGGAGTTCGACGACCGCCTGAGAAACGGCGGGATGCTCCGCCAGGACGGTCTCGACCTCGGTCAGTTCGACGCGGTAGCCGCGCACCTTGACCTGGAGGTCCTGGCGGCCGAGGAATTGCAGGACGCCGTCGTGGGACCAGCGGCCGAGGTCGCCGGTCCGGTACATGCGGGCGCCGGCGGAGCCGTACGGGTCGGGGAGGAACCTGTCGGCGGTGAGCGCGGGGCGGCCGAGGTAGCCGCGGGCGAGCCGGTCGCCGCCCAGGTAGATCTCCCCGGGGACCCCGGCGGGGACCGGGCGCAGACGTTCGTCCAGGACGTAGACCCGCGCGCCGGGCAGCGGCCGTCCGATCGGGAGGGCGGCCTGGCTGTCCACCCGTTCGGCGGGGACGGGGAAGGTGGTGACGCCGACCGTGGTCTCGGTGGGGCCGTAGTGGTTGACCACCGCGCAGGGCCCGGTCGCGGCCAGGTCGCTCGCCCAGCCGACGGTGGAGGCTTCTCCGCCGAGGATCAGAAGTCTGGCCGGGAGCAGCTCGGAAGGTTCGGCCTCGGCCAGCAGCGCGGCCAGATGGGACGGCGTGATCTTGAGGTAGTCCGGCCGCGCCCGCCCGAAATATTCACATAAATCAGGGGCGGCGGTCTTCGGCGGGATCAGATGCAGGGTGCCGCCGCTCATCAGCGACAGATAGAACACCGTGACGCCGAAGTCGAAGGCCAGCGACTGCGGCAGCGCGAACACCCCGCCCGGCTCGACCGCGAACCGCTCGTACACCCCGGCCAGATAGACCAGCACCTCCCGGTGCTGCACCGCGACGCCCTTCGGCCGCCCGGTCGTGCCCGAGGTGTAGATCACGTACGCCAGGTCGCCCGGCGTGACTCCGCTCTCCACCGGGGTGTCCGGCCAGCCGTCCGCCTCCGCGGGGACCTCGGTGACCCCGCCCGGCAGGGACCGTTCCGAAACCGCGACGCGGATCCCCGCGTCACCGATCATGTACGCGAGCCGGTCATCCGGCTGCTCCGGATCGAGCGGCACATAGGCCGCCCCCGACTTGAGCACCCCGAGCAGCGCCACGGCCAGCTCAGCCGACTGCTCCAGGCAGACCGCGACCCGATCGCCGGGCCGTACGCCGAGATCGCGGAGGCGATGCGCCAGCCGGTTCGCCCGCCGGTCGAGTTCGGCATATGTCAGGACCTGGGAGTCGAAGACGACCGCGGGCGTGTCCCCAGGGACGAGCACTTCGTGCAGCAGGCGGCTCTCCAGCGGACGCGGCGCCGCCGAGGAACCCAGCGCCAGGACATGATCCCGCTCGGCCGCGTCCACCCAGTCCAGCTCCGACAGCCGCGTGTACGGATCGTCCGCCACCGCCCCCAGCAGCGTCCCCAGCGAGGACGCCATCCGGGCGACGGTCTCCTCTCGGAACAGGTCGGTGTTGTAGATGACGGTCCCGTCGAACTCCTCGCCCTGCTCCCACAGGTAGAGCGCCAGATCGAACCGGCTGACCGGGATGTCCGCCCGGAACGGGACCACGCCCAGCCCGAGCGTGCCCGCGTCGTCCGGCACGTAGTTCTGCAGCGCGAACATCACCTGGAACACCGCCGACCGGCTGACGTCCCGCTCCACCTTCAGCTCGTTGACCAGCTGGTCGAACGGCATCTCCTGGTGCGCGTACGCGGCGAGGCAGTCGTCCCGCACCCGGATGAGGAACTCGGCGAACGACGGATCGCCGGACAGGTCCGCCCGCATGGCCAGGGTGTTCACGAACATGCCCGCGAGCCCGTCCAGCTCCGGCAGGCCGCGCCCGCTGACCGGCGTCCCGACCGCGAAGTCCCGCTGTCCCGACCACTTCCCCAGCAGCACCTGCAGCCCGGCCATCAGCACCATGTACGGCGTCGCCCCATGGCTGGCGGCCAGCTCGATGAGCGCCCCGCCCACCCGGGCGTCCAGCCGGAACCGGTAGTCCCGGCCTGCCGTGGTCTGCTCGGCCGGGCGCGGGAAGTCGGCGGGCAGTTCCAGCGGCGACACGCCCGCCAGCCGGTCCCGCCAGAAGGCGAGGTCCCGCTGGTGGGCCGGGGTGCCCTCGCGGGCCCGCTGCCAGATCGAGTGGTCGCCGTACTGGACGGGGAGCGGCCGGAGCGGGGACTCGCGGCCGTCGCGGAAGGCGGCGTGCAGGGTGATCAGCTCACGGAGGAGTATCTCCCCCGTCCACCCGTCGGTGATCGAGTGGTGCGCCGAGATCAGCAGCACGTGGTCGTCGGACGCGCGGCGCATCAGCAGCACGCGCAGCAGCCCGCCGGCGGACAGGTCGAAGGTTTTGGCCAGGGCTTCGCCGATCAGCTCCCGCGCCGCTTCGTCGGAGTCGGCCTCGACCAGCCGGAACTCGGCGGAGGGCTCCTCGTCGATGACCAGTCCCGGCAGGCCGTCCTCGGAGGTGACGAAGCGCATGCGCAGGCTCTCGTGCCGCCGGGTGACCTCCGTGACCGCCCGCGCGAAAGCCTCGGCGTCCAGCTCGCCGCTGAGCCTGACCATGAACGGGATCGTGTACGCGGCCGTGCCCGGCCGGTACTGCTCCAGGAACCACAGCCGCTCCTGCGCGTGCGAGAGCGGAGGCGTCGTGCCGGGTGGGCGGGGAGTGATCGTGGTGGCCGCGACGCGCCGCTGGAGACGCTGGGCGAGGAGAGCCCTTTTCGCCGGGGAGAGACTGGTCACACGTGCTCCGGGTGAGAATCGGTCCGTCGCGCTGCGTCGTCATTCCCGGGGCTGAACATCCCTGAAAGGGTTGTTATCCCCGCTATCCCCACGGGCAACACGAATACCGCGCTCCCCGTCAGTCGTTCGAATGGGGACGCTCCCACGCCTCTCGCAGGCTAGGTATCGCCACACATGACGGTCAAGTATTCACCGATATTTCATTACGATTCATGAATTTTCGGACAGGCCGGAGAAATGGCCTGCGGTTTCGGCCGGGGAATGCCGCGCGGACGCCGATACGCCTTGACAGCCCAGCCTGGGGGCATCGGCCCCACCCAAGATCACAAGCCCCAGGACCAGACGGAACTATCCAGATGCGGATTTTAACCACCATGTCGACTCTGCTCGGGTTTTCACGGGGAGTAGTCAAATATGTCGTCATGGTGAGGGGATTCGGATGAGAACCGTAGTACTGATAGCTGGGCTGGCCGTCCTGGCCGGATGTGGCACGGCCACCACGGAGGCCAAGTCTCCGAAGGCCCCCGCCAAGGGGCCGGTCAAACAGGCCGGCGCGCGCCCGATGAACGCGGCGGCGGCCAAAGCCGTCAAGGCCAATGAACTGGGGCAGATCCCAGTGTTGATGTACCACCGGGTCATCGAGAACCCGGGCACTCAGGATGACCGTACGCCCGTCCAGTTCCGTACCGAGCTGGAGCGGCTGGCCAAGGAGAACTACGTCCCGATCACCGCCAGGGAGTACGTCACCGGCAAGATCGACATCCCGGCCGGCAAACACCCCGTCGTCCTGACATTTGACGACTCCTCCCCGTCGCAGCTCACCTTGACCCACGACGGCACCCCGCTGCCCAACACCGCGGTCGGGATCATGCGGGAGGTGGCCGCCAAACACCCCGGCTTCCGCCCGGTCGCGACGTTCTACGTCACCCGCGACATGTTCGGCAAGCCGGACCGGGTCGAGCAGGCGCAGCTCATCGCCTGGCTCAAGAACAACGGCTTCGACATCGGCAACCACACCAAGGACCACCACAGCCTCTCCGGCAAGCCGCAGGAGCAGGTGGCCGCCGAGGTCGCCGCCGGCCACGAGCTGATCACCGCCCTGGACGGGCCCGCCCCGGCCAGCATCGCCCTGCCGTACGGGAACCAGCCGCGGACCAAGGCGTGGGCGCTCAAGGGCAAGAAGGACAAGGTGGCGTACGACTACGGCGGCGTCTTCCTGGCGGGGTACACGCCCGCGCAGTCGCCGTACAGCAAGGAGTTCGACCCGGTGGGGATTCCGCGGATCAGGTCGATGGACAAGAAGGGCGACTGCCTGAAGTTCTGCTCGACCGCGTGGCTGGACTGGCTCCAGGCCAACCCCGACCAGCGCTACACCTCGGACGGCGACGCCCGTTCCGTGGCCATTCCGAAGTTCCAGCAGCCCATGGTGGCCAACAAGTTCGCCAGCCGTACGCTCACGTACTAGTCGTCACGGGATCATGCTCGGCTTGTCCGGCCGAGCCTGATCCCGCGTTTGCGTTCGGCCCGAGTAGGCCTCATGATCGTCTCCTCATGACGTGTACGACCCGGAAAGCTCGCCCTATGTCACAACTTGATATAGGCGAATTGACAACTTAAGGTTGTCTCATGGAGCCAGCAGAGTTACTCGCGAAAGCGCGGGCGCGAGCCGCGAATCCCTCTGACCCGCTGGAAACCCTTGCCGCCGCGAGCGATCTGAGCCAGGAGCTGAGCCGGAGCGCCGACGCCCTGCTCGACCTGGCCGTGCACGACGCGCGGGCGGCGGGCACGTCCTGGACGGCGATCGGGGACCGGCTCGGGGTTTCCAAGCAGGCGGCGCGGAAGCGGTTCGCCAAACCGTTCACGCATCCGTTCGCGGCGCGGCGCACGCGCCGGGAGGCGGCATGCTCGTTCTGCCGCATGCCGCCGGGGCCGCGGGTGCACATGGTGCACGGCGAGGCCGGGCGGATATGCGAGCAGTGTGTGGCACTGGCCGGCGAGATCGTGGCGGACCTGAAGGCGAAGGCCCGCCAGGATCAGCGGCACTGATCAGGTGACGGTGAGGCGCTTCTGGTAGCGGTCCTCGCGCCAGAGCTCCTTGCTGAGCACCTCGGCCAGGGTGTTGGCGGCGTCGTAGACGTCGACGTACCGGAGATAGAGCGGGGCGAAGCCGAAGCGGATCAGGTCGGGTGCGCG
The DNA here is from genome assembly GCF_016862995.1 of Acrocarpospora phusangensis. Classification (GTDB taxonomy): domain Bacteria; phylum Actinomycetota; class Actinomycetes; order Streptosporangiales; family Streptosporangiaceae; genus Acrocarpospora; species Acrocarpospora phusangensis. The sequence continues at coordinate 69,395 of NZ_BOOA01000012.1, forward strand.
GAAGTCGCCGTGCACGCCCATGTCGATCAGGGCGCGCATGATCGGATAGCCCTCCGGGTGGCGGAAGCTCACCTGGCTGCCCCGCTCTCCGGCGTGGCGGGGCGAGGCCAGCTCCAGCCCCAGGTGGTCGGTGAGCTCAATGAACAGCTCAGTGAGCGCCACGCTCTTGGCCCGTACCGCCCGCATGTCCACCTTCTCCCAGATCTCCAGGGAGGCGTTGAGCGCCGCGTAGGCGAGCACCGGCGGAGTGCCGGTGGCGAAGCGCCGCACGCCGGGCGCGGGCCGGTAGCCGGGCTCGAACTCGAACGGGTTCGCGTGCCCGTGCCAGCCCGAGATCACGTTGCGGGCCGCCTCCTGGTGCCGCGGCGCCACATAGATGTACGCCGGCGCCCCCGGCCCCCCGTTCAGGTACTTGTACGTGCACCCGACCGCGAAGTCGGCCCCGGTGATGTCCACCAGGACCGCGCCCGTGGAATGGCAGAGGTCCCAGATCATGAGCGCCCCGGACTCGTGCACCCGCCTGGTCACCTCGGCCATGTCCCGCACCGCGCCCGTACGGTAGTCCACGTGGGACAGCACCACCGCGGCCACGCCGGGGCCGAGGGCGTCCTCCAGCGGGGCCTGCGGGCCGATTTCCCGGATCTCCCGGCCGAAGGCCTGGGCGACGCCCTGCACGACGTACTGGTCGGTGGGGAAGTTCTCGCTGTCGGAGACGATGACGTTGCGGCCGGGCCGCAATGCCAGGGCGGCCGAGACCGCTTTGAAGATCATCATTGAGGTGCAGTCGGCGGCCAGCACCTCGCCGGGGCCCGCGCCGATCAGCGGGGCGATGCGGTCGCCGGTCGTCTCCGGCAGGTTCCACCACCCGGCGGTGTTCCAGCTGGCGCCCAGGTCCTGGCCCCATTCCGCGGTCACCGCGTGGGCCACCTTGGCGGCCGTACGGCGGGGCAGCGCGCCCAGGGAGTTGCCCAGGAGATAGACGACCCCGTCGGGCAGGACGAACTCGTCGCGGAAGTCGCTTATTGGATCAGCGGCGTCGAGCGCGGCACAGCCGGCGCGGGTGATACTCATGTACCCCATCATCCCCGTAAATTTCCTGACTCGACCAGTGTGACGGGGGGTGGCCACTGGAGAAAAATGCCCGAAGTGCCGTCATGATCATGGTCGGGCGCCCGGCAGAATCGACCACAAAGCGTCACAGATCATTCTAGGGACGAGACCACGCAGAGTGACATCCTCCCGAGATCACGCCCGCCGCGCCCGTCTCCTCCCGACTCGATCGTTCAAGGCGTCCCCGAGCGCCACACCTCCGACCAGGCGAAGATCTGTACGGGCCCTTGCCAAAAGGCCAGCTTCCGGTAACTTCTTCGCCGGAGCAGGGCCGAGGGACACCCGGGACGAACGATCATCCAGCGAGCCAAAAGGACACAGTCATGTTGCTGGCATGGCGTATGTGGGGACATATCATTCTTTTCAGCCTTTTGGCGCTCCCCGTCGCGCTCCTGACCGCCTATTTGATCGGGAGACAACGCGCTAGTTCGGGCATCCGGCACCCCTTCCGGACACCCCTGGCTGATGCCCTTTCCGTTACCGGAACCCTCCCCTGGCTGTGGATGATTCTCACTCCCGGTAACGTCCGGGAGCCCGCCAGGAGCCTCAGCCTGACCCCCTTCCGCGATCTGGCCACCCTCGCCGAGGGGTTTACTGGCACGCTGATCGCGCAGGTGGGAGGCAACCTCCTGGTGTTCGCCACACTCGGCGCGATGCTCCCGATCCGCTCCCCCGCGCTGGCCCGGCTGTCCCGGGTGGCCGCCGTCGCGGCGGGCTCGTCTCTCATCGTGGAATCGCTTCAGTATGCTTTAGGCCTCCACCGTGTGTCGTCGATCGATGACATTCTGCTGAACACCACGGGTGCCGTTCTGGCCGCAATCATGACTATGCGTTGGTGGGCCCAGCCAATACCGGAGGGGACCGTTCCACGATAACGGTCTGCATAAATACCACTGGATCGCCACATGAGCACGATCCGCTAAAAATAGGCACGGGACCAACCAACAACTCTGTGCGATCGTGGACAAGACGGGGCAAGTTCTCTGGAGACGCTAACTCCCCGTTGGTGACAGAGGGTGATCAAACGTGACGGAATCCCCGGTGCATCACGAGCCCCCCATTTATCGGCGTATCGCCGACAGTCTGCGCAGTCAGATCCTGTCGGGCGAACTCCGAGATGGGGATCGGCTACCGGGCGAGAACGCACTCATGTCGGAGTACGGCATCGCGCGCGCCACCGCACGGCAGGCGCTCGCCGTACTGATCAATGAGGGTTTGGCGGTGCCGCGTCGAGGTTCGGGGGTCTACGTGAGGCTGTTTCGGCCAATCAGACGACATGGTTCACGACGGCTCTCCCGCGAACAGTGGGGGCAGGGCCGGGCGATCTGGGATTCGGACACCCGGGGTCGCGCGTACACGGTGGACGAGGTCCACATCGAGCGGCTGCCCTCGGCCGAGGAGATCGGCCGGGTGCTCGACTCCGACGAGGTCTGGGTCCGGCGGCGGCGCTACTCGGTGGACGGCCGTCCCGTCCAGCTGGCCGCGTCCCACTTTCCGGCCGACCTCGTGGAGGGCACCGCGATCACCCTTCCGGACACCGGGCCCGGCGGTGTGTACGCCCGGTTAGGCGACCTCGGCTACTCGCCGGTCCACTTCACCGAGGAGGTGCGGGCCCGGATGCCCGCCCCCCACGAGTCCGAGCTGCTCCGCCTGCCCGCGGGCAACCCCATCCTGATCGTGGCGCGCACGGCCTACACCTCGGGAGGCATCCCGGTCGAGCTCAACGAGATGACCATGGACGCCGCCGCGTATGTACTTCAGTACGACTTCGACGCGTAGGTCAAGTAGACAAGTCCAGCGATAGATGGACCTGTCTATCCCGATCATTGATTTCTCTAGAGATGTCCCGCACCTTGAGGTTGAGACGTCAAGTTCTCGCGGTCCAGATCGGCATGGATTCGTGGGAGAAACCCCCTGGGCGACTCGGCGAGGGAAAGGTGGGCGGATGTCCTTTGACCGGCATCTTGCCGAGATTGCCCGCGAGTATCCGGAATGGACAATCTGGCGGAGCGATGCGGGCCGGTGGTGGGCCACCCGGCACCACCCGCTCACCTCCGTTCAGCGGGAAGCCGGCTGCGCGATGACCATCGACGCGGATGAACCGGAGGGGTTGCGCGAGCAACTGCACGAACAGGAGGAACGTGCCAAGTCCGCGGACCCTTGACCCAACCCTTGAGCGCGGAAGCCCCCGACCCGATCGGGGGCGGGGGCTTCCGCTTTCAAGGGTTCCGATACCCCCGTGGGGGCGCTGCCGCTGGTGCCAACCAAAGGCGCCTCCACGGGTACCACATCTGACCGATGCCAACTGAACAGCCACGGGACGGGGACCAGGACGGAGCGCCCGCCGCTGTCCGTGCGGCGGCGGGCGCTCGACCAGTGCGGCTCTCGACGATGACGATGACGTGCGTCTCCCCGAAGTCCGTGAAGTCCGCGAAGTCCCAGAAGTCCCCGGCGCCCAGGGCCTCCGGGATCAGGCGCGGAACGGCGGCGTGTCGTCCGGCGCGGCCGCGCGCAGGCGGGCGGCCTCCTCCGGCATCCCGTCGAGGCCGCGGGCGGGCTGGACCGGCTCGGGGCGGACGGCCTCGGGGGCCTGCTCCTGGGCGGGGGCGGGCTGCCGTGCCGGGTTGGTCGCGGACGACTCCTCGGGCTCGTTGAAGCCCTCGTCGTTGAAGCCCTCGCCGGAGAAGTCCTCCTTGAACTCCTCCTCCACCACCGACGGCGCCGGCGGCAGCACGGACGCCTCGTCGATCAGCGGGCCCGCGCTGGACTCACGCTGCAGCAGGTCGCCCAGGACCGCGCCGATCTCGTTGAGGCGGCGCACCACCTCGGTGTGGGTGTCGGTCAGGTAGACCACCCGGCGGCCGGTGTGCTCGTCCAGGGTCGTGGCCCGGCGCTGCGCGGAGGTGAGCGTGCTGGTCGAGACCGCCTGCGCGTCCGACACCAGCCGCTCGGCCTCGTGCTTGGCCGCGGTCACCCGGCGGTCGGCCTCGGAGCGGGCGTCCCGCAGCGTGTCCTCGGCCTCGGCGCTGGCCGTGGCCACCTTCTCCTCGGCCTCGGCCCCGGCCTGCGAGAGCAGCCGCTCGGCCGACGCGGTCGCGTCGTGGATGCGGCGCTCGGCCTCCTCCTGGGCGGCGGTCCTGATCGACTCGGCCTGCTCGCGGGCGGCGTTCACCAGCCGCTCGGCCTCGGCCGCGGCCTGGTCCCTGACCTTGGAGGCGTCGTTCTGGGACGCCTCCTTGTTGGCGGCGGCCTCCTCGTGGGCCAGCTTGAGGATCTGGCTCAGCCGCTCGCCCAGCTCGTCCGGGTTCTGCGGGGACTCGGTCAGCTTGCGGCGCGCGTCGGCCAGCTCCAGCCGGCTCTGCTCGGCCTGGTCGATCGTCCGGGCCAGCCGCTCCTCGAGATCACGGATCTGGTTGCGGCTGCGGATCATGTAGTCGTGGACCTGGCGACGGCTGTAGCCACGCATGACGACTTCGAAGGAGTCGTCGCTCATGAGGTCGGGGAAATTATCTGTCTGGTTCGTCATGAAGGGCCCTGGGGAGTCGAAAGGCGGAACGACACGTCAGGACACGACTTTCCTGCTATCCGACCCGCATCGCAACCTGAACGCCGCAGCTCCTTGCGGAAATATCCGACACTGCGCGTGTCGGGCGCGTAACCGCGCGTGCGATCATGTATGGCATGCCGTTCATCGCCGCACTCGACAGTGACGACAGCCCTTCAATCGATCCAACGGCCTGGCTCGCGCCCGGGGTGGTGGTGGTCGGCCAGGTGCGGATCGGCAGGTCCGCCAATGTCTGGTACGGCTCGGTGCTGCGCGGCGACGACGAGCGGGTCGAGGTGGGCGCCGAGTGCAACATCCAGGACCTGTGCTGCCTCCACTCGGACCCGGGCGAGCCGGCCGTCCTGGAGGACCGGGTGAGCCTGGGCCACAAGGCCACGGTGCACGGCGCGTGCGTGGCGTCGGGCGCGCTGGTCGGCATCGGCGCGATCGTCATGAACGGCGCGAGCGTCGGCGCGGGCACCCTGGTCGCCGCCGGGGCCCTGGTCCCGCCGGGAGCCAAGATCCCCGACGGGGTGCTGGTGGCGGGCGTGCCCGGCCGGATCATCCGGGAGCTCACCGACGAGGACCGCGCGACCTTCGCCGAGACCCCGGACCGCTACCTGGCCAAGGCCGAGCGCCACCGCGCTAGCCGACCCATGCCCCGGTGGTGAAGTTCCCGACGTTGATCGCCATCACCGGCGCCGCCACGGCCAGATAGGCCATGAACACCCAGGGCCGCCGCGACCCGGTCAGCCCCACCGCGATGTAGAGCGGCCACCACAGCAGCGAGGCGCGCCCCACGGACATGTAGAACGACGACATGGCCAGCAGCGCCACCGCCTGCGGCGCGAGGTACGCGAACTCGGCCCACCGCCGCCGCCCCAGCTGCCAGAGCATCAGCAGCACCAGGACGAGCGCGGCCAGGATCTCCTCCCGGTAGGAGGTCTGCAGCGCGCCCTCCTCCAGCGAGCGGTTCCAGGTGTTCACGAACGTCTGCCAGGGCCACTCCGCGTACCGCCCCCAGTACTCGGCCTCGACGTTCTTCCACTCCATCCAGTCCCCGGTCCGCGCCCACTGGAACAGCATGTACGCGACGACCGGCAGCCCCGGCACGACCAGCCACGGCAGCGTGCGCCACCCCCGGGCCCGCAGCCCGTTCTCGGCGGTCAGGAACATCACGGCCAGCCCGAGCGCCAGGAAGAGCCCGGAGATGCGGATGCAGGAGGCCAGCGCGGCGACCACCATCGCCTGCTCCCACCTGCCGCGCCGCGCCAGCAGCCAGGCGGGCACGGCCAGCGCCAGGAAGGGCGCCTCGGAGTAGCCGGCCAGCAGGAACACGGCGAACGGGCTCAGGAAGAAGGCGATCACCGTCCAGATGCCGGTGCCCTCCCGGTAGGAGTCGCTGAGCCGCGACAGCGCCACCGCCACGACCGCGCTGGCGACCAGGGAGACCAGCACGATGGCCAGGCTCCAGTCCTCGATCCCCAGGTGCAGGATGCGCAGCACGAACGGGAGCCCGGGGAAGAAGGCGGCCAGCTTGGGCGCGTCGGTCATGCCGGGCGAGCCGTCGTAGCCCCACTGGGCGATGATGATGAAGTTGTCGGCGTCCCACGGCGTGAGCCGGTCCAGCAGCGGGGCCTCGGTCCGGCCGGGCGCGGCCAGGACCATGTAGATGTAGGTCCCGATGTGCCAGAAGAACCAGACCAGCAGGGCATGGCGGTCGGACGCCGAGCCCAGCCACCGGGGCAGCGGTCGCGCCGGCGCCGTCTCATCCTCTGATACGGCCTGGGCCTGCCGGGTCTCGGTCACGAAGGACATGGAAGTGGATGGCCAGGAAGCATGCCAAGAGTGTAGAGCCGACGAATCCCAGGTCATTTGCGTTTCCGCAGGTCAGACGCATGAATGTTTCACGGCTTCTGTCCAGCCGAGTCCGGATATTGGAATGGGCAGGGCGGGCGGAAGTTCTACCATGACGGAGTGCACTGGGATGGCTTCGCCTCGATGGAACGCGATGTGCGCGCCATGGTCGCCGATCCCCGGTGGCCGCTGACGGGCGCGCCCACCCGGGCCGACGCCATCGCCCGTCGTGCCCTGGCGACCGCGGACGGCGTCTGCTGGCTGTTCGGCGCGTACGCCCGCTGGTACCGCCTCGACCCCGACGGCCAGTGGCACCTGTCGGCGCCCCCGGCGGGCTCGCCCATCCGGGGCAACACCCGTCCGGTCACCGTGCCCATTCCGTACTGGGTCGTGCCCACGGGGCCGGACTTCTCGGTGGACCGGGGCTCCACGCAGGCGTTCGTGGGCCCGGACGTGCCGGCCGAGGTGACCGAGCGGATCCGCGCGCTGATCATCGCCCACCGGGGCCTGCGCCGCGAGGACTTCCCGCTCACCGGCGGCCCGTTCCGCGAGGTCTTCGCCGCCGAGGTGGCCAGCACGGTGGCGGCCGTCTGGGGCACGGTCATGTGGTGCGCGTACGCCCCCGCCTTCGACGGCAACGAGGTCATCCTGTCCATGTTCGGGGAGTTCCTGGCCCGGCCGCTGCCCGGCGACGAGTTCGTCCGCTGGCTCCCCCCGGTCACCCTCACCGACCTGGTCGACCTGTACGCGGAGCGCTGCCGCTCCGGCTTCCCCGACGCCGGGCTCCAGCTGGCCGGGCTGATGGCGCAGACGGCGCACGTGCTGCGCGCCGACGCCCGGTTCCGGCCGAGGGCGACCGCGCTGATCGCCATGATCGAGCCGCTGCTCACCCAGCCGTGGCTGGACCACACCGCGCTCCAGTCGGGCGCGGTGGCGCACAGCTGGCTGCTGCGCTGCCCGGCCAACCTGGCCGCCGCCGCGCTGTCGGAGACCTCGCCGGGGGACCACTTCCGGCACGTCTTCTACGACCTGGTGGAGGCGCTGGCGTACACGGCGGAGACGGGGGCGGATCCGCGGCAGGTGGCGGCCGCGCTGCTGGCGGCGGACGTGGCCGCGGTCTCCACCGACGCGGTGACATATCTGTACCCGTGGATGGACGACGGCATCCGGCAGGCGCTGTACGCGGCGCTGGCCGAGCCGGGGCACACGCTGCGCGACTGCTGGCCGGTCGACGGGCTGCTGCCGCCCGCCCTGACGCCGCCGGACCGGTCCACCGCGGCCGCGCTGCTCGGGGCGGCCTACGCGACCGGTCTGGCCTGGTGTGAGCTGGCCGGGGCGACCCCGCCGACGACGGGTTTCCCGGTGGCCGCGGCCGTCGGGCAGTGCCTGGTGCACAACCGGGACGACTTGCCCCGCGAGCCCACGACGACCCCACGCAAACGGGTCACAGAGACCACTTCCGACTGGCTCTACTCCAGCTAACCGGATAGGTCCCACTTACCCCACAAATACGGATATTTCATCCTTTAGCAATACCGCCTCGATGACCTCGGGAAATTCATCGAATTGTGATCTCAGAATCCGGGAAATGGTCAGTGCAGGGGTGCCCGGCGTCAGGAATGGTCCCGATGGGCCATGTCGCGCCACGACACACGGACGTAACCTCGAAGAGGGTGTGGGCTGCGGAAGGAAGGACAGCGCGGTGGGGCACGACGACTTGGACTCTCGGGTCCATGACCGTGTCGCGTTGGACGAGATCGCGCTCTACGCCGAGGTGCTGGCGGCCGTGAACTACACGGATGACCGACTGACCTTGGAGGAGCTCGACAACGCGCTCGGGTTGCGGACTTCGGCGAGCCGCTGAAGTCATTGACGAACTGATCCCGGACTCCGAATGGGGTCCGGGATAGTTTTTTCACGGGGTACGGCGGGGTCTCCTACACGGCGTGGGGACTAGTCTCCGGACCTCTTATCACACGCGGGAGCGCAGGCCGTACATGAGTTCCTGCCAGCGGGCCGCGACGGCCGGGGCCGCGTGGGGGGCGGCCGACTCCAGGGCGCCCGCCGCGAGGGTCATGCGGCGGCGTTCGTCGTCCACCAGAGAGAGCAGAGCGGCCGCGTACGCCTCCGTGCCACCCTCCCCGTCGGAGACCAGGATGCTGTCCCTGCCGGGGCGTACGAACTCGCTCAGGCCGCGTGGGCCGTCGAAGCCGACCACGGGCACGCCGCAGCCGAGGGCCTCCACCACGGTCATGCCGAGCACCTCGTGGCGGGACGGCACGGCCACGATGGACGCCTTGGCGAACTCGCCGGGCAGGTCGGGGGTGGTGCCCATGAAGTACACGTGGTTGTGCAGGCTGAGTTCGGCGACCAGGGCGCGCAGGCGCTTCTCCTCCGAGCCGGCGCCGTAGAGGCGCAGCCGCCAGTCGGGGCGCTTGTCGGCGACCACGGCGAAGGCCCGTACCAGACGGTCGAAGGCTTTGGGGGCGACCCAGCGGCCGCCCGCGCTGATGATGCGGTTGTCCATCCGGGACCGCGGCCAGGGGCCCGCCGGGAGGGCGTCCGGGATGGTGTGCACGGAGAGCTCGTCGTCGAGCAGGCGGGACCACTCGTCGCGGCCGGCCTCGGTGTTGGTGACCACGGCGTCCAGGCGCGGGTAGAACCGCCGGACCGGTCCAGGGACCGCGGGGCGGCTCCATTCGCGGGCGATCCTGATGGTCTCGCGCGGCGCGTACCGGGCGGACTGCACGCTCAGCCCGGGGCGGGCGGTGATCAGGACGTCGGCGCGGACCGCGCGCAGGGCCCGCCAGAGCGCGACCTCGGTGCGGACCTGGCCGCGCGGCAGCAGATGGCGGCCGGGGCGGGCGTCGACCAGCCAGCGCAGCTTGATCCGGCCGTCGATCGGGAAGAACGGGGTGTCCCTGGTGCGCTTGACGCTGATGATCTCGACGTCCTGGCGGCCCGCGAGGGCGGCGGCCAGATTGAGCGTGGCCCGGACGTCGCCGCGCATCCCGTAGGCCGAGGGCACCAGGAACGTGATCTTCACGCCGCGCTCATCCCCTGGCCGACTTCGAGGCGGAGCTGGTCGTCGGCGGTGAAGCTGGGTTTGATGGGCACGCCGTCCACGCGGGTGGCCGGATAGTGCACCCTGCGGCGTTTGCCCTCCACGTCGTCCAGGCTCGCGCCGAGCGCCAGCGGCCCGTCCAGGCCGTCCACCTCCAGCGACGGCTCCCAGACGCCCTGCGAGTCCGGCATCGCGGCCAGCACGTCGCAGAGCGAGAGCGCGGCGTGGAAGCGCACGCCCTGCACGGTGGCGGTGGCGACCACCTGGGCGTCCTGGTCGTCGCTGTGGCGCAGCGCCAGCCGGGCGGTGTGATGCTGGTCGTCGTCGGTCAGGCCGGTGTACGCCAGCAGCCCGGTCACCTCGAACCGGCCCTCCCGGAACCAGACCGCCCGCACGTCCGCGATCGGCCCCGCCTCGGCGATCTTGATGGCCAGGTAGCCGTTGCGGGTCCGGTAGGCCCGGTAGGCCATGGTGCGGCGGTCCAGCGCGTACGCGTCGAGGCGGTCGAGGGAGAAGCCCGGGTCCACGCTCTGCATGCGGGTGCGCGGGCCGTCCTGCTGGAGGTAGGCGTCCCAGCGGCCGGGCAGCAGGGCGAGCGGCCCGAGGGAGACGGCCACGCTCGCCTCGCGGGCGCGGCGGCCCGGCGTGCCGAGCATGACCCGGCGTTCGGCTCCGCTGCCCCGGTGGCGGAGCACCAGCTGGGTCCCCGCGGCCAAAGGTTCTTCGATGGCCATCTTCAGGGAGAGGACGTCGGCCAGGGTTACCTCAGCATCGGTGACCACCACACCCACCGTTCAGCCCCCTCCCCGTTGATTGAGCCAACGTTGAGGTTACCGTGATTTCCCCGTTATGTGGAGAAGTGGGGGTGTATATGGCCGCGCTCCCAGGGACACGAGGAGTGCCCCGGGAAGCGGAGGCCTCACGAGACTGGTTTGACGGACTTGATGAGGAGTTGAGCCACGTCGACCACCTCAAGACTGTTCTTGGCGGCACCGGTGTTCTTCTTCTCGTTGATCGCGTCGCCGAGCATGACCAGACAGAAGGGGCACGCGGTGGAGACCGTGTCCGGATCGGTGGTCAGCGCCTCGTCCACGCGCTCGGTGTTGATGCGCTTGCCGATGCGCTCCTCCATCCACATGCGCGCGCCGCCGGCGCCGCAGCAGAAGCCGCGGTCCTTGCAGCGGTGCATCTCCTGCGTCTGCACGCCCGGCACCTTGGCCATGATGTCGCGCGGCTGCGCGTAGACCTTGTTGTGGCGGCCGAGGAAACAGGGGTCGTGGTAGGTGATCTTCTCCTCGATCGGCGTGATCGGGGTGAGCCTCCCCTCCTCGACCAGGTGGGCCAGGAGCTGCGTGTGGTGCACGACCTCGTAGTTCCCGCCCAGCTGCGGATACTCGTTGGCGAGCGTGTTGAAGCAGTGCGGGCAGGTGGCGACGATCTTCTTGACGCCGGCCTCGTTGAGGGTCTCGATGTTCTGCTGGGCGAGCATGTTGAACAGGAACTCCATGCCGAGGCGGCGGGCCGGGTCGCCCGTACAGGCCTCCATGGGGCCGAGCACGGCGAACTTGACGCCCGCGATGTGCAGGAGCTCGGCCACCGCCTTGGTGGTGCGCTTGGCGCGGTCCTCCAGCGCTCCGGCGCAGCCCACCCAGAACAGGTACTCGGCGTCGGCCGGCATCTTGTCCTCGACGATCTCGACCTCGAAGTCGAGTTCGGCCACCCAGTCGGCCCGCTTCATCTCGGACATGCCCCACGGGTTGCCCTTGTTCTCCAGGTTCTTCAGCATCACCCCCGCCTCGGAGGGGAACGCCGACTCGATCATGACCTGGTAGCGGCGCATGTCCAGGATGTGGTCGATGTGCTCGATGTCCACCGGGCACTGCTCGACGCACGCGCCGCAGTTGGTGCACGACCAGAGCACGTCCGGGTGGATCACGCCCTCCTCGCCGACGAGCGGCTTCTCCAGCAGGGCCAGCACGTCCTCACCCTGGTGCGACCGCTGCTCCTCGCTCATCATCAGGTACGGCGCGACCTTGAACGCGTGATCCCGCTGATCCAGGATGAGCATCTTCGGCGACAGCGGCTTGTCGGTGATCCAGGCCGGGCACTGGGACTGGCAGCGCCCGCACTCGGTACAGGTGTAGAAGTCGAGGAAGTCCTTCCAGGTGGCGTCGGTCAGCTTGCCGCGGCCGAACGCGTCCACCTCCGGGTCGGCCTCCTCGAAGTCCAGCACCTTGCCGCCGCTGCGCATCTCCTGGGCGGGCCCGAGACCGTCCGGGCGCCGGGAGAACAGCACGTTCAGCGGCGCGGAGAAGATGTGCAGGTGCTTGGAGTGCACCACGATCAGCAGGAACACCAGCATGACGCCGATGTGCAGGAGCAGCGCGATCTCTTCCAGCAGCGCGCTCGCCGGCAGGACCTTGGCCACCGTCTGGCTGACGAAGGCCCCCGACTCGTACGGGAAGTTGCCGGTCCTGACGGCGGCTGCGCGGGCCAGGAACAGCGTCCAGATCACATTGAAGATCATGAACAGGATCAGCCACGCGCCGCTCAGGTGCGAGCCGGAGAAGCGGGACCCGCGGCCGAGCTTCTTCGGCGAGTTCTTGATCCGGATGGCCGCGAAGGCGGCCAGGCCGAGCAGGCAGGCGAGCGCGATGAAATCCTGCAGGAAACCCAGCACCGGCCAGGTCCCGATCAGCGGGATGTGGAAGTCAGGGCGGCCCGTGACGGCACCCTGGATGATCGCGCCGTACGCCTCGATATAGACCGTCAGCAGGATGATGAACGCCCACATGACGAAGAAGTGGGCCACCCCGGACGGCGTCCATTTAAGCAGTTTCTTCTGGCCGAAAACCTCGACCAGCTGGGCTTTCAGTTCGGCGCCCGCGTGCTTCCTGGCGTACTCGACGCGGTGCGGGGCGGGTTGGCCGACCGTGGCCAGCCGGTAGAGGAACAGCACGCGACGGGCGGCCAGGGCGACCACAGTCACCGTCATGACCAGCCCGATGATCGCTACCAAGAGCATGGCTCCTCCATATCCGACACTCGACCACCATAGAACAATGCTCTGTAGATATCGCTCAGGGGTCGACGTAACGCTGGATCGTGGGGGCGAGCAGGGCGACGATCTCCTCGGGGTCGGCCGAGGCCATCGGCTCCAGGCGCAGGATGTGGCGGCCCATGACCATGCCGAACATCTGCGCGAAGGCTGCCTCCATGCGCAGTAACGGGATGTCGAGCGCGGCGGCGATCCGGCCCAGGATGGCCTCCACCATGAACTCGCGGAGCATCGCGACCGCCTGCTCGTTGGCGACCGCGGTCCGGATCAGCGCCAGCACCGGCTCGCGGGCCTGCGGATCGGCGGTGAGGTTGAGCACGAAACGGACCAGCCGCTCGCCCATCTCCTCCCGCGGGCCCGACACCACATAGGGCACGACCACGGAGGGGTCCATGGGCAGCCGCATGGCCGCCACGAACACGCCCTCCTTCGTGTCGAAGTAGTGGTGCACCAGCGCGGGGTCCACGCCTGCCGCGCGGGCGATGCCGCGGATGGTCGCCTTGTCGAAGCCCTTCTCGGCGAAGATCGTGCGGGCGGCGGTCAGGATCTGGCCCCGCGTGTCGGAGATCCCCGGCCTGCGCCCAGGACGCCGGCCGGGACCGCGTGGTTCGCTCACGCCCCCTCCGTCAGGCCCACGGCCAGCTGCTTCAGCTCCCGCAGGCCGGTTGGCTCGGTCAGGGCGGGCGGCTCCCGGTGGGTGAGCGGTTTGACGCCGACCGCCAGGTAGACGCGCATCGGGATGGTCATGTCGCCGTCCGGGAAGACCCGGAGGAGCTCGCCGCGCTCCCGGGCGATCAGCTCGTCGGCGGCGGTCTCCGGCATGGCCGCCACGTACGAGTGCGAGCGCAGGTCGGTCAGGAAGTCCTCCACGTGGACGTGGCGCGTCCAGTGCACCCACGTCTCCGACACGCGGAGCCCGGCGGCGGCCATCGCGGCCCCGATCGGCGGCATGCTCCAGCCCGGCTGGGCCGGTCCGGTGTAGCCCGGCAGGTCGGCCAGGCGCACCTGGCAGGCGGCCAGCCAGTCGGCCTTGCCCGCGTCCACGGTGTTCCACCAGCCGGCCACCGCGCCGCCCGGGCGGGCCACCCGGATCGCCTCGGCGATCGACACCGCGCGGTCCAGCCAGTGCCAGGACTGGGCGTACGTGACCAGGTCGGCCGTGCCGTCCCGGAGCGGGAGGGCGTTGCCGTCGGCCAGCAGGGCGGCGCCCGCCGTACGGGAACGGAGGAAGGCGAGCATGCGGGCGGCGCGGTCCACCGCGACCACGCGGACGCCGCGATCGAGCAGCCCGCGGGTGGAGATCCCAGTGCCGGCGCCCACGTCGACGGCGAAGGCGCCCTCGAACCGGATGCCGGACAGTTCGGTCAGTGCCGCATAGAGGGCAGGCGGATATTCCGGGCGCGCGGCGTCATACGCCTCCGCCACCCGGTCGACGTCGAAGACCTGGTGGCTCATCTCTCGTCGCGGCTCATCTCTTCGCGGAGGAGGCGGCGAAGTGGAGCCGGGCGAAGGCCAGCGCCTCGGCCAGGTCGTCGATCCGCTCGGTCCGGCCGACCGCCCTCCTCGTGTTGATCTCCAGCACGATCAGACCACCATAGCCCGCGTTCGCCAGCCGCTCCAGCATCGGGGCGCAGGGCTGGTTGCCGCGGCCGGGCACCAGATGCTCGTCCTTGTTGGTGATCCCGCTCCCGTCGGCCAGGTGCAGGTGGGCGAGGCGGTCGCCCAGCTTGGCCGCCATCTCCATGGCGTCGGACCCCGACACCGCGGTGTGCGACAGGTCCAGCGTCACCTGCGGGAAGTCGTGCTCCACCGGGTTCCAGTCCGGCGCGTACGGCACCACCTCGCTGCCCCGGGCCCGCAGCGGGAACATGTTCTCCACCGCGAACACGATGTCGGTCTCCTCCCGCATCCGGGCCAGGCCGATCTCGAAGTCCCGCGCGTAGTCGCGCTGCCAGCGGAACGGCGGATGCACCACCACGGTCTGCGCGCCCAGCCGCTGCGCCGCGTCCCTGGCCCGCTCCAGCTTGGCCCACGGGTCGCGCCCCCACACCCGCTGGGTGACCAGCAGGCAGGGCGCGTGCACGGCCAGGATGGGCAGCTCGTAATGGTCGCGCAGCCGCTCCAGGACCTCCACGTCCTGGCTGACCGGATCCTGCCCCACCATGATCTCGACACCGTCGTAGCCGAGCCGCGAGGCCAGCTCGAACGCGTCGGGAGTCCGCTCCGGATAGACCGACGCGGTGGACAGCGCGATCTTGGCATTCGGGACCCGCACGACATCCCGCCGCGCGCCGTCCGCGGGTTCGTCTCCGCCGATGTAGGTCCGCTCGCCGGGGCTCATTCCCGGCTCCCCACCCTGGCGCTGGCTCGCTCGCTCACCATTCCAGACTAAGCGAGCGAACTCGCGAAGCGGCCTAGCCGCCTATCGTGGTGCGATGCCGCGTATCGCGAAGGGGGCCGTGCCCAGCCCCAACATCTGGCACAACCCCCAGATCTACGAGCTGGAGAACCGCGCCGTGGACCCCGACGGCGTGATCGACACCGCCATCCGCTCGGTACGCCCCTGGACCGGCGCCACCATCCTCGACATCGGCTGTGGCACCGGCTACCACCTGCCCGGATACGCCTCCGACGCCGCCCGCGTGATCGGCGTCGAACCCCATCCGGACCTGGCCGCCCTCGCCACCCGCCGCTGCGCCGCCCTCCCCAACGTGACCGTCCAGGTCGCCGCCGCGCAGTCGCTGCCCGTCCCTGACGCGTCCGTGGACGTGGCCATCGCGCGCTGGGCCTACTTCTTCGGGCCCGGCTGCGAACCCGGCCTCAAAGAGCTCTCCAGGGCCGTCCGCCGCGGCGGCGCCGCGTTCGTCGTCGACCTGGACGCCTCCCGGGGCTCCTTCGGCGAATGGTTCCGCGCCGCCGTCCCCGCCTACTCCCCCCGCCTCATCGAGGACTTCTGGTCCCGCCAGGGCTGGAACCGCCTCGAACTCACCCCCCGCATGGCCTTCACCCGCCGCCCCGACCTCGAAGCTGTCCTCCGCATCGAGTTCACCCCGGCCGTCTCCCAGCGCGCCATCACCGAAACCGAAGGCCTCGAATTCCCCTACCCCACCCTCCTCCGCTGGCGCCTCTTCTAACCGGTACGGCCGCGGGCGAAGCGTTGGGGTGGCTCACCTGACGTAGACGGGCTCGACCAGGTCCAGAGGGAGTTGGAACCCACCCTGACCAAGGCTCAGACAGTCCGGGCTTCGCACGAGGGGCGGGAGAGGTGGTTCCCCCACCCGCCCTCGAATCCCGCGCGCTTCGCACCCATGTCCTCAAGCCTGCGGCCCAGCCCCGGCAAGGGCGCGGCGAAGCCCTGGTGGTTCCCCCACCCACCCTCCCGCAGGCTTCGGCCACACCCCATTCCCTCAGGCCTGCAGCCCAGCCCCGGCATGGGCGCGGCGGAGCCCTGGTGGTTCCCCCACCCATCCACCCGCAGGCTTCGGCCACACCCCATTCCCTCAAGCCTGCAGCCCAGCCCCGGCATGGGCGCGGCGGAGCCCTGGTGGTTCCCCCACCCACCCTCCCGCAGGCTTCGCCCCACACCTCATTCCCTCAAGCCTGCAGCCGAGCCCCGGCATGGGCGGGGCGAAGCCCTGGTGGTCTCCCACCCGCCCTCGAACCCCGCGCGCTTCGCGCACCCATGTCTCAAGCCTGCAGCCCAGCCCCAGCAGGGGCGGGGCAGAGCCCTGGTGGTTCCCCCACCCACCCACCCACGGGCTTCGCCCCACACCTCATTCCCTCAAGCCTGCGGCCGAGCCCGAGTATGGGCGGGGCGGGCGGAGCCCGCAGAAAGGGATGGGTGGGGTGGGAGAACCATCGCAGGCAACGCCGGGCGTGCCAGCGAACGCCCGAAGAGGAAGCGCCAGCCCGACAAAGGGTGGGTGGGAACCCACCGGCAAACAACGGATGGGAACCCACCGGAAGATCTCGTCTGGCAAGCGGCCGTGGGCCGGCATCCCGCCCGGATGCCCGCTCGGTGAGCGCGCCGCGCAGCGGCAACAAGGGTGGGTGGGTGGGGAGAACCACCGCAGGCAGCCGGCACGCCGGAAGAGGGCAGAGCGCCAGCTCAACAAGGGTGGGTGGGAACCCACCGGCAAACAACGGATGGGAAACCACCGGAAGATCTCGTCTGGCAAGCGTCCGTGGGCCGGCATCCCGCCCGGATGCCCGCTCGGTGAGCGCGCCGCGCAGCGGCAATAAGGGTGGGTGGGTGGGAGAACCACCGCAGGCAACCGGCACGCCGGAAGAGAGCAGAGCGCCGACTCGAAAAGGGGTGAGAACCACCTCTCCCGCCCTCGTGAGGTTCGTGAGGGGAGATTGTCGGTGGGGGGCGGTAGCCTCCGGGCGTGGGTAAAGCTGCGAAGCCTTCGTATCGGTGTGGCGAGTGTGGCTGGGTGGCCGCCAAGTGGGTGGGGCGCTGTGGGGAGTGCCAGGCCTGGGGGACGGTCGAGGAGGCGGGAGCCCGGCAAGGGGTGACCGTCGTCAAGGGCGGGGCCGTGTCGGCGCCTGCCGTACCGATCGGGCAGGTGAAGGCGGAGACCGCGCACGCGCGGCCGACGGGAGTGGGCGAGCTGGACCGGGTGCTGGGCGGTGGCCTGGTGCCGGGCGCGGTGGTGCTGCTCGCGGGCGAGCCCGGGATCGGCAAGTCGACACTGCTGCTGGAGGCGGCCGCGAAGACGGCGCGGCATGACACGGTCCTCTACGTCACCGGCGAAGAGTCGGCGTCCCAGGTCCGGATGCGTGCCGATCGCATCGGCGCCATCCAGGACAACCTCTATCTCGCCGCGGAAACCGACCTCGCCGCCCTGGTCACCCACGTGGAGAAGGTCCAGCCACGGCTCCTGATCGTGGACTCGGTGCAGACGATCGGCTCCCAGGAGGCCACCGGCGTCCCCGGCGGCGTCACCCAGGTCCGCGAGGTGGCCGGCAACATCACCCGCCTGGCCAAGGAACGCGGCATGTCCACCGTCCTGGTCGGCCACGTCACCAAGGACGGCTCCATCGCCGGCCCCCGAGTCCTGGAACACCTCGTCGACGTGGTCCTCCACTTCGAAGGCGACCGCAACTCCCGCCTCAGAATGGTCCGCGCCATCAAGAACAGGTTCGGCCCCATCGAGGAGGTCGGCTGCTTCGACCTGCACGAACGCGGCATCACCGGCATCACCGACCCCAGCGGCCTGTTCATCTCCCGCCACCCGGAACCCGTCCCCGGCACCTGCGTCACGGTCACGATCGAGGGCACCCGCCCGATCCCGGCGGAACTCCAGGCCCTCGTGGGCCCGACCGAGGCCCCCCAGCCCCGCCGGACCTCCTCCGGCCTCGACTCGTACCGCGTCGCCATGGTCCTCGCCGTCATGGAACGCCGCCTCAACGCCAAAATCGGCAAATGCGACGTCTTCACGGCCACCGTCGGCGGCATCCGGCTCACCGACCCCGCCGTGGATCTCGCCCTCATGCTCTCGGTCGTCAGCGCGGCCGGCGACAAACCCCTCCCCCACGGCCTGGTCGCCTTAGGCGAGGTGGGCCTGGCCGGTGAGCTCCGCCCGGTGCGCGACGTCCGCCGCCGCCTGGCCGAGGCGGCCCGGCTCGGTTTCACCCGCGCCCTCGTCCCTACCGGCTCGCTCGCGGGGGATACCCTCAAACTCGAACCCGCCCCCTCCCGGGGCGACCTGGTCGCGGTCCGCCCCTCCCGGACGCGTACCACGAACTTCTCACCAGGCTTCGACGTTACAGAGGCAGAGAACGTCTGGGACGCCTTGACGCACATCCGGTGAGCAACCAGTTACCTAGGTAAACTGGGCGGTGCCTTGGGTCTGCTGAGTTGGGCAGGCCTGCGGCGAAGGCGGATAGACCGTCTGGGCGCAGAGACACGACCAGCGGGGGTCACTGACGTGCACAATGACAAAGCCCGGGATGAGCGCCGCAGAGCCACACTGGCTGCCCTCGCCCCCGGAACAGCGCTCCGCGACGGGCTCGAACGCATCCTGCGCGGTCACACCGGCGGCCTGATCGTCCTGGGGTACGACGACAAGGTCGAGGAACTCTGCACGGGCGGCTTCGAACTGGACGTGGAGTTCGCCGCCACCCGGCTCCGCGAGCTCGCCAAGATGGACGGCGCGATCGTCCTCAACGGCGACGACCTGCGCATTCTCCGGGCGGCCGTGCATCTGGTGCCGGATCCGGGCATCCCCACGGACGAGTCCGGCACCCGCCACAGGACCGCCCAGCGGGTGGCCCGGCAGACCGCGCACCCGGTCATCGCGATCAGCAAGTCGATGCGCATCATCGCGCTCTACCTGGACGGGGTTCGTTACGTCCTGGAGGAGTCGGCCGCGATCCTCTCCAAGGCCAACCAGGCCCTGGCCACCCTCGAACGCTACAAGATGCGCCTGGACGAGGTCTCCGGCACGCTGTCCGCCCTGGAGATCGAGGACCTGGTCACCGTCCGCGACGTCTCGGCGGTCGTGCAGCGCCTCGAAATGGTCCGCCGGATCTCGGTGGAGATCGAGGGATACGTCGTCGAACTGGGCACGGACGGCCGGCTGATCTCGCTCCAGCTGGACGAGCTGGTCGGCGGCGTGGAGGAGGACCGCGCCCTCACCATCCGCGACTACATGCCCGCCCCTCAGCACAACCGCCGCCCGCGCCGCTTCACCGAGGCCATGGACGACCTGGACAGCCTCTCCGCCCTGGACCTGCTGGACCTCACCCGGGTGGCGCAGATCCTCGGCCACACCGGCCCCGACCCGCTGGACAGCGCGGTCAGCCCTCGCGGCTTCCGGCTGCTGGCCCGCGTCCCCCGCCTGCCCACCACGATCGTGGACCGCCTGGTCGACCACTTCGGCGGCCTGCAGAAACTCCTGGCCGCCAGCATCGACGACCTCCAGGTGGTGGGCGGCGTGGGCGAGACCCGCGCCAGAAACGTCCGCGAGAGCCTCTCCCGCCTCGCCGAGTCCTCGATCCTCGAGCGGTACGTCTAGCTACTTCAGGTGGAACACGTTGCGGGAGCTCTTCAGGCTCCCGATGCGGGCGAGCGCGACATAGGTGCCCTTGTGCGCGGACGGCGCTTTCGCGGCGCAGTCGAGCACGGAACGCGTACGCGGCCAGAGGATGGTGCGGACGAACGGCACGCCCCGGTGCAGCAGCTGGCGGTCGATGCCTTCGCCGGCCACGCAGTCGGCCGTGGACCAGACGCGCTCCCCGCCGGTGGAGATGCGCATCTCCAGCGTGCGCGGCCCCAGGTCGGCCACGCAGGCGACGTCGCCGATGTTGACGACCGTGAGCAGGAAGCCCGGGTCCTCGGCGCCCCGGTAGGTCTCCTGGTTGGCGCGCAGGCTGATGACCAGGTCCTTGCCTTCGCAGGGGTCGCCGTTCCTGCGGGCGGGCGCGGGCTTGGGCGATCCTGACGCGGGGCTCGATCCGGGCGACGGGCTGCCGAAGGGCGTCGGCGACGGGGCGGGCGCGGAGAACTTGGGCGACGGCAGCGAGACGACCATGGCGTCGGTCCCGCCCGACCCCGCCTTCGTGGCGGTGGTCGGCTTGTCCGTACCGCTCGCGCAGGCCCAGGCCACCACGGCGACCACCACCAGCATGCCGGTGAGCACCGACACCCGGCGACGCCAGTAGACGTCACCACCCTCGACTCCGACATCACCACGGAACGTGTCCGGATCCATACGGCCAGTATGGAGAGTCATGGTCAGCTCATCTTCGCGCCTCGCCGTACGAGATCCAGATGCGGAGTTTGTACGGTGTCACACACCGCTAGAGTCTGACCGTGACTCTTCATGCCCCGATCCTCGACTGGTACGCGGAGCACAACAGAGATCTTCCCTGGCGCCGGCCCGAGGCGACCCCGTGGGGAATCCTGGTCAGCGAGATCATGCTGCAGCAGACCCCCGTCGTGCGGGTGCTGCCGATCTGGGAGGACTGGCTGGCCCGCTGGCCCACCCCGGAAGCCCTGGCCAAGGAGCCGCCCGGCGAGGCCGTACGGCACTGGGGGCGGCTGGGTTATCCCCGGCGCGCCCTGAACCTGCACGCCTGCGCGAAGGCGATCACGACCGAGTTCGCCGGCACCGTCCCCGCCACGTACGACGAGCTCCGCACCCTCCCCGGCATCGGCGACTACACGGCCGCCGCCGTGGCCAGCTTCGCGTACGGCGCCCGCCACGCCGTCCTGGACACCAACGTCCGCCGGGTACTCGCCCGCGCGGTCCGCGGCGAGGAGTTCCCACCGACCGCGACGACCGCCCCGGAGCGCAAACTCGCCGAATCCCTCATCCCGCCCGTGGACGCCCCCCGCTGGGCGGTCGCGGTGATGGAACTGGGCGCCCTCGTCTGCACGGCCCGCTCCCCGCGGTGCGCCGACTGCCCGGTGGCCGCCCGCTGCCAGTGGCTGCTGACCGGCAAGCCCGCCCACGACGGCCCGCCCCGCCGCGGCCAGACCTACGCCGGCACCGACCGCCAGTGCCGCGGCGCCCTGCTCGCCGTGCTGCGCGACGCCCCCGGCCCGGTCCCGAAGGCCGCCCTCGACGCCGCCTGGTCCAACCACGCCCAGCGGGAGCGCGCCCTCGACGGACTGCTCACCGACGGCCTGGCCGAGCTCCTCGACAACGATTTCTACGGCCTGCCCAGCTGACCCCCAAAAGTGTTTCGCGCCACGGGGTGTAGTACTACACTGTGTAGAGCGAATTCGGTTCAGTCCCACCCAAGTGGATCACAAGTTGCCGTTCTTACGGTGGGATCACTGTCGACGTCACCCGCGCGGCTTACGGCTGAATCAGCTGCGGGGTGGACGCGTAGTCCGGTGCACGAGAGCAAGCTCGCCGTACCGGGCCGGATTCCCGGCACGGAGGGACTCGTGTCCCATGCGGCCAGGACAGGTCATGTGGGGCAATGAGTCGGAAGCTTGGAGGCAATCGATGCGGCTGCGCCACGACGACGGGACGCTCGTTCACCTGGCCTACAACGCGGGCGTGCATCCCGCGGAGGACCTGGAGAACCTGATCGCCCACCTGACCCGCTACGCGGTGCCCGTACGCAGGCGCCTGGGCGTGGACCGGCTGGGCATCGGCCTGTGGCTGGCGCCCCCGGTGGCGGACCACCTCATCGCCGACCGCATCGAGCTGGTCCGGCTCCGCCGCTCCTTGGAGGAGCGCGGCCTGGAGGTGGTGAGCCTCAACGGCACCGGCGGCCGCAACCAGGAGGCCCCCGGCCCCGACTGGGCCAAGCCCGAGCGTTACCGCTACACCATGGCGCTGGCGAAGATCCTCGCCTTCCTGCTGCCCGAGGACGTGCGCTTCGGCAGCATCTCCACGATCCCGATCGGCTGGCGCCGCGACTGGCCGGCCGACCTGCACTCCATCGCCTCCCGCCGGCTGGAGCGCCTCTCCCGCGAGCTGCGCGGCCTGTCCAGCGTGACCGGCAAGACCATCAGGGTCGGCTTCGAGCCGTGGCCCGGCTGCGTGCTGGAGACGACCGAGCAGGCCCTGCAGCGCGTCTGCGGCATCGACTCCGAGCACCTCGGCGTCTGCCTGGACGCCTGCCACCTCTCCTGCGGCGCCGAGGAGACCGCCTCCGCGCTGCGCGGCCTGGCCCAGGCCGGCGCGCCGGTCGTCAAACTCGGCCACGTGCACAACCACAGCCAGGAGATCCCCAGCACCCAGCCGGTGCTCCAGGACACGCTCACCGCCCTGCTGTCCGGCGCGGTCAACGGCAGCGCCCACATCGAGGTGGAGGCCCACGACTGGACGGCGCCGAAAAACAAAGGCCCGGCCGCGCTGGTGGCCCGCCTGGCGGACGATCTCGACTGGACCCGGCAAAATCTGACGGCCTTGGGGCTCAAACTCGCCGCATAGGTGCTATTCACCACACTTATTCCGCTCATACCAATGTGTCGCCAGATGAGCACACGATCGCTACACAATACGCACATTTCGGTTGCAAGCACGGGTTGAGCGCAATGTAAAGCGCCCCCCGCCTCCGTTGCGGAGGCGAGGGGCGCTTTACCGTTTCAATTACTTTTGGATCGTCTCAACGATCGACGCGGCGGAGTCAGGCACCTGAGGGGTCTTGTTTTCACCGACGAAGGTGAAGACCGCGGCCTCGCCTTCGCCTTCGATGTCGATTTTGACGATCTGGCCGGGGCGGAGTTCCCCGTACAGGATTTTCTCGGAGAGGGTGTCTTCGAGTTCCCGCTGGATCGTGCGGCGGAGCGGGCGCGCCCCGAGCACGGGGTCGTAGCCGCGGTCGGCCAGCAGCTGCTTGGCGGCCGGGGTCAGGTCGAGACCCATGTCCCGGTCCTTGAGGCGGGCGTCCACCTGGGCCAGCATCAGGTCGACGATCTTGATGATCTCGCCCATGGTCAGCTGGTGGAAGACCACCGTGTCGTCGACACGGTTGAGGAACTCGGGCCGGAAGTGCTGCTTGAGCTCCTCCTGGACCTTCGCCTTCATCCGGTCGTAGTTGCCCTCGACGTCGTTGTTCTTCGCGAACCCGACCCCGATGCCCTTGGAGATGTCCCTGGTCCCGAGGTTGGTCGTCATGATGATGACGGTGTTCTTGAAGTCCACCACGCGGCCCTGGGCGTCGGTCAGGCGACCGTCCTCCAGGATCTGGAGCAGCGAGTTGAAGATGTCCGGGTGGGCCTTCTCGATCTCGTCGAACAGGACCACGGAGAACGGCTTGCGCCGCACCTTCTCGGTGAGCTGGCCACCCTCCTCGTACCCGACGTAGCCGGGCGGGGAGCCGAAGAGCCGGGAGACCGTGTGCTTCTCCATGAACTCGGACATGTCCAGCATGATCAGCGCGTCCTCGTCCCCGAACAGGAACTCGGCCAGCGCCTTGGAGAGCTCGGTCTTACCGACACCGGACGGACCGGCGAAGATGAACGAGCCACCCGGGCGGCGCGGGTCCTTCAGACCGGCGCGGGTACGGCGGATCGAGCGGGACAGGCCCTTGATGGCGTCGTCCTGGCCGATGATCCGCTTGTGCAGCTCGTCCTCCATGCGGAGCAGTCGCTGGGACTCCTCCTCGGTCAGCTTGAAGACCGGGATGCCGGTGGCGGTCGCGAGCACCTCGGCGATGAGCTCCTCGGTGACCTCGGCCACGACGTCCATGTCGCCGGCCTTCCACTCCTTCTCCCGGCGCTCCCGCTTGATCTGGAGCTGCTTCTCCTGGTCGCGCAGGGCGGCGGCCTTCTCGAAGTCCTGCGCGTCGATCGCGGACTCCTTGTCCCGGCGCACGTTCGCGATCTTCTCGTCGTACTCGCGCAGGTCCGGCGGGGCGGTCATCCGGCGGATGCGCATCCGGGAGCCGGCCTCGTCGATGAGGTCGATCGCCTTGTCCGGCAGGAACCGGTCGCTGATGTACCGGTCGGCCAGCTGGGCCGCGGCCACCAGGGCGCCGTCGGTGATGGAGACGCGGTGGTGCGCCTCGTACCGGTCGCGCAGGCCCTTGAGGATCTCGATGGTGTGCGACAGCGACGGCTCGGCCACCTGGATGGGCTGGAACCGGCGCTCCAGCGCCGCGTCCTTCTCCAGGTGCTTGCGGTACTCGTCGAGGGTGGTCGCGCCGATGGTCTGCAGCTCGCCGCGGGCCAGCATCGGCTTGAGGATGCTGGCGGCGTCGATCGCGCCCTCGGCGGCGCCCGCGCCCACGAGCGTGTGCAGCTCGTCGATGAACAGGATGATGTCCCCGCGGGTGCGGATCTCCTTGAGCACCTTCTTCAGGCGCTCCTCGAAGTCGCCCCGGTAGCGGGAGCCCGCCACCAGCGCGCCCAGGTCGAGCGTGTAGAGCTGCTTGTCCTTCAGCGTCTCCGGGACCTCGCCCTTGACGATCTTCTGGGACAGGCCCTCCACCACGGCCGTCTTACCGACGCCGGGCTCGCCCACCAGCACGGGGTTGTTCTTGGTACGGCGGGACAGCACCTGCATGACCCGCTCGATTTCCTTCTCCCGGCCGATCACCGGGTCCAGCTTGCCCTCCCGGGCCGCCTGGGTCAGGTTGCGGCCAAACTGGTCAAGCACCAGGGAGGTGGACGGCGCGGCCTCCTGCGGGCCACCCGCCGCCGCGGGCTCCTTGCCCTGGTAACCGTGCAGCAACTGGATGACCTGCTGCCGCACCCTGTTCAGATCCGCGCCCAGCTTCACCAGCACCTGGGCCGCCACACCCTCACCCTCGCGGATGAGCCCGAGCAGGATGTGCTCGGTGCCGATGTAGTTGTGACCCAGCTGCAGGGCTTCACGGAGCGACAGCTCAAGGACCTTCTTGGCCCGTGGGGTGAAGGGAATGTGCCCCGACGGTGCCGACTGGCCCTGGCCGATGATCTCCTCGACCTGCTGACGCACGCCTTCAAGACTGATGCCCAGGCTCTCCAGAGCCTTGGCGGCAACGCCTTCACCTTCATGGATCAAGCCAAGAAGAATGTGCTCAGTACCGATGTAGTTGTGGTTGAGCATCCGGGCCTCTTCTTGGGCCAGGACGACAACCCGACGCGCACGGTCGGTGAACCTTTCGAACATCTCGTCGCTCCTCACAGAGCGGTCGGACGCGCCCGGATGTTCCGGCCCCGTCGTTCCGCATGCCAGCTCTGGCCCGGTGACCGCTTCTATGAGAGAAGACGTTCCCCTGGCGCAGGGCGTTCACCCTCCATCCAACTACCGATCGGGGGCCAGGTGTTCCCGATACGCCGCAAGCGAACGACGTTTATTACCTGATAACGCGATCGTGCGGCCATGCCGGCCGTCAGGAGAACCGGCGACCGGCATAACCGCACGATCAAGATAGCGGCGGAGTTAGTGCGCCGCGTCGTAGGCCTCGACGATCGAGGCGGCAATCCGGCCGCGCTCGCTCACCGGGTGGTTGTTCGCCTTGGCCCAGGCGCGGATCTCCGCGCTCTTCTCCCGGGTCATGGCCCGCTGAGTCCCACCGCTTCCACGACGACGGCCCCGCGTTGACCCGCTTTCGCCCTTGCGGGCGCTGGAGACGAAAGGCGCCAGGGCTTCCCGAAGCTTCTTGGCGTTGCTGTCGCTCAGGTCAATCTCATATGGCAGGCCGTCAATCGCGAAGGTGACCGTCTCATTGGCCTCGCCACCATCGAGGTCGTCGATGAGAATCACCTGCGTGTGCTTGGCCATCCGGCAATCCTTTCGCAGAGCATAGTTTGATTCGTCAGCCAAACATATACCCAGTTACCCCGGATGACAATTCGCGCTCACAGTATTCTCAGGGAAGGGTCTTCTCGGATGGCTCTTCTCCCGGTTCGCGCCTTCTGCGGAGCCCGGCGGCGTCCGATCGCAGCAACTTAAGTACGCCGTACACCACTGCCGCGCCCACCAAGAGCGGCGGTATGAGCGCCGAGATTACCTCAGTCATTCCTCATCACTCCTTGGGGGGGTCTACCCCGGCCGGATTCAACCGGAAGCCCTGTAAATAGGGGGGAACCGATGCCGAGTGACCGTCGTGTACGGCTGTCCATAGCCGTCACCGCGCGGAGAGTATCCTCTGCGGTGGTCAGAACGCTTACCCGATAGAACAAAATCGTACCCAGGAATGACAGTGGGGCGACCGCCGGGCGGTCACCCCACTGGTTGGCACGTCCTTGGCGGACTACAGCTTCACCACGACGGTGCCGGCGACCTTGTCGTGAATCGCCTGCTGGAGCGGCTTGTCCCAGAGCGGCCACAGGCCGTTGACCAGCATGAACAGGCCGGCCAGCGCGTTCAGCGCGAAGTTGAAGCCGAGCAGCTGCGGGCCGAACAGCACGCCGATGCGCTTGGCCAGGGTCTCGGTGTCCAGACCTCCGTGAACGCTCCCGCCGAGCTTCACGACGCGGATCTTCATGACCTTCTTGCCGATTGTCTGACCGTCCCGCGAGACCATGAAGAACTCGTATGCGGAGTAGAGCAGGAAGCCCACGATGGCCGCGATCAGCAGGCCGAGGAACGACGGAGTCGACACGGTTGTAGTTGTGCCGAGGAACTCGATGGTCTCCTCAGTGGAGAACATGCTCGTGATGATCCGGCTGACAATGAGCAAGTTGATCACACCGAGGATAACGCCGTCGATGAGTCGCGCGACCAAACGCTGCCACCACTCGGCAAGTGGCGCCGGGACTCCCGGCGGGAGTGGCATGCCCATCGGGGAGTTGTAGGCCCCCGCCGACGGGTATCCACCGGGCTGCTGGTAAGCGCCGGGCTGCTGGTAAGCG
This sequence comes from Acrocarpospora phusangensis, assembly GCF_016862995.1. Lineage (GTDB taxonomy): Bacteria > Actinomycetota > Actinomycetes > Streptosporangiales > Streptosporangiaceae > Acrocarpospora > Acrocarpospora phusangensis. The sequence goes on from NZ_BOOA01000012.1 coordinate 96,279, forward strand.
CCGGGCTGCTGATATCCACCAGGCTGCTGTTGCTGATAACCACCAGGCTGCTGCTGATATCCACCAGGGGGCGGGTATCCGCCTTGGGGTGGGGGGTATCCGCCTTGAGGCGGCGGGTATCCACCCGGAGGGGGAACCGAGCCATACGGGTTCTGGCCGGGGGGAGGTTCCGGGTTCATTTGGCTACCTCTCGTGACATCTATGGGGACTAGGTGTTCTAGGTCCCATCGCACGGTAGCAGTAACCCGTTACGGCTTTTGCGGTGTTATTTCGGATCGAACGGAGCGAACACGCTGCGTGCACGAAAGCGGGGCCAATGGTTCGTTCCATCGGCCCCGCCCGGTTCTTTGCCGCGGCTCTATGTCACTATTTGACCTTGACGACCACCGTGCTCGCCGCCTTGTCGAGAACCGACTGCTGGAACGGCTTATCCCAGAGGGGCCAGAGCAGACCCACGAGCCAGTACAGGTACACCAGCCACGCGCCAATGACGCGGATTCCGGGAATCCAGGTCAGCACCAACGGCCCGGCCAGCGCGCCCGCGCGGCGCAAGGCGGCGTCATTGTCGAGACCACCCTCAAGACGGCCGCCGATGCGCACCACCTTGATTCCCATAATGATCTTACCGAGCGTTTGACCGCGCTGCTTCAGCATGAGGAATTCGTAGCCGAACAGCACGAGTGTGGTGATGAGCGCGGGCACCAGGTAGACGAGGAACGAACCCCGGGTGACCGTCTGGGTCTCGATATCGAAACGATCGGTGGCCGCCCAAATGCCGCCCGCGATGATTCCGAGCGCGATGAGCACGACGGCGTAGAGCGCTCCATCGATGAGGCGCGCCACCAGACGCTGCCACCATTCGGCGAGCGGCGCGGGCGCGCCCGCGGGAATGGGCGCGGGACCGTAGCCGGCTCCGTAGCCGCCCTGCGGGCCGTAGCCGTAGCCCTGGTACTGGGGGCCGTAGCCCGGCGGGGGCTGCTGCGGGTAGCCCTGGCCGTAGCCGGGCTGCTGGGCGTAGGCCGGCTGCCCCTGCTGCGGGTGGCCGTAGCCGGGCTGCGCCTGACCGGGCTGGGTGTGGCCGGGCTGGGTCTGCCCGTAGCCCGGCTGCTGCCCGTAAGGCTGCCCGTGGGGCTGCCCGGCCGGTTGGCCGCCCGGCTGCTGGCCGTAGGGCTGCCCGCCCGCCTGCTGCGGGTAGCCGGGCTGGGCGTAGCCGGGCTGCGTGTGCGACTGCTGGCCGTACTGCTGCTCCTGGCTGTAGCCCTGCTGGCCGTAGCCCTGCCCATAGCCCTGACCGTAGCCCTGGCCGGGCTGGGACTGGCCGTAGCCCTGCCCGTAGCCGCCCTGCCCATAACCCTGGCCGTAGCCCGGCTGGCCGTTGCCCGGCTGGGGCTGCTGTGGGGGCTGCTGAGAGGGCTGCTGTGGGGGCTGCTGGCCCGGTTGGGCGGGTGGCCGCGGGTAGCCCTGGCCGTAGGCTCCGGTGCCGCCCGCCTGTCCGTACGCCCCTGACTGCGGCGGGCCGTACACGGGACGGGAGCCGGTGCCCGCGGCGGGGTTGCGGCTCATGATGGTGACGTCGGGATCGAATTCCGGCGCGGGCTGTTCCGCGCCCTGCTCCCCGCGCTCGGGCGGCGGCACGTCGCCGGTCGAGTCGTCCTGCGGGTACGGCGGCTGGGTGCTCACCGTGTCACCTCACTTCTCGTTCGAGCGTGGGCACACGTCAGACACACACGCTTGACACGCACAAAGTTGCCGGTGCCATTCCACTGTCATTCTTCCCCCTGGTTACGCCTCTAGTCAGATTGGCGGCCTGAGGTGCAGAATCATGCGCGTGTTGCCCAGCGTGTTGGGCTTGACGTGCTCCAGGTCGAGGAATTCGGCGACGCCTTCGTCATAGGAGGCGAGCAGCTCCGCGTACACCTCGGGCGAGACCGGCGTGCCGTTGATGGGCACGAATCCGTGCCGGGCGAAGAACTCCACCTCGAAGGTGAGGCAGAACACGCGCCGCACCCCGAGTTCGCGCGCGGTGTCGATGAGCGCGGCGACGATCCGGTGTCCCAGGCCGAGCCGCCGGGAGCCGGGGTCGACCGCGACCGTCCGGATCTCCGCCAGGTCCTCCCAGAGCACGTGCAGCGCCCCGCAGCCGACCACCACGCCGTCCACCTCGGCGACCCAGAACTCCTGCACGTCCTCGTAGAGGGTGACCGTGGACTTCTTGAGCAGCCGTCGCTCCGCGCCCGAGTACGAGTCCACGAACTTCCGGATGACCCGGACGTCGTGCGTACGCGCCCGGCGCACCACCACGGACTGAGGGACCGCCTGCTCCACCGACTCCGCCACCATGCTGAGCAGCGTAGTAGGCCGCGGTGAGCGGCCCATGATTAACGGGCGTACCGAAATACCGATGCGTCGCGGAAGGTGCCCGGGCGCCTACTTTCCGTTGAGATCACGCGTGACCTGGACGTGATCGTTCAGATGCGCAATCTAGACCAGAATTCTGCGTTCCGGTTGAGGACGAACCGGGCGTGCACTAATGTCCAGCGGGACCACGGCCCTGGAGAGGAGATTGCTTGCGCACTCGATTCCTCGGGCGGCTCGCCTTCGTGGGCATCGCACTCGCCGTCATCACCGTCGGCGCGCCGATAGTTTCGGCCACCGCGGACCCCGAGCCCACCCTCAAAGAGCTGACCGAAGAGGTGGAGAACCTTTACATCGAGATCGAAACGCTCACCGAGGAGTACAACGGCGAGAAGATCCGCCTCAAGGAGGCCGAGCGCGCGGCCCAGCTCGCCAAGACCACGCTCACCAAGAGCGAGGCCGACCTGGAGGAGCGCCGCCGCAAGGCCAGCCTGTTCGCGCAGAACTCCTACATGACCGGTGGCGCCGCGACCGCCTTCGGCCTGATGGGCTCCGCGGACCCGGACCGGTACCTGGACATCGCCTCCACGACGTACGCGCTGCAGCTCCAGACCGGCGAGGAGGTGCTCCAGGTCGAGAAGGCCATGGAGACCGCCAAGCGCGCCCGCGCGGGCGCCAAGGCCCGCCAGGACGAGGTGGCGAAGCTGATCAAGAGCATCGACACCCGGCAGGACAAGATCCGCAGACTGATCAAGAAGACCGAGGGCTCGCTCTACCGCCAGGTCGCGGGCAAGGTCAGCCGCGCCACCCGGCTCTCCCTGCCGGTGGTCGGCGACGGCAAGGCCGCGCAGGCGGTCAGGTGGGCGCTCACCCAGCAGCTCAAGCCGTACGTGTGGGGGGCCGAGGGCCCGAACTCCTACGACTGCTCCGGCCTGGTGATGGCCGCCTACCAGCGGGTGGGCATCAGCCTGCCGCACTACACCGGCGACCAGTGGACGGCCGGCACCCACATCAAGCGCGAGGACCTGCGCCCCGGCGACCTGGTGTTCTTCTACAACGACCTGCACCACGTGGGCATGTACATCGGCGGCGGCTACATGGTGCACGCGCCGCGCACCGGCGACGTCGTCCGGGTGGCCGCGATCGGCAACCGCCCCTTCGCGGGCGCGGTCCGTATCGCCGACTGAGCCGACCGAGCGGACCGAGCGGACCGAGCGAGTTCGGGCAGGGGATGGGATCTGATCCCGCCGGTGAGGGCGGGATCAGATCAGACGGCGGCGAGCCGCCCAGGCGACCGCCTCGATCGCGGTCGCGACGCCAATCCGATCGCAGATACCCCGGAGCCTGCGCCGGACCGTGCGGCCGCTCACATCCAGCCGACGGCCCACCCGGTCCACCGTGACGCCTTTCGCCAGTTCGGCGAGAAGCAGCAGTTCATCGTCGGTTAGACCGGCACGCTCCATGTCCAGATCACTCCGGGCAACCACCTCAGAAAACGACATCGTGAGCCCCTCTCCCACGACGAATGATTTTCGCCACCCTTGGGGAAGGTAAACGCCGCTGCGAAAGGTCGTCAAGCAGCCGCATTGACATAGCAATGACTACGTGAACTACTGGGGCCATGCCGCCGCCCCGGAGAAGCGGGCCCGACCCGGCGCGGCTGACGCGTGCGGAGACTAAGGCGCGCACCCGGGCCCTGCTGCTGGACGCGGCCGCGGACGTCTTCGCCGAGCAGGGTTTCGCCGGCGCCTCGGTGGAGGAGATCGCCCGCCGGGCGGGTTTCACGATCGGCGCGCTCTACGCGCACTTCCCCGGCAAGGACGACCTGTTCCTCACCCTGTTCGAGGAGCACGTCTCGCACCACCTGGAGAACGCGGCACGCATCGCGGGCGGTGACGACGTGCTGGCCACGTTCGGGGCGTACCTCACCGAGGTGGCGGACGAGCACGCCGCGTGGAGCATGCTGGAGCTGGAGTTCCTGCGGTACGCGCTGCCCCGGCCCGAGCTGCTGGCCCGGCTGGCCGAACGCTGGCGGGTGCCCAGGGACACGATCGCCGAGCTGGCGGGCGGGGGCCTGTTCGGGGCGAACGGGGACCCGCGGGCCGTGGCCACGGTGATCATGGCGCTGTTCGAAGGGCTGGTGCTCCAGCGCAGGATCGACAGGGCCGCCGTCCCGGCGGCCCTGTTCTCCGACGCCCTGCGCTGGCTCGCCCGCGGCCTCGTGAGCGAGAAGGCGGGCGAGACCCGGCCCGGCTAGGTGGGCCGCACCAGCGGGAACAGGATCGTCTCCCGGATGTTCTTGCCGGTGAACGCCATGATCAGGCGGTCGATGCCGACCCCGAGACCGCCGGTGGGGGGCATCGCGTACTCCAGCGCCTGCAGGAAGTCCTCGTCCAGCTGCATGGCGTCCGGATCGCCGCCCGCGGCCAGCAGGGACTGCTCGGTGAGGCGGCGGCGCTGCTCGATCGGGTCCACCAGCTCCGAGTAGGCGGTGCCCAGCTCGGTGCCGAAGCCGATCAGGTCCCACTTCTCGGTCAGCAGCGGGTTGTCCCGGTGCTGGCGGGTCAGCGGCGAGGTCTCCAGCGGGTAGTCCATGACGAACGTGGGCTGGATCAGCGTGTGCTCGATCAGCGCCTCGAAGATCTCCTGGACCAGCTTGCCCGAGCCCCACTTGGGGTCCCAGTGGATCTCCCGCTGGTCGGCGTACTTGCGCAGCTGCTCCAGCGAGGTGTCGGTGGTGATCTCCTGGCCGAGGGCCTGGGAGACCGAGCCGTACAGGGTGATCCTGGGCCATTCGGGCAGGCCGAGGTCGACCTCGTGCTCGCCGTGGGTGACCACGGAGGTGCCCAGGGCGGCCTGCACGGCCTTCTGGATCATCCGCTGGGTCAGGTCGGCCATGTCGTTGTAGTCGAGATACGTGCCGTACGCCTCCAGCATCGTGAACTCGGGGTTGTGCGTCGCGTCCGCGCCCTCGTTGCGGAAGTTGCGGTTCATCTCGAAGACCTTCTCGATGCCGCCGACCACGAGCCGCTTCAGGTAGAGCTCGATCGCGATGCGCAGGTAGAGCTCCATCCCGCCGTACGCGTTGATCTGCGTCTTGAACGGCCGGGCGCTCGCGCCCCCGTGGATGGGCTGGAGCATCGGCGTCTCGACCTCGAGGTAGCCCTCCTCGTGCCAGAAGTCGCGGACCGCGCGCACGGTGGCACTCCGCACGTACGCCATCCGGCGGGCTTCCTCGTTGACGATGAGGTCCACGTAGCGGAGCCGGACCCGGGCTTCGGGGTCGCTCAGGCCGGCGTGCTTCTCCGGCAGCGGGCGCAGGCACTTGGAGGTGATCCGCCAGCTCTCCGCCATGATCGAGAGCTCACCGCGGCGGGAGGTGACGACCTCGCCCTCGATGCCGACGTGGTCGCCCAGGTCGACGTCGCGCTTCCAGGCGGCCAGTGACTCCTCGCCCAGCCGGTCCAGCGAGAGCATGATCTGCAGGTCGCCGGAGCCGTCCCGGATGGTGGCGAAGCAGAGTTTGCCGCCGATGCGCGACAGCATCACCCGCCCGACGACGCCGACGTGGTCGCCGGTGGCCGCGCCGGGCTCCAGCTCGGCGTATTTCTCCCGGATTTCGGCGTTGGTCGCCGTCCGGGGAAACGTCACGGGGTAGGGGTCGACGCCTTCGGCCCGCAGCCGGTCCAGCTTGTCGCGCCGGACGCGCATCTGCTCGGGAAGGTCGATCTGCTCATCGCTCACGGACACAAAGATTACCGAGTCGCGGCAAGCGGAATTGCAAGCCGCGTGCTAGCGGGCGGCAGGGCCGGTGAAAGGGCGTGCGCGTATTCATGTATCACACCCCCAAGGGTGCCCCCGAGAAGGAGCACAGAAATGAAGCGCATGACCCGAGCGATGGTAGCTCTGGCCGCGGGCGCCACCGCCGCGGTCCTCGCTCTCCCCTCCGCCGCGAACGCCAACCCCGCCAACGAGTGGGGCCCGTACTACTCGCACAACGACCTGGCCCGGGTGAAGGGCACCATCGACATCACCTGGAACCAGCACCAGACCATCAACCGCGTCGACGTCACCGGCCAGCTCTGGGACGACGACAACCGCTACTACAAGCACGGCGGCAAGTGCGCCTACGTGAAGTTCCAGGTCTCCAACCTGTTCAGCCACCACTTCTACACGGTCAAGAAGTACAAGCACTGCGGCTACGGCACCGCCAAGCACTTCGCGTTCGGCAAGAAGGGGGTCAGCAGCCTGCGTTTCAAGGTCTGCCAGATTCACCACAAGTCCGGGAAGCTGTCCAGCTGCAGCGACTGGAACTACCTCTACACCGTCGAAAGCGAGTGATCCATATAGATCGGGAGCCCGCTCTTTCCGGGAGAACCGGAAAGGCGGGCTCTCACGCTGTGTTGCGGGCGTAGATGAGGCGCAGGCCGATCAGGGTCAGCCAGGGCTCGTGCTCGTCGATCGTCCTGGCCTCGTTGACGACCAGCGGCGCGCCGGGTCCGGTGGCGACCACGGTCACGTCCTCGGGGTCGTCGGCCAGCTCGGCGGACATGCGCTCCACGATGCCGTCCACCAGGCCGGCGAAGCCGTAGATGATGCCGGACTGCAGGGCCTCCACGGTGTTCTTGGCGATCACCTGGCGGGGGCGGATGAGCTCGACCTTGTGCAGCTGGGCGCCGGCGGTGGCCAGGGCGTCCACGGAGATCTCCAGGCCGGGGGCGGTCACCGCGCCCACGTACTCGCCGCGGGCCGAGACGGCGTCGAAGGAGGTGGCGGTGCCGAAGTCGACGATGACGCAGGGGCCGCCGTACAGGGTGGTGGCCGCCAGGGCGTTGACGATGCGGTCGCTGCCGACCTCCTTGGGGTTGTCCATCCGGACCGGGACCCCGGTGCGCACACCCGGTTCGACGACGACGGTGGTGACGTCGCCGTAGTAGCGGCGCGACATCTCCCGCATCTCGTTCAGCACCGATGGAACGGTCGAACAGATGGCCAGCCCGGCGATGTCCGCGTTTTTCAGGATCGGTGACTGGGACAGCAGGCCCTGGAGGACCACCGCGATCTCGTCGGCGGTCCTGCGCGGGTCGGTGGCGATGCGCCAGTGCTCAAGGACGTCCTCACCCTCGAACAGGCCAAGCACCGTGTGGGTGTTGCTGACGTCGATGGTGAGCAGCATCCCCTGATTATGCACCACGAAGATCCAAAGCAATATCGAGAGCGGGCGCGGAATGTGTGAGCGCCCCCACGGCGAGGTAATCCACTCCGGTCTCGGCCACCGCGCGGGCCACCTCCAGGGTCAGGCCGCCGCTGGACTCCAGCCGGGCCCGGCCGGCGACCAGCCGTACCGCCTCGGCCAGTTCCGGGACGGTGAAGTTGTCCAGCAGGATCTCGTCCGCGCCTTCGGCCAGCACCGGCTCGATCTGGTCGATCCGGTCCACCTCGACCTCGATGGCGATACCCGGATAGGTACGGCGGACCGCCCGGAACGCCTCGGCCACACCGCCCGCGGCCAGCACGTGGTTGTCCTTGATCAGGGCGGCGTCGTAGAGGCCCATCCGGTGGTTGACGCCGCCGCCGCAGCGCACCGCGTACTTCTCCAGGGCGCGCAGGCCGGGGAGGGTCTTGCGGCTGTCCCGTACGCGGGCGCCGGTGCCGTCGATGGCGCGCACCCAGAGGCGGGTCTGGGTGGCGATGCCGGACAGGTGGGTGAGGAAGTTGAGCGCCGTGCGCTCCATCGTGAGCAGGGCCCGGGTCCTGCCGCGCACGGTGAGGAGCACGTCGCCGCGGCGCACCTCGTCCCCGTCCTCGGCCAGGCGCTCCACCTGGAGGCCGGCCCGCCGGAAGACGGTCTCGGCGACCGGGAGCCCGGCGACCACGCCGTCCCGGCGCGCCACCACGTCGGCCACCGACTCCTGGTCGGCCGGGATGGTGGCGGCCGAGGTCACGTCCTCGCCGTCGGCCAGGTCCTCGCGGAGGGCCGCGGCCACCAGGTGCTCCACGTCGAGGGCGTCGGAGGATCGCATGCTGAGTTCACCCTTCTCGGTGAGGGTCAGATCGATGTGGCGGAGCCACTGGTCGTCGCGGCGCTCGGGATGGTCCTCGCGCCAGTGCGAGCCGCGGGTCTCCTCGCGTACGCCTGCCGCCACGGTCAGGGCGGTGGCGACCGTGTGCAGGTTGGTGGCCTCCCAGGACTCCGTACAGGGCTCGACGGCGACGGGGGTCCAGCGGGCGTCGGCCAGGGCGCGGCGCACGGCGGCCAGGGACCCGCGGCTGCGCAGCACCCCGGCGCCCTGGCTCATGAACGCCTGCACCCGCCCGCGGGTACGGGGGTCCACCAGGCCGTCGGCGCGGTCGTCGGCGGGGTCCCGGGGCGGACGCCGTACGGCGATGAGGTCGGAGGCGATGCGCTCGGCGAAGACCAAGCCCTCCAGGAGGGAGTTGGAGGCCAGGCGGTTGGCGCCGTGCACGCCGGTGCAGGCCACCTCGCCGCAGGCGTACAGGCCGGGCACGGTGGTCCTGCCCCTCAGGTCGGTACGGACTCCGCCGCTGGCGTAGTGCGCGGCCGGGGCGACCGGGATGAGGTCGGTGACGGGGTCGATGCCGTGCTCGCGGCAGACCGCCAGGATGGTCGGGAACCTGGCCTGCCACTTCTCCGCGCCGAAGTGCCGCGCGTCCAGGTAGACATGGTCCGCGCCGGTCTCCGCCATGCGGCGCATGATGGCCTTGGCCACCACGTCGCGGGGGGCCAGGTCGGCGAGCTCGTGCACGCCGGCCATGAACCGTTCCCCGGCCGCGTCCACCAGCACCGCGCCCTCGCCGCGCACGGCCTCGGAGACGAGCGGCTGCTGCCCGGTGGAGCCCTCGCCCAGCCAGAGCACGGTGGGGTGGAACTGCACGAACTCCAGGTCCCTGACGGTCGCCCCGGCGCGCAGCGCGAGGGCCACGCCGTCCCCGGTGGAGACGACCGGGTTGGTGGTGGCCGCGTAGACCTGTCCCATGCCGCCGCTGGCCAGCACGACGGCCCCGGCCCTGATCGCGCCGACGCCGTCGCGGGCGCCCTCGCCCATCACGTGCAGGGTGACTCCGCAGGCGGCGCCGTCGGCGTCCTTGAGCAGGTCGAGCGCGAGCGCGTGCTCGATCACCTCGATCCTGGGCTCGTGCGCGGCCGCCTCGATGAGGGCCCGCTGCACCTCGGCCCCGGTGGCGTCGCCGCCCGCGTGCACGATCCGGTTGCGGCGGTGGCCGCCCTCCCGGGTGAGCTGGAGTTCGCCGTCGGCGTCCCGGTCGAACCGGGCGCCGTGCTCCATCAGCCGTTTGAGCGCGTCGGGGCCCTCGGTGACCAGCACCCGGACGGCCTCCTCGTCGCACAGGCCGGCGCCCGCGAGCAGGGTGTCCCGGAGATGCTCCGCCGGGGTGTCGTCCGGGTCGAGCACGGCGGCGATGCCGCCCTGGGCCCACTGGGTGGACCCGGCGGAGAGCACGTCCTTGGTGACGACGAGGACCCGGCCCTCCGGGGAGAGCTCGGTGTAGCGCAGCGCCACGGTGAGCCCGGCGATGCCCGATCCGACCACGACCACATCCGCCGTCACCGTCCAGCCGGGTGCGGGTGCCGTCAGCTTCCGTGGCATGGTCGTCATCGCGAGCCCCTTTCGTCAACATGACGATAACGCCTCGCGTGCCGGGAAAACTTCCCGGGGCACCCTGCCGGGCATCGATCCAGGTCAGCCCAGCGTGAGCACCACGTTGTCGATCAGCCGGGTGGTCCCCACCTTGGCGGCCACCGCCAGGATCGCCTCACCCCGGTGATCTTCCGCCACCTCGGTGAAGGTGGCCGGGTCGACCAGCGCCAGATAGTCCAGCAGCAGCGGCGGATCCAGCCGCGCCGCCGTCTCCAGCACCGCCCGCGCCGCGTCCTTGATCCGCTCCGGCCCCCGCTGTACGGCTCCCGCCCGCAGCGCCCTCGACAAGTTGAGCGCCGTCGCCCGATCGTCCGCCGACAGATACCGGTTCCGGCTGGACAACGCCAGCCCGTCGCCCTCCCGTACGGTGGGACCGCCCACGATCTCGATCGGCAGGTCCAGGTCGGCCACCATGCGCCGGATGAGCGCCAGCTGCTGGGCGTCCTTCTGGCCGAACACCGCCACGTCCGGCTGGACGAGGTTGAACAGCTTCAGCACCACGGTCAGCACGCCGTCGAAATGCTCGGGCCGAAACGCGCCCTCGACGACCGAGCCCATCGCCCCCGCCGACACGGACACCTGCCGGTCGGGCAGGTACATGTCCGCCACCGCCGGCGCGAAGACCACCCGGACGCCCTCCTCCGCGCAGACCGCCAGGTCGGCCTCGAAGGTCCGCGGATATCGGCTGAAATCCTCATTCGGCCCGAACTGGAGAGGGTTCACGAAGACGCTGACCACCACGTGGTCGGCCTGCTCCCCGGCCAGCCGGATCAGCGACCGGTGGCCCTCGTGCAGGGCGCCCATGGTGGGGACCAGCGCGTACCGGCCGCGCCCGGTGGCCTCTCTGGCCTTGGTGAGCTCGGCCCGGTTCCCGGTGACGATCACGTCCATATGTTGCCTCCCAGGGCGTCCAGCAGCAGCTCGGCGGCCTCCGGCTTGAGCAGCCCGGCGGCGAGCGCCCGGTCCGCGGTCAGCCGGGCGAGCGCGATGTAGGCGTCGGCCGCCTCCGGCGCGGCCAGGATGAGCGCGTCCACGTGCTTGCGCACGGTTCCGGCGTCCCCGCGCACGACCGGACCGGTCAGTCCGTTGATGCCGAGCCTGAGCACGTTGTCGAGCGCCGCCCCCAGCAGCGGCCCGAGCATGCGGCCCGGATGTTCCACGCCGATCCCGGCGAGCAGGTCCTGCGACTCCGCGACCAGGGTGACCATGTGGTTGGCCGCCCCCGCGATGGCCGCGTGGTAGAGCGCCCGGTCGGCGTCGGCGATCCAGACCGGCTCGCCGCCCATCTCGATCACCAGCGCCTCGGCCACCGGCCGCAGCGGCGGCGGCGAGGTCACCCCGAACGAGCACCCGGTGAGCCGGTTCAGGTCGTCGCCCCGGCCGGTGAAGGTCATCACGGGGTGCAGCGCCAGCGGCACCGCGCCCGCCTCCACCGCGGGCCCGAGCACACCGAGGCCGAACGCGCCGCTCGCGTGCACGAGCAGCTTGCCGCGCAGATCCACCCCGGTCGCGGCCAGGCCGGCGACCAGGCCGGGCAGCACGTCGTCCGGAACGGTCAGCAAGATCAGCTCGGCCCGCTCGATCACCCGGTCGGGCCTGGTCAGCTCCACGCCCAGCGTCTCGGCGGCACGCAGGCGCGAGGCGTCCGAGACCCCGCTGGCGGCCACCACCCGATGACCCGCCTGCATCAACGCGGCCCCGAGAACGGAACCCACCCGACCGGCTCCGAGCACCCCCACGGCCAACCGCGCGGGGCGATCGCTTGTGTCCATGCCGTCCTCCCGCTCGCCAGAGTAACGGGGAGGGGTGAATAACCATGGCAAGGGGAGCGGGCGCGGGCTCTGGTGTCTGCTCAGGCACCAGCCGCCCCACGCCCACCAGACCGGTCATCCGCCGATTGACCGGCCACATCGTGCATTCCCCTTCGCCGTGGGTGGCCGGACCGCGCCCGCTGGGGGAGCGGGCCGGGACGGCCGCCGACACATGGCAACGGTACCGCAAAGAAAGCACAGGTCGTGGTCACTCGACTACCCTGCGTGTCGCGATATGGTCAACCGTTGTGTGGGTCAGGTGGCGGGAGGCGATGGGCCGGGCGCTCTACGGGCCGGGCGGCTTCTACCTGCGGGAACGTCCGCACCGCCACTTCCGCACCTCGGTGCACGCCTCTCCCGTGTTCGGCCGGGCCGTCGCCCGGCTGCTCGGCGAGGTGGACGAGCGCCTCGGGCGGCCGCCGCTGATCGAGTTCGTGGACATGGGGGCGGGTGACGGCCTGCTGGCCGCCCAGGTGCTGGCGGGCGCCCCGGCCGATCTCGCCGGGCGGCTGCGGGTGACCGCCGTCGATCTGAGTTCCCGGCCGGAGGGGCTCGACGAGCGGATCCGGTGGGCGGATGCCGTACCGGACGGGGTGACGGGGCTGATTTTCGCCAACGAGTGGCTGGACAACGTTCCGGTGGACGTGGCCGAGTGGACCGAGGAGGGGCCCCGGCTGGTGCTGGTCGATCCGGCGACCGGGGCGGAGCGGCTGACCGACCTGGATGAGCGGGACCGGGAGTGGCTGGCGCGCTGGTGGCCGGAAGGGGAGCGGGCCGAGATCGGGTGGCCGCGCGAGGAGGCGTGGTCCGGGCTGATCGGCGGACTCGCCGCCGGGATGGCCGTGGCCGTGGACTACGCGCACGTCAGGAGCGACCGGCCGCCATTGGGCACCCTGGCCGGTTACCGGGACGGTTCGTGGGTGCCGCCGGTGCCGGACGGCTCCTGCGACCTCACCGCGCACGTGGCGATGGACTCCTGCGCGGGCACGCTCACCACCCAGCGCGAGGCCCTGCTGCGCCTCGGCGTCCGGGGGGAACGGCCGCCGCTCGACCAGGCGGCCACGGATCCGGCCGGCTACCTGCGCGCGCTGGCGGCGGCCTCGGAGGCGGCCGAGCTGATCGACCGGGAAGGGCTGGGCGCGTTCGGCTGGCTGTCATGGATACGGTAAACGGTGTGGAGATCGAACAGACTGCGCTACCAGGCATCGGACTCAAACACGAGTTCACCACCCACACCGGCCGCCGGATCGGGGTCGTCTCGCACCGCACCGGTCGCCGGGACCTCATCATCTACGACAAGTCCGATCCCGACCGCGCGTGCGAGACCGTGCAGCTCAACGACGACGAGGCGGACGCGCTGGTCGAGCTGCTCGGCGCGCCCAGGATCGTGCAGCGCCTCAACGCCCTGCACCGCGAGGTGGAGGGTCTGGTGAGCGTACAGCTGCCGATCACGCCGGGCTCGCCGTACGACGGGAGGGCCATGGGCGACGCGGCCATCAGGACCAGGACGGGCGCCTCGGTGGTCGCCGTGGTCCGGGGCGGGCAGGTCAACGCCAGCCCGACGCCCGACTTCCGGTTCGCCGCCGGAGACGTCGTCGTCGTGGTGGGAGACGAGGAGAACACCGCGGCCGTCGCCAACATCCTCACCGACGGTTAGGCCACCGCGTGCCCGCTTTTATCGCATCTTCGGAATCTGTCGCGATCCTCTTCCTCGAGCTCGGCGGGGTCATCCTGGCTCTCGGCGTGCTCGGCGCGCTGGCGCTCCGCGCCGGCATCTCCCCCATTCCCCTGTACCTGGTCGCCGGTCTGGCGTTCGGGCAGGGTGGTTTCCTCCCCCTCGCTACCAGCGAGGAGTTCATCCGGGTAGGCGCCGAACTGGGCGTCATCCTGCTGCTTCTCACCCTCGGCCTGGAGTACAACGCCGACGAGTTAGTGACCAGCCTGCGGAGCAACGCCCGAGGCGGCCTGGTGGACCTCGTCCTGAACGCCGCTCCCGGCGCGATCGCCGCACTGCTGCTCGGCTGGGGCCCGGTCGGGGCCGTGGCCATGGCGGGTGTGACGTATGCCACCTCGTCCGGCATCACCGCCAAGGTCCTGTCCGACCTGGGGTGGATCGGTAACCGGGAGACCCCCGTGGTGCTCTCACTGCTGGTCTTCGAGGACCTCACCATGGCCCTCTACCTGCCCATCCTGACCGCGCTGCTGGCCGGGGCCGGACTGCTGACCGGTTCCATCACCGTGGCCGTGGCGCTCGCCACCGTCACCGTCGTGCTGGTGGTCGCGCTCAAGTTCGGCAACCTGATCGAGAAGTTCGTGGCCAGCCCCAACTCCGAGGTGCTGCTGCTCAAGGTCATCGGCCTGGCGCTCCTGGTCGCCGGCATCGCCCAGGAGCTCCAGGTGTCGGCGGCGGTCGGCGCGTTCCTGGTGGGCATCGCCCTGTCCGGCGAGCTGGCGCACGAGACGCGCACCCTGCTCATGCCCATCCGGGACCTGTTCGCGGCGGTGTTCTTCGTCTTCTTCGGCCTGCAGACCGACCCGGCGAAGATCCTCCCGGTGGCCGGCCTGGCTCTGGTGCTGGCCGTGGTCAGCATGATCACCAAGCTGCTGACCGGCGTGTACGCGGCCCGCAGGGCCGGGATCGGCCGGGCGGGACGGGTCCGCGCCGGCATCGCCCTCATTCCCCGCGGCGAGTTCAACATCGTCATCGCCGGCCTCGCGGTGGGGGCGGGCGTGCATCCCGACCTCGGACCGCTGGCCGCCGGTTACGTGCTGATCCTGGCCGCCTTCGGGCCGCTGGCGGCGCGGGCCATCCAGCCGCTGGTCACGGCCATCGCCAACCGCGCCTAGACGGTCACGCGCAACGACTCCAGGCCCCGGATCACGAAGCCGGGCTTCCAGGCGGGCTCCTCGGCGAGAGTCAGATTCGCGTCGAGGAGCGCGCCGAAGGATTCGATCAGCTCCACCCTGGCCAGCGGCGCGCCGAGGCAGAAGTGGATGCCCGCCCCGAACGAGATGTGTGGGTTGTCGGCGCGGCCGACGTCCAGCCGGTCGGGGTCGGCGAACGCCTCGGGGTCGCGGTTGGCGGAGCCGAACAGCAGCGCGACCTCGACCCCGCGCGGGATGCGTACGCCGCCGACCTCGATGTCCTCCAGCACCCAGCGCTCGAACATCTGGAGTGGGGTGTCCCAGCGCAGCAGCTCTTCGACGGCGGTCGGCAGCAGCGACCGGTCGGCGCGCAGACGCTCGAGTTCGTCCGGGTTGCGGAACAGCGACCACCAGCCGTTGCCGGTCACGTTCACGGTCGCCTCGTGGCCGGCGTTGAGCAGGAGCACGCAGGTGCCGACCAGTTCGTCCTCGCTGAGCCTGTCGCCCCCGTCCACGACCTGGGCGAGCGCGCTGATCAGGTCGTCGCCGGGCTCGTCCCGCCGGGTCCTGGCCAGGTCGCGCAGGTAGTCGCCGAACTCCTGGGCGGCGCGTACGGCCGTGTGCTGGACTTCCAGGCTGGGGTTGAGCTCGTACATGCCGCAGATGTCGGCCGACCACGGGCGGAGCAGATGCCGGTCCCGCTCGGGCACGCCGAGCATCTCGGCGATGACGGTCACCGGGAGCGGCTCGGCCACCTCGCTGATCAGGTCGCCGCCGCCCCGCTCGACCAGCCCCTCGGCCAGTTCGGCGGCGATCTTCCTGATCCGCGGGCGGAGCGACTCGACCATGCGCGGCGTGAACGCCTTGGAGACCAGCCGGCGCAGCCGGGTGTGCACGGGTGGCTCCACGTCGAGCATGCCGGCCCGGATCACCCGCCAGAACGGCTCCTGGAACTCCGGCTCCGGCTCCCTGCCGAAGGCTTCGTGGGTGGCCGTGTGGAGATACGAGCGCCCCAGGCGGCGGTCCCGGAGCAGGGCGTTGACATCGGCGTGCCGGGCGACCAGCCACTGGCCGGTCGGCTCGAAGAAGCTCACGGGGTCATTGACGCGCAGGTCGGCGTACACGTCGTACGGGTGGGCCACGAAGGACGGATTCCAGGGATCAAACCTCACAAACCACATGCTAAGCGCGCGTCCCGGGTGCGTCCGGTCCGGGCGGTGGGTTATAGCCCGGCGTTAGGTCATGAGTGCCAGCGCACAGCCCCGGCTTGCTGGCCGGCAACCCTCGCGTCCGCGGCGGGGTGCCCCGGGTGAGGACCAGGCCCGTCGCGGCATGCGGCGGGCAAGCGCGTGGCCGACGAGGCCCTGGCCGAGATCGAGGGCCCGGCCCTGCTGGTCGTCACCGCGGCCTCCGACGTCACCGGGGAGCTGTGGCCGATCGCCGGGCTCGCCCACATCGCGCACCGGCGCGGCGCGCGGATCGCCGTCGACGCCGCTGGTACCGCACGCCTGCGAGCATCTCGGGATCGGGAGTACCGACGAGCGCATCGATCGGCTGCTGGACGCCCTGCGCCTGTTCGTGATCCTTCGGGCGTGGGAGCATGAAAAGGTGAGCGAGCCACAGGAGATCGTCGTCGGTGTCGGCGCGGGGGCCTCGGCAGTGCCGGGCAAGGAGCTCGCGACCGAGGATATGGTGCTCAACATCGGGCCCCAGCATCCGTCCACGCACGGGGTGCTGCGGCTGCGGCTGACCCTGGACGGGGAGCGCATCGCCACCGCGGAACCGATCATCGGATACATGCACCGGGGCGCGGAGAAGCTGTTCGAGGTGCGCGACTACCGGCAGATCATCGTGCTGGCCAACCGGCACGACTGGCTGTCGGCGTTCGCCAACGAGTTGGGTGTCGTGCTCGCGGTGGAGCGCATGCTGGGCATGGAGGTGCCGGTCCGGGCGGTGTGGGCGCGTACGCTCCTGGCCGAGCTGAACCGGGTGCTCAACCACCTGATGTTCCTGGGGTCGTACCCGCTCGAACTCGGCGCGATCACCCCCGTGTTCTACGCGTTCCGGGAGCGGGAGACCATCCAGGCGGTGATGGAGGAGATCTCCGGCGGGCGCATGCACTACATGTTCAACCGGGTCGGCGGGCTCAAGGAGGACCTGCCGCTCGGCTGGCTGGAGCGCACCGGCCAGGCCGTCGCCGACGTGCGCCGCCGCCTGCCCGACATCGAGAACCTGATCATGGGCAACGAGATCTTCCTCGCCCGCACCACCGGCGTCGGCGCGCTCGACCGCGAGACCATCCTCCAGTACGGCGTGAGCGGCCCGATCGCCCGCGCCTCCGGCGTCGACTTCGACCTGCGGCGGGACGAGCCGTACCTGGCCTACGGGGAGCTGCCGGTCAAGGTGGTCACCCGCTCGGCCGGGGACTGCCACGCCCGCTTCGAGGTGCTGCTGGACCAGCTGAAGGTCTCCCTGGACCTGGCCGACGCCTGCCTGGAACGCCTCCGCGCCCTCCCGCCCGGCCCGATCAACCAGCGCCTGCCGAAGATCCTCAAAGCCCCGGAGGGCCACACGTACGCGTGGACGGAGAGCCCGCTCGGGCTCAACGGCTACTACCTGGTCTCCCGCGGCGAGAAGACGCCGTGGCGGCTCAAACTGCGCAGCGCGTCCTACAACAACATCCAGGTCCTGCGGGAGATGCTCCCCGGCAACCTGGTCTCCGACATGGTCGCCATCCTCGGCTCCATGTTCTTCGTCGTCGGCGACATCGACAAGTGATCTAGTCGTCGTCGCGTTTCGTTTTGTCGGGAACCCGGCAGCTGAACTCCAGGTAGAGCGCGGCGCAGATCAGCAGCACACAGGAGATGAACGAGCCGCCCGCGATGAACGCGTCCTGACGCGGGTCCGGCACGTCGATCATCTCCACCGTGTGGATGATGAAGCCGCCGAAGACCCCGGCGAAGACCGAGCCCGCGTACGCGGTCGCCTTGGCCAGGGCGGCCAGGCGGGCCACCGCCAGCGGTTCGACCGGCTTGGTGCCCTCTCTCCTGGCGATCCTGGCCCGGGTCAGCCAGCCCGTGTAGGCCTCGCCGATGGCCAGCAGGAGCAGGGTGGGGATCGCCGTCCACGGCAGCGCCGGGATGGTGTGGTAGACCGGCTTCAGCATGCCCCAGGTGAGGATGGCGAACACCACCACCAGACCGACGAGGACGCCAGGATTGCTGGGCTTCACGGGGGCGCTCCTAGGCGGGGGGCTGTAGCGAGAGGTCGGCGCGGAGACGTACCCCGCTCTGGTCCAGGCCGGCGAGCAGGGCCACCACCAGGCCGCGCCCGGGCAGCACGGCGGCGCGGTCGGCCTGCGCCCACGGCACCAGCACGAACGCGCGCTCGTGGGCGCGCGGATGCGGCAAAGTCAGCTCCGGGTCGTCGCTGGTCAGGTCGCCGACCATGATCAGGTCCACGTCGAGGGTACGCGGCCCCCAGCGCTCCCTGCGCTCCCGGCCGAAGGCGTCCTCGATGCTCAGCGCGCGCTCCAGGATGGTCCTCGGCTCCGGCATGCCCTCCGCGATCACCACCGCGTTCAGGTACGCCCCCTGCGCGGGACCGCCCACCGGATCCGTCTCGTACACCGGCGAGACCGCCACGAAGGACAGGCCGGGCGCGTCGAACAGCGCGTCCACCGCGCCCTGCAGGTTCTCCATCCGGCGCCCCAGGTTGCTGCCCAGGGCCAGCACGACCCTCACGGCCGGGACCGCCGCACGGTCACCACCACGTCGGCGAACGGCACCGGGATCGGCGCGGCCGGCTTGTGCACGCGGATCTCGGCCGACTCCACCAGGTCATGCCTGAGGCAGGCCTGCGCCAGCCGGTCGGCGAGGGTCTCGATCAGGTTCACCGGCTCGCCGGAGACGATCGCGGCCAGCTCCCCCGCCAGCGCGCCGTAGTCGACCGTCTTGCTCAGGTCGTCACTCGCCGCGGCCGGCGCGGTGTCCAGGAAGAGGGTGGCGTCCACGACGAACTCCTGGCCGAGCTCCCGCTCCGCCGGCAGGCAGCCGTGCCGCCCGCGCGCCCGGACCCCCCGCAGGGCCACGCTATCCATCGGTGTCCTCCTCCTCGTCGTCGGTCTGCAGCACCGGCGAACCGTGGTGGTGCCACAGCCGCCAGCCCGTCGGCGTGCGGACGTAGGTGTTGGTGGCCACCACCCGGCCGGCCGCGAACCCCGTGTCGTCCGAGTCGGCGGCGGTCAGGATGTTCTCCGCGCAGGTCAGCACGGCCACGTCCCCGAGCACCGTGGTGTTCACGTCGGTCAGCACGAACTGGATGTACGGCGTGTTCGCCATGATCAGCGCCCACGACCGGAGCACCTCCGAGCGCCCGCTCAGCAGCGGCCAGCCGGGGTGCACGCACATCGCCACCCGGTTCCCGGCGTCCTCCACCCAGATCTCGGACATACGATCCAGATCGGCGCTCTCAATCGCGGCGTAGAACGCCTGATTGACATCCTCAACGTCCTTCATCTGCGCCCCTCGCCGGTCGCGGATCTCTGGCCGCCCGCCACGCCGCGGCGACCCGCACCGCGTCCGCGTTGGGCCTGACGTCGTGCACCCGGACGCACCAGGCGCCGTCCCGGGCGGCGAGCGCCGTGACCGCCAGGGTCGCGTCGTCGCTCCGGTCGAAGGGTCTCGGTTCACCGTCCCGGCCGGCCAGCAGTCGCCCGAGGAAACGTTTGCGGGACGCCCCGATGATCAGCGGGGGCCCCAGTTCGGTCAGCCGCGCCATCCCGGCCAGCAGCTCCCAGTTGTGCTCGGGATGCTTGGAGAAGCCCAGCCCCGGGTCCAGGATGATCTGCTCTTCCCGTACGCCTTCGGCCAGCACCGAGTCCACCCGCTTGCGCAGCTCCTCGGACACCTCGGTGACCACGTCGGCGTAGATGGCCCGGCTCTCCATGTCCCTGCTGTGCCCGCGCCAGTGCATCACCACGTACGGCACGCCGGCCGCGGCCACCACCCGCGGCATCACCGGATCGGCCAGGCCGCCGCTCACGTCGTTGACCAGCCGGGCCCCCGCCTGCACGGCCATCTCGGCCACCTCGGCCCGCATGGTGTCCACGCTGACGGTGACGCCCTCCTGGCTGAGCGTCCTGATCACCGGTTCGACCCGGCGCAACTCCTCGTCGAGGGAGACCCGGGCCGCGCCCGGCCGGGTGGACTCGCCGCCGACGTCCACGATGTCGGCGCCCTCCGCCACCAGTTCGAGCCCGTGCGCGATCGCCGCGTCCACGTCGAACCAGAGCCCGCCGTCGGAGAAGGAGTCAGGCGTGACATTGACCACGCCCATGACCAGGCACCGCCCACGATCGGGCAGCCCCGGCACGGTACCCGTGGTCATATCTCGCTCCTCACCCGTCGTGCACCCCAAGCCTAGGCGCTCACCCGACACCGCCGGTCCGCGGGTACGGCCTCCGGAAGACCCGCCGCTCCGGTCAGCGCGCGTTGATCAGCGACATCGCCTCGGCGCGCGTTTTGTCGTCATCCCGGAAGATGCCGCGCACGGCCGAAGTGATCGTTTTCGCGCCTGGCTTGCGGACGCCGCGCATGGCCATGCACATGTGCTCGGCCTCCACCACGACGATCGTGCCGCGCGGTTCGAGGACCTCCATCAGCGCGTCCGCGATCTGGGAGGTCATGCGCTCCTGGACCTGGGGGCGGCGGGCGAACACGTCCACCAGCCTGGCCAGCTTGCTCAGGCCGGTCACCTGGCCCTTCCCGTTCGGGATGTAGCCCACGTGGGCTACCCCGTGGAAGGGGACCAGGTGGTGTTCGCAGGTGCTGTAGACCTCGATGTCGCGGACCAGGACCATCTCGTCGTGGCCGGCGTCGAAGATCGTCGTGAGCGCGTCCTGGGGAATCTGGCCCAGGCCCGCGAACTGCTCCGCGTAGGCCCGGGCCACCCGCGCCGGGGTGTCGAGCAGGCCGTCCCGATCGGGATCCTCCCCGATGGCGAGGAGGATCTCCCGGACGGCCCTTTCGATCCGAGCGTGGTCGATCTGCAGAGGCTCAGCCCCCACTATCAGGCCTCGTCCTTCTTAGGGGTCGAGGGCTGGGGCGACATGTTCGCCGCGGGCAGCGCGGCCGTCGAGCCGTTGCTGCCGTTGGCCAGCTCCTTGGGGGTGGTGACCGGAGGACGGTCGGAGGGGAGGCGCTTGCCGTAACCCGCGTACGACGGGCGCTTCTCCTTGGTGACGATGGGGGCGAAGATCTCCAGGACCTGCTCGCGGGAGAGGGTCTCCTTCTCCATCAGCTCCAGGACCAGGTTGTCCAGCACGTCCCGGTACTCGACCAGGATCTCCCAGGCCGTGTCGTGGCCCGCCTCGATCAGGCGGCGGACCTCGTCGTCGATCGTGGAGGCGATCTGCTCGGAGTAGTCGCGCTCGTGGCCCATCTCACGGCCGAGGAAGACCTCGCCGTTGCCGGAGCCGAACTTGCGGGCGCCCAGCTTCTCGCTCATCCCGTACTCGGTGACCATGCGGCGGGCGATGGCGGTGGCCTTCTCGATGTCGTTGGAGGCGCCGGTGGTGGGCTCGTGGAAGACGAGCTCCTCCGCGGTCCTGCCGCCGAGCAGCATGGCCAGCTGGTCGTTCATCTCCGAGCGGGTGGCCAGGAACTTGTCCTCCATCGGCAGCGTCATCGTGTAACCGAGGGCGCGGCCGCGGGACAGGATCGTGATCTTGTGGACCGGGTCGGAGTTGGGCAGCGCGTGCGCCACCAGGGCGTGGCCGCCCTCGTGGTACGCGATGATCTTCTTCTCCTGGTCGGACATGACCCGGGACTTGCGCTCGGGACCGGCCATGACCCGGTCGATGGACTCCTCCAGGATGTCCATCGTGATCAGCTTCTGGTCGTTGCGCGCGGTCAGCAGCGCGGCCTCGTTGATCACGTTGGCCAGGTCGGCGCCCGTGAAGCCGGGGGTGCGCCGGGCGATGACGTCCAGGTCGACGCCCTCGGCGAACGGCTTGCCGCGGCCGTGCACCTTGAGGATGCCCTTGCGGCCCTCCAGGTCCGGGCGGTCCACGGTGACCTGGCGGTCGAAGCGGCCGGGCCGCAGCAGCGCCGGGTCCAGGATGTCGGGCCGGTTGGTCGCGGCGATGAGGATCACGCCGCCCTTGACGTCGAAGCCGTCCATCTCGACCAGCAGCTGGTTCAGCGTCTGCTCGCGCTCGTCGTGACCGCCGCCGAGACCGGCGCCCCGGTGCCGGCCGACCGCGTCGATCTCGTCGATGAAGATGATCGCGGGGGCGTTCGCCTTGGCCTGCTCGAACAGGTCGCGGACCCGGGAGGCGCCGACACCGACGAACATCTCCACGAAGTCGGAACCCGAGATCGAGTAGAACGGCACGCCGGCCTCACCGGCGACGGCCCTGGCGAGCAGCGTCTTACCGGTGCCGGGCGGACCGTACAGCAGGACGCCCTTGGGGATCTTGGCGCCGATGGCCTGGAACTTGGCGGGGGCCTGCAGGAACTCCTTGATCTCCTGGAGCTCCTCGATGGCCTCGTCCGCGCCGGCCACGTCGGCGAAGGTGGTCTTGGGGGTGTCCTTGGTGATCAGCTTGGCCTTGGACTTCCCGAAGTTCATCACCCGGGAGCCGCCGCCCTGCATCTGGTTCATGATGAACAGGAAGATGAGGACGATGATCACGATCGGGAGGAAGCTCACCAGCAGGCTGACGAGGAAGTTCTCCCTCGGCACGTCGACGGTGAAGCCGTCCTTGACGCTGCCCGCCTTCTTCTGCGCGGCGAGCTGGTTGACCAGCTCGACGCCCTGACCCGTCACCCAGGGTGCCTGGATGCGCTTGGTCAGCTTGGCGTCCTTACCTGCCTTGATGTCGTTGACGAGGGTCAGCTCGATGCGCTGCTCCTTGTCGATGACCTTCGCGTTCTGGACGTTGCCGGCCTGGATCTGCTCCATCGCCTGGGACGTGTCCGCCGCCGTGTAGTTGCCGTCACCACTGAACATCGTGGTGACCAGCAACAGGAGCACGACGATGCCCAGGATCCACAGCAGTGGCCCACGTGTAAATCGCTTGAGATCCATCCGATGCGGAACCCTGGCGGGCCCGTCCCTTCCCTGACTAAGGCCTGGCCCCCCTCGTGAGAAGGGGGTTGCGGCATCTTCAGCCGCCTCAACTGACTACCCAGAGGTATCCCTGCGTTATCAGAAGGTACACCGACCTGACCGCACAGGGTCACTGCCCGGCCAGGCCCGGTATTGCCTCCAACGTACGTCAGGGAGGCGCGTGTTCCCCGACCTGGGAGCAAATAACGCGCACTCGGCGGGCTACTTCGCTAAGGGCTTACTCGCCGCCGTAGACATGGGGGGCGAGCGTGCCTATGAACGGCAGGTTCCGGTACCGCTCCGCGTAGTCGAGCCCATACCCGATGACAAACTCGTTGGGGATGTCGAAGCCCACATATTTCACATCGATCGGCACCTTCACCGCGTCTGGTTTGCGGAGGAGCGCGCAGATCTCGGCGGATGCCGGATTACGCGACTGGAGGTTGTTCAGCAACCAGGACAAGGTCAGTCCCGAGTCGATGATGTCCTCCACCACCAGGACGTGCCGGTTGGCGATATCGGTGTCGAGGTCCTTGAGCACCCGTACGACACCGGAGGACTTGGTGCCCGCGCCGTAGGACGAAACGGCCATCCAGTCCATCTGCACGGGAACGTGAAGCGCTCTGGCCAGGTCTGCCATGATCATGACGGCGCCCTTGAGGACGCCGACGATCAGCAGATCCTTCCCGGCGTAGTCCGCGTCGATCTGGCCGGCGAGTTCTTTGATCTTGGCCTGGAGCTCGTCTTCGGAAATGAGGACGTTGGACAGGTCCCTGCCCATGTCGGCTGCATCCACCTGCGGATTCCTTACGAGAGGTTGCTGGCGAATATCAGGGTGCCATACCGCCGAACCGCCCCGACCCCCCCGGGCAGGTCCACCGCGCGCTGGCCGCGCCACTCGGTGACCAGGCGCTCCACCTCCTCGATGTGCACGGCCGCCAGCGCGCTCGCCGGCACCCCCGCCGCCACCGCCGCGCGCTGGATCACCCGCCGCCGGACCGCGCCCGGCAGCCGCGCCAGCACGGCCACGTCCAGCCCGGCGCCCAGCCCGCGCGCCTCCGCGTAGGCCGCGTCCGCCCAGTCGTCCAGCGCGTCCGCGTCGTCCCGGCACAGCCGTGCGGTCCTGGCCAGCGCCTCAGCCACTCCCGGCCCCAGCGTGGCCTCCAGCACCGGCAGGGCCTCGCTCCTGACCCGCGCCCGGGTGAACGCCTGGTCGACGTTGTGCGGGTCCTTCCACGGCTCCAGCCCCAGCGCCGCACACGCCTGCTCCGTCCGCGTACGGCTCACGCCCAGCAACGGCCGCCGATACCTGCCGAACCGCTCCGGCATGCCCGCCAGCGACCGGCTCCCGCTCCCCCGGGACAGCCGCATGAGCACGGTCTCGGCCTGGTCGTTGAGGGTGTGCCCGAGCAGCACGACGGCCGCGCCCAGGCGGGTGGCGGCCTCGTCCAGGGCCCGGTAGCGGACGTCCCTGGCGGCGGCCTCGGGACCGCCGGCGCGGCCCACGGTCACGGTCAGCAGTTCGGCGGGGTCGAGGCCGAGGGCGGGCGCGAGCCGTACCAGGTCGTGAGCGCGTTCGGCCGAGCCGGGCTGGAGGCCGTGGTCGACCGTGAGCAGGCCGGCGCGCAGGCCGAGCCGCGGCGCGGCGAAGCCCAGGCAGGCGGCCAGCGCGAGGGAGTCGGCGCCGCCGCTGCACGCGACCAGCGCGAGCGCGCCGGGCTCAAGGCCGGTCAGCGAAGCCCGGACGGCCCGGCGCACGTCGGCGACGGCAGGATGCGGCCCCATGCCGCCATTCTGGACCCTGCGGCCCCTCGGCTACTCCGGACGATGGGGCTCGTCCCCGTTCGGGGACGCCGAGCCGTTCTGCCCGGGGAGCGCGTTGGAGCCGAGGACGCGGCGCATCCACAGCTGCGGGTCGGCGATCTCCTCGCGGGAGGGCAGCGTGTTCGGGGAGGTCCAGACGCGGTTGAAACCCGCCATCCCGGCCTCGGCGACCACGGACTTCACGAAGACGGAACCCTCCGCATACTGCTTCATCTTGAGTTCGAGGCCGAGCAGGCGGCGGATGATCTGGTCGAACCGGGAGCCGCTGCCGCGGCGGCGCTGGAACTTGGCGCGGATGTCGGCGACCGAGGGGACCACGCCGGGGCCGACCGCGTCCATGACGTAGTCGCCGTGACCCTCGACGAGGGTCATCACGGCGGTGACACGGTCCAGGATGGCCTTCTGCTCGGGCGTCTGGATGGCCTCGATGATGTTGCCCTCGCCGCCCCTGAAGGCGTCGGCGACCGCGTCGGTCACGTCGCGCATGCGGTTGAGCAGGGTGGACAGGTCCAGGTCGGAGATGGTGAGGAACTCCGTCATCTGGGACTGGAGGTACTCACGCAGCCACGGCACGCCGGTGAACTGCACCCGGTGGGTCTCCTCGTGCAGGCAGACCCAGAGCCGGAAGTCGCGCGGATCCACGCCCAGCTCCCGCTCGGCGTGCACGATGTTGGGCGCGACCAGCGTCAACCGGCCGGTCGGGGCGTTGCCGTCGGGGTCCGGCGGCAGGAACAGCTCGTACTGCCCCAGCACCCGGGAGGCCAGGAACGCCAGGACGGCGCCCACCTCCACGCCGGTGATCCGGGACCCGACCGCGCTCACGATGCCGGGCATGTTGCTGCCGACCTTCTCGGTCAGCGGCTCCAGGACGACCTTGAAACCTTCCACGTTGGCCCGGATCCAGCCGGGCCGGTCCACCACGGTGGCCTCCTCCGGCGGCGCCGAGTCGATGCCGGTGAACTCCTTGACGTGGCCTTCCGCCTCGCGGGACAGCCGGCGGAGCTCCGCGACGGCTTGCCTGGCCTCGTCCCGGCTCACCTGCGGTCCCGGGCGGACCAGACGCACCCCGGTGGCGACGGCGAGATCCCAATCGATTACTGCGGGCATTGCTCGCTCACCGCTCCCTTTTCGCTGCGTTCCGCATGTCCCCACCGTATGTCGTGCCGTTACGCCGCGCGCGACACGATCGTGGCGAGCTTGTCAAGCGCCTCGATCGTCCTCGCCGGGTTGGCCACGTCGTTGGCCATGAAGGCGAAGCTGAGCAACCGGCCGTCCCCGGTGTAGACCAGGCCGGTCAACGTGTTCACTCCGTTGAGCGTGCCCGTCTTGGCGCGGACCAACCCGGCTCCGGCCCGCGAGTCGGACTGGTCGTATCTGTCGTGAAGTGTGCCCGTATATCCGGCGACGGGGAGGCCACTCAGCAGGGTGCGCAGCTCGGGGTGCTTCGGCGAAGCGGCGAGGGCGATCAGTTTGGCCAGCGCGGCCGGGGTGATCCGGTTGCTGGTGGACAGGCCGCTGCCGTCGTGCACCTCGACGCCCTGGTCCGCGCCCAGCCTGGCCAGCACCTGGTGTACGGCCTGGGCCTGGCCGGCGAACGTGTGCGGGAGCCTCTCGCTGATCGCGACCTGGCGGGCGAGGGCCTCGGCCAGGTCGTTGTCGCTGAGGGTGAGCATGCGCTCGACCAGCTGGTAGACGGGGGCCGACTCGACGCGGGCGAGTTCCGGGGAGCCGGGCTTGGCCGTACCGGGGCGGATGTTGTCGTTGACCTTGATGCCGGCCTTTTCGAGCAGGGCGGCGAAGGCGGTGGCCGTGGCCAGCGGCGGGTCGGCGGAGCGGGCGTCCATCTCCGGCGAGACCCGGCCCTCGTCGATGGCCAGCGCGGTCACCGGGGCGGCGCTGCCCTCCGGCACGTACGTCGGCTTCCACCCGGGCGCGGTCTTCGGCCCGTCGAACAGGGAGGCGTCATAGCGGAGCGAGACCGACTTGGTCCCCGAGGCCCTGAGCGCCTTCGCGGTCCGCGCCGCCAGCGTGGCGAGCGTCGCCGGACGCGGGTAGATCCGCTTCTTGGGGTCGGCCTTCGGCCCGGCCAGGGTCGGGTCGCCGCCCCCGATGAGGGCGATCGAGGTGCCGCCCGTACGGACGACTCTGGTGGCCAGGCGGGTGTCCGCGCCGACGGAGGCCAGCGCGGCGACCCCGGTCACGACCTTGGTCGTGGAGGCCGGGGTGAGGGCCGTCGACGCGGACGAGTCGAACAGGGTTTCGCCGGTCTCGGTGTCCAGGACGGCGCCGGCCATCTTTCCGCCCACCGCCGGGTCCCCCAGAGCATCGCCGAGCAGGGCGCTCAAAGTACCCTTGGCCGGGAGAGGTCCTTCGTCCGCCGCGCCAACCAGCACGGGGCCCGCGGTGACGATCGGGGTGGGAGTCGGTTCCGGCGCTGCGGTCGGGACCGGCAGTTGTTCGGTGCCGTGTGCGATCAGATAGACGCCCACGGCGATGGCGAACGCCTGCAGCAGGCCGAGGGTGAGCAACACCACCCAGCGCTCGCGTCGCACCACATGACCTCTTCCTGATATACGCCCACCAAATAGGATGCGCTCCCCCTGGACCTCCCATGATGGCCCAGGTCAGGCGTTTCTTATTAAACGAGACACTAATGCCACCTCGGGGCCGCCCGGGGTGCTGAGCGGAGGAACCGCAGTGGAATTCGACGTCCTCGTTGAGATTCCCAAGGGGCAGCGGAACAAGTACGAAGTGGACCACGCGACCGGGCGCATCCGCCTGGACCGCATGCTGTTCACCTCCACCCAATACCCCGCAGACTACGGCTTCATCGAAAACACCCTCGGCGAGGACGGCGACCCCCTCGACGCCCTCGTCCTCCTCCAAGAGCCCACCTTCCCCGGCTGCCTCATCCGCTGCCGCGCCGTCGGCATGTTCCGGATGACCGACGAGAAGGGCGGCGACGACAAGGTCCTCTGCGTGCCCTCCACCGACCCCCGGAGCGAGCACATCCGCGACATCCACCACGTCCCCGAGTTCGACCGGCTGGAGATCCAGCACTTCTTCGAGGTCTACAAGGACCTGGAGCCCGGCAAGTCGGTCGAAGGCGCGAACTGGGTCGGC
The DNA here is from genome assembly GCF_016862995.1 of Acrocarpospora phusangensis. Classification (GTDB taxonomy): domain Bacteria; phylum Actinomycetota; class Actinomycetes; order Streptosporangiales; family Streptosporangiaceae; genus Acrocarpospora; species Acrocarpospora phusangensis. The sequence continues at coordinate 124,048 of NZ_BOOA01000012.1, forward strand.
CGGGTCGAGGCCGAACTGGAGATCGAGCGTTCGATCAAGCGCGCCCAGACCGAACCCGAGCACTGAGCCGGGGCCGGCATGTCAGGCTGGGCGGGTGGCCCCCACCAGGTCGCGGCGCCACATCGAGGCGATGCGGACCACGTCTCCCGTCTGGGGGGCGTGGACCATCTGGCCCCGGCCGATGAAGATGCCGACGTGATGGATCGTTCCCGGATCGTCGGACACCCGGCCGAAGAAGAGCAGGTCGCCCGGGCGTAGCTCGCCGAGCGGCACGTGCGGGCCTGACGTCCACTGGGTGCCCGTCCAGTGGTCGAGGTTGACTCCGGCCTGTTGCCAGGCCCGCATGCTCAGGCCGGAGCAGTCGAAGCCGGCCGGGCCGTCGGCCGCCCAGACATACGGTTTGCCGAGCTGGTCGAGGGCCCACCGGGCGGCCACACCGCCCATGGCCGACGCCGAGACCGCCCCCGGTGCGGCCGCGCCGGGGGCGACCGCCGCGCGTGCCCACTTGGGGGCGGACCCCACCCGGAGGGCGCTCGCCGCCAGGCGTTTGGCCTCGCGTTCCCGCTGGATGCGCTCCACCTTGGAGCGGGCCGCGTCCAGGCGCTCCTCCAGGGTGGCCTGCTCCTTCTTGATGGCCTTGGTCTCTTTGAGCTGCTCTTCGACCGCTTTGGCGGCGGCTTCCTTGAGGCGTTCCGCCTCGTTGGCGGCGGACTGGCGTTCCCGCAGGGCGCTGGCCGCCTGGGCTTGCAGGATGGCGTGGACCTGCTGGGAGTCGTGCAGCTTCTTCATGGTGGCGGACTGCTCGTCGCCGATCTGGCTGAGCAGGCTGGCCCGGCGCAGGAAATCGGCGCCCTCGCCGACGACCGCGACGAACGGGCGGTTGACGTCGAGCGTGCCGTACGTGTCCGCGGCGATCGCGGCCACCTGGCGGCGGGCCACCTCGACCTGGGCTTCCGCGCCCTGGAGGTCGGCGGTGAGTGACTCGTGGCGGGCGGTGGCGTCGCGGAGGCGTACGAGTTCGCCGTTGTAGGCCTCAACGAGGCGTTCGGCGGTGGCGGCGAGATCCTGGAGGCGGGATTCGGCCGTGGCCAGTTTGAGCTGGGTACGGCCGAGGTCGCGTGACCGTTGCTCGACCTGGTCGCGGGCTTCGGCCATCTCGGATTTGTCGTCTTTGTCATGAGTGGATTTGTCGCGAGTGGCTTTGTCGCGAGCAGCTTTGTCGCGATCGGCGGCGACCGGGGACCCGCCGACGGCCACGATGAGAACGCCGATCATGGCGATCAGCATCGACCTGTGCAGTGGCATGAAAGTCCCCTTCCGTCCCTCCACCCCCAGCGTTCCCATCGATCACACCCTGCACACATATTGATCACTCAGAGTAGTCATGGAGGGCGCGATATGCCCTCCAAAGGGCTCTCGGCGGCGTAGAGGCCCCAACAGAACGGGTCTGGCGCTGGTACAGCGCGAACTGGCTGCCTGCGTCAACGGCGCCCGGATAACGGCGAGAAGCGGCTGCCCCAGTTCATCCTGTTAGGCGCTCTTACGGGCTCCGAGGGCTTACGGCTCTCCACCCTCGTCGGCCAGGACCGCCGTTCCTGGCCTATCGCATGAGGGGCAGACTGACGCCGTGGGTTCGTCGTTGATCTCCGTCACGCCGCTGCTGCCGGTTGCGCTGCTCGTGCTGGTCTTCGTGGGCGCCGTCACGGCATGGGTTGGGAGGCTGGGGCACGGCACGGCTGTGGTGACGGCCTGCCTCCGAGCGGTGGTTCAGCTCGGTGCGGTGTCTGCGTTGATCACCTGGGTGGTCACGCTGCCGGTGGCCGTCGCGGGGTTCGTCCTTCTTATGTACGGCGTCGCGACCTTCACCGCGGGACGACGGATCACGACGGGACGACGGGTGTGGTGGGCCGGGTTGCCGATCGCGGTCGGGACGGTGCCCGTGCTGGCGACCCTGACCGGGAGTGGGGTCGTCTCCACCGACGGGATCGTGATCATTCCGGTGGCCGGGATCCTGCTGGGCGGCTGCCTGACCGCGACGACGCTGGCCGGTCGCCGGGCCAAGGACGAACTGCTCGGACGCAAGGGAGAAGTGGAGGCTGCCCTGTCCCTGGGTTTCTCCACCAGGCAGGCGGCATTGGAGATCTGCCGTCCGGCGGCGGCGCAGGCGCTGGTGCCCGCGCTGGACCAGACCAGGACCGTGGGGCTGGTCACACTGCCGGGAGCCTTCGTCGGCATGCTCCTCGGCGGAGCCGACCCCATCCAGGCAGGGGTCGTGCAGTTGGTGGTCCTGGTCGCGCTCCTCACAGCAGAGGTGATCGCAACCGTGACCACCATCGAACTGACCGCCCGCGGCCACTTCGACGGCGCATAGACACGAATTGTCCTGCGTCTTGTCCTGCGTCTTGTCCTGCGTCAGCCTTTCGTCCAGGCCGAGCGAGGACGTCCACCGAAAGCGTCCGTCCCACTGTTCGACGACGTAGACCCGGCCGGAGACGGGGCACGTTCTCTCGCGTGAAGAGGGAGGACGGTCACGCGGCGGGCTCCAACCTCCTCGCTTGCCCCTGTGAAGGACCTACGCACCGCCGATCCGGGTGGACTCACATGCCTGACCCCGGGCATTCGGGTGCCGGGACCCGCCTGAGCAGCCCAGATTTCAGGGGCCGACAGTGCGATGGACGTGTCCGGTGGTGAGGAGTTAGCGGCAGGTTCGGGAGGCGGATTTACGGGTGAGTTGCCGGGTTGGGTCGGTCGCGGGGGTGGTGGGTTGGGGTTGTTCGGTGGGGTCTTGGCTCGGGGGTGGGGTGGCTGTGGTGGTGGACGTTGGAGTGGGGGTGGTGGGGGGTTGGGAAGTTGGTGGGGTGTGCGGGGGGCAGGCGCGGGTGGGGCGTGGGTGGTGACGGTGGGGGCGATGGGGGCGGGGATGAGTGGGGCGTGGGGTTGGGACGGTCACGGTGATGGTTGGGGTGGGGGTGATGGTGGGAGTTGTTGTAGGGGTTGGTGGGCGAGGGGTGGGCTTGGGGGGTAATGGTGGGGCTTTGGTGGGGATCGGGCGGGCGGCGCTGTCTGGGCGGATGGGGCGGTAGTGGGTTATGTCCTGGATTTCGCGGAGTTCTAAGGGGATATTTCGAGGTTTGGGGGATTCTGTGATTTTGGTGGCGGGGGCGTCGGCGGTGGCGGGGAACTTGCCGGAGGCGGTGCCGATGATTTGTTCGTCGGGGACGGCGCCGAGTTGGGTGAAGGCGATGACGATGGCTGCGGCGGCGGCGATGGCGGCGACCGCGCCGAGGGCGGCCTGGGGCCAGCGGCGGGCCGTGGCCTCTTCGGTGATCGGGAAGCCGGCGGGGTCGAGAGCGCCGACGCGACGGGCCACGTACTTGCGGTAGGGCACGAGTTCGGGGTCGATGAAGCAGCTCATCACCCGGACGCGGAGGGTGTCGGGCAGGGTCGCGGACGGCAGCAGAGCGAAGATCTTCGCAGCCGAGAGCTGGCTGTCGCGGTGGCGTCGGCACGTGTCGCAGCGGGCGACGTGGCGGACGAGGTGCTCGCGCGACTCCTCGGGGGATTCGAGGATCTTCGCGCGCCTGGGGCAGTCGTGGGGGCCTTCGGCCGCGAGGACTTCGGCGGTGACGGCGTCCAGGAGGCGTTCGGTGGCGGCGTCGCGTGCGGCTTCCGCCTGGCGTACGGAACGGCCGAGGGTGGTGGCGAGGTCGGGGGCGGACAGGCCGTGGCGGGTGCCGAGTTCGAGGATCTCGCGGTCCTCGTAGGAGAGGAGCTGGGCGGCCTGCCAGGCGGTGAGGCGCAGAGCCGCGTCGCCGGAGTCGGAGGCGACCGCCACCCCGGCCGGGTCGGTCTCGTCGGTGATCACGAACCCGGGCATGCGGCGGCGGGCGCATTCTCCGCGGGCGAGGGCGAACAGCCAGGGTCGCAGCTGCGCTGGGTCGGCCAGCGACACGATATGGGCTTCGGCGGCGATCAGCGTGTCCCGGAGGGCGACCTGGGCTCCGTCGGGGCTGCCCAGCATGGCCCAGCAGAATCGGTAGATGCTCTCGGCGTGTGAATCGTAGAGCGCGGCGAGGGCACCTGGATCGCGGTCACGCAGTGCTTCGACCAGGTCTCGGTCATTCATGTGACCGAAGGTAATGGATTGGTAACTAGCAGTTCCAGTGATTCACGGGAATGACATCCCTTTTGATTTGGTACGGCTTGCGGTTAAGGCATGGGGTCAAATCGGGTGATATCGAGGGGGGTTACCAAAAAAGGAGCATCAGGGTGGCTGTGGTGATGGCGATGCCTGCCGTGATCAAGGTGATCACGGCGCAGATCATGGCGGCGTGGACCATTCCCCAGTCGGTGCCGGATGTCTGCTGGGCTCGCATGTCGGCCAGGGCGCGCGTACGCAGGGAGAGTGCGATCAACGCGGGGATCACACCTGCTCCGACCAGGAACAACAACGGCACCGAGGCGAATCCCAGGCGTGTCGCCCACACCACGGTCCGGCGATCGACCTGCGCGTTGAGCTCCGGTCCGATCGTACGCACGGCCACGGCGCCACGCCGATGTGCCCCCATCTTGACCATCCCCTATCTATAGAAATTTCCAGAAAAGCAATGCGAGGGGTTCGGGTATCGCCCGCGAGACGAAATACCCGGCTGTCCGGCATTCATAACACCACCACAAGAATTAACCGATTAGACGGACATCCCAAACCAACACCCCACCCAACTCCCCCAAACCCCAACCCCGAACCAAAAACCCATCCCCTTCCAACCCACCCCCACGTCTCCCCCTCAACCACCCCAAGCCCATCGCCCAACCACTTTCCTTCGGCCAAAGGGCCAAGACAGGGACCGGACGAAGCCCAGGCAGGAGCCACGCGAAGCCCGAGGTGGGGGGCGGGCGGAGCCCGCAAGGGCGGGCGGGAGAACCACCCCTACCGCGCGTGAGGCGGGGCGGCACGCAGGAACAATGACCCCCAGAGGCCCGCAGGCCAATGCACGCCCGCAGGGCGACGACCTGGGTGGCCCGCAGGGCAATGAAGGGGTGGGCGGGCGGGAAACCCTGGCAACCGCCATCCAGAAGCAAACTCGGGAATCGATGGCATACGGAATGCGCCTCATCAGCTTCTTGGTCACGGTGGATTCGGCGCTTCGTTGAGCACGGTGGATCTCCCACCCACCCACCCTTTATTGCGGGCTCCGCCCGCCCCCCCACCTCGGGCTCCGCCCGCCCCACCTCGGGCTCCGCCCGCCCCACCTCGGGCTCCGCCCCACCTCGGAGCTCCGCCCCGATCACCCGGGCTCCACGTCAATCACCAGGGCTCCGCCCCGGTCACCCAGGACCCTGCCCCAGTTGCCCGGGCTCCGCCCCAGCTACCCGGGCTCCGCCTCCAGTCGCTGCGGGCTCCGCCTCAGTTCGCCTCGGGCTTCACGCGATCACCCATGCGGCAGTCCGCCCGTTTTCACCTCGGGCGTCGCGAGGCCCACGTGAGCCTCGCTCACCCCCACATTGGGTTTCTTCTGCTCACCCTGAAAAAGAACGACAGAGCGACGCCACCAACCGGACAGCGCGCAACCGCCCACCCGGAGGTTGCCAATGGTGTGTCCGCGAACCGGAGTAACTCAACGTCAGCGTGACTGATGCGTCAGAACACTCAACGTCGGCGTGACCGTTTGCGTCAAAACCGATGACCGTCGCTAGCGAGCGAGCAAACCCGCCGTAGCGCAGCCCTCTGAAAGAGCATCCAAGCCGAAAGCATCCACCGGCCCAAGAGCCCCCGTCCCACCCACCCCATCAATCAGAGCAGTCGTCGCAGCCCAAGCGAGAATCCGCGCCGTGAAGTCGTACGGATCCCCGCCATCAAGATGACTGGCAGCGAGAAGCCGCCCATCCGCCGCGTACGCCTCGGCGATCGTCTGAGAGGAAATCGCCGGATCGGTCGGTGAAGACGTACGAGGCCCGGAGCGGATGGCACGGTCGGCCATGGCTTCGGTGACGCGGCGGGCGCCGGGGAGGGCGGCGATGACAGGGGTCGCGCGGGCGAGGACGCCGGCGGCGCGGGTGAGGCCGCCGAGCCAGCCGAGGTAGACGTTGACCTCGCGGAGGCGGGGGTAGGCGCGGGGCAGGGCGAAGTGTTCGCTGGCGCCGAGGGAGATGCCGTGGCGTTTGCGGCCGCCGACGGTGAAGAGGCGGGTGCGGCCGTGTTCGCGGATGATGCGGCCGTCGCGGTAGCCGTACATGGGTTCGAGGATCATGCCGAGGGCGGAGGCGCGCGTGCCGGCGCTGGCGCGGCGGGCCATGTTGCCTCGGACGAAGTAGCCGATGTCCACGCGTACGGCTTCGGAGCCGGCTTTGCGGAGGGCGAGGGCGGCGGCGAGGTTGCCGGGGACGTAGTCGTACCCGAATGCGGTGATGAGGGTGGCGCCGCGGGCGGCGGCGGCCGGGCCGTACCGCTGGAAGACGCGTTTGATGAAGGGGGGTTCGCCGGTGGAGTCGAGGTAGATGGCGCCGGCTTCGGTGACGGCCTGGATGGCGGGTTCGCCCCAGCGGGTGAAGGGGCCGACGGTGGAGACGAGCACGTCGCCGGATTCGACGATTCTGCGGACCGAGTCGGGGCGGCTCACGTCGGCGACGGCGGTCGGGAGTTCGACGGGGAGGGATGCCGCGAGGGCGGCCAGCCGGGCTGGATCGCGCCCGGCCAGCAGCGGCCGGGCGCCACGCGCCAGCAGGGCTTCCGCGGTCAGTCTGCCCGTGAAGCCGGTGGCGCCGAACAGGACGATCCTCGGCGTGCTCATGCCTGTACCGTAACCCGACTCGGATTTCAAGATCCAGAGGGGGTTCACCCCGATTCTGGGCTCCGGTACGGTCACGGCCGCTGTTCGCTCGTGGCCTGAGCGTTGCGGTCCCTGACGAACGGCTCGGTCTGCGGCTTCGCCGTGTGCACCGGCAGCGCCCCGCCCATCGCCAGATCCTCGTACGGCTTCGCCGTGGCCCCCCACGTCCGCGCGAGCACCTCGGTCCTGGCGGCGGTCGCCCCCTCGGTGACGCTCTCGACGGTGATGATGAACCGCCGGGTCGTGTTGGCGCGCACGTCGTCCACGAACGCGGTCCCGCCGCCGATCAGCTTGCCGGCCGCGTCCCGCAGCAGCGCGGTCACGACCAGGCTGGACGCCGGCTTCTGGAACGGATCGCTGACATACCCCGTGATCAGGTACGACCCCGTGCCCAGCTTCTCGGTCGCCACCTTCGTCACCGGGAACGGCTTGAACGCGGACGGGATCCTGGCCGCCTGGTGCCACGCCGCCGGACGGTAGTTGATCTTCACGGAGACGGGTTTGGCGGCGGCCAGCGCCTCGCCGGTGAAGGCCAGCGTGCCGGCCGGTGGAACCGCGTCGAGCGGCTGCTCCATCCGGACGACCTCTTTGCCGGTCGCGTCCTGGGCGCTGATCGTGGCCACGGTGTTCTCCCCGAAATGCCACCGGTTGGGGTTGCCGAGCACGGCCGCCCAGTTCACCACGTATCCGCCGCTGGCCTTGACCACCGAGGAGGCCTGCTCCTTAAGCGCGAGCGGGCCGAGCTGCTTGGGCTTGTTCGAATCGTCTTGCCCGCATCCCGCCAGCACCATCAGGGCGGTCAGGATGAGTGCTGTCATACGCTGCGTCACTCAGCTGTGATAACGCGTGTCCACCGGAGGAATCCGGCGGACACGCACGTCGCGTACGAAAGCTTTACGGCAGGTCCTTCAGCGAGCCGGACCCTTTACCGGGCGCGCTGCACACGGCCCTCGTCCCAGACCGGTTCGGGCGATTCGTACACCCGGCCGTCGGCGCCGAAGACGAGGAAGCGGTCGAAGTCGGCGGCGAACCAGCGGTCGTGGGTGACCGCCAGCACCGTGCCGTCGAACGCGTTCAAGCCTTCCTGCAGCGCCTCGGCGCTGGCCAGGTCGAGGTTGTCGGTCGGCTCGTCGAGCAGCAGCAGCGTCGCGCCGGACAGTTCGAGCAGCAGGATCTGCAGCCGCGCCTGCTGGCCGCCGGACAGCGTCTCGAACCTCTGCTCAGCGATGGTGCCGGCCAGCTCGTACCGCGCGAGGATCTTCATGGCCTCGTTCTTGAGCCTGGCGTGCTCGGTCATGACGATCTCGCACGGCGTGCGTCTGGCCAGTTCGGGCCGGGTGTGCGTCTGGGCGAAGTGGCCGGCGACGACCCGGGCGCCGAGCCGGGCGACCCCGGTGTGGCGGATGGTCTCGCCCGCGAGCAGCCGCAGGAAGTGCGACTTTCCCGATCCGTTCGAGCCGAGTACAGCCACGCGCTCGCCGTACCAGACCTCCAGGTCAAAGGGCTTCATCAGGCCGGTCAGCTCGACGGTCTCGCAGATCACGGCACGCTTGCCGGTACGCCCGCCGCGCAGCCGCATGTTGATCAGCTGGTCCTTGGGCGCGAGCTCGGGCGGCCCCGCCTCCTCGAACTTCCGCAGCCGCGTCTGGGCCGCGTGGTACGCGTTGGCCATGCCGTCGTTGTACGTCGCCTTCTGCTTGAGCATGTTGACCAGGCGCTTCAGCTTGGCGTGCTCCTCGTCCCAGCGGCGGCGCAGCTCGTCCAGGCGCTCGTTGCGCTCCTTGCGGGCCTCCGCGTACGTGGCGAATCCGCCGCCGTGGACCCAGATGTTGCCGGATTCGACGGTGACGATGCGGTCGGCGGCGTTCGCGAGGAGCTGCCGATCGTGCGAGACGAGCAGGACGGTTTTGGGCGTGTCCCTGAGTGCCTGTTCGAGCCAGAGTTTGCCCGGAACGTCCAGGTAGTTGTCCGGCTCGTCGAGAAGCAGGGTCTGGTCGGGGCCGCGCAGCAACGCCTCAAGGACCAGGCGTTTCTGCTCACCCCCGGACAGCGTGTTCACTTCCCGATATTTCACGTTCTCGTACGGCGCGCCCATCGCGGCCATCGTGCAGGTGTCCCAGAGCACCTCGATGTCGTAGCCGCCGGCGTCGGAGTAGTCGGTGATCGCCTGCGCGTACCGCATCTGGGTCTTCTCGTCGTCGCGCTCCATCATGAGCAGCTCGACGGCGTGCAGCTTCTCCGCGGACTCGCGCACGCGGACCGGCGCCACCGAGAGCAGCAGGTCGTGCACCGACCGCCCGTCCCGGATGCTGCCGATGAACTGCCGCATCACCCCGAGCCCGCCGGAGCTCGCCACCGATCCCTCGACCGGCTGCACATCCCCGGAGATCAGCCGCATCAGGGTGGTCTTGCCCGCGCCGTTCGGCCCCACCAAGGCCGCCTTGACGCCTTCCCCGATCCGGAACGACACGTCGTCCAGCAAGGGCCTGCCATCCGGCAGCACATATGTCAGATGCCCGACCTCGACGTGTCCCACGACAATTCCCCTCCCAGGTCCTCGCGCAGGGTACCTCCCGGTTTCACGGCCGGGCATCCCAATTTTCAGGGCGTGAAGTACTGGAGGACCAGCCAGCCGAGGAGTGCCACCGCAACGATCAGGACGAGCAGATCCCGTGTGGTGTTCGCGGGGAACCAGCGTGGCCTGACCGGCTTGATGCGGGGAGTCCCGATGAGCGCGGCGGTGGCGACCAGCGGCCAGGGGACGTACATCAGCCAGGTGCCCTCTTCGGGGACGCCGCAGTCGGCGATCAGGGCGGCGGTCCAGGCCACGACCAGCACCATCAGGCCGAGCGCGGTCCAGGTGGCGGCGCGGCGGGCGACCAGGAAGGTCAGGCATCCCGCGATCGCCAGCGGTCCCAGGAGCAGGCCCATGGCCTGGACGTCGTTCAGGAACTCGGTGAGCCAGAACCAGTTGGGCGTGGGGCCCTCGTAGAAGATCCCGGCAGACAGGAACGCGTCCTCGGCTTGGATCTGCTCGGCCGGCTGCATGGAGAGGATCGTCCAGAGCACGGCCACGCCCAGGGCGAGCAGCCAGCGGACGCCTTCGCCGAGCGAGGGACGGGGTACGGTCAGCGGAATCCGCGCCGCCACGACCAGGGCCGCGATGGCCAGGAGGTACGCCAGGAGGGCCAGCAGCGCGAGCTTCGAGTCCAGGGGTCGCCAGACGCACTCATCTCGTTCCGGAACGAGGATGTCGATTCCCACGAATCCGACCGCGAGGAGGACGGTTCCGATCGTCGCCCGCCGGCCGGCGCCGAGAACGATGAGAACACCCAGGGCGATGGGAAGGAGTAGGCCCACCGTCGCCCCGCCGTACCGGATCGCGGTGTCGACGAATGACGGCTCGCACCAGGGGGACCCATAACTGAAGGAGACGATGTACATAGGCGGGGCGAAATAGGACGCCCACGGGGGAACCGCGACGAGCGCGACCGCGCCGATCCGTGAGATCACACCCCAGCGGGCGATCGTCTCCTGCTGCATCGACGGCCTCTCCGCTTGATCAACATGCCCAGAAGACGATATAGGCCCCGTCGGGGGAAATATCGAATTTCTACGGAATTATGACCGACATCGCGGTATTAGTGATTTTGAAGCCGAGGCGGGCGTAGACCTTCTTTGCGGGATTGGTGTACGTGACCGCGAGACCCATCTCCGCGAATCCATCCTCCGCCGCCCGAATCTGCACAAAACGCAGGAGGCTGGCGCCCAGACCCCGCGGCGACTTGCCGGGATGCCGGAAGACGTCACCGATCCACGCCATACCGTTCCACCGGTTGACCAGCACACCGGCGACCACCGCACCGGATTCGTCGACGGCCACCCCGCTGCACCGAAGCAACTCCCCGATGATCTCCCCAGCCATGAGCGGCACCAGTTCCTCACGAAACGCCTTGTCACTGTCGCGAGGATGGTGGTCCGGATGGCCGGGCGGATATGCGGCAATCCACGAAGGAAGAATGTCCTCGGGCGTGACCTCCCGTACGGGCAGAAACGCGAAGCCATCGGGCGCATCCCCGGAACCGGCCGGCCAAGCGCCGGGATCGGTCAGATCGCAGACCATCGTGTGCGCGTGCCGTACCAGCCGGGTCCCGCGCGCGAGCAGCCGTTCACCCAGCTCCGTCGACCCGGACACCACCCAGCCCGACAGCTCGTTCATGATCAGATCGTCGGCCTCGGGCCCGAGCACCTCGACCAGATCCGCCCAGGGCCGCCCCTCCCGCACCCCTTCGACGAAACTGATGACGGGAACACCCTCTGCGTTCGCCCTGATCTGCCGCATCTGCCGAGAATCCCGCACGCCGATGAGGCCGGGCAATTCATTTACCCATCAATTGCGTCCCGGCCCTGGTGCATGCTGGCGGCTATGGACGAGGTTGGGGTGCGCCAGGCCGTACCAGAGGATTACGACAGGATCGTCAGGGTCGTGGATGACTGGTGGGGGCGGCCGATGCGGGCCGGGCTGTCCCGGCTGTTCCTGGATCATTTCTTCAAGAGCAGCCTGGTCGCCGAGGTGGACGACCGGCTGGTGGGGTTCCTGGTGGGGATTCTCTCGCCGTCGCAGCCGTCGCTGGCCTACATCCACTATGTGGCTGTGGATCCGGATTTCCGGGTGAAAGGGCTGGCCCGCGAGCTCTACACGCGTTTCTTCGACCTGGCCCGCGCGGACGGTCGCACGGACGTCGGCGCGATCACGTCCCCGATCAACCAGCGTTCGATCGCCTTCCACACCTCCATGGGCTTCTCCGTCAGCGAGCCCGTCCCCGACCACGACGGCCCGGACTCCAGCCGCGTACGCTTCCACCGCCCCCTCTGAACCAAGCGGCGATCCGGCCACACCGTTCGAGGACCGGATCGCCACCCCGGCGGACTGATCACCGCAGCTTCCCGGCCAGCCAGGGCCGGATGAGCGGCACGACCCGCTCGGCCCGCATGGCCGCCATATGGTCGAGCCCGTCGAACACGTGCACCTCCCAGCCGAACTTCTCCAGTTCGGTACGCCGCTGGACCAACGGCCCGGCGATGTCCACCCGCACACCGCCCCACTTCGGCGAATAGTCGATGACGTCGGCCGACCCGGCGAAGCAGAGCCGGGGGCAGCCGAGCCGGTCCTGCGCGGCCACGTCGTCGAAGTCCTGGAGACTCTCGTAGAGGGCGAGGAACTGCCCCGCCTGCTCCGGCGAGGCCCCGACCGAGACGTTGTCCCAGTCGCCCACCTCCACGGGCCCCCTGGGCGGCGCGTCCCGCTCCTCGACGGCCAGCCGGTAGCTCGCCCGCGTGACCTCCAGCATCTCCGCGTACGGCCCGCCGATCGGCGGATACCCGCCCATCACCAGGGCGGCGCACCGGCGCGTACGGAGAGCGAGCTGCATCCCGGACAGCGCCAGCCACGAGTAACCGTAGTAACCGAACGACTCGGCGTTCACGGCGTCGGCGACGGCGAGCAGGTCGTGGGCGAGGTTGTCGGGTGTGAGCGTTTTAGGATGGGCCATGACGTGCGCCTCGTAGTCGAAGGCGACGACCCGGAACTCGGCGCTGAGCCCGCTGATGAGGGAGTGGCCGAGCGAAGGGTCGCCGCCCCACTCGCGCATCGCCTGGGCGGCCGGCCCTTCCTCGGCGGGTTCGGGGTTGACGGGCAGCAGCAGGTTCGGCCCTTCGCCGTGGACCTGGACGTCGATGGTGGCTCCGTCGTGGAGAATCGCGATCGGCATAAGATCTCCTTATGTCGTAAACTGTTTTCATCGAGCACAATACCTTATGCCGTAAGGAGTTTCACCCCGTGGTTCTGTACGCAGGTCAAGGCGATCCCCAGCGCACCCTCGCCCTGCTGTGGCGTGGCATCGCCGCGGACTCCGCCCGTACCAGCCGGGGGCCCAAGCCCGCGCTGACGGTGGACGCCATCGTGGACGCGGCGATCACGGTGGCCGACGAGTCCGGCCTGGACGGGCTGTCCATGCGCGCGGTCGGCGAACGGCTCGGCCGCACCGCCATGTCGCTCTACACCTACGTGCCGACCAAACGCGAACTCATCGACCTGATGTACGACCAGGCCCACGCCGAGATCTCCGCGCCCGCGCGCTCCCCCGGCGACTGGCGCGCCGAGGTCGAATCCTGGGCCGGTGAACTCCAGACCTGCTACCTGCGCCATCCCTGGCTGCTCCAGGTGTCCCACGCGCGCCCGGTGCTCGGCCCCCACGAACAGGCGGTCCTGGAGTCGATCCTGCGCGCCCTGGACCCGGCCGGCCTGCCGCCGGCCGGGCTCAGAGCCGTCGTCAGCTCCCTGTTCAGCCTGGTACGGGGTTCCGCGCGGTCGATCGCCGAAGCCAGATCGGCCGCCACGACCACCGGAACCACCGACCAGGAATGGTGGACCACCCGGGCCCGCCTGATGCGGGAACTCGTCCCCGACTTCGCCGACCGGTTCCCGCTCTCCGTCCGCCTGTCCTGCGAGCAGGTCACCGACTGGGAGCAGGCCGCCCGGGACGCCTTCTGCGACGGCCTGGCCATCCTGCTCAAAGGCGTCTGAGGTCAGCGACCGCCCAGGCGCCCGGCTCGTCCGGAGAGGCGGGTGAGCCTAGCGCTGGTCGTAAACCGCCACCGACCAGGCGCCCGGCTGCTTGCCCACGGCCCGCGCGAGATCGTCCACCGTCGACGGCGAAAGCCGGTACTTGCCGTCGCAGACGGCTTCCCGGCAGTCGCGCTGAGCGGTCGAATCGCGCAGGACGGGGGCGTCCGGCGGGAAGACCCAGAAGGTGACCACATGCTCCCGGGTGGTCCATTCCTCCTCGAACGCCTTGTCGTCGTACCTGCTCCGGGCCCCGTCCGGGCCGCACACGCCGCCCGCGCTGCTGACGCCGCCGCGGTGCCGCTCGATCGCGTACGCGATGGACATCGGCCGCTCGCAGCGCAGCACGATCTTCGTCTGCTCGCTGGCCGGGCGGAAGCGAAGCGTCACCTTGGTCCCCGTCTGGGTGGCCGTCTCCGAGGCGAGGAGCGGCAGCCCTTCGTACTCGGGCAGGGGCAGGACGTCCGCCTTGGCCGGCCCCGGCACCGCGACCGTCGGCTCCGGGCTACGGAGCACGGGCAGCGTCACGCCCAGGACCAGCACGGACGCGGCGGCGACCGCGATCGCCCAGCGCCGCCGCCGGATGCCCCCGGCGCGTCTCTTGATCGCGTTCAGGTCCGGTTCCGACGCCGCCCCGGCGGCTCCTCGCGAGGCCAGCACCGCGCTCAGGTTCTCTTCCGTGAACGTCTTCTCTCGTGGGTACGTCATCGCCGCGCTCCGCTCAGCCGGACTTCCGGATGCACCCTGAGCCGGGTCAGCGCGCGGTTGAGCTGGGACTTCACCGCGCCCAGCGAGCAACCCAGCACGTCGGCGGCCTGCGCCAGGGGCAGCCCCTCGTAGTAGTGCAGGACGATCACGGCCCGCTGCCGGGGCGAGAGCCCACCGACCGCCCGCCACAGCGCGTCCCGCTCCGCCAACTCGTGTACGGCGTCGCCGGGACCGGCGCTCTCCGGCAGGTCCGCGGTCGGTATCTCACCCCGCCATCTGCGCCGCCACCAGGACGAATGCGTGTTCACGATGATCCGGTAGACGTACGGGTCCGGGTTTCCGCGTACGCGCCGCCAGGCCAGCCAGGCCCTCGCCAGCGCCGTCTGCACCAGGTCCTCGGCCGTCGCCCAGTCTCTGGTCAGCAGGTACGCCATCCGGCACAGCCGATCATGTCGTTCTGCCACATACCGGGCGAACCCATCATCCATCGGACCTCCAGGGGTGGACCATTCCATGGAGGACTACCGGTTGGGAGACGCTCCCGGTTTACATGATCCTGGATCGTCCTACGGTGTCGGGTTTTCATGATCTGGGTTCGAGGATGGGCAGCCACGCCGCCGGTCCTGGTGGAAGCTCACGATCCCCGCTGAACGAGCCTGTCGCGCAGGGCTGCGAGGTCGTCCTCGTCGAGGCCGGCCTGGCGGAGCCGGGCTTCGAGATCGAGTCCGTGCAGGGCGGCGACCAGGGCGGCGTGGGCCGTGGTGTTCTTGCGGGCCAGGATCTGCCTGATCTCCTCGGTCTGGTCGTCGATGCCCAGTGCGGCGAACAGCGGCGGCAGGCGGTCGGTGCTCAACTCGTAGTCCGCGGCGATGTCCGCCGGGGCGACGCCGGCGATGGCGAGCAGCATCATGGCGACGAGGCCGGTCCTGTCCCGGCCGAGTCCGCAGTGGAACAGAATCCCACCGGGCTGCGCCCGCGCCACGGCAGTCAAGGCGGCCGCGCAGTGGCCGGCCTTCTGTTCGACGAAAATCCGGTAGTAGAGCGGGGAACCGTCCAGTTCGTTGCCCCACAGATATGTCCAGAACTCGGTGTCGTCCGCGTCGTCCAGCGGGACGTTCACCGTGGTCACACTCACGGGCCGGGGAAACAGATCGCCCTGGCGTTCCTCCGCGTTGCGCAGATCCACCACCGTCCGGATCCCGTACGCGGCGAGCGCGTCCCAGCCTTGTGCGGTGAGCCGTTCCGGATTGTCCGACCGTACGACCGCGCCCCGGCGGATCGCCGCGCCCCCGGACACGGGGATGCCGCCCAGATCGCGGACGTTGAAGCAGCCTTCCCAGTCCAGATGCCGTCCATTGGACACGATCTCGAAATCCCTCATGCCCCATCAGACGGCCGCGAGGGCAGACTCGTTCTGTTCCCGGCGCAACTAGTACGCCCGTCCGGTTGTCGATCTTCAAGTCTTGGAGCGCCCAACAGAACGACCTGAGACCGGCCCTTCGCCGTTATCCGGCGCCGTTAACGCAGGTGACGCTTCCCACCGCACCGGCGCCAAGAGCAACCGGCCTCATTCTGTCTGGGGTTAGAGCGCCTAACAGAACGACCCAAGGCACCGGCCCCTCGCCGTTATCCGGCGCCGATAACGCAGGTGACGCTTCCCACCGCACCGGCGCCAAAAGCGACCGGCCTCATTCTGTCTGGGGTTAGAGCGCCTAACAGAACGACCCAAGGCACCGGCCCCTCGCCGTTATCCGGCGCCGTTAACGCAGGTGACGCTTCTCGCCGCACCGGCACCAAGAGCGACCGGCCTCATTCTGTCTGGGGTTCTTCGTCGAGTTGGGGTTCTTGGTCGAGGTTCGAAGGGCCTACAGGTCTGGCTCACGCCAGCGCCGATAAGAGACAACATGGTCCGGCCCATCTGCGCCGACGGTGGTCGGTGCGGATGGGCCGGATGTGTAGGGGAACCGGAGCGTCGGTCGCCTCCCTGGCGCCGGTGCGGCGAGGTTACTCGCGTTGACGGCGCCGGATGGCGGCGAGAGGCGACCGAGCTTGGTTCATTTGGTTAGGCGCAGGTGTAGCCGGTT
>NZ_BOOA01000013.1 GCF_016862995.1 Acrocarpospora phusangensis
CCGTCCCGCCGGGCCGGACGACGTTGACAGTGATGCGGCGCGGGCCGAAGTCACGCGCCCACCCGCGGGCGAGCTGGTCGACGGCCGCCTTGCTCGCCGAGTATTCGGCGACGCCGGGGACGGGAACCCGCTCGGCGACGTTGCTCCCCACCAGGATGACGCGTCCGCCGTCCGGCAGGAAACGGGCGGCGGCGTGCGTGGTCACGATGGTCCCCAGCACGTTGGTGGCCAGCATCTGCTGGACCCCGTCGAGAAGGTCCAGGTCCACCTGGTCCACGGTGCCCATCACGGCGATGCCGGCGGAGTTCACCAGCACGTCGATCCGGCCGCCCAGGAACTCGGCGGCCCGCTCGACGGCCGTCGACGCCTCGTGCGGAACGGCCTGGTCGGTCTGTACGGCGAGCGCCTTCGCCCCGAGCGCGGCCAGCTCGGCGACGACCTTCTCCGCCTGCTCGCGCGACTTCCGGTAGGTGATGACGACGTTCGCGCCCTCGCGGGCGAACTCACGGGCGATCTCCGCGCCGATCCCCCGCGACCCTCCGGTCACGAGCGCGGTCTTTCCTGCCAGTGCCTCGGTCATGGCCATATCTCCTTGTGATCTTCGGTGGCTTCAACCTCGGCCAGACGCTAGACGTTGACATTAATGTGAATGTCAAGCGTGCCGCGGACAGGTCCTGAATCCCGGTCAAGCTCCGCCCGTCTACTCAATTGAACACAAGGTGAAATTGCCGCATATTTCACACTTCGTCTGTGAGGCCGCAGGAAGAATTAGCGGAGGCTGCCGTTTCTGGGTATGCCTTTGGGTATGAGGCCCATCCTGCCCTGGAGCACGTGCGCCACGAGCGCCGACTGCGTAGGGGTGGCGCGGCAGCCGTACGGGCGCTGTCTGCACCACCTGGAAGCCGAAGAGCTGGAGGCGTGCCTGCACGCTTTCTCCCCCGGGCAGGCGGTGGACCTGCGCGGCACGGTCATCACCGGCGAGCTGCTCGACCGCATCCTCACCGCCACCGGCCGCAAGGTGGGCCGGGCCAGGTTCGACTCCGCCAGGTTCCTGTCCCCCGCCCGCTTCGCCGACGTGGCCTTCACCGCCGACGCCTCCTTCGACGGCGCCTCCTTCGACGGTCTCGCCTCCTTCTTCGGCACCGGCTTCGCCGGCAACGCCAGCTTCCACCGCGTCCGCTTCGCCCGCGAGTTCTCCCTGTACGGCTCCCGCGTCCGCGGCCACCTCTCCCTCGACCACGCGGTGATCGCCCACGACGCCCTGTTCGGCGAGGCGTGCCTGGGCTCGGCCTCCTTCCGCGCCGCGGAGTTCCACGGCTTCGCCTCCTTCGACCGGACCAGGTTCCACGGCGACGCGACCTTCCGGGGCGCGCGGTTCTGGCGGGCGGTGTCCTTCCGGCGCACCGGGTTCGACGGCTCGTCCGGGTTCGAGTCGGTGCGTTTCGTCGGCAAGGCGTTCCTGGCGCCGTCGGCGGTGGCCAGGAGGCTGGTGCTGACCGAGGCGCGGGCGCAGGGCGCGGTGGAGATCGACGCCACCGGGTGCCCGGTGGTGCTGGACGGGGCCCGGGTGCTCGGGCGGCTGGTGCTCCGGCTCGGGGACGCGGACCTGGATCTGCGCGGCCTGGTCAGCCGGGGGACCTCCAGCGTGACCCGGCGCGGCGGCGAGGTCCGGGTGGTGTCGGTGGACCGGCTGGACGCCGAGGAGCTGACCATCGACGGCGCCGACCTGAGCGGGTGCCATCTGCCGGGGGTGCTCGGTCCCGAAGGGCTGCGGCTGCGGGACTGCGTGTTCGCGGCCACCCCGAGCGGCGGGCACCAGCTGCGGCTCAGCTGGCCGCCCCGCTGGCCACCGCGGTGGACGGGCCGGTGGACGGGGCGGTGGAGAGGGCGGTGGAGGCGGCGGGAGAGCCGGGCCGGAGGGTCCCGGTTACCCATGATCAAGGTCAGCTGGTTCGCGCTGGCCGCGCTGGTCACGGTGGCCGCGCTGGTGCTGTCGGCCGTGCCGCAGCCCAGCTCGCGCCGCCCGATCGGCCACCGCCCGACCACGCCGCCGGTGGCCACCCAGCACAGCGGCCTGCACGGGTGACCCGGGTTCCCCGGGGGCCGGGTCAGGGTAACCCCTGATGCCCACCGGCGACCCCGGCGCGTACCCTGGCAGGCGACCATGGAGACATTGACCGCCACCGAGACCGTCGACGCGTACGTCGCCCGGCTGGGCCGCGCGCTGCGCGGGCCCGGCAGGCTGAAGCGGGACATGCTCGCGGAGGCCCGCGACAGCCTGCTCGACGCCGCCGAGGCCTACCGGGCCGACGGCCTGGACCGGGACCGCGCCGAACGCCTCGCGATCGAGGACTTCGGGCCGGTCGACGTGATCGCGCCCGGCTACCAGGAGGAGCTGACCGCGGGCCAGGGGCGCAGGACGGCGGCGGTGCTGTTCGTCACCGTGCCGTTCACCGCGCTCATGTGGTCGGCGATCTGGCACATCTTCCCGGCGGCCGAGACGGCGGCGAAGCCGGCCTGGTTCGGCGGCGTCGCGGTCACGGTCGACTACCTCCAGCTGACCACCGGCCTGCTGAGCGGCCTGGTGCTGTTCGCGCTGCGCCGGGGCCGCCGCACCCGGGTGCTGACCCGCTCGCTCGGGCTGCTCGTGCTGGGGCAGATGCCGGTGATGGCGGTGCTCTGCTCGGCCCTGGTCTGGGGGTCGCGGCACGCGGTGGACCTGGCCTCGTACCCGCCGGGCACGGTCGCGACGTATCTCAGCATCGGGCTCTGGGCGTGGCAGCTGTGGTGCGCCTCCCGGTGCCTCAGATTCAGCGCGAAGGGGACGGCTCCGGCCGTCTGAGGGATCAGCGGGAGGGGTTCAGGACGCTGCCGATCACGCTGGTGAACGAGGTCCAGGCGGACCGTTCCCCCGCCAGCTCGGCGCGGCCCGCGCCGGTCAGCCGGTAGGTGCGGCGCCTGCGCCCGCCGACGGTGGCCCACTCGCTGGCCAGGAACCCCGCGCGCTCCAGCCGGCGCAGCGCGGGATAGATCGTTCCGGTGGGCAGGTCGAGCACGCCGCCGCTGCGATCCCGGAGGGCCTCGATGATGGCGTAGCCGTGCCGCGGCTCGTGTTCCAGCACCGAGAGAAGCAGGGCGTCCAGATGCCCGCGGAGTGCGTCGGCGTTCACGCGTTTACCCTATCCGGCGTCATCATGTAGCCAGTCTACATGTAGGCTCTCTATATGTAGCCACGCATAAGGAGCCTCATGGACGTTCTTGACCTGGCCAGGCTGCAGTTCGCGGTGACCGGAAGCCTGCACTTCCTGTTCGTCGCGCTGACGCTCGGCCTGGCCCCTCTTGTCGCGATCATGAACACCCGGTACGTCCGCAAGGGCGACCCCGAACTGGAGCGCATGACCCGGTTCTGGGGCCAGATCTACGTCACCAACTACGCGCTCGGCATCGTCACCGGCCTCGTGATGGAGTTCCAGTTCGGGCTGAGCTGGAGCGGCCTCACCCACTACGCGGGCGATGTCTTCGGCGCGCCGCTGGCCGTCGAGACGCTGGTCGCGTTCTTCCTGGAGTCCACCTTCCTGGGCCTGTGGATCTTCGGCTGGCACAAGCTGCCGAAGCGGCTCCACCTGGCCTGCATCTGGCTGGTCACCCTGACCGCGTACGCCTCCGCGTTCTGGATCATGGTGGGCAACTCGTTCCTGCAGAACCCGGCGGGCGCGGTCGTCCGCGGCGACCACCTGGAGCTCGTCGACTTCGGGGCGCTGCTCGGCAACCCGACGCTGGTGATGGCGCTGCCCCACGTGCTCGCCGCGGGGCTGCTGACCGCGGGGTGCGTGGTGATGGGGGCCAGTGCGTACCAGCTGTTCCGGAGGACGGCTGAGCAGGCCTTCTTCACCAGGTCGCTGCGGATCGGCGTGGTCACCGCCTTCGCGGGCGCGTTTCTGACGAGCGGCTTCGGCTATGCCCAGTTCGGGTTCGTGGACTCCGTCCAGCCGGACAAATGGTCGGCGACTCCCCTGGCCGGGACCGGGCTCGGGAGCATGCAGATGATCGGCGAGACGATGGTCCTGCTCACCATGCTCGCCCTGATCTGCGTGAAATGGCTGCCGCGCTGGCGGTGGGCGCACCCGGTGCTGATGCTGATCACGCCGCTGCCGTTCATCGCCCTGATCCTCGGGTGGATCGCCCGCGAGGTGGGCCGCCAGCCCTGGCTCATCTACAACAAGCTCACGGTCGCCGACGCGCTCACCCCCGGGCTCACCCAGGGCCGGATCATGCTCTCCTTCGTCGCCTTCGCCGGAGTGCTCGGCCTGCTCGCGGTCGTCGACTACCTGCTGATCGCCCGCCTGGTCCGGCGCGGCCCCGCCGTGATCGCGCTGGGCGAGCAGCCCGCGCCCCAGCCCGTCCTGACCTTCTGAAGGAGCTGTAAATGGAGATCCTCTGGTTCGGGATCCTCGCCGTGCTGCTGGCCGGCTACTTCGCCCTGGAGGGCTTCGACATCGGGGTCGGGCTGCTGCTGCCCTTCACCGCGGAGCGCGACCGGGCGGTGGGCGCGATCGCGCCGTTCGTGCTGGCCAACGAGGTGTGGCTGGTGGCCGTCGTCGGCGTGCTGTTCGGCGCGTTCCCGTCACTCGAAGGGGAGGTGCTGAGCGGGCTCTACCCGGTCGTGGTGGGGCTGCTGGTGTCGTGGATCCTGCGGGACGCCGGGCTGTGGTTCCGGCGCAGGCTGGACGGGGCCCGCTGGCGGTCGTTCTGGACGGCGGCGGTGGCCCTGGGCTCGCTGGGGCTGGCGCTGTCCTGGGGCGGGGTGATCGCGGGCATCACCGGCGCTCCCGCACTACTCGGCGTCGTGTACGGGGTCGTGGTGGCCGTGCTGTTCGCCTTCCACGGGTGGACGTTCCTGGCGTGGCGGCTGCCGGAGGAGGCCGCGGCGCAGGGCGCGAGCCGTACGGGCAGGGCCCTGGCGGGGTCGGCGGCGGTGGCCTGCCTGCCGATCGTGGTGCCGCTGGCCGCGCTCGCCCCCGAGGTGGTCGGCAGGGCCGCCCCGTCGGCGACCCTGACGGTGCTGAGCCTTATCGTGTTGCCAGTCGTGCCCCTCCTGGCCGGCGCGCAGATCTGGGTCTGGCGGGCGTTCCGGAGGGGCGCCGTCCCGACCTTCTTCTAGCTCCCTGCTCACTCCGGAGGGCTCGTGCACCGGGATCTCATGCGGTCGCTGCCGCGCCGGCACCTGGCCGTCTGCCTGGGCGCGGCGATCGTGGCCGGCCTGCTCGTGCTGGTCCAGGCCGAACTGCTGGCCGGGGTGCTGTCCGGCCGGTTCGCGGTCGCGGCGCTGCTGCCGCTGGCGCTGGTGGTCGCGCTGCGGGGGGCGCTCGGCTGGGCGCAGGGCATCGCGGCCGGGCGTACCGCGAGCGGGGTGAAGTCGCTGCTGCGGCACCGGCTGCTGTCCCGGTTCCAGGAGATGAGCCCGGCCGAGCACCGGTCGGGGGAGCTGGTCACGCTGACCGGGCGGGGGCTGGACGCGCTCGATCCGTACCTGACGGGGTATCTGCCGTCGGTGGCGGTGGCCGCCGTGGTTCCCGTCGCGGTGCTGGTCCGGCTCTTCGTGGCGGACCTGGCGACGGCGGTCATCGTGCTGCTCACGCTGCCGCTGATCCCGATCTTCGGGGCGCTGGTGGGCATGACCACCAAGGCCGTCACCGAGCGGCAGTGGCGGGCGCTGGCGCGGCTCGGCGGGCACTTCCTGGACGTGGTGCGCGGCCTGCCCACGCTGCGGGCCTTCGGGCGGGCGCGCTACCAGGCGTCGGTGATCCACGCGGTGGCCGGGGAGCACCGGCGGGCGACCATGCGCACGCTGCGGGTGGCGTTCCTGTCCTCGCTGGTGCTCGAACTGGTGGCGTCGTTGTCGCTGGCGCTGGTCGCGGTGCCGGTGGGGTTGCGGCTGCTGTCCGGGTCGCTGAATCTGGAGACGGCGCTGCTGGTGCTGCTGCTGGCGCCGGAGGCGTACCTGCCGTTGCGGGCGATGGGGACCAGGTTCCACGCCGCGATGGAGGGGGTGACGGCCGCCGACCAGGCGTTCGCGCTGCTCCGGGAGGAAGGCGGGGAACGGTCCGGGCGGCTGGACCCGCCGGACGGGGTGCCGGAGATCCGGCTGGAGTCGGTCACCGTGCGGTACCCGGGCCGGGAGGACGCGGCGCTGAGCGACGTCTCGCTCGTCATCGGGGCGGGTGAGCGGGTCGCGCTGGTGGGGCCGAGCGGGGCCGGCAAGAGCACCCTGCTCCACCTGCTGCTCGGGTTCGTCTCCCCGGCCGAGGGACGCGTGCTCGTCGGCGGCGTCGACCTGGCCGACCTCGACCTGGACGCCTGGCGGCGCCGCCTCGCCTTCGTGCCCCAGCGCCCCCACCTGTTCGCCACCTCGGTCGCCGACAACATCCGGCTCGGCTCCTCCGCCTCCCCCGGCCAGGTCCGTACGGCTGCCGCCGCCGCCCAGGCCGCCGAGTTCGCGGAAGCCCTCCCCGACGGGTACGACACGGTGCTCGGCGAACGCGGCGCGAACCTGTCGGCAGGACAGCGCCAGCGGGTCGCCCTGGCCCGCGCCTTCTGCCGCCCCGACGCCCGGGTGCTCCTCCTGGACGAGCCGACCGCCCGCCTCGACGGCCGCAGCGAGGCCGCCGTCCTCGACTCCACCCGCGCCCTCGCCGAAGGCCGTACCGCCGTCATCGTGGCCCACCGCCCCGCCATGATCGACCTCGCCGACCGCGTCATCCGCATCACCGGCGGCGTCATCACCGAAGACTCCCTGAGGACCTCCCGATGAGCACCCCGGCCCCGCCCCTCCTGACCGCCCGGCCGGCCGGGCGTCCCGCCGAACCGGCCGACCCACTCGGGAGGATGCCGATGAGCATCCTGATCCTGCCCCTCCCGGGAGGCCGCCGATGAGCACCTTGATTCCGCCCGGGCTGAATCGGCGGCTGGTCCTGGCCGCGCTGGCGGGGACGGCGGCCGATCTGGCCGGGCTGGGGCTGATCGCGTCGGCGGCGTGGCTGATCACCCGGGCGGCCGAGCAGCCGCCGCTCGCCGCGCTGTCGGTGGCCATCGTCGGCGTCCGCGCCTTCGCGACCAGCCGGGGCGTCTTCCGGTACGCGGAGCGGCTGGCCGGTCACGACGTCGCCCTGCGCGCGCAGGCGTCCACCAGGGAACGGCTCTACGAGGCGCTGATCCCGTCGCAGCCGCTCAGCCATCGGGGCGCGGACCTGCTCAGCCGCATGGTCGACGACACCGACGCGGTCCAGGACCTGCTGGTCCGGGTCCTGCTGCCCGCCGTGGCCGCCCTGGTCACGGGGGCGGTGGCCGTGGTGATCTCGCTCTTCCTGCTGCCCGCGGCGGCGTTCGCGCTGCTGGCGGGGCTGGTGGTGGCGGGTGTGCTGCTTCCGCTGGGCACGGCTGCCGCCTCCCGCCGCTGGTCGGCCCGGTTGGCCCCCGCGCGTGCCGAACTGGCGGCGCGCGTGGCCGACCTGGTGCACGGCTCGGCCGACCTGGCCGCGTACGGCGCGAAGGCCCAGGCCCTGGCCGCCGGCACGGAGGCGGACGAGCGGCTGGCCGCCCTGGAGCGCGGCCAGTCCCGGGTGAGCGCGACCGCCCTGCTGGCCGGCGTGCTCACGCAGGGGCTCACGGTCGTCGCGGTCGTCTGGATCTGCCAGGCGGCGGGCACCGGTTCCGTGGCGACGGCCGTGCTCGCCCTGATGTCGCTGGTCGCCTTCGAACCCGTACTGCCGCTGGCCTCTGCCGGGGAACGCCTGACCGGCGTGCTCGCCGCCCTGCGCCGCCTCACCGCCCTGCGCTCCACCCCGCCCGCGGTCACCGAACCCGCTTCACCCGCCGCTCCCCCGTCAGGCCCGCTCACCGTCACCGTCACCGACCTGGTGGTACGGCACGGCGACGCACCCCCGGCTCTCGACGGAGTCTCTCTCGCCCTGACCCCCGGCAAGCGGGTCGCCGTGGTCGGCCCGAGCGGCGCGGGAAAGAGCACCCTGCTGTCCGCCCTGATGCGCACCGTCGACTACGAGTCCGGAAATATCACCCTGAACGGCGTGGAAGCCCGGGACCTGGCCGCCGACGACGTCCGCAGCCTGATGACCGGCCTCACCCAGGACCCCTACGTCTTCCAGGCCACCTTCATCGACAACCTCCGCCTGGCCGGCCCCGAGGCCACCGACGACCAGCTCGCCCAGGCGATCCGCTCCGCCCAGCTCACCGACTGGTCCTCGCCCGCCGCCTGGGACACCTCCCTCGGCGAGGACGGCCGCACCCTCTCCGGCGGCCAGCTCCAGCGCCTCGCCCTGGCCCGCGCCCTCCTCTACGACCCGCCCGTCCTCCTCCTCGACGAACCCGCGGAAGCCCTCGACGAGGAGACCGCCACCTCCCTCATGGCCGACCTCCTCGACGCCACCCACGGCCGCACCACCCTGCTCATCACCCACCGCCTCCGCGGCCTCGAAGCCGTGGACGAGATCCTCGTCCTCGAAGACGGCCACATCACCCAGCGCGGCACCCACGCCGCCCTCTCCACCACCGACGGCTACTACCGCACCCTCTGGCAAGCCGAGTCGATGCTCCACACGTAAGCCCCCGGGCTGGAAACGGCTCCACGCCAGGACTTCCCGGGAGCGGCTCCGCGGAAGGGCTTCCCAGGGCGGCTCCGCGCCAGGACCCCCAGGCGCAGGCTCCACGCCAGAGCTTCCCAGGGACGGCTCCGCGCCAGGATCCTCCCGGGGGCGGCTCCCGCCGCTGCGCGGGTGGGTGGGTGGGGCATCCCCCGGAACGCGGAACGGCCGCACCCCCGAGCGGTGCGGCCGTTTCCGGAGAAGGTCAGTTGGTCGCCGTCTTCTCCTCGAGGGAGATGGTGACGGTGGCGGGCTGGCCGTTGCGGAGGTAGGTGAGGTTGATCTTGTCGCCGGGCTGGTGGCCGCGGATGATGCCGACGACCGTCTCGCCGGCGTCGATCGGCGTGTCGTCGATCTTGGTGATGATGTCGCCCTGCTGGAGGCCGGCCTTCTCGGCGGGACTGCCCGGCGTGACGGGCCCGACGAGGGCGCCCGGCGTGTCCCCGGAGGCGTCGCTGACGCTGACGCCGAGGTAGACGTGGACCGCCCGGCCCGTGTTGATCAGCTGCTCGGCGACCTGCTTGGCGGTGGTGATGGGGATCGCGAAGCCGACGCCGATGTTGCCGTTGCCGCCGGAGGTCGCGATCGCGGTGTTGATGCCGATGACCTGCCCGGCCGCGTTGACCAGCGCGCCACCCGAGTTCCCCGGGTTGATCGCGGCGTCGGTCTGGATCATGCCGCCGATGGTGGTGGTCTCCTCCTGGGACCGCTGCGGCTGCCCCCACCCGGGCGGGAACTGCTGCTGGTCGGGCTGGCCGCCGCCGGAGGTGACCGTACGGTCCAGGGCGCTGACGATGCCCGCGGTGACCGAGCCCTCCAGGCCGAGCGGGCTGCCGATGGCGAGCACCGAGTCGCCGACCTGCAGGCTGTCGCTGTCGCCGAGCGCGGCCTTGGTGAGGCCGGTGACGTTCTGCACGCGGATGACCGCGATGTCGGTGGTCGGGTCGGTGCCGACCAGGGTCGCCTTGGCGGTCCTGCCGTCGCTGAACTTCACGCTCAGGTCGGCGTTGGCGCCCGCGCCGGAGACGACGTGGTTGTTGGTGAGGATGAGCCCGTCGTCGGACAGGATGACCCCGGACCCCTCGCCGCCGCCCATCTGCGAGGTGACCGTGATCATCACGACCGAGGGCTGCACCCGGCGGGCGACGTCGGCCACCGTGGACCCGGTGGCGTTGCCGGAGTTGAGCACGGGGCTGGACACCACGGTCCGGGGGCCGTTGACGGCGTTGGTGACGAGCGCCCCCGCGACCCCGCCGCCGATCGCCATGGCGGCCAGCGCGAGCACCGCGCCGCCCCTCCTGAGCCCGGCGCTCCGGCCGGACGGAGCCGAAGGCACCGGCGGGACCGCAGACGACGACGGCGGAGGCGGCGGCGGGAGCGTGAGTACGGCGGTGTCGCCGGTCCGGTACTGCCCGGCCGTCGGCGGACGGCTCCCGAACTGGCTCCACCCCTGCGTGTTCAGCACCTCGGTCGGCCCGCTCGCCGCGGCGTCCCCCGCCCCGCGGCCGCCCGTCTGGTGGCCGGCCTGGTTGCCTGTCTCGTGCGCAGCGCTCGCCGGAGAACCCGGAGTCTGCTCGCGCGGCTCGTCAGCGTTCATTGTGTGCCATCCCCTTACCGAAGCCCCCGGCTTTGTCCGCCGGTACCCCTCTACGATGGCAAACCCCCGATAAGGCCCGGCTAAGCGATCACGGGCCTGACCTCGCGAAAGCCGTACAGGAATCTTATCCGCGCTGCTCGGATGGCCAGTACTCGTCGCGGAGGAGGCGCTTGTAAAGTTTCCCGGTCGGGTGGCGCGGCAGCTCGGCGCGGAAGTCCACGCTCTTCGGGCATTTGTAGTGGGCGAGCCCGGCGCGGCAGTAGGCGATCAGCTCGGCCTCCAGGGCGGGCCCGGCCTCCGCCGGGTCGGCGGCCTGCACGACGGCCTTGACCTGTTCGCCCATCTCCTCGTCCGGCACCCCGAAGACGGCCACGTCGGCCACCTTGGGATGCACGGCCAGCAGGTTCTCCGCCTCCTGCGGGTAGACGTTCACCCCACCCGAAATGATCATGTACGACCTGCGGTCCGTGAGGTAGAGGAAGCCCTCCTCGTCCACGTACCCGATGTCGCCCAGCGTGGTCCAGCCGCGGCCGAGCGGATCCCGGGACGACCGCGTCTTCTCCGGATCGCCGTGGTACTCGAAGGCAGGCCCGTCCGAGAAGTAGACCGTGCCGTGCTCCCCCGGCCCCAGTTCGGCGCCGTCCTCGTCGCACACGTGCAGCACGCCGAGCAGCGGGCGGCCTACCGTGCCGCGGTGTTTCAGCCAGTCCTCGGGCCCGGCGTAGAGGAAGCCGTTGCCCTCGGTGCCGGCGTAGTACTCGTGCACGATCGGCCCCCACCAGTCCATCATCCGCTCCTTGACCGGCACCGGGCAGGGCGCGGCCGCGTGGATGGCGCAGCGCAGCGACGACAGGTCATGGCGGGCGCGCGTCTCGGCGGGGAGTTTGAGGAGTTTGATGAACATGGTGGGGACCCACTGGGAGTGGGTCACGCCGTACCGCTCGATGGCGGCCAGGGCGGCTTCGGGGTCGAAGCGCTCCATGACGACGACGGTGGCGCCGAACCGCAGGAAGGTGAGGCAGTAGCGCAGCGGCGCCGCGTGGTAGAGCGGCGCGGGCGACAGGTAGACGCTGTCGGCGCTGGGCGCGAACAGGAACTGCACGAGCTGCATGAGCGGCCCGGGGGTGTCCAGCGTGGCCATGCTCAGCGGCGGTTTCACACCCTTCGGGCGCCCGGTCGTGCCGGACGAGTACAGCATGTCCGCACCCTGGCATTCGTCCGGTACGGCAGTCGCCGGGTGTCGCGCCACCGCCTCCTCGTACGAGGCGAATCCGGGGGCGACGCCGTCCAGCATGAGGCGGATCTCGACGCCGCCGGCGGCGGTGACCGCCACCTCCGCCACCTCCTCCAGGGCCTTCGAGGCGATGAAGGCGCGGGCCTCGCAGTTCTCCAGGATGTAGGCGAGCTCGCCCGCCTGGAGGCGGGAGCTGATCGCGGTGTAGTAGAGGCCGGACCGGTGCGCGGCCCACGCGACCGCCAGGAACAGCGGGTGGTTCTCCAGCATGAACGCGATGTGGTCCCCCGGCCGCAGCCCCGCCGCGCGCAGCAGGTGGGCCAGCCGGTTGGACTCCTCGTCCAGCTCTCGGTACGTGACGACCCGCCCGGACCCCGCCATGATCACGGCGGCTCTGTCGGGGGTGGCGGCGGCGATGGCTCCCGGGTGCATGAACCGAACGTTAATCGGTTTGATGTTCGCGGGGAAGGAACGGGAACGGCCCGCGCGGGAGAGGAGGCGCGAGCCGTCGTGTTGCTCAGTACTGCTCGATACTGCGGGATGCTACTGACCTGATTGAGGGTGTCAGGTGCGGTGAATCCTAGGCGTCGTAGATCGGGGTCCAGGCGCCCCAGAAGCCGCGCGGCTTCCAGTGGTCGCCGCGGGAGACCACGACCGAGATGTGCTCAGCGTTCTTGCCGCTGAACCAGAACGACTTCGGGTGCTTGCCGCAGTTCTTGAACTTCTTGAAGTAGTCCGGGCCGTGGAACGGCTCGATCTTGAAGGTGGCCCAGGCGCACTTGAACTTGTGGTGGCCCTTCCAGCCGTCGTTGTCCAGCGTGAAGCGGACGTGGAACTTGTTGCCCTCGACCCACTTCCAGTGGCAGAACTTCTTGGCCTTGTGCTTGAAGGAGCAGTTGAAGTCGACCTTCTCGTGCTTCCAGTACCACTGCTTGTACTTGTAGTCCTCGACCCTCACGTGGCCGTTGGCCTCGGCCTTGTGGTCGGCGGAGAACACGGGGCCCCACGGGGCGTCGAAGGGCACGGCCGCGTTCGCCGTGGCCGGCGAGAGCAGGGCGCCCCCGATGAGCGCGGCGGCTGCTACCGCGCTCACCGCGAGCTTCTTGATGAATCGCATTACGGGTCCTCTCGGGAAGGATTTCTGACACCCCATGTCTACGAGGAGGCAGTTGACGGGCACTTACACGACGCTTTAACCGCCTGCTCATGCCCCTGATCACGGCATATTCCGCCGAGGACCCCGCCGCTCCCCCGGGACACGCGAGGGCCGCGCCCCCCGGGCGGGGGACGCGGCCTCGATTTCGCCGGGATCAGACCGCCGGGTGGACGGCCTTCCAGCCGGAGTGCTTACCCTTCGGGGCGTGGAAGTTGCCGCGCGAGACGTCGACCCAGATCTTGTCGGCGTTCACCACGGTGAACGACAGCTTCGCGGACCCGCCGCAGGCCTTGGCGCTGCGGAAGTCGGTGTCGCCGTCCTTCTTCACGACCTTGAAGGTCTCCCACGCGCAGCGGAACTTGCGCGCGTGCACGCGGTAGTTCACCAGCGTCGAATCCACGGTGAACACCTCGTAGCGGACGGTCTTGAACGCCCGCTTCTTGTGCCACACCTTGACCTTCTTGCAGACGCGGTCGCCCTCGTGCCACGAGCACTTCCGCTCCCAGGTCCACCACCGCTTCCAGTAGCGGACCTTCTTCTCCTTCTTCGCCACGGTGACGGTCCCCGAGGCTTTCGCCTTGCCGTCACTGGACGCGTACGGACCCCACGTCGTGGGGGCGCCGGTTAACTCGGCCGCTTGCGCGGACGCCACCGGAGCGGCGACCGCGAACATCGCGGCCGAGCCGATCCCGGCGATGACTCGGACAGCCATTCGCATCTCGAGTTCTCCTTTCGGGACACGCCCCAAGTCCCCCAGGAGAACCGTTCACACCCGCTCAGCCACCCACCTAACCCGAAGTACCGTCGATCTATCCTTCCGGATAGGGATCAACCAGCACCTGCCTCCGCCGCGCGAAACCGCCCCTGAGCTCCAGCATCCTCGGCCCAGACGGGTAGAACCGCGCCCTGGACCGGCGTCGTGGGCCGCATGAGTCCAACACTCATACGAATGACCGAATCATTCAGACAAACGGCTGAATGATTCGGTCATCGCATCGGAGGGGTCAGGCGGCGGCCGTCTGGGCGACGGTGGCGGGGGTGAGGGCCAGGTCGAGGACCTCGCGGACGTCGCTGACGGCGTGGACGGTGAGGTCGGCGAGGACGTCGGCGGGCACGTCGTCCAGGTCCGGCTCGTTGCGGGCCGGGATGAGGACGGTGGTGACGCCGGCCCGGTGGGCGGCCAGGAGCTTCTGCTTGACGCCGCCGATGGGCAGGACACGCCCGGTGAGGGAGACCTCGCCGGTCATGGCCACGTCGCCGCGGACGGGACGGCCGGACAGGAGGGACGCCAGGGCGGTCGTCATGGTGACGCCGGCCGAGGGGCCGTCCTTGGGGACCGCGCCGGCCGGCACGTGGATGTGGACCGAGCGGTCCTTCAGCGAGCCGACCGGGAGCTCCAGTTCCACGCCGCG
Source organism: Acrocarpospora phusangensis (assembly GCF_016862995.1). Lineage (GTDB taxonomy): Bacteria > Actinomycetota > Actinomycetes > Streptosporangiales > Streptosporangiaceae > Acrocarpospora > Acrocarpospora phusangensis. The sequence continues at coordinate 14,057 of NZ_BOOA01000013.1, forward strand.
GGAGCGCAGGTAGGAGAGCGCGATCTGGGCCGACTCCTTCATCACGTCGCCGAGCTGGCCGGTGAGCGTGACGCCGGTGCCGCCCGTCTCCGGGTCGGCCAGCGACGCCTCCACGTAGAGCACGTCGCCGCCCGCGCCGGTGACCGCGAGGCCGGTGGCCACGCCGGGCACCGCCGTCCGCTGCCGGGACTCCGGCAGGGCCGACTCGGGCACGTGCCGCGGCCGGCCGAGGTAGTCCACCAGGTCGGTGACCTCGACGGGCAGCGTGCGGGTGCCGAGCGCGAGACCGGCCGCGACCTTGCGCAGGATGCGCGCGATCGACCGCTCCAGCGAGCGCACGCCCGCCTCGCGGGTGTACTCGCCGGCCAGCCTGCGCAGCGCCTCGTCGTCGATGACCACGTCCTCGGCGGTGAGCCCGGCCTTGTCCAGCTGGCGCGGGACCAGGTGGTCGCGGGCGATGACGACCTTCTCGTCCTCCGTGTACCCGTCCAGGGTGACGATCTCCATGCGGTCCAGCAGCGGGCCGGGCACCTGCTCCAGCGCGTTGGCGGTGGCCAGGAAGAGCACGTCGGACAGGTCCAGCTCGACCTCCAGGTAGTGGTCCCTGAAGGTGTGGTTCTGGGCCGGGTCGAGCACTTCGAGCAGGGCGGCCGTCGGGTCGCCCCGGTAGTCGGCGCCCACCTTGTCCACCTCGTCCAGCAGCACGACCGGGTTCATCGAACCGGCCTCCCTGATCGCCCGGACGACGCGGCCGGGCAGCGCGCCCACGTAGGTGCGCCGGTGGCCGCGGATCTCGGCCTCGTCCCGGACGCCGCCGAGGGCGACGCGGACGAACTTGCGCCCCATGGCGCGCGCCACGGACTCGCCGAGCGAGGTCTTGCCCACTCCGGGAGGCCCGGCCAGCGCCAGCACGGCGCCGCTGCGCCGCCCGCCCACGACGCCCAGGCCCTGGTCGGCCCGGCGCTTGCGGACGGCCAGGTACTCGATGATCCGGTCCTTCACGTCGTCCAGGCCGGTGTGGTCGGCGTCCAGGATGGCGCGCGCGCCGGCGATGTCGTACTCGTCCTCGGTCCTGGTGTTCCAGGGCAGGTCCAGCACGGTGTCGAGCCAGGTCCTGATCCAGCCGGTCTCGGGGGACTGGTCGGAGGTGCGCTCCAGCTTGTCGACCTCCTTGAGCGCGGCCTCGCGGACCTTCTCCGGCAGGTCGGCGGCCTCGACGCGGGCGCGGTAGTCCTGCTCCTCGGTCTCGGGGTCGCCGTTCAGCTCGGCCAGCTCCTTGCGGACGGCGGCCAGCTGCTGGCGGAGCAGGAACTCGCGCTGCTGCTTCTCCATGCCCTCCTGCACGTCCTTGCGGATCGTCTCGGCCACGTCCACCTCGGCCAGGTGGTCGCGGGCCCAGCCGACCAGCTTCTCCAGGCGCTCGGCCGGGTCGGCGGTCTCCAGGAGCAGCAGCTTCTGCGCGGTGGACAGCCAGGGCGCGTAGCCGGAGCTGTCGGCCAGCTCGGACGCGTCCTTGATCGCGTTCACCGCGTCCACGACCTGCCACGCGCCGCGCTTCTGCAGGATGGTGATGGTGAGCGCCTTGTACTCCTTCATCAGCGCCTCGGCGTCGGCCCCCGTGACGGGCTCGACGACGGTGGCCTGCACCCAGAGCGCCGCGCCGGGCCCGGTGGTGCCGGTGCCGACCCTGGCCCGGCTGACTCCGCGCACGACGGCGGCGGGCTCGCCTCCGGGCAGCCGCCCGACCTGCTCCACCACCGCGGTCACGCCCACGGCGCCGTAATGGCCGTCGATCCGCGGCACGAGCAGGACATGCGGCTTCTTGGCGCCGGTGGCCTGGGCCGCCTCGATCGCCGCGCGCACCTCGGAGTCGGACAGATCGAGGGGGACGACCATGCCGGGCAGGACGACCTCGTCGTCCAGCGGCAGGACCGGAAGGATCTCAGTCATGCGTACTCCCAAAGGTTGAGTTATGCACGCTCAACTAACAGGAGTGCAGCCGTGTTCCCAGATCTGCGCGTGTTCGCTGTGAGCGAGCGTAATCGTGTAATCAGGCATCTCTGGGGGTGACGCGAAACATCACACCGGGGTGTGATGCGGGAGACAACAGCGGATTTCTAGCGTGAGGCCATGATTTTCTCTCAGCTGGTACGGCTCCCGCGGGGCCTGCTGGACGCCCTGGCCCTCGGCCGGGCCAGCCCTGACCGGCCCGACAAACCCCGGCTGGCCTACGCCACCGATGCCGGCTTCTTCCTGCTGATCTTCTACTTCGTCTTCTCCATGCTCCTCGCCGACGAGAGTCCCCTGGACTCGGTGGTCTTCGAAAGCGACGGCGGGCCCACCGGGACACAGATCCGGATCTGGGACATCGAGCGCGTGCACGACGGCCTGCTGGCCCTGGCCGCCTTCGCCTCGGCCTCCCCGCTGCTGCTGCGCCGCCGCTGGCCGCTGTGGGCCTGGCGGTACGCGACGGTGGCGCTCTTCCTGGTCGCGCCGATCGTCCTCCAGGTCGGGACGGGCCCGGTCACGAGCGGCGCGGTCATCGTGTACGCGGCCTGCCTCTACACGGTGGCCGTCCGCTGCCCCGGACCCACCACGGCGGGGGTGGGCGTGTGGTCGGTGGCCGCGATGTACTTCCTGCCGGAGAAGCCGGAGGTGATGAGCTTCGGGCCGGTGATGAGCTTCGGGCCGTTCCTGGTCGCGGGGGTGCTGGCGCTCGGGTGGAACGTGCGGCGGCGCAGGCAGGCCGCCGGGGACCTGGCCGTCGAGCACGACGCCAGGGCGCTGCTCGCCGAGCGGGCCAGGATCGCCCGCGAGCTGCACGACGTGGTCGCCCACCACGTGTCCGTGATCGCGATCCAGGCGGAGGCGGTTCCGTTGCAGGCCAAGGGCGACCGGGGGCGGCTGGAGGCGGGCCTGGCCGGCATCAGGGAGCTGTCGCTGGAGGCGCTCCAGGAGATGCGGCGGGTGCTGGGCGTGCTGAGGGACGAGGACGGCGGGGCCGACACCGCGCCGCAGCCCGGCCTGGGACGCCTGGCGGAGCTGGCCGCCAACGCCCGGAGCGCGGGGCTGACGGTGGAGCTGCCGGCCGAGGTGCCCGAGGTGCCGGCGGCGGTGGGGCTGTCGGTGTACCGGATCGTGCAGGAGTCGCTCAGCAACGCGATGCGGCACGCCCCGGGGAGCCGGGTGCGGGTGGAGCTGACCCGGTCCGGGACCGAGCTGACGGTGGTGGTCGCCAACGGGGGCGGCAGCCGTACCGGGCTCGGGTCCGGCGAGGGGCAGGGGCTGATCGGGATGCGGGAGCGGGCGGCGATGCTGGGGGGCTCGTTCAGCGCCGGGCCGGTTCCCGGGGGCGGGTACCAGGTGCGGGCCACGCTGCCACTGGCGGCGGACGCGTGACGATCCGCGTGCTGATCGCGGACGACCAGGGCATGGTCCGGGCGGGCTTCGCGGCCTTCCTGAACACCCAGCCCGACATCGAGGTCGTCGGCGAGGCCGCCGACGGGGCGGAGGCGGTGGCCAGGACGGCGGAGCTCGAACCCGACGTGGTGCTGATGGACATCCGCATGCCGGGCATGGACGGCATCACCGCCACCGGCCTGATCCGCACCGCGCGGGTGCTCATCCTCACCACCTTCGACCTCGACGAGTACGTCTACGCGGCGCTCCGCGCGGGCGCCAGCGGCTTCCTGCTGAAGGACGCCTCCGCCGCGCAGCTGGCGGAGGCGGTCCGGGTGGTGGCGGCCGGGGAGGCGCTGCTGTCGCCCCGGGTGACCCGCCGCCTGATCGCCGAGTTCACCCGGCTGCCGGCGCGGAGCCGGGTGAAGGTGGAGCGCATCACCGACCGGGAGACCGAGGTGCTCACGCTGATCGCGCGGGGGCTGTCCAACCAGGAGATCGCGCGGGAGCTGGTGGTCTCCGAGCAGACGGTGAAGACGCACATCGGGCGCGTCCTCGCCAAACTGGGGCTGCGGGACCGGGCGCAGGCCATCGTGTACGCGTACGAGATCGGCCTCGTGCGCCCAGGTTCATGACACACTGTCGTCAAGTTGTTGACGCGCCCATCCGTCTTTTGTGACACTTCGTCATGAAGAACCCTTAAAGGAGTTTGGATGGGCTTTTCCGAGGTGTTGCGGGCGGCGACCTGGTCGGACCACGCGTCCGCCGAGGATGACGGCTACCTGAAGAGCCTGATGGCCGGGCGGCTCAGCCCCGAGGCGTACGGCGCGATGGTGGCCCAGCACTATTTCGCCTACCTGGCGCTGGACGGGGCCGCGAAGGCGCTCGCGGACCACCCGGTCGCGGGCGCGTTCGTCTTTCCCGAGCTGTACCGCGAGGAGGCCCTGGTCCGCGACCTGACGACGATCTTCGGCGCGAACTGGGCGGACCACATCGAACCCAGCAAACCCACCCAGACGCTGGTGGCCCGCATCAACCAGGTCGCCGACCGGCCCGGCGGCTACATCGCCCACCACTACACTCGTTACCTCGGCGACCTGTCCGGCGGCCAGTTCATCCGGATGGAACTCCAGAAGATCTACGGGTACGGAAGGGGCGGCGGCGTGGACTTCTACTACTTCGACATCGGCAGCCTGCCCCGCTTCAAGGACGAGTACCGGCGGCGCCTGGACGCGCTCGACCTGGACGAGGCCGGGCAGCAGCGCATCATCCGGGAGACCAAGCTCGCCTACCAGCTCAACACCGAGGTCTTGGGCGACCTCGGCCGGCTCGCGCGGGCAGCGGCCTGACGTGCCCCGCATCTCGGCCGCGACCATCGGCGAGCATCGCGCGCAGACGCAGGACCGCATCCTGGAGGCGGTGGCGCGGCTGTCCCGCCGGCAGGGCATCGACGCGATCTCGATGACGGACGTCGCGGCCGAGGCGGGCATCACCCGCACCGTCCTCTACAACTACTTCCCGGACAAGGCGTCCCTGCTGCTCAGCTTCACCGAGCGGGTGACCCGGTACTTCGTGGAGAGCTACGACCGCGACCTGCCCGCGGACGCGTCCCCCTCGGAACGGCTCACCGCCTTCGTCCGCCTCCAGCTCACCGGCCTGATGGCGCACCCCCATCCCGGCGCGGCCGACCTGTCCGCGACCCTCGGGCCGGACGCGTACCAGCAGCTGGCCGCGCACGTGGCCCCCATGCAGCGCATCCTCTGCGAGATCGTCCAGAGCGGCGTGGACACCGGCGCCTTCCAGCCCACCGACGTCCCCGCGACGGCCCGCGTCATCCTCGCCATCCTCGGCGCAGAACGCCTCCCCCTGATGGAAGGCTCGATCACCGTCGACGAGGCCACCACCTTCGTCACCACGTTCATCCTCCGCGCGCTGACCTGAACAGACCTGACCTGGCCCCCAGGCTTCGCATCCTTTCCGCACCGGTACGGTCTGAGGATGGCTGGAAAGGACGCGGTGCGGCTGAAGTCCGGCGCCGGGCGGTGGATCGTGTTCACGACCGTGCTCGGGTCCGGGATCGCCATGCTGGACGGCACCGTGGTGAACGTGGCGTTGCGCGTCCTGGGCACCGACCTCGACGCCGACGTGGCCGGGCTGCAGTGGACCGTCAACGCGTACACGCTGACGCTGGCGGGTCTGATCCTGCTGGGCGGCTCCCTCGGCGACCGGTACGGCCGGCGCAAGATCTTCCTGTTCGGGGTGATCTGGTTCGCGGTGGCGTCGGCATTATGCGGGATCGCGCCCAACATCGAGACCCTGATCCTGGCGCGGGCCCTGCAGGGCGTCGGCGGGGCGCTGCTCACGCCCGGGTCGCTGGCGATCATCCAGTCCAGCTTCGCCCGGGAGGACCGGCCGCGCGCGATCGGCCTCTGGTCGGGCCTGGGCGGCACGGCGGCGGCGATCGGGCCGCTGCTGGGCGGCTGGATCGTGGAGGCGGCCGGCTGGCGCTGGGTCTTCCTGATCAACCTGCCGCTGGCGGCGCTGGTGGTCGCGGTGGCGATGCGGCACGTGCCGGAGAGCCGCGACGAGAGCGCGTCCGGCGACTTCGACCTGCTCGGCTCGGCCCTGGCGGCCCTGGCCCTGACCGGCATCACGTACGGCCTGATCGAGGCGCTGAACCTGCCGCTGCTGGCCGGGTTCGCGCTGCTGGCGGCGTTCGTGCTGGTCGAGCGTTCCCGGCGGAACCCGCTGATCCCGGTGGACATCTTCACCTCGCGCACGTTCACGGCCGTGAACGTCGTCACGCTGTTCATGTACGCGGCGATGGGCGCCGTCTTCTTCCTGCTGGTGCTGCAACTCCAGGTGGTGGCGGGGTTCAGCCCGATCGCGGCCGGTTCGGCCATGCTGCCGGTGACCGCGCTCATGCTGCTGCTCTCCCCCAGGGCCGGTGAGCTGGCCCGGCGGATCGGGCCGAAGATCCCGATGACGGCCGGGATCGTGCTGTGCGGGGCGGGATTCCTGATGATGAGCGGGATCGGCGCGGGCACCGGCTATCTGACGGGCGTGCTGCCCGCGGCCACGGTGTTCGGGCTCGGGCTGTCGGCGGCCGTCGCGCCGCTCACGGCGACCGTGCTGGCCAGCGCGGCGGAGCGGCACGCGGGCATCGCCAGCGGCATCAACAACGCGGTCGCCCGCACCGGGAGCCTGCTCGCGGTGGCGGCCATCCCGCCGATCGTGGGGCTCACCGGGGCGGCCTACGACAACCCGGCCGCGCTGTCGGCCGGGTTCCAGACGGCGATGGTCATCTGCGCGGCCATGATGGCGGTGTCCGCGCTCATCTCGCTGGTGGCGGTTCAGATCAGGCTGTAGCCGTACAGGCCGGAGCCGGTGCCGAGGCGCTGGCCCTTCTTGGTGACGCCGGGGTAGGAGCCGATCTTGCGGTGGCCGCGGAAGAGGGTGATCTCGCCGAGCATGGGCGCGCCGACGACCAGGTCGCCGCCGACGATCGTCAGGGCCGCGCCGAACTCGCTGGTCCCGGGGCCGGGGATGAGCAGGTTGTGGTTCTTGGTGAGGCCGCCGGACTTGGTGCCCGCGAGGACCTGGACGGCGTTCTCGCCGGGGATGCCGATGGCGAGTTCGGCGTCGCCGTCGCCGTTGAGGTCCCCGGCGGCCAGGGCCGCGCCGAAGTGGTCGTACATGCGGGGGACGCCGACGAGGCTGTTCTGGGACCAGCCCTCGGTGGTGGAGGTCTTGAGCCCGCCGCCGGAGCCGTAGATCACGTGGACGGTGCCCTCGCCGTACTCCATGGCGCGCGGGTAGACGCTGAGGCCCTCGCCGGGGACGCCGACGGCCAGGTCGTCGCGGCCGTCGCCGTTGAAGTCGGCGGCGGCCAGGGCGGAGCCGAAGTAGTCCCAGCTCTCCGCGAAGCCCTTCACCCAGGGGCTGTCCTGGCTGTAGAGGGTGGAGCGGCCCTTCTGGACGACGGTCACCGAGCCTTCGGCCTTCCTGGCCAGGTTGTCGCCGGGGGCGCCGATGGCGAGTTCCGCGGTGCCGTCGCCGTCGAAGTCGCCGGTGGCGAGCGCGGACCCGAACTGGTCGGTGGCCGCGCCGGAGTTCTTGATCATCTTCATTTTGGCGCCGTGGATCACGACGGCGCCGCCGCCCTCGTAGCCGGGCGCGCCGATGGCCAGTTCGTCGTCGCCGTCGCCGTCCAGGTCGCCCGCCGCGAGGGCCGCGCCGAACCGGTCGCTGCCGTGGTCGGACAGGTCGAGGATCTTGACGTGGCGCAGGCCGGAGCGGGAGCCGTACAGGAGGTGGACCATGCCGTGGCCGTCGGCGCCGGCCACCGGCTCGCGGCCGACGAACTCCTCGGACGCGCCGACGGCCAGGTCGGCGCAGCCGTCGCCGTTGAAGTCGCCGGTGGCGAGGGCCGCGCCGAACGCGTCGCCGCGCTCGGCCTCGCCGGGGATCCCGTCGCTGTCCTGCGAGATCACCTTGCTCTCGCGGAAGCCGTCGCCGGTGCCGTCGAACAGCGCGACCGCGCCCGCGCGGTCGTGTCCGCCCACCGTCGCGTACGGCATGGCCACCGCCAGGTCGGGCCGCCCGTCGCCGTTGTAGTCGGCCGCGACGCCGGCGCAGGCGGCCGCTGCCGTGCCGTGCAGCGAGGGCAGGAGCAGGACGGCGGCGAGGAGGGACTTCACACCAGGCTCCGCTCACCCGAAGGGACGGTGAACCTGGCCGAGGTGCGGGCCGGGGCGCCGCGGCGGCTGATGTAGTCGAGGGTGCGGAAGTCCGCGGTGAGCGTGTCCGGCGTGAGCCTGGCCAGGATGTATCCCCGCCGCTGGTCGATGTAGGAGATGTGCGGGTTCTCGGCCAGGACGGCGGCGGTGCGCTCGACGTCGCGGTAGCCGTCGCCGTCGCTGGCGATGGAGGAGGTGACCAACTCGACCGCGGCCTTGCTGTCCGGGTCGCCGGGGTCGGCGTGGAGCTCGGCGGCGTGGTGCATGTGCGCGTCGCCGGTGAGCACGACCGGGTTGGCCACGTCCTTGAGCCCGCGCAGCAGCGAGGCGCGCTCGGCGGCGTACCCGTCCCAGGAGTCGAGGTTGACCTCGCTGCCGGGCCCGAGCTTGTAGTCCTTCTGCGCCATGAGGATCTGCTGGCCGATCAGGTTCCAGCGGGCCTGGGAGGCCTTCAGCCCGCTGAGCAGCCAGCGGTGCTGGTCCTGGCCGAGCAGGGTGCGCTTCTCGTCGAGGCGGTCGTCGCAGCCGGCGCGCACGCCGTCCTCGCAGGCCTGGTCGTCGCGGAACTGGCGGGTGTCCAGCAGGTGGAACTGGGCCAGGTCGCCCCAGGCCACCCGCCTGTTGATCTTTATGGCGGCGCCGTGCGGCAGGCTGGCGCGGCGCAGCGGCATGTTCTCGTAGTACGCCTGGAAGGCGCTGGCCCGGCGGCGTTCGAACGCGGGCGCGCCGCTGCTCGACTTCTCGCCGGCCCAGTTGTTCTCGATCTCATGATCGTCGAAGGCGACCAGCCAGGGGGCGACCGCGTGCGCGGCCTGCAGGTCGGGGTCGCTCTTGTACTGCGCGTGCCGCATCCGGTAGTCGGCGAGGGTGGCGCACTTCTGCCCGCCGGAGTGGTGCCGGATGTTCCCGCCGGGGGCGGTGTATCCGTCGGGCTGGTACTCGTACATGTAGTCGCCGAGGTGCACGACCAGGTCGGGTTCCTGCTCGGCCAGCCGCTTGTACGCGGTGTAGTAGCCGTGCTCGTAGTGGGCGCAGGCCGCTATGGCGAACGTCAGGGGCGACAGCCCGGCGGGCGAGGTCCGCGTCCGCCCGGCCGGCGACACGTGCCCGTCCGCCCGGAACCGGTAGAAGTACTCCCGGCCGGGCTGGAGGCCCTGGAGTTCGACGTGCACGCTGTGCGCCGAACGCCACGCCGCCGTCTCCGTGCCCGTACGGACGATGTCCGCGAACCGCTCGTCGGTGGCGACCTGCCACTGCACGTCGTAGTCCCGGGCGGGCATGCCGCCTCGGCCGTTCAGCCCGAGCGGATCGAGCACCAGCCGGGTCCACAGCACGAAGCCGTCGGCGGACGGGTCGCCCGAGGCCAGGCCGACGCCGAACGGGTCCTGACGTAGGGACCTCGCGGGGGATCTTGTCGGGGCGTACCCGGCTCCGGTAAGAAGGAGCCCGCCGGCCGCGACGCCGGACATGAACACTCTGCGTGACGGTTTTCCCTGCACTCCACCAGTGGAGCCCCCCCGGCTTGCGAATACAAGATGGGCCTCTGACCTGCGAAGAAACCATAAGTGAACAAACCTGCGGATTACCCTCAGTAATTTTACTCAAGCCGAACATGTGACGTCGGGTAAGCGAATATTCGGCGATGGTCCGTCGCCTGCCCGTCACCGAATACCAATAAATGCCTTGATCGGTGGGTATTCACCACAGATACCCTTGGCGTACCGAGAGGAGGAGAACCCCATGCCGGAACCACTGACAGTCACCGCCGCCGTGAGCGTGCCCGAGGCCGAACTGAGCTGGCGCTTCTCCCGCTCCTCCGGCCCCGGCGGCCAGGGCGTCAACACCACCGACAGCCGGGTGGAGCTCACCTTCGACCTGGCCGGCACCGACGCGCTCCCGCCCGCCCTGAAGGCGCGCGCCCTCGCCCGCCTGGCCCCGCGCCTCGTCGGCGGCACCATCACCATCGCCGCCTCCGAGTTCCGCTCCCAGCTCCGCAACCGCGAGGCCGCCCGCATGCGCCTCGCCCAGCTCCTCCGCGAGGCGATCGCACCCCCACCCCGCAAACGCCGCCCCACCAAGCCCTCCCGCGGCGCCGTCGAACACCGCCTCTCGGACAAGAAGCACCGCTCCGCCGTCAAACGCCTCCGCCGCTTCGAGGGCTGAGTCAGATCGAGCGGTCCTGCATTTCCCAGAGGTGGTCCAGGACGTGCCAGATGATGCGGCGGGTCGTGTAACGGGCGGGCCAGCCGTGGTCGGCGGGGGTGTCGGAGGGGACGCCGAGGGTCTGGGTGATGGCAGTGCGCATGGCGGTCAGGTCGGCGGGGGTTTTGATGGGTTTGGGTTTGAGGCCGGCTTTGCGGGCGTAGGCGCGTTCGGCCTCGAAAACGTGGCCGATCATCTTGGTGCGGTCGCGGCCGCCGCCGCGGGGGCCCTTGCGGAGTTCTTCGGGGGCCACCTGGGCGTACGCGTCGAACTCGGCCCAGGCGGCGGTGAGCAGGGCGGCGGCGCGGGTGGCCTCGGGCTCGGCGACCGGGGTGAAGTCGCTGGGCGGGATGGCGCCGGGGGCGCCGAAATCAGTGGTGGAGTCGCCTTTGACGTGTTCGGTGATGACGGGGTCGCCGGGATCGAACGGCAGGGCCGCGCGTTCGGCGATGAGGCGGTAGCGGGATTCGTAGCTGAGGAGCGCCTCGATCGCCTGGTCCTCGGACTTGCCGATGCGGCACCATCCGGGCCAGTCGATCGAGCACGCGAAGACCCTCTTGGGGCCGATCTCCAGGTAGACGTGGTTCATCCCGTCAGCCTCACACCAGATGCTGTCAGGGGGTGGCAGTTAATCGACGAGCTCGATCAGGTCGGCGACCGAGGGGACGACCAGGGAGGGCCGGAACGGGAACCGGTCGATCTGCTCGCGCTGGGTGACGCCGGTGAGCACGAGGATGGTGTGCAGACCGGCCTCCATGCCGCAGACGACGTCGGTGTCCATCCGGTCGCCGATCATGGCGGTGCTCTCGCTGTGGCCCTCGATGCGGTTGAGCGCGCTGCGCATCATCATCGGGTTGGGCTTCCCGACGAAGTACGGCTCCACGCCCGTGGCCTTGGTGATCATGGCGGCCACCGCGCCGCAGGCGGGCAGGTTGCCCTCGTGGGAGGGGCCCACCGCGTCCGGGTTGGTGGCGATGAAGCGGGCGCCGTTCTCGATCAGGCGGATCGCCCGGGTGATGTGGGAGAAGCTGTAGGTCCTGGTCTCGCCCAGGACGACGTAGTCGGGGTCCAGGTCGGTGAGGACGTAGCCGGCCTCGTGCAGCGCGGTGGTCAGGCCCGACTCGCCGATCACGTACGCCGAGCCCTCCGGGCGCTGGGCGGCCAGGAAGTCGGCGGTGGCCATGGCGGAGGTCCAGATCGCCTCCGGCGGCACGTCCAGGCCGGCCACGCGGAGCCGTACGGACAGGTCTCGGGGGGTGTAGATGGAGTTGTTGGTGAGGACGAGGAAGCGTTTGCCGGAGGCGCCGAGCTTCTTGATGAACTCGTCCGCTCCCGGCACGGGCTTGCCCTCGTGGACCAGGACGCCGTCCATGTCCGACAGCCAGCAGTCGATGGGCTTGCGCTCAGTCATGTCCCAAGCATCGCAGGTCCGCGAAGATCGTCCGCCACCCACATAAGCCGAAATATCCGGAAATATCCCGAGCGTGTCTCGGGTTGTCCCCGCTCATGGAGAATATTCGCGGCGTCGCGCGAGGTGCGGCCGAGGTCCCGCTGTCGGTGCTCGAACTCGCGACCGTCGGAGAGGGCAGCACCCCGGCCGAGGCGCTGCGGGGCGCGACCGAGCTGGCCAAGCGGGCCGAGACGTGGGGATACCACCGGCTCTGGGTGGCCGAGCACCACGGCATGCCGGGCGTGGCCAGCTCCTCCCCCGCCGTGATCATCGCCCATCTGGCGGCCTCCACCCGCACGATCCGGCTCGGCTCCGGCGGCGTCATGCTGCCCAACCACGCGCCGCTTGTGATCGCCGAGCAGTTCGGCACCCTGCACGCGCTCCACCCAGGGCGCATCGACCTCGGGCTCGGGCGCGCCCCCGGCACCGACGGGGTCACCGCCCAGGCGCTGCGCCGCAGCGCCAACGTCGACCCGGACGAGTTCCCCCAGGAGGTCGCCGCGCTGACCGCGTTCCTGGACGGCACCGACACCCGGGTGCAGGCCATCCCCCGCGGCGACGACCGGCCGCCCATCTGGCTGCTCGGCTCCAGCGGCTTCAGCGCGCGGCTGGCCGGGCTGCTGGGCCTGCCGTTCGCGTTCGCGCACCACTTCAGCGCGGCCAACACCGAGCCCGCGCTGGAGATCTACCGCACGTCCTTCCGCCCGTCCGGGGTGCTCGCCGAGCCGTACGCGATGATCGGGGTCGCCGCGGTGGCGGCGGAGAGCGAGGAGGAGGCGCTGCGGCAAGCCATGCCGGGCGCGCTGTCGTTCCTGCGCATGCGGCTCGGGCGGCCCGGCCGGTTCCCGACGCCGGAGGAGGCCGCCGCGTACCCGTACTCGGCGGCGGAGACCGAGTTCGTGTACGGGCGGCTGGCCGACGTCGTCCACGGCGACCCCGGCCAGGTCCGCGCCGGCCTGGACGAGCTGCGCAAGCGCACCGGCGCGGACGAGCTCATGATCACCACGATGGTGCACGGCACGGAGACCCGGCTGCGCTCCTACGAGCTGATCGCCCGCGCGTACGAGATGACGCCCTAGTCCGCGGGCCTGAGCTCCGCCAGGGCCTCCTCCGCCAGGCGCATCGACGCGGCGGGGTCGGCGTCGACCGAGCCGATCTCGGGGTTGAAGTTGAGGTCGTGGAAGACCTCGGTGACGCCCTGCTCGGCCAGGGCCGCGACGTCCTGCCTGATCTTCTCGTACGACCCGGCGAGCGGGGCCCCGGAGTCGGCCCCCGGCCGGGTCACCCCCCGGCAGATGAAGCGCAGGGCGCCGGCGTCGCGGCCGGCCTCCGCGGCCGCCTCCTTCACCACGTCGATCTGCTCGTGGATCCTGGAGAGGTCCATCCGGCTGGAGCTGATCCAGCCGTCGGCCAGGCGGCCCGCGCGGCGCAGCGCGGCGGGGGCGGCGCCGCCCATCAGGATCGGCGGGACCGACGGCGGCTTGGGGTCCTGGTGCACGGGCGGCACCGTGTAGAACTCGCCCTCGAACTCGATCGGGTCCTCGGTCCAGAGCTTGCGCAGGACCCGCACGTACTCCTCGCCGCGCTTGCCGCGGCGCTCCAGGGGCACGCCCGAGGCGGCGAACTCCTCCTCCACCCAGCCGAGCCCCAGGCCCACGTCCAGGCGCCCGCCGGAGACGGTCTGCAGGGTGGCGAGCTGCTTGGCCAGGAGGGCCGGGGAGGCGAAGGGCATGTTGAGCACGGCCACGCCGAGCCGGATCCGGGTGGTCACGCCGGCCAGATACGCCATTGTCACCGTCGGGTCGTGGACGCTGCGGTAGCCGGGACCCATCGGGTGCCCCACCGGGTAGAGCAGGCGCTGGAACGTCCAGACCTCGTGGTAGCCCAGCTCCTCGGCCCGGGTGGCGACCCGGAGCATGTTGCCGGGCGTCGCCCACGAGCCGGACACCGGAACCCCGAAACCAATCTTCATACGGCCACAGTAGAGCCCGCGCGGGCCCGATCCGCCGCCGGGTAGATTGTCCCGGTGCCCCCCGAGCTGCTCCCCCGTCTGGTCCGGCTGTCCGGCCGCGAAGGCCCCGTGACGGTCCTCAAGGACACCCGGGTCCTGGTCGTCCGGGTGGGCGACGTGGTGCTGAAGGCGCACCCGGCGGACACCGACGAGGCCGAGCTGAAGGCCCGCCTGGAGGTACGGCTGCCGGGCCTGCTGCTGGCCCCGCTGGGGACCGACCGGATCGACGACCGGATCGTCAGCATCTGGCCCGCCGGGGAGCCGGTCACGCCCGACGACCTGGAGAAACCCCCGTGGGAGGAGGGCGGCCGGCTGCTGGCGCGGCTGCACGCCCAGCCCGTCCCCGCCGGGCTGCCGCCGATGGGCGGTCCCGCCCGGGTGGCCAGGGCCGTCGCCCGGCTCGAACCGGACGACCTGCCCCGCAGGGCGTACGAGACGCTGGACCTGCGGCAGCGCGGGCACGGGCTCACGCATGGCGACTGGCATCTGGGGCAGCTGCTCCGCCTGGACGGCGCGTGGCTGCTCATCGACCCCGACGACCTCGGGTACGGCGACCCGGTCTGGGACCTCGCCCGCCCGGCGGCCTGGTACGCCTCGGGCCTGGTCTCGCCGCGGGAGTGGGACCGCTTCCTGGGCGCCTACCTGGAGGCCGGGGGGACGGCCGTCTCCGCCGGGGATCCGTGGCGGGAACTCGACGGGCCGGCCCGCGCGTTGACGGTCCAGTTGGCCGCCACGGCGTTGACCACCGCGCGCCGCGACGACACCGCCCTTGACGAGGCGGCTGGGGCTCTGATCTCCTCCTGCGAGAGGATCCTGGCCACACCGCCACCGTCGTAGGGTGACTGGTTAACACCTCTTAAGGAGATGACGCTCATGCAGTGCCCCAAGTGCCGCGGCAACATGCGGACTTTCGACCGTAACGGCGTCCACATCGAGCAGTGCGACGGTTGTCGTGGAATCTTCCTCGACTACGGCGAGCTTGAGACTCTCTCCCGCATGGAGAACCAGTGGGCGCAGCAGACCTACGCGGCTCCCCCGCCCCCCGCCCCCGGCCCGGCCTGGGGCGGCGGCCACCACGGCGGCCACGGCTACCACCACGGCCACCGCAAGAGCTGGGTGAACGCGCTCTTCTCGAGCTGAGCCCCACCGGCCGCGGCCCCTCCCCGGGGCCGCGGCTTTCGCGTTCCCGGGCTCAGATCGGGAAGTCCTCCGGGTCCACCCGGCTGGACGGCGCGTTGCCGCCGGTGACCTTGTTGAGGGTGAGCGTCCAGTCGCTCCAGCGGATCGTGCTGCCGCTAAAGGTGGTCTTGAACCGCACCGGGTCGTCGAAGCGCTCGTAGCCGCAGGTCCGGTTGAAGCGCCGCTTCTTGCTGTCGTAGTCGACCCCGGTCGCGAAGAACACCCGGTAGTTGCCGTCCTTGATGTTCGCCACGGTGGCCCGGCTCTTCTTGCGCACGTAGACCGAGACGGCCTTGCGCTTGCCGAGCATCATGGTGAGCACCGCGTCCTGCGCGCCGCCGTTCTTCACGATCAGCTTGCTCCGCCCGCCCCGTACGGCCGAGCGCAGCACCTTCCCGTTGGACTGCCGCCGGTTCTGCTCCTTGGGCGGCTTCACGGTGAGCTTGCCGCCCGGGTAGTCGCCGAGCGAGGCCAGGTCGACGCCGGCCTCCTTGAGCGCGGCGAAGTCGTCGGACTTGCCGAGCTTGGCCAGCACCGCGGTCGCCGTGCAGAGCGAGCTGTCCTGCACCGCGGTCCGCAGGTCGCCGAGGGCGGTCTCGACGCCGCTCAGCGCGGCCAGGTAGTCGGAGTGCTCGGTGGTGATGTCGGCGGGCGGCTGGACGGGCCGCAGCTGGGTCAGGGCCGCGCCGACCGCCGTCTCGGCCTTGGTCAGCCGCTGGCTCAGCGTCTTGGGGGTGTTGGCCTTGGCCAGGTCCTTGAGCGCGGTGTCGACCGGGCCGCCCGCCGCGTCCAGCGCGGTGCGGTACGCGGCGGGGCTGAGGCCGGACGGCTGCGGCGACCCGGCGGCGCCCTGGGACGAGCCGCCGGAGCCGGGCGGCGGCTCCGGGGCGGCGGTGCACGCGGCTAAGGTGACCGCCGCCGCGGCGACGGCGAGGAACCGGGGAGTGATCACCTGTCCAACTGTTTACCGACAAGTCCGGAAGTGTCAATTCGGCGAGTCGGGCCGATGGACTCCAGGAACGGAAGATCGTGGCTGGCCACGATCAGCGCGCCCCGGTAGGCGGACAGCGCCTGGGCGAGCTGCCGGACGCTGACCAGGTCGAGGTTGTTGGTGGGCTCGTCCAGGAGCAGCAGCTGGGGCTCGGCCAGCAGCAGCGCGGCCAGCACCGCGCGGAACCGCTCGCCGCCGGACAGGGTGCCCGCGAGCTGGTCCACGCGGGCTCCCCGGAACAGGAAGCGCGCCAGGCCCGCGCGGGCGGCGTGCGCCGAGGTCTCCGGCGCCGCCGCGCGGACGTTGCCGAGCACGCTCAGCCCGTCGTCGAGGATGTCCAGGCGCTGCGGGAGGTAGCGCGTCGGCACGAAGACGCCGTCGGGTGATCCCGGGGCGCGCACGTGCGTGGCGATCCGCTCCAGCAGGGTGGTCTTGCCCGAGCCGTTGGGACCGACCAGGGCGATCCGTTCGGGTCCGCGGACGACGAGCCGGGTCAGCTCCTTTCCGGGGAACACACTGGCGACGGATATTTCGGAGATGTCGTGGTCGGTGACGCTCAGTCCGTCCAACGGGAGGGACAGGACCGTGCGGCCGGACGGGACGGCGGTCGCCGGGAGGACGACGCGGATCCCGGCGTCGTCGCGGACCGCCTCCTCGGCCTCGGCGAGGCGCTCGCGGGCCTGCTCGACCTTCTCCTCGTGCAGATTGCGGTGTTTGCCCGCCGACACCTGGGCCTGCCGCTTCCGGGCGCCCATGATGATCTTCGGTTCTCTCTTCTGCTCCTCCATCTTCCTGCCGTACCTGAGCCTGCGGTCGAGCTTGACGCGGGCGTCGGCCAGGTCCCGCCGCTGCCGCCGCAGCTCCCCCTCGGCCGTGCGCACGCCGCGCTCGGCGGCCTGCTGCTCCACGGCCAGGATCTCCTCGTACGCGGTGTAGTCGCCGCCGAACACCCGGCCGGACGGCAGCTCGGCGATCTGGTCGACCAGGCCGAGCAGAGTACGGTCGTGGCTGACCACCACGAGGGTGCGCCGCCAGGCCAGGACCGCGTCGTAGAGCCGCCGCCGCGCGTCCAGGTCGAGGTTGTTGGTGGGCTCGTCCAGCAGCAGCACGTCGGGCTCGCGCAGGAACTGCGCCGCCAGGCCGGTCAGCACGGTCTCCCCGCCCGACAGCCCGGCCACCGTACGGTCGAGCTCCACGTCGCGCAGCCCGAGCCGGTCCAGCTCGCCGCGGGCCCGCTCCTCGACGTCCCAGACGACGTCCGCGTAGTCGGCCTCGGTCGCCTCCCCCCGCTCGATCGCGTGCAGCGCGCGCCGCGCCGCCGTGATGCCGAGCAGGTCGGACACCGTCCTGGCCACCCCGAGGGGCAGGTTCTGCGGCAGGTACCCGACGACGCCGGTCGCGCGTACGCTGCCCTGAGCCGGTGTCAGTTCTCCGGCCATCAGCCGCAGCAGCGTGGACTTCCCGGACCCGTTCACCCCCACCAGGCCGGTACGCCCCGGCCCGAACGCGAGCTCCAGCCCGTCGAACACCGGCGTGCCGTCGGCCCACGCGAAAGAAAGATCATGAATTGTCAACATAAACGTCCCTGCTGAGGTCGTGTTTCATCGGACACGCGAGGACGCCGCATTACAGAAGCGGCGCCGACCTCAGAACTCCAAGGGACACTCCCAGGACCGGGGATGGGACGCGACCCACGTTACGCGCCCCCTTCCACCCGGATCAAAGCAATTAACGCCCCCGCCGGAGTGGCCCGATCGCCGCATGGGTAAGGTAAAGCTCGCCTAAATTAGGCAAGGCTCACCTGTGGAAGTGATCGCGTGTTCGCCAGCTACCTCATCGGCCTGCGGGAAGGGCTGGAGGCGACCCTGGTCGTCTCGATTCTCGTGGCCTTCCTCGTGAAGAGCGACAGGCGGGACAAGCTCCCCCTGGTCTGGACGGGCGTCGCGGCCGCGGTGGCGCTGTCGGTCGGGTTCGGCGCGCTGCTCTCCTTCACCGCCGCCCACCTGGCCTTCGAGCAGCAGGAGCTGTTCGAGGCGGTCGCCTCGATCGCGGCCACCGTCTTCGTCACCTGGATGATCTTCTGGATGCGCGGCGCGGCCCGCCGGATCAGCGCGGACCTGCGCGCCAAGCTGGGCGAGGCGCTCGAGGTCGGGTCGGTCGCGGTGGCCGTGATGGCCTTCCTGGCGGTGGTCCGCGAGGGCCTGGAGACCTCCCTGCTGTTCTTCGCCTCCGCGCAGGGCGCGGCGGCCACGGCCACCCCGCTCATCGGCATCACCCTCGGCCTGCTCACCTCCATCGTCATCGGCTGGGGCCTGTACGCCAGCGCCATCCGCGTCAACCTCACCAAGTTCTTCACCTGGACCGGCATCCTCCTCATCCTGGTCGCCGGCGGCATCCTCAAGTACGGCGTGCACGACCTCCAGGAAGCCGGCATCCTCCCGGGCCTCAACACCCTCGCCTTCGACATCAGCGCGGTGCTCGACCCGAGCGCCTGGTACTCGGCCCTGCTGAGCGGCATGTTCAACATCACCGCCGCGCCGAGCGTGCTGGAGACGATCGCCTGGACGGCGTACGTGCTGCCGGTCATGTTCCTCTTCCTCCGCCCGGCCGCCCCGGCCAAGGTCGCCGCGCCCGCCTCGTAAAACCGACTGGAGTCATCCCATGCGCAAGACCCTTCTCCTCGGCGCTCTCGCCCTGGCCACCCTCACCGCCTGCGGCGGCACCGAGAGCGCGGCCCCCGCGGCGGGCGGCTCCGCCCCCGCCGGGAACGGGAAGGTGGCGGTGGCCGCCAGCGACACCGCCTGCCAGGTGGGCACGGCCGAGGTCGCGGCCGGCACCTCGACGTTCTCCATCACCAACGGCGGCAGCAAGGTCACCGAGTTCTACGTGTACGCCCCCGGCGACCGGGTCATGGGCGAGGTGGAGAACATCGTGCCCGGCCTGACCCGGGACCTGGTGATCGAGCTGCCGGCCGGGACGTACGAGACGGCCTGCAAGCCCGGCATGATCGGCAAGGGCATCCGGGGGCCGCTCAAGGTGACCGGCGAGCACAAGCCGCTCACCGACGACGCCCAGCTGGCCGAGGCCACCGCCAGCTACGGGCGTTACGTCAAGAGCCAGACGGACGCGCTGCTGGTCAAGACGCAGGAGTTCGTGGACGCGGTCAAGGCGGGCGACCAGGAGAAGGCGAAGGCGCTCTTCCCGGTGGCGCGCACGTACTGGGAGCGGATCGAGCCGGTGGCCGAGATCTTCGGCGACCTGGACCCCAAGATCGACGGCCGTGAGGAGGTCATCGAGGAGGGCATGGAGTTCACCGGCTACCACCGCCTGGAGCGGGACCTGTGGAAGACCGGGGACATCAGCGGCTCCGGGCCGATCGCCGACCAGCTGATGAGCGACGTGAAGCTGATCGTGGAGAAGGCCAACGCGGAGAAGCTGTCCCCGCTCCAGCTGGGCAACGGCGCGAAGGAACTGCTGGACGAGGTGGCCACCGGCAAGATCACCGGTGAGGAGGACCGCTACTCCCACACCGACCTGTGGGACTTCGCGGCCAACCTGGAAGGTTCGCAGGCCGCCGTGCAGTCGCTCCGCCCGGTCCTGGAGGCGCGGGACGCCGCGCTGGTGCAGACTCTGGACGAGAAGTTCGCCGCCGCCGAGGCGGCCCTGGAGGTGCACCGCAAGGGCGACGGCTGGAAGCTGCACACCGAGCTGTCCAAGGACGAGCTGAAGGTGCTCTCGGACGCGATCAACGCCCTGGCCGAGCCGGTCAGCAGGATCGCCGCCGTGGTGGCGCAGTAGCCGCCGGGCTCACGACTGAGAAGGAGCGGATATGGCGGGCATCAGCCGCCGGAGACTCTTCGGTCTCGGCGCGGCCGGAGTGGCCGCCGCGGGCGCGGGCACGCTGGCGGTCCGGTCCCTCCAGGGCGAGGAGGCCGGTCCCACGACGGCCACCGCCGCCGGGTCCGGCACCGAATCCGCCGCGGTGCCGTTCTACGGCGAGCACCAGGCCGGGATCGTCACCCCGGCCCAGGACCGGCTGCACTTCGTCGCCTTCGACGTGACCACGCGGGACCGCGCCGAGCTCGTCGAGCTGCTCCAGGAGTGGACGGCGGCGGCGGCCAGGATGACCCAGGGCCAGGAGGCCGGGGCGCTCGGCGCGGTGGGCGGCCTGCCCGAGGCCCCGCCGGACGACACCGGCGAGGCCCTGGGGCTGCCCGCCTCCGGGCTGACCCTCACCGTCGGATTCGGCCCGTCCCTGTTCGACGACCGGTTCGGGCTCGCCGGCCGCAGGCCGCAGGCCCTGGCCGACCTGCCGAAGTTCCCCGGCGAGGCGCTGCTGCCGGAGATCTCCGGCGGCGACCTGTGCGTGCAGGCGTGCGCGCACGACCCGCAGGTGGCGGTGCACGCGATCCGCAACCTGGCCAGGATCGGCTTCGGCCGGGTCTCGGTGCGCTACTCGCAGCTGGGCTTCGGCCGTACGTCCTCGACGTCGCGGTCGCAGGCCACGCCGCGCAACCTGATGGGCTTCAAGGACGGCACCGCCAACCTGAAGCTGGAGGACACCGCCATGCTCAGGGAGCACCTGTGGGCGGCCCCCGAGGACGGCGCGGCGTGGATGGCCGGCGGCAGCTACCTGGTCACCCGCAAGATCAGGATGCACATCGAGACCTGGGACCGGACCTCGCTCACCGAGCAGGAGGCGATCTTCGGCAGGAACAAGGGCGAGGGCGCGGCGCTCGGCATGGCGAAGGAGTTCGACGAGCCGGACTTCGCCAAGCGGGGCCCGGACGGCCAGCCCCTGATCGCCGACATCGCGCACGTGCGGCTGGCCCATCCGTCCAGCCACGGCGGAGCGCGTATGCTCCGCCGCGGCTACAACTTCGTGGACGGCTCCGACGGCCTGGGCCGCCTGGACGCGGGGCTGTTCTTCATCGCCTACCAGCGGGACCCGCGCCGCCAGTTCGTCCCCGTGCAACTGGCGCTGGCCCGGCAGGACGTGCTCAACGAGTACATCAAGCACGTCTCCAGCGGGCTGTTCGCGGTCCCGCCGGGAGTGCGGGACGCCGGCGACTACTGGGGCCGCGGCCTGTTCGGCTGAGCCCGCTCAGCCGGCTCCGGCCGCGTCCAGCCTCGCGCGCTGGTCCGCGGTGAGGTCCAGGTCGACCGCGCCCAGCGCCTCGTCCAGCTGGGCCACCGAGGAGCAGCCGACCAGCGGCAGCACCGGGATCTCGCCGCCGATCAGCCAGGACAGCACCACCTGGTTCACGGTCGCCCCGGTCTCGGCGGCGACCGCGGCGAGCGCGGCCTTCCTCGCCTCGTTGGCCGGGCCCTCCAGCCCGGCGCCGAGCTTGTCCGGCCGGACGTAGCCGCCCCGGAGCAGCGGCCCGTACGCCACCAGGGTCAGCTCCGGGTTCTCGCGCAGGTAGCTGAGCAGGTCGCCGCTGGTCGTGCCCAGGTCGCCGTCCGCCGACAGCTCCATCCGCCGGTCGGTACGGCGGCGCAGGTAGCTGTGCTGGTACTGGAGCACCTCGTAGCCGGGCAGGCCCGCCGCGGCGGCGATGGCACGCGCCCGCTCCACCCGCCAGGTCCAGTGGTTGCTCACGCCGAGCATGCCCACCGTGCCGTCGGCGACCAGGTCGGCGAAGCCCTCCACGGTCTCCCTGAGCGGCACCCTGGTGTCCTCGATGTGCGCGTACATCAGGTGCAGCCGGTCCATGCCGAGGCGTTCCCTGCTGCGCTCCGCCGACTCCCTGATGATCTTGGCCGAGAGGCCCTCGGGGTTGTCCACGTAGCTGGTGCCGGGGGCGAGCGGGCGCCCGCCCACCTTGGTGGCGATGACGATCTCGTCGCCGACGCCCCGGCTGCGCCGCCAGCGCCCGAGCAGGTTCTCGCTCTCCCCGCCCTGGCCGCCGTTCTCCCAGAACGCGTAGTTGCCGGAGGTGTCGATGAAGGTGCCCCCGGCCTCGGCGTACCGGTCGAGGATGGCCATCGAGGTGGCCTCGTCGGTGGCCGTGCCGAACAGCATCGCGCCGAGGCTGAGCACGCTCACCTCGCGGCGGGTGCCCGGGTCGGTGCCGATCGTGCGGTATCTCATCCGGATCTCCTTCCAGCGCCCGGGTCGCATATGCCAGGTCAGATCGGGCGCTGGTAGGAAGTCTGGATTCTGGAGCGCGCTCCAGGTCAAACGTCAGAGCCGGGAACGGTAGACGGCCGCGGCCTTCTCGATCAGGTCGAGGTGGTCGCGGAGCTGGTCGGGCGAGTCGAGGCGGGCGTGCTCCCGGACCGTGCCCACCAGCAGGGTGAGCCACTCCAGGCACCAGCGCACGTCCTCGGCGCGGGCCACGTGCCGGCCGGCGACGTCCAGGTAGACCGGGCTGGTGTGCGCGTACACCTCGCGGTGGAGCGAGCGGGGGTGGGCGCCGCCGGAGGCCGCGGCCACGACGTACGTGGGTTCGTGGACGTCGAAGGTGGCCGACAGCTCCCCGGCGGGGCCGGCCGCGAGCACGCCCGCCGCGGTGTGCAGCTCCAGGCGCTCCACCTCGGGCCCGACCGTACGGGCGGTGACGGTGACCCGGTCGCCGGGCCGCAGGTGCAGGGTGGCCCCGATGTCGTGCGCGACGCCCGTGTTCTCGTCGGTCACCGAGAGCTCCAGCCAGGGGCCGGTGGTGGCGAAGGTCCGGCCGTGCCGTACGGCCTCGGCGAAGGACTCGGCGGAGAGGGGGCCGCCGAGGCGGGCGTAGACGCGCTCCCAGCCGGGCGGGCTGGAGACGGTGTCCTGGCGGGTGAAGGAGAGCATCGTGTCGGTGCCGGCCAGGGCGGCCAGGCGGTTGCCCGCGCCGATCAGGCGGCGGTAGACGCCGACCGTCCCGGAGATCTCCGAGAAGTGCAGCAGCTCCATGCCGTCCACCAGGCCGAGGGCCGCGTCCACCACGAGGGCGCGCGCGTCGCAGTTGCGCTCGCCCGCGCCGGTGATCTCGCCGGGCTCCCCGATCGGGCCGTGGAACGGGTGGGCGTACCCGAGCACGGCCTGGAGTTCCTTCAGCTCGCCGCAGGCGGCGCCGTTGGGCGGCCAGTCGGCCTGGTCCAGGAAGCCGGTGTGGTAGATCGACGGGGGCGCGGTGAGCCCGAACGCGTGCACGTGGCCGAGCAGGTCGTTGCGGTACTCCACGCCCATCCTGGCCACGTGGGTGGCGTCCGACCAGGGCAGGTCGCGGCCGGCCCAGTGCTGGAGCGCCTCCTTGTCGTAGACGCGCTCGCCGGCCACGTTCCCGGCGACCAGGTTGAGCACGTGCAGGTCCTCGCCGTGCTGCATGGCGGCGGCCGCGGCGGGGGTGCCCACGGTGTCGCCGGCCCAGTTGAGGTGCACGTGCAGGTCGGCGCCGTACCAGCCGCGGGCGGCCGCGTCGTAGAGGCGGCGGGGGGCCATCTCGACCAGGGTCTCCCGCCAGGGGGCGGGGTGCACGGAGGTCTGGGCGGTGCCGTACTCCATGCCGCGGGCGACGCGGATGGTGAGCGGCTCGGACGGGACCTCCAGCACCAGGTCGTCGCCGTGGAAGAACGGCTCGCCCCGGTAGTCGCGGCGGCGGTCGGCGCCCTCCGGGTACCAGCCCTGGCCGTCGCCGGTGGTGACGCTCCAGCGGCACATGAAGCCCGCCCGCAGCCGCAGCCGCGCCGGGACGGCGGCCCTGGTCAGCACCGACAGGTCGACGTCCTCCCCGGCCACGGTGAGCCGGCTGGCGGTGGTGATCTCCAGCAGCCGGGCCCCACCGGCCGGGACCTGGCACTCCCGCCCGTCCACCGTCACGCCGGTGGCGGCGCCGCGGGCGGAGTCGACGAGCAGCACGCCGGGTAACGGGTGCTCCGACAGCACGGCCAGCGGCCGGGCCTCCAGCCGCAGCCCGGCCGGCGTGAGCCGCAGCACGGTCAGCCCGTCGGGCGTCGGCCGCCCGCGCAGCGCGTCCCGGAACGCCTCGTCCAGGTCCGGCGCCATCGACATCTGGTACGCCTCATCCGGGAACCGGAGGAAGCTCATCATCCGCACATACCCGAGTGGCGGTTCACCCCACGTGAGGCCGTGCTCGGCCAGTAGAGTGCGGTACTCGTCCAGCGCGCGAGCCACCACCGGCGGCAGCATCGGATTGCGGTACACCTGGCCTCCCCGTAGTCGTGAACGCCAGCATGGTCACATGCGCCCCTGAATGAAAAAATGCAATCGTGCGTTCCGGTGCGGTTCTCTGCACCCGGGTGTGATAAGAGGCAGCCCCAGGGGGGACTCGACTCCTCAATTACCCCAAAGTGAACACGCGCTGAATTCTCTATTCCGGACGCACCGGGCAAAGCGGTCGGCTCACATAATTCGGGTGAGATGACTAGACGCTGGATCGGCGCCGGACTGGCGCTCCTGCTCGGCGCGGCGGTCGCCGCCGCCCTGGTCCTGGGGAACCGGGAGGGCTCCGGGCTCACGGTGGTACGCGGGGTGATCGGGTCCGAGAAGAAGCCGTTCTTCGACGACCCGCAGGTCAAGGCCGCTTTCGCGAAGCACGGCCTGCAGGTGGAGGTGGACACGGCCGGCTCCCGGGAGATCGCCGGCTCGGTGGACCTGAGCGCGTACGCGTTCGCGTTCCCGTCGAGCGCCCCCGCGGCCGAGAAGATCAAGAAGGACCGGGGCGCGAACGTGACGTTCTCCCCGTTCCACTCGCCCATGAGCGTGGCGACATTCCAGCCCATCGTGGACACCCTCACGAAAGCGGGCGTTGTCACCGGCGAAACCTTCGATATCCGGAAATATCTGGATCTGGTGGCTAAAGGGACGCGGTGGGATGCATTGCCCGGTTCGTCGTATCAGGCGCGGAAGCGGGTCCTGCTGACGACGACGGACATCCGCACCTCCAATTCGGCCGCCATGTACCTGGCGATGACCAGTTATGTCGCCAACGGCGACGACGTGGTGACCTCCGCGGACCGGTCGGCGCAGGTCGCCGAGGCGGTCGCGCCGCTCTTCCTCGACCAGGGCTACTCCGAGTCGACGACCGAGGCGCCCTTCGAGGACTACCTCGCCATGGGCATGGGCAAGACGCCCATGGTCATGATCTACGAGGCGCAGTACGCGGCCCACCTGTTCGCCGCCGACGGCGCGATCCGCCCGGAGATGCGCCTGCTCTACCCCTCGCCCACCGTGCTCAGCAAGCACACCCTGGTCCCCTTCGACGAGCCGGCCACCCGGGTCGGCCGCCTGCTCACCGAGGACCCCGAGTTCGCCGCCCTGGCCGCCCGGTACGGCTTCCGCACCGCGAACCCGCAGGTCTTCGCAGGCCTCGCGAAGAACACCCCGCTCACCACGAATCTGGTCAACGTGGTCGAGCCACCCACATACGACCATCTGGAGCAGCTCATCTCGTTGATCGAGGAGCGCTACCTCAAGCCGTAACAGGCCGTGAAAGGCCTGAGAAGCCGTAGAAGCCGTGAGGATTCTCCGTTGGACTTAGTACTCACCCCGCCGGACCCGGTCCCGCCGGTGCCCGCCGAGAAGGCCGCCTCGATGTTGCCGATCTCGGCCGAGCGCGGCGCGGAACTGGCCGAGCGGGCCCGCGCGTTCGCCGCCGAGCTCGCCGGGATGGACCCGCGCGCGCCGGAGTTCACCCGCAAGGTGGCGGGCATCACCGCCATGGGCGACACCGAGATCCGCTCGTCCGCCCAGGTGGCCAACCGCATGCTCAAGCGCCCGGTGGTCAGCGCGGCGGGCCCGGTCCCCACGCAGCTGGTCGCCCTGCGCCGCACGATCGTGGACCTGGACCCGCGCCAGGCCACCGGAGCCCGCAAGTTCCTCGGGCTCATCCCCGCCGGCCTGCGCGACTACTTCGCGAAGTTCCACAGCGCGCAGAAGCACCTGGACGACATCGTCCGCGCCCTCAGGTCCGGCCAGGACGAACTGCTCAAGGACAACGCCGCGATCGAGGGCGAACGCCGTGTGCTCTGGGAGTCGATGCTGAAGCTCCAGGAGTACGCGACGCTGGCCGCCGCCCTGGACGCCGAGCTGGAGAACCACCTGCTCACCGCGGACGAGGAGCGCGCGGTGGCGATCCGCTCCGACGCCCTGTTCGGGGTCCGCCAGAAGCACCAGGACCTGCTCACCCAGCTGGCCGTCTCGGCGCAGGGCTATCTCGCCCTGGACCTGGTGCGCAAGAACAACCTGGAGCTCATCAAGGGCGTCGACCGGGCCACGACCACCACGGTGGCGGCCCTGCGCACGGCCGTCACGGTGGCGCAGGCGCTGGCCGGGCAGAAGCTGGTGCTGGACCAGATCAGCGCGCTCAACCAGACCACCTCGGACCTGATCGTGGCCACCAGCGAGCTGCTGCGCACCCAGGCGGCCGAGATCCAGACGCAGAGCGCGTCCACCACCGTCAACCTGGACTCGCTGCGGCGGGCGTTCGACAACATCTACGCCACCATCGACATGATCGACACGTTCCGCGCGCAGGCCACGGAGAACATGGCCACGACCATCGGCAGCCTGTCGGTGGAGCTGGAGCACGCGCAGACGTACTTGGCCAGGAGCGCGGAATGAGGCGTGTTCCGCTGGTCGCGCGGGTGGCGCTGGCCGGGGCGCTGGCGCTGACCGGGGCCGGGGCCTGCTCGGGCGGGGAGGAGCCGCTGCGGGTCCTGGCCGGGAGCGAGGTCAAGGACCTGGAGCCGCTGCTCAAGGAGTCGGGCCTGAACGTCGAGCTGACCTACACGGGCACGCTGGACGGCGCGGAGCAGGTCGCGAGCGGCGGCGCGGACGGCCGCTACGACGCGATCTGGTTCTCCTCCAACCGGTACCTGTCCCTCATCGACGGCGCGCGGGAGCGCCTGTCCACCCAGACCAAGGTCATGGTGTCGCCGGTGGTGCTCGGCCTGAAGCCGGCCAAGGCCGCCGAGCTCGGCTGGGACTCGGCTCCCCCGTCCTGGTCGGACATCGCCGCGGCGGCCACCGCGGGGCGCTTCACCTTCGGCATGACGAACCCGGCCTCCTCCAACAGCGGCTTCTCCGCCCTTGTCGGGGTGGCGGCGGCGCTGTCGGACGCCGGCGACGCGCTCAGCGCCGAGCAGATCCACGCGGTCACCCCGCAGCTGAAGGGCTTCTTCTCGGCGCAGCGGCTGACCTCGGGCTCCTCCGGCTGGCTCGCCGACGCGTACGCGCGCAGCCCCGGCGTGGACGGCCTGATCAACTACGAGTCGGTGCTGCGCGGCATGAACCTCACGCTCATCTACCCGAGCGACGGGGTGGTCTCCGCCGACTACCCGCTGACGCTGCTCGCCGCCTCCCCGAAGAAGGCCGAGTACGACCGGCTGGCCACCTGGCTGCGCTCCGGCGACGTCCAGCGGAAGATCATGACCACCACGTTCCGGCGGCCGATCGTGCCCGGCATCGGGTCCGAGAAGCCGGTGCTGGAGCTGCCGTTCCCGAACCGGCGATCGGCGGCGGACGAGCTGATCGGCGCGTACCTGAACGAGGTGCGGGTGCCCGCGCGGGCGAGGTTCGTGCTGGACACCTCGGGTTCGATGGAGGGCGAGCGGATCGACGCCCTGCGCCAGGCCCTGGTCACCCTGACCGGCGCGGACACCTCGGCCTCCGGCACCTTCTCCCGGTTCCGCAACCGCGAGCGGGTGACCATGATCCCGTTCAACGACACCCCGCGGCCGCCCAGCGCGTTCACGCTGCCCGAACGCGATCCGGAGCCGGCGCTGCGCGAGATCCGGTCCTTCGCGGAAGGGCTGCGGGCCGGCGGCGGCACCGCCATCTTCGACGCGCTCCGCACCGCCTACCAGGAGCCGGTGGAGCCCGGCCACTACACCTCGATCGTGCTGATGACCGACGGCGAGAACACCGACGGCTCCACCGCCGCGGACTTCGACGCCTTCTTCCGCGGCCTCCCGGAGGGCCAGCGCATGGTCCCCACCTTCGTCGTCCTGTTCGGCGACAGCGACGTGGAGGAGATGACCGCGATCGCGAACCTGACCGGCGGCGCGGTCTTCGACGCCCGGACCGGCTCGCTGGCCGCCGCCTTCAAGGAAATCCGTGGCTACCAGTAACCGGGTGCTGACCTACCTGGGCTCCACCAGGAACATCACCGGCTCGATCCTGGCGCTGATCGGCGTCGGCCTCGTCTTCGCGGGCGTCGCGGGCGCCTTCTGGCCGATCGTCGTCGCGGGCCTGTACGGCATCGGCGCCCTCCTGGCCCCCGCCGACCGCACCCGCGTGGTCCTCTCCCACGCCGAGGTGGAGACCACCGAGCTGCGCCGGGACCTGGAGGCGCTGCTGGCCGGCCTGCCCGGGGCGTACCCCGAGGACGTGCGGCGGCGGGCGCACGAGCTGGGCGGCCTGCTGCGGGAGGTGCTGGACCGGGCGGAGGTCCTCACCACCGCGCCCGACCAGCTGCACATCGTGTCCCAGACCATCCGCGACTACCTGCCGACGAGCCTCAACGCCTACCGCAACCTGCCGCCGTCCCGCCGCCCGGCGGCCCACGCGGAGCTGCTCGGCCAGCTGGACCTGCTCCGGGCCGGGCTGGCCAGGGTCGCCGACGCCGTCTACCAGGGCGACGAGCAGGCGCTGCGCGCGCAGAGCCGATTCCTCAGGGAACGCTTCGGCGGCTCGGAACTCGACCTCTGAGGCGCGCTCAGGAGTCGCCTGAGCGCATCCCGTAGAGCAGGTCGGCGGCCTGGGCGGGCGTCAGGGTGCCGTCCAGGACCTGGGACTCGATCCGGGGCGCGGCCTCGCGGGTACGGTCGCGCAGGTCGGCGAGGACGCGGTCGCGGACCATCTGCCAGGTCCAGTCGACGGCCTGGCGGCGGCGTCTGGCGTCCAGGTCGGTGTGTTCCTGGTGGCGCAGGACGCGGGCCCAGAGCTCGTCCAGGCCCGCGCCGGTGAGGGCGCTGCAGGTGAGGACCGGGGTGTCCGAGCGCAGCAGGCGCAGCGCGCCGCCCAGTTCGCGGGCCGCGCGCCGGGCGGACAGCTCGTGCTCGCCGTCGGCCTTGTTCACGGCGATCACGTCGGCCAGTTCGAGCACGCCCTTCTTGATGCCCTGGAGCTGGTCGCCGGTGCGGGCCAGGGTGAGCAGCAGGAAGGTGTCCACCATGTCGGCGACGGCGGTCTCGGACTGGCCGACGCCGACGGTCTCCACCAGGACCGTGTCGTAGCCGGCCGCCTCCACCACGACCATGGCCTCGCGGGTGGCCTGGGCCACGCCGCCGAGGGTGCCCGCCGTGGGGGACGGCCGGATGAACGCCCTCGGGTCGGCGGACAGGCGGGACATCCGGGTCTTGTCGCCCAGGATGCTGCCGCCGGAGCGGGTCGAGGACGGATCCACCGCGAGGACCGCGACCCGGTGGTCCCTGGCCGTGAGGCGGGTGCCGAGGGCCTCGATGAAGGTGGACTTGCCGACGCCGGGCACGCCGCTGACACCGACCCGGCGCGCCTTGCCCGCGTGCGGGCTCAGCTCGGCGAGCAGCTCCTGGGCGAGCCGCCGGTGGTCGGGCAGGGTGGACTCGACCAGGGTGATCGCGCGGGCGATGCCCCGGCGGGAGCCCGACAGCACGCCGTCCGCGTACTCCCCCGCGCTCATCGTTCCAGCTGACGCAGCAGATCGAGGGCGGCTTCCGAGACGACCGTGCCGGGCTGGAAGATGGCCGAGGCCCCCGCGGCGAGGAGCGCGGGCACGTCGCCGTCCGGGATGACGCCGCCGACCGCGATCATGATGTCGCCGGCGCCCAGCTCGTCCAGGGCTTGTTTGAGCGCCGGCACCAGGGTGAGGTGGCCGGCCGCGAGGGAGGAGACGCCGACGATGTGCACGTCCGCTTCGACCGCCTGCCTGGCCACCTCCTCCGGCGTCTGGAACAGCGGGCCGACGTCCACGTCGAAGCCCAGGTCGGCGAAGCCGGTGGCGATCACCTTCTGGCCGCGGTCGTGGCCGTCCTGCCCCATCTTCGCGACCAGGATGCGGGGGCGGCGGCCGTGCGCCCGCGCGAACTCCTCGCAGGCCGCCCGCACCCCGTCCACTCCGGAACCCACCTCGCTGCGGTAGACGCCGGTGATGGTGTGGATGCGGGCCTCGTGCCTGCCGAACACCTTCTCCAGCGCGTCGGAGATCTCCCCGACGGTGGCCTTCGCCCGCGCCGCCTCCACGGCCAGCGCGAGCAGGTTCTCCGACCCGGCGGCGCCCTTGCCCAGCGCTTCGAGCGCGGCCGCCACCTGCTCGGGCGAACGCTCCTCGCGCAGCCGGCGCAGCTTGGCCAGCTGCTGGTCGCGGACCGAGGTGTTGTCCACCTTGAGCACCTCGATCGGCTCGTCCGCGTCCGGCCGGTAGCGGTTGACGCCGATGACCGGCTGCCGCCCCGAGTCGATCCTGGCCTGGGTACGGGCCGCCGCCTCCTCGATGCGCAGCTTGGGCAGGCCCTTGTCGATGGCGCGGGCCATGCCGCCGGTCTCCTCCACCTCCCGGATGTGCGCCCAGGCGCGTTCGGCCAGTTCGGCGGTGAGCCGCTCCACGTAGTAGGAGCCGCCCCACGGGTCGATCACGCGGGTGGTGCCGGACTCCTGCTGGAGCAGCAGCTGGGTGTTGCGGGCGATCCTGGCCGAGAAGTCGGTGGGCAGGGCCAGCGCCTCGTCCAGCGCGTTGGTGTGCAGCGACTGGGTGTGCCCCTGGGTGGCGGCCATCGCCTCCACGCAGGTCCGTACGACGTTGTTGAAGACGTCCTGGGCGGTCAGCGACCAGCCGGAGGTCTGGGAGTGGGTGCGCAGCGACAGCGACTTCGGGTTCTTCGCGCCGAAGCCGCGGACCAGCTCGGCCCAGAGCAGCCGGGCGGCGCGCAGCTTGGCGACCTCCATGAAGAAGTTCATGCCGATGCACCAGAAGAACGACAGCCGGGGCGCGAACGCGTCCACGTCCATGCCCGCGCCGACGCCCGCCCGCAGGTACTCCACGCCGTCGGCCAGGGTGTAGGCCAGCTCCAGGTCGCAGGTGGCCCCGGCCTCCTGCATGTGGTAACCCGAGATGGAGATGGAGTTGAACTTGGGCATGCGCCCGGCCGTGTACGCGAAGATGTCGGAGATGATCCGCATCGACGGGCCCGGCGGGTAGATGTAGGTGTTGCGGACCATGAACTCCTTGAGGATGTCGTTCTGGATGGTCCCCTGCAGCTGCTCCGGCGCGACGCCCTGCTCCTCGGCGGCGACGATGAACAGCGCCAGCACCGGCAGCACCGCGCCGTTCATGGTCATCGAGACGGACATGCGGTCCAGCGGGATGCCGTCGAAGAGCTGGCGCATGTCGTAGATGGAGTCGATGGCCACGCCCGCCATGCCGACGTCGCCCGCGACCCTCGGGTGGTCGGAGTCGTAGCCGCGGTGGGTGGCCAGGTCGAAGGCGACCGACAGGCCCTTCTGCCCGGCGGCCAGGTTGCGGCGGTAGAAGGCGTTGGACTCCTCGGCGGTGGAGAACCCGGCGTACTGGCGGATCGTCCACGGCTGGTTGACGTACATGGTCGGGTACGGCCCGCGCAGGAACGGCGCCACACCCGGATAGGTCGGGAGGTAGCCGGGCAGGTCGTCGGTGTCGTAGAGGGGTTTCACGGCGATGCCCTCGGGGGTGTCCCAGGGTTCGGCGTCCACGGCCGGGATCTGGTCCTTCCCGATGCCGAGGCCGATGCCGGCGAAATCAGGAATGCTCATCGGCCGTCTCCCTCCGAGGTGTGCACGCGGATATCCAGGTCCGCGAACGTCGTTCTCAGCACGTCCAGGGCGTCGCCGCCGGCGCGGATGGTGCCGTCCACTCCGGGATATTCCCCCTTGCCCGCCAGCCAGACCCGGCGGGCCCCGGCGGCGCGGAGCGCGGCGGCCACGGTTTCGGCGTGCTCGCCGTACAGGCGGTCGCTGGAGCAGAGGCAGGCGACCGGGGTGCCGGCGTCGCGGAAGGCCTCGGCCATCGCGGCGGCGTCGGTGCCGGGGCCGCTGGTGACGGTGGCGATCCCGCCGGCGGCGAACAGGTTGGCCGCGAAGGAGGCCCGCGCGGTGTGCACGGCGACCGGGCCGATGGTGGCCAGGAAGACCGCCGGGCGGGTGGGCCGGGCGTCGGCGAGGTCGCGCAGCGCCTCGTACCCGGCGGCGTGCCTGACCAGGCCGGGCGAGGCGGGCAGCCCGGGGCCGGGCGCGCGGACGACCGGGCGCTCGGTCAGGTTGGGGAACTCGCTGACGCCGGTGATCGGGTGCTTCCTGCGGGCGATGTCCCGCGCCCTGGCCGTCCGGGTCTCCGCCAGCCGGGCGGGGATCAGCGTGTCGAGGGCGGCGGCGAACCCGCCGGCCCGCTCGATCTCCTGGAACCACGACCAGCCGCGTTCGGCCAGCGCGGCGGTGAGGTTCTCCACGTAGTAGGAGCCGCCCGCCGGGTCCAGGACCCTGGCCACCCCGGCCTCCTCGACCAGCAGGGACTGGGTGTTGCGGGCGATCCTGCGGGCGAAGCCGTCCGGCAGGCCGAGGGCGGCGTCGAACGGCTGCACGGTCACCGCGTCCGCGCCGCCGGTGCCCGCGCCGAAGCAGGCCAGCGTGGTGCGGAGCA
The DNA here is from genome assembly GCF_016862995.1 of Acrocarpospora phusangensis. Classification (GTDB taxonomy): domain Bacteria; phylum Actinomycetota; class Actinomycetes; order Streptosporangiales; family Streptosporangiaceae; genus Acrocarpospora; species Acrocarpospora phusangensis. Next base: position 46,623 of record NZ_BOOA01000013.1, read on the forward strand.
TGTTCACCCACGGGTCGCGGGCGGTCATCATCGCCGAGGAGGTCACCGCGTGCTGCCGCTGCGTGGCGGCGGGCACCCCGCACACCTCGGCCACGCGGGCCCACAGGCGGCGGGCGGCCCGCAGCTTGGCGATGGTCAGGAACTGGTCGGCGGTGGCCGCGTAGCGGAACTCCAGATGCCCGAACGCCTGCTCGGCGGAGACCCCGGCGTCGGTGAGCGCCCGCAGCGCCGCCACCCCGGCCGCGATCGAGCAGCCCAGCTCGGCCGCCTCCCCGCCCCCCGCGTCGTGGTACGGCAACGCGTCCACGGTCACCGCCAGCACGGCCGGCTGCTCGGCGGCGCAGCGGTGCACCAGGCCGGCCAGGCCCGGGTGGAGTGGGGACGCGCCCAGGTTGCCGCCCGCCAGGGCGGTGCCGGACGCCAGCTCCAGGAAGATCCGGGCCGCCTCCTCGGTGCGCGGTCCGGCGTCCAGCACGACCGGCGCGAGGTCGAGGAAGACCCCGTCCAGCACGGCCGGCAGGTCGGCGGGGGCGAGCGAGGTCAGGTCCAGCCAGAGGGAGGTGACGCCGTTCTCCAGGTCGGCCTGGATCGCGTCCCTGGTCGCCGCCGGGTCCGGGTCGGCGTGGCGCTGCCGTACGTCCCAGCCGGCCTCGGGCGGCAGCACGCGGGGCGCGGCCGGGAGCCGGTCGTAGAGGGGGGCGATCCCGATCCCGTCGTCGGTGGCGGAGGACAGCGCGGCCTCCGGATCATCGCCCTCGTAGCCGGATCTGCGCAGCACGCCGAGAGCGAGTTCGCGCCACCGTTCCCGCGATCCCGGCGGGAACCCGGCGGCGAGGTCCAGAGGAGACACCGTCATGAACCGGATGCTAAGCCGAATCGGGCCCTTATTCCGCCAACGGGTGTCCGTTTCGGCGCGTCACGGCTTCGCCTTGAACGAGGCGTCCCAGGTCAGGCGGCCCACGATGCCGTCGTCAGGAAGATCGACTCTTCTCTGGAAGGTCTTGCAGACGTCCCGGGAACGCTGGCCGTACGCGCCGTCGGCGTCGAGTTCGAAGCCGATGCGCTTCATCTGGGTCTGCCAGGTCCTGACGTCGTCGCCGCGCATCACCGGCGGGAAGCGCAGCAGCCGTCCCGGCCAGCGCGGCGCGCCCGGTTCCACCGGCGGGTCGCCGCCGCCGGGACGCGGCGCGCCCCGCTGGACCCAGGCGTAGAGCGGTCCACCCGGGCAGTCGGTGGAGTAGCCGTCCCGGTGCCCCTTGATCTCCCGGCCCGCGCCGCCCTCGGCCCGCAGGTACTCGATGGCGTCCAGGATGCCGTGCAGGATCGCGTCGGTGGGCTCCACCAGGCCGGCGTTGCCGACCAGGCCGAGCACGGCGTAGTGGCCGGCGTTGAGGCCGGCGCCGTTGGCCGCGGGCACGTGTCTCGGGCCGCGTCCGGTGAAGACCTTGCGATGAGGACAGACCACCATCGAATAGCCGATATCAATCCAGCCATTCCCATCCATGTGGAAATTCTGAATTGATTTCACCATTGCCACGCATTTCGCGTGATCATTGACGATGGCCGGATCGACGCGCCCGCCCGTGTAGTGCACTTTGACGCCGCGGGTCGAACTGAGCGGCGAATAGGACCCCTTCGGGGCACGCGCGCCCCAGGCGGTGCGGGTCACGAGGTCGATGGCCACGAAGATCTCCTGTATGTCGTACTGATTCGCGAGCCTATTGCGGAACGGTCTAGCGCATTGCCCGATTGCCCGAATCCGCATGGACTATGTGCGATCGGGCCTCTCGCCGCGATCCACGCGTATCACCCGGCTCTCGGTGACGATGGCGGTGATGAGGTCGGCGGGGGTGACGTCGAAGGCCGGGTTGAGCGCCTCGGTGCCCTCGGGCGCCAGCCGTACGCCGCCGACGGAGACGACCTCGGCGGCGCCGCGGTCCTCGATGTGGATGGCGTCCCCGTCGGGGGTGGCCAGGTCGATGGTGTTCTCGGGGGCGATGACCAGGAAGGGCACACCGGCGCGGCGGGCCCCGAGGGCCAGGGCGTACGAGCCGATCTTGTTGGCGGTGTCGCCGTTGGCGGCGATCCGGTCGGCGCCGATGAGCACGGCGTCGGCGGCGCCCCTGGCCAGCAGGAACGGCCCGGCGGAGTCCACGATCAGGCGGTGCGGCGCGCCCATCCTGGCCAGTTCCCAGGCGGTCAGCCTGGCGCCCTGCAGCAGCGGCCTGGTCTCCAGGGCGATGGCCTCGCGGAGCGCGCCGCGCTCGTGCATGGTCTGGATGACGCCGAGGGCGGTGCCGCGTTCCACGGTGGCCAGCCCGCCGGTGTTGCAGACCGTCATCACCCGGGTGGCGCCGCGCTCGGCCAGCAGGTCCGCGCCGCGCGCGCCCATGGCGAGGCAGGCGGCGACGTCCTCGTCCCTGATCTCCAGCGCGCGGGCCAGCGGGTCGGGGCTGGCCGCGGCCTGGTCGACGCCCCAGGCCAGGTTGACGGCCGTGGGCCTGGCCGACCTGAGGGGCCCGATCGGCTCGCCCGTACGCGCCGCGAGCGCGACCCCGAGCGCGCCGGCCACCCCGAGCGCGGGCGCGCCGCGGACCGCCAGCCGTTTGATGGCGTCGATCAGGTCCGCCACCGTGGTGACGCGGAGGTAGGCCAGCTCGCCCGGCAGCCGGGTCTGGTCGACGAGCACGATCGCGCCGTCCACCCAGTCAATCGTCCTCATAACGGGCCAGCCTAGACACACCCGTCCGTCTACAGGCGAGCCGCCAGGTCGAACAGCACCTCGTCGTGGCCGCGGGCGGTCATCAGGCAGAGGCCGATCGGGCGGCCGTCGAGCAGCCCCGCGGGCAGGCTGAGGGCCGGGCCGCCGGACAGCGGCGCCAGGCAGGTCAGCCGGAGCGTGCTCAGCCGCCGGTCCTCGGGACGCCCGATCGCCGGGGCCGCGCCGGGCGCGGCGGGCAGCACGAGCACGCCGCCGCCGTCCAGCAGCACCCTGATCCGGTCGGCGGCCTCGCCGAGGGCCTTGCGGGCCAGGGTGACCTCCTCGCGGGTGAGTCCCTCCGCGCGCCGGAACCGCGCGGCCACGCCGGGCCCGAAGCCGGGCCGCTCCCGGGTGATCCACTCGCCGTGGCACTCCCAGGCCTGGGCCGCCTGCGCGATCGCGAACGCGTCGGTGACGTCGTGGCCGAGCGGGGTGCGGTGCACCGGCAGGCCCAGCCGGGCGATCGCGGCGGCCAGCGCCGCGCCGACCCGGGGCGACTGCTCGGCCCACAGGTCGGGAGGCACGCAGAGCCGGGTGGCGGGCGTGTTCTGGCCCGTCCCGTCGAGCAGGGCCCCGGCCGCCGTGCGGAGCAGGCCGAGGTCGCGGGTGAGCAGGCCGGGCACGTCGAACTCGGGGGCGAGGGGGACCATGCCGTCGCGCGGGGCGCGGGCGTGGGTGGGGCGGAAGCCGTACAGGCCGGTGTAGGAGGCGGGGACGCGGATGGAGCCGGCCGTGTCGGTGCCGAGCCCGAGGTCGGCCAGCCCGGCGGCCACGGCCGCCGCGGATCCGCTGGAGGAGCCGCCGCAGACGTGCCCGGGCGCGGCCGGATTCTCGGGGATGCCGTAGTGCTGATTGGTCCCGCCCAGGCTGTAGGCGAACTCGTCGGTGTGCGTCTTCCCGGCCAGTACGGCTCCCGCCGCCCGCAGCCGCGCCACCGCGCCCGCGTCGCCGGTGGCCGCCCCGTGCGTCTCCAGCCACCGGGGATGCCCGGCGCCCGTCGGCGTGCCCGCGACGTCGAAGACGTCCTTGACGGCCAGCCTCACCCCGGCGAGCGGCCCGGAACCTCCGGGCGTTTCCGGCGGCGTTCCCCACAGCACGAACGGATCGATCCCCACTTATCCTCCAAAAGTGGCCAGGTCGACGTTCCGGTTACGGCTACGCCCCACTTCCTATGCCAGCCCAATTTCACGTCCGGTATGCCAGAGTTTCGAGGAGGTTACAGGTGGCCACGGCATTAGGGGGAAAATGCGTCGACAATCATCGCCCCAGGTGAGGATCATGAGCATATGAGCAATGTGGTTAAGGAGGTTCAGTTCTCCCCGCAGCCCGAGCCGCTGGCGATGAAAGTCTGGATCGACGACAGCGACACCCCCAGCGACGTCATCGACGCCCTGGCCCTCTCCCCGTTCGCCACCGGGGAGCAGCCGTGGTCGCGCACGGTGACGCTGGACCGGGTGCGCCCGGACGCGCCGCTGGCGCCCTCGCGCGGCAGGCTGCTGCGTTCGGCCAGCACGGTGGACGGCCCCGACTCCCGCCTGTACGCCGGCGACGGCTGGACGCTGCGCGTGGTGCGGTACACCAACCAGTCGGTCGCCGTCGGGGTGTCCGCGATCAGCGAGGAGCTGGCCGCCGCGATCATGGACGAGGTGGTCAAGGACGCCGAGGAGGAGGCCCCGCAGGACGCGGACGTGGTCTCCATGGGCTTCTGGTGGATGGGCCAGCAGGGCCGCCGCCGGTCCGGCAAGAAGATCACGACCTCGCCCTGGGAGGCGGTGCGGGCCAACTATCCGCGCGCCGCCGCCGACCGGCTGGACCGGGTCATGGCCGTCCGCCCCGGCGACGTGAACGGCCGCCTCCTGCTGCTGCACGGCCCGCCCGGCACGGGCAAGACGACGCTGCTGCGCACACTCGCCCGGGAGTGGGCCGGCTGGTGCCAGGTCGACTGCGTGCTGGACCCGGAGCGGCTGTTCGGCGACCCCGGCTACCTCATGGAGGTCGCGATCGGCTGCGAGTGCCCGGACCACGGCGAGGGCAAGTGGCGGCTGCTCGTGCTGGAGGACTGCGACGAGCTGATCCACGCCGAGGCCAAGGCCTCCACCGGGCAGGGCCTGTCCCGGCTGCTCAACCTCACCGACGGCCTGCTCGGCCAGGGCAGGGACGTGCTCGTGGCCATCACCACCAACGAGGACCTGGCCCGCCTGCACCCGGCCGTGGTCCGGCCGGGACGCTGCCTGGCGCAGATCGAGGTGGGACGGATGGACACCGAGCAGGCGGCGGCCTGGCTGGGCACCACCGACGGCATCGGCCCTGGCGGGGCCACGCTGGCGGAGCTGTTCGCGCTACGTTCTGGCCGCCTGCCCGCCGAGCCTGAGCCGGTCGCCGGCATCGGCCTCTACCTCTGACAGGTACGCAACGACCTCGGGGACCTGGGCGAGACTCAGGTCTCCGTCGTCGCGTACTTTCCCGACCTGCTCGCGTTCCAGGACCCGCCGCCACGGGAAGCCGGGCAGGGCGGACCCGGCCAGGTAGACGTTGCCGAACGCGAGCGCGGGGACGGCGGCGAGGGCACGGCCGAGCACACCGGCGCCGCGCCCGAGGCCGGCGAAGTGGATCGCGCCGTGCCGGTGGCGGGCGTAGACCTGGCCGTACTCGTCCAGGAACCCGTGCGCGGGCACGGCCCGCACGTCGGCGCGCCCGGCCAGGGCGCGCCGCAGCGCCTGCCAGTTCCGGTCGCGGGAGCGGGTCAGGAAGACGACCGTGCGGGGCTCGACGCCGAGGATCGGCGTGGTCGGGAGACCCGGCCCGGCGACGGCCGCCCAGATCAGCCGGTGGTGATCCCGCAGCGAGTGGTGGTCCGCGCCGGGCACCGTGACGTGCCGCGCGTTCGCGAACTGCTCCACGTCCAGGCTGTCGTCCCGGGTGACCAGGGTGTCCCCGGTGCCGAGCAGCTGCACGACCCGCGGCGGGAGCACCGTCCGGTCGAAGTGGTCCAGCCAGCGCACCCGCAGATCCGTCAGGTACGGCGCGCCGCGCCGCAGATCCGCCATCGCCCGCCCGGTGAGCGCCAGCCGCCGCGCGTCCACCCCCCGGTTCGGGGCGGCCAGCAGCACGATCCGGCTCACCCGCCCGGCCCACGCCTTCGTCTCCCTGCTGTCCTCGTCCCCGCGCGCGATCAGGTACGCGTGCCGGACCAGCAGCCCGCCCACGCTGTGCCCGACCAGGACGACCCGCCCGAGCCCGCCCATCTCCCACCAGATCCTGGCGATCCACGAGCTCAGCTCCCTGGCGAGCTCCCCGGCGGAACGCCGGTCCCACGGCCGGACGCGTACGGGCGACACCTCGGCCCGCCACGACTCCCCCAGGTCCGCGGCCAGCCGGCGCAGCGGGGCGGGGTCGCCGTCCAGGCCGGGGACGTACACGAGCAGGTTGACTCCCATGCCGGCAGCCTGTCCCGGACGGGCTGCCGGCACATGAGTACACCCCTACCTAAAACGTGACGAGCGGATCGCCCACGAAGTCGGCGATGAAGTTGACGAAGAAGAAGCCGAAGAACAGGAAGTTGAGCACCAGGACCGCGTAGTGCCACGGGCGCGGCCGGGCCGCCTTCGGCAGCCTGCTGTTGAGGTACATCAGCAGGAACGGGTAGATGAGCGCGCCGAGGTTGGACATGTTGGCCGACCACTGCACCAGGCTGACCGGCAGCGCCAGGTGCAGCACCACCGCGATGATCACGAGCAGGACCAGCATGAACGGGTAGTAGAAGCGGCGCGGGTCGCCCTCGATGAGGGCGCGCAGGCGGGGGCTGGTGGCGTGGGCGGCGTCGGTGGTGACCCGGACCATGGCCTCGAAGATGCCCAGCTGGGTGGAGAACAGGATGAGCACGCCGAGGATCAGCATCAGGTAGAACATGCCCCGGCCGTACTCGTCGCCGAGGGCGGCGGCCACGAAGGTGGGCACGTTCGCCGTCGTCGGGCGGTCCCCGGACATCTCCACCGCGCGGGCCATCAGCATGGTGGGCAGCAGCATGCCCAGGATGGCGCCGACGAAGAAGACGCCCCACATGTCGGTCAGGAGCAGCCGGTACCAGCGCTTCCAGAGCCGCTGGTTCTTCTCGTCGTCGGGGAAGGTGAAGCCGCTGGCCAGCAACTCGGTACGCGCGCCGCGCAGGCCGGAGATGAAGCCGGTGCGGTAGCCCATGCCGTAGCCCTTGTCCCGGTAGTGGCCCATCACGTACCAGTTCAGGCCGGAGGCGAGCGCGGTGAAGCCGGCCAGCGCTCCGAGCTGGGTGGCCGAGATGCCGGCGGGCGGCGCGGCCGGGGTGACGAAGCCGCGGATGGCCTCCCACCACTGGCTGAACGGGACCACGAACAGGTCGATGATCAGCAGCCCCGCCAGGATGGCGCTGATCATGACCCAGTTGGCGAGCTCCAGGGCGCGGCTGACCCGGCGGGCGGCGGCGGTGATCAGGAAGACCAGGAGCAGCAGGGCGATCGCCCACAGCCTCGGCTCCTCGGCCCCGGCGGGGGGCACCTCGCCGTGGACCAGCGCGTACACGCCCTGGCCCGCGGAGGCGGCCCAGCCGCCCGCGATGAAGGCGAAGATGACGACGAAGACCGAGAGGGGCACCCAGAGCAGGTAGCCGGGCGGGACGCGGCCCCAGCCGACCACCGGGGCCTCGCCGGTGGCCATGATGTAGCGCGAGATCTCGACGTTGTAGAAGGTCTGCAGCACGGCCGAGATGGTGATCACCCAGCCGACGCCGATGAAGCCGTACTGGCCGACGGCCTGCGGGCCGAGCAGCCACTCGCCGCTGCCGATGGAGATGCCCAGGGCGATCAGGCTGGGGCCGATGGCGAACTTGACCAGCTCCTTCGGCCCGATCCTGGAGACCTTGAACACTTCCTCGGGGGACGGGAGGTCGGTGACGGAGAGATCCGGGCGGCTGACGCCGAGCGGACGGGTCGAGGAGACTTCGGTCATGGGGCGCCTTCCTCTCGCGCGGCCCCCGAGGTCAACTTCGAGCCTTACTCCGACTTCTCACACGGGCAAGGCCCTATTTGTTAGGTTCCTTCCGCCGCCCTGGCACGGCCACCCCCGCGGACCGGGGAAAATGGCACGGTGAGCGACTCCACGACCGAGGCAGCCGAGATCTGCTCGCGGCTGCTCCGCATCGACAGCACCAATCCCGGCCCCGGTGAGCGCACGGCCGCGGAGTATGTGGCGGGCCTGCTCGCGGAGGCGGGCGTGGAACCGGTCATGGTCGAGTCGGCGCCGCGCCGTACCAGCGTGATCGCTCGCGTTCCCGGGGACTCTCCCGACGCGCTGCTCATCCACGGTCACCTGGACGTGGTGCCCGCCGACCCCGCCGAGTGGAAGCTGCACCCGCTCTCCGGCGAGATCGCCGACGGCTGCGTGCACGGCCGCGGGGCGGTCGACATGAAGGGCAGCCTGGCCATGACCCTGGCCCTGGTCCGCGACCTGGCCCGCCGCGGCGTGCGCCCCCGCCGCGACCTGGTCCTGGCCTTCCTCGCCGACGAGGAGTCCACCGGGGAGTACGGCTCCCGCTACGCCGCCGAGCGGCACCGCGACCTCTTCGACGGCTGCACCGAGGCGATCAGCGAGTCCGGCGGCTTCACCGTCACCGCGGACGGCGCCAGGATCTACCCCGTGGCCGTCGCCGAGCGCGGCACCGCGTGGATGCGGGTCACCGCCCGCGGCGTACCCGGCCACGGCTCCAAGCCGCCCGTCGACAACCCGGTCGCCGAACTGGCCCGCGCCCTGGCCCGGCTGGCCGACCACACCTGGCCCGTGCGGCTCACGCCGGCCGTCGCCGCCCTGATCAGGGGCATCGGCCAGGCGCTCGGCACGAGCATCGACCTGGGCGACCTGGACGCCGAGCTGAAGCGCCTGCCGCCCACGGCCGCGGCCCTGTTCAAGGGCGTCATCCGCAACTCGGTCAACCCGACCATGGTCAACGCCGGCTACAAGGTGAACGTGATCCCCGGCACCGCCGAGGCCACCCTGGACGGGCGTTTCCTGCCGGGCACCCACGAGGACTTCCTGGCCACCGTCGACCGCCTGCTCGGTCCCAAGATCACCCGGGAGTTCGTCAACTTCGAGGAGGCGCCCTCCGCCCCCGCGCACGGCCTCTTCGACGACCTCTGCGCGGCCCTGCGCCGGGAGGACCCGTCCGCCCGCCCGGTCCCGTACGTCATGACCGGCGGCACCGACGCCAAGTCCTTCGCCCGCATCGGCATCCCCAGCTACGGCTTCGCGCCCCTGCTGCTGCCGCCGGACCTGGACTATTTCACCATGTTCCACGGAATCGACGAACGTGTGCCCGTTTCGGGCCTCGACTTCGGCGTCCGCGTGCTCAACCATCTCGTTGGCGGGTAACACAGGCCCACGCACAAGGCGGAGACGATGCGGGTAGCCGTGACCGGTCACCGGGATCTCAGCCCGGGGACCGCCGACCTGGTCCGTACGGCGCTGGAAGGCCTGCTCGTCCCGCACGGCGCGGAGGTGGTGGGCGTCTGCTGCCTGGCCCCGGGGGCCGACCAGATCTTCGCCGAGACGGTCCTGCGCCTGGGCGGCCGGCTGGAGGCCATCGTCCCGGCCCGCGCGTACGGCTCCGCCCTGCCGCCGCCCGACCGGGAGCGTTTCGAGGGGTTGCTGGACCGGGCCGACCCGGTGCGCCGCCTGTCCCACGAGGAGCCGACGCCGGCCGTCTTCGCGGCGGCCAACGAGGTGATGCTGGCGGACGCCGACGTGCTGGTGGCGGTCTGGGACGGCGGGCCCTCGCGCGGCGTGGGCGGGACGGCGGAGGTCGTGGACGCGGCGCGGCGCCGGCGCATCCGGGTGGAGATTCTCTGGCCGGAAGGCGCCGAGCGCCTCAGCTGATAAGACAAATGGCGCACGATCCGACATATAGCCAAATCGCCACTTTCGGAACGTTAGTCCCGTTCTTCTTTGAAACCTTACTGTGTGGTTACGTTTACGATAGTATATCGATACCCAGTTATCTCGGTTTGATCACAGATAAGAATTTTGCTCGCACTGCGTGTACGCTTTGTCACCTCTTGAGAGCAGGGCTTAAAAAATCAAACCGAGGGACACGTCACTTCCCGCAACAAGGCAATGGCGAAGCGTTAGGCTGCAGGGTGCTGGATGGCACCTGCGCTCGAGCGCTTCTTAGCGCCGTAAGCGGCCTAACTTCGGAAATGGATAAAATGATCACCAAGGCAGAAACGCCGAACCTCGCCTCAGCCGTCATGGATGTTCATGACTTTTCGCTTGAGGAGCTCACGACCCAGGGTTCGCACCGCTCGTCCCTGGCCAGAATCGTGCCGATGGCGTCGGACAACCCCAGAGTCGCCGTAGCCGCCTTCCAGTCGTCTCTATAGCACTGGATCGGGGCGACGTGAGTGGGATTATCCTGCCGTTCGATCAGTTTGTCCTGAAAATTCATAGCCGTTGTGATCTCGCTTGCGACCACTGCTATGTCTACGAGCACGCTGACCAGAGCTGGCGCGGCCGCCCCAAAGCCATGTCCGTCGAAACGGCGGCATTAGCCGCCGAGCGCATCGCCGAGCACGTCGAAGAGCACGACGTGAAAAATATTCACGTCGTGCTCCACGGGGGCGAGCCATTGCTGGCCGGTCACGACCTGCTGGCCGACATCATCCGCGTGCTCCGGGAACGCCTCGACGGAATCTGCCATCTTGATCTTCGAATCCATACCAACGGCGTCACCCTCGACAGCAGGTTCTGCGACCTTTTCGCCAAAAATCAGATTAAAGTCGGAATTTCCCTGGACGGCGACCGGATCGCGAACGACCGGCACCGGTTGTACGCGAACGGCCGCTCCAGCTACGACCAGGTGATCAAGGCGATCGCCCTGCTCCGCGCCCGCCCGGAGATCTACGCGGGCCTGCTCTGCACCATCGACGTCGCCAACGATCCGATCGCCGTCTACGAAGCCCTCGTCGCCCTCCAGCCGCCCCGGGTCGACTTCCTGCTCCCGCACGCCACCTGGGACGAGCCGCCGCCGCGCCCGTCCGCCACCGCCTACGCCGACTGGCTGATCACGATCTTCGACCGCTGGCAGGCGGACGGCCGCCCGGTCCCGGTGCGCCTCTTCGAGTCGGTGATCAACACCGTCCAGGGCCGCGGCAGCCTCAGCGAGGCCATCGGCCTGGAGCCCACCACCCTCGTCGTGATCGAGACCGACGGCGGCTACGAGCAGGTCGACTCGCTCAAGGTGGCCTTCGACGGCGCCCCGGCCACCGGCTTCGACCTGGCCGGGCACTCGCTCAACGAGGTGGCAGGGCACCCCGGCGTGCGGGCCCGCCAGCGCGGCCTGGACGGGCTCTCCGCCACCTGCCGGGCCTGCCCGGTGGTCCGCAGCTGCGGCGGCGGGCTCTACCCGCACCGGTTCCGGGACGGCTCCTTCGACAACCCGAGCGTCTTCTGCGCCGACCTGCTCGCCCTCATCTCACATATCCGGGACAACACCGCGATGATCAACCCGGCGAACAACCACGGCATGCCCGCCGCGACCTACGACGCCCTGGCCTCCGGGTTCGGGGACGGCGGCGACATCGAGACGCTGGCCCGGTCGCAGTCGAGCCTCCAGCGCATGATCGTCGCGTCGCTGCCGGACCGGCCGCCCGCGGCCTGGGACCTGCTCGTGGCGCTCGACCGCGACCACCGCGCCACCCTGCTCACGGTGCTGGCCCATCCGTACGTGCGGGTCTGGGCGGCCACGCGGGCCCACGCCGGTCCCGGCTACCTGGCCAACATCGCCGCCGCGGCGGCGTACCGGGCGGGGCTCTCCGTGCGGGTGCCGGTGGCGGTGACCGGCGGCTCGGTGCACCTGCCCACCGTAGGCACGTTCGACGAGGTGCCGGGCGACACCGCCACGCTGGTCGTCGAGGCGGGCTCCGCCTGGATCGACGGGCCCGCGACCGCGCTGATCGGGACCCGCCGCCTCCGCTCCGGGGACTTCTCCGTCCTGCTGGAGGACCGCGACCCGAACCGCGACTGCCACCAGTGGCCGGCCGCCGCCACGCTCGGCAAGGCCGACGCCGACGCCTGGCAGGAGTGCTTCGACCCCGCCTGGCGGCTCATCGAGTCCGACTACCCCGCGTACGCGGAAGGGCTGCGCGCGGGGCTGTCCACGATCATGCCGCTCGCCCCCGCGCCCGCGGGCAAGGACGTGTCCTCCACGGCCAGGCACGCGTTCGGCGCCGTCGCCGCCGCCCTGCCCGCCGACCCGGCCACCCTGGCGCTGCTGCTCATCCACGAGTTCCAGCACGTCAAGCTGGGCGCCCTGCTCGACCTCTTCGACCTGTACGACGAGTCGGACACCACGCTCTATCACGCCCCCTGGCGCCAGGACCCGCGACCGCTCGAAGGGCTGCTGCAGGGCACGTACGCGCACATCGCGGTCAGCGATTTCTGGCGGGTGCGTCGCGACCGCGTCACCGGGCCGGAGCAGGTGAGGGCGCGGGAGCAGTACACGCTCTGGCGCGGCCACACCGAGGGGGCCATCGAGACGCTGTCCGCCTCGGGCCGGCTCACGGTCTTCGGCGACCGGGCCGTCGCCCGCATGCGGCGGACCGTCCAGGGCTGGGAGAGCTGACCCGCCCGCGACATCTTTCCCACGCGTATCCCTATCGCCGCGCCGAATATCGGTATTCGGCCCGCCCACCCGTACGGGCCTCTCGTCATGCCGCCGATTTCAGGTACGGTCGGACCTGGGTGGAATACGGTGAAATCGTGCCCGGCGGAACGGAATCACGCTCGGCCGGGCGCTGATTCCGTGCGGGCCGTAAAGGGTAAGCGCGGCGTGCTCGGAAACGCGTATTCCCCGGTTGTTTCCTGTGCCCATAACGGTAGATTTCGCCACAGATTGGGTGTGACAACGGAGAAATCCCATCGAAATATTCCTCACGGGCACTCCTTCGGACTAATCTGCGTTCCTACGGTAAAGCCCGCGAGGAAGGAGGCGGATGGCACCAAACCCGACCTCACGATCGGTGGTCCAAGGCCCCTGCTTCTTTCTCAGCTACGCGCACATCCCGGGCCTCGACTCCACCCGCGGGCCCGACCCGAACAGATGGGTGGCGAGACTCTTTATCGATCTCTCCGAGATCGTCCTGAACGAGACAAAACTCAAGGCCGCACAGGCCGGATTCATGGATCGCGGCATTCAGTCCGGCGACCGATGGCCGGAGCAGCTGGCCGGCGCGCTGGCCACCTGCCGGGTTTTCATCCCGTTGTACTCGCCCCGCTACTTCGACAGCCAAGAATGCGGGAAGGAATGGACGGCTTTCGCCCAGCGGCTGGAGGCGACACCCGATCGCGGCAACCGGCTCACCGCCATCATCCCGGCTCTCTGGGCGCCGCTCCAGGATCCTGAGCATCTGCCGAAATGCGCGCAGGAAATTCAGTTCGACCACGAGATGTTCGGCCCCCGATATCGCCAGGAGGGCTTCTACGGGCTGATGAAGTCCCGGTCGATGCGCACACACTACGAGACCGCCATCAAGGCGCTGGCGCGCCGGATCATCAAGGTGGCCGAGCAGGATCTCGTGCCGCCCGGCGAGCCCGTCGACTACATGAGCCTGACCAGCGCGTTCCACGACGCGGCGGGCGAACCGCCGGCCAAGTCCAGCTCGCCCCGGATGCGGCTGACCGTGGTCGCGCCCGACCTGTCCCGGCTGCCGGATGGGCGGCTCACCGAGTCGTACGGGCAGACTCCGCAAGAATGGAATCCGTTTCCGAAACCCGGCGAGCACCGGCCGCTGGCCTCCTATGCGATGGAACTGGCGCTGCGCCACGGATATCTTCTCGAAGTCGGCTCATTCGACAATCACGTCGAACACCTCACCGGCGCGGGCGGCCCCGACGCGCCCAGCGTGCTCGTCGTGGATCCGTGGGCGGCGCGGCACGCGGAAACGCGGGAAGTGCTGCGCCGCGTTTGCGGGCAGGACCGGCGGCCGCAGCCGATCGTGCCGTGGAACCTTCAGGACGAGCAGACGGCGGCGGCGGAATCCGAGTTGCGCGCGTTGCTCCGCGAGGTCATTCCGGAACGGCCCGGTCTGCCCGTCGTCAGCCACATCTCCTCACTGGGCGCATTTCAGCGGGGGCTGCCGAGAATTTTCACCAGTGCCGCCAAGAGCTACTTGAAGTCGGCGCCCAACTATTCCCCCCGTGGCGTGCCCGGCACCCGACCGCGACTGACGAAGACGGAGGATTCCGATGGTAAGTGACCAGAATGGCAAGATCATCACCTTCTATTCGTTCAAGGGCGGAACCGGCCGCACCATGGCCCTCGCCAACACCGCGTGGATTCTGGCCAGCCACGGCCGACGTGTTCTGGTCATCGACTGGGACCTGGAATCGCCCGGTCTGCACCGCTTCTTTCACCCCTTCCTGGACGAGAGTGTGATCGCCGCCACGAAGGGGGTGGTGGACATGATCACGGACTATCAGTGGGCCACCACGTCCCCGCATGACGAGCCTGACTGGCACAGGGAGTACGCCCGGGTCACCCGGCACGCGGTCTCCCTGGAGAAATGGGACTTCCCCGGCGCGGGCACCTTGGACTTCCTCTCCGCCGGGCGTCGCAACCGCGACTATTCCTCGCTGTCCACCTTCGACCTCGACGTCTTCTATGAGCGGGGCGGCGGGCAGTTCCTGGACGCCCTGCAGGCCGACATGCGCCGCAACTACGACTACACGCTGATCGACAGCCGTACCGGGTTCAGTGATATCGCGGACATCTGCACCATCGCGTTGCCGGACGTGCTGGTCGACTGCTTCACCATGAGCGACCAGAGCATCGACGGGGCCGCCGAGGTCGCCCGGATCATCGACAAGCAGTATCCCGACCACAACATCCGCATCCTGCCGGTGCTCATGCGGGTGGACGACGGGGAGAAGAAGAAGGTCGACGCGGGGCGCATGCACGCCAGGGACCAGTTCGTCGGGTTCCCGAAGGGGCTCTCGCCGGACGGGGTGAAGAACTACTGGGCGACCATCGAGGTGCCGTACAAGCGGTTCTACGCGTTCGAGGAGACGCTGGCGACGTTCGGGGACAGCCCGGGGTCGCCGGGGTCGCTGCTGTCCGCGTACGAGCGGCTCACCTCGGCCATCACCGACGGGACCGTGGCGGCCATGCCGCCGATGGAGGAGACCGTGCGGCTGCGCTGGCTGGAGGCGTTCACCCGGCGGCAGCCCGCCCAGCATCCCGACATCCGGCTGAGCTACGCGCCGGAGGACCGCATGTGGGCGGACTGGGTGATGGCCGTGCTGGAGCAGGCCGGCTTCCGCGTCACCCCCGTCACCCGGTACGGCTCCGCCGACCGCTCCCCCGCCCAGGAGATGCCCGAGTCGGCCAGCACGGTGGTCATCCTCTCCCCGGCCTACCTGCGGGGTTCACAGCGGGACGAGTGGCCGTCCAGCGCCGACCTGCCGACCGGGACACCGCCGGACGTGGTCTCGCTGCGGGTCTCCGACGCCGTACGGCTGACCATGCCGGTGGGTGAGCGCCCGCCGGTGGACCTGGTCCGGCTCAGCTCGGAGGACGCCGTCGAGGCGGTGCTGCGCGCGGTCGGCAGGGCGGGGCACGGCCACGACACGATCGAGCTGTCCCAGCTGGGCACCCGCTACCCGGGCACCCAGCCGTCCATCTGGAGCGTCGGCGCCCGCAACGCCTCCTTCACCGGCCGCAACATCGCCCTGGAGACGCTCCGCAACCAGCTGCTGGGCAGCAGCCAGGCCGTGGTCCTCCCCCAGGCCCTGTACGGCATGGGCGGCGTCGGCAAGACCCAGGTCGCCCTGGAGTACGCGCACCGCTTCGCGGCCGACTACGACCTGGTCTGGTGGATCCCGGCCGAGCAGCCCGACCTGATCAACCCGATGCTGGCGGAGCTGGCCAGGCGGATCGGCCTGCCGGTCAGCGACAGCGTGGTGGAGGGCGCGCTGGCGGCCAGGGAGGCGCTGCGGCGGGGCGAGCCGCACGCCCGCTGGCTGCTGATCTTCGACAACGCGGGCGACCCGGAGGAGCTCAAGCCGTTCCTGCCGGGCGGCACCGGCCACGTGATCGTGACCTCCCGGATCCAGACCTGGTCGAACATCGCGGCGCCGCTGGAAGTGGACGTGTTCAGCCAGCAGGAGAGCGTGGAGCACCTGCTCCGCCGGGTGCCCCGGCTGGCCCCCGCGGACGCGCTGAGCGTGGCCGAGGAGCTCGGCTTCCTGCCGCTGGCGGTGGAGCAGGCGGCGGCCTGGCTGAGCGAGACCGGTCTTTCGGCCGCCGAATACGTGACCCAGCTGCAGAAGCAGGCTCCCAGGATCCTGGCCATGAACCGGCCGACGGACTACGAGAACTCGGTCGCGGCCACCTGGAACGTCTCGCTGGAGCAGCTGCGCAGCAGGTCGCCCGCGGCCGAGCGCATGCTCCAGCTCTGCGCGTACTTCTCCCCCGACCCGATCTCGCTGTCGCTGATCTACAGCGACGACATGATGCGGGCGCTGCTGCCGTACGACGACTCGCTGCGCGGCGAGAAGCTGGTGCTGGGGCGGGTGATCCGGGAGATCAGCCGGTTCGCGCTGGCGAAGATCGACCAGGGCAGCAAGACCATCCAGGTGCACCGCCTGGTGCAGACGGTCATCCGGGACCAGATGTCCTCCGACGACATCGAGACCATCTCCCACCAGGTCCACCACATCCTGGTGGCGGCCCGCCCGCAGACCGGCGAGGTGGACGACCCGGAGAACTGGCAGCAGTACGACCTGATCTGGCCGCACCTGCTGCCCTCCGACGCGGAGAAGTGCGTGGAGGAGGAGACCAGGCAGCTGCTCACCGAGCGGGTCCGCTACTGGTGGAAGCGCGGCGAGTACGACAGCGCCCTCCAGCTGGGCCAGCGCCTGGCCGACTACTGGGAGGAGAAGTTCGGGCAGTTGGAGCGGCAGCGGCTGCACATGCTGTTCAACATCGCCAACGTGCTCCGCTCCCAGGGCAACTTCGCGGAGGCGCGCAAGCTGGACGAGTGGGTGCTGGCCCAGCAGAGCAAGACGCTGAAGGAGAACCACCCGCACACGCTGATGACGACCGGCGGCCTGGCGGCCGACCTGCGGGCGCTCGGCGAGTTCGCCCGCGCGCTGGAGATGGACCGCAACAACCACGAGCAGTGGAAGGAGACCTACGGCGAGGACTACCCGCGCACCCTCAACTCGGCCAACAACCTGGCCGTGTCCTACCGGCTGGTGGGCGACTGGCGCAGCGCCAAGGAGCTGGACGAGGACACCCTGCAGCGCATGGGCGAGGTGTTCGGCCCGGGGCACCCGTACACGCTGAGCACGGCGCAGAACCTGGCCAGGGACATGCGCGAGGCGGGCGAGTTCGCGGCGTCGGTGGAGCTGCTCAACCGGACCCTGACGGGCTACAGCATGCTCCAGTTCGACGACTACCCGGACGCGCTGCGGGCCGCCAAGAGCATCGCGGTCTCGCTGCGGCGGGCCGGCGAGCGGCAGGAGGCGCTGAAGCGGGCCCAGGACACCCACGACCACTACCAGCGGCTGTTCCCGTTCCACCCGGAGTCCAGCGCGGCGGCGCTGGAGCTGGCCTGCTGCCTGTCGGCGGTGGACGACAAGGAGAGCGCGCGGGACCTGGCGGCGTCGGTGTTCGACGGCTACCGGGAGCGGCTGGGCGACCAGCACCCCTACACGCTGGTGGCGGCCAACAACCTGATGACCTACCGGCGGGGCACGGGCGACCTGGCGGGGGCGCTGCGGCTGGGCCAGGAGACGCTGGCGTCGATGCGGGCGCGGCTGGGCGACCAGCACCCGTTCACGCTGTCGTGCACGATCAACGTGGCCAACTGCGCGGCGGACGCCGGCGACCACGAGACCGCGGAGAAGCTGGAGCGGCAGGCGCTCACGAGCCTGCTCACCACGCTCGGCCGGGACCATCCGGACACGCTGGCGTGCCAGGCCAACTACGCCATCACGCTGCGCGCCCTCGGGCAGACCACGCAGTCGGCGCAGGTGCACAAGGAGGCGCTGGCGGCGGTCGGCGCGCGGCTCGGCGAGCACCACCCCAGCAGCCTGGCGCTGCGGGAGTGGCGCCGGGTCAACCGGGACCTCGAACCGCAGCCGATCTGACCTCGCCGCCGCCGCGGACCAGCCAGGCCAGCACCCGGGGCAGCACCTCCAGGGCGCCGAAGTGGGCCGCCCCGCGCTGGATCCACACGTCCGCGTGCGCGATCTGCTGGGCCAGCCAGTACGCGTGCCCGACCGGCGAGTACACGTCGTTCTCGCCGTGCCAGATGAGGGTGGGCGCCTGGATGGCGGACACCTCGAAGCCCCAGCCGATGGAGAAGGCCACCACGTCGTCCACCCAGCCGTCCACGGAGTCGCGCAGCCCCTCGGCGAAGTTGCGCTCCAGCATGCGGCGGATGCCGTTGTCGCCGACGACCCGCCGGTCGGACTCGGGCACCTGCTCGTAGATGCCGCGGACCTTGCTGTTCGGGTCGGCGCGGATCTCCCTGGCGGCCGCGCGGAGCCGGGGCGCGATGGCCCGGTGCCCGCCGCGCGCCTCGGTGTAGGCCATCACGTTGGCGTCGATCATGCCGGCGAACCAGTCGAGCCCGTCGGCGGTCCGCGGCGCCAGGCCGACCAGCGCCGCGGCCCTGGTCACCCGGTCGGGCAGCAGGGCCGCGCAGGCGAGCGCGTGCGGCGCGCCGCCCGACCTGCCGACGACCGCGAAGCGGCCCAGGCCGAGCGCGTCGGCGATGGTGGCCACGTCGGCGGCCACGTCGCCGACGGTCCGGTTGAGCCGCCGGGTGGACCCCCCGTAGCCGGGCCGGTCGAAGCTGATCAGCCGGATGCCCCGCATGTGCAGCGACTTCTCGCGCGGCCTGGGCTGGAACCTGCCGCCAGGGGTCCCGTGCAGCAGGAAGACGGGCCTGCCGTCCGGCTTCCCCCACACCTCGACCGCGACGTTCCGGCCGTCTGGAGTGACGATGATCCTCGTCAACAGAAGCCTCCCCACGACTCCACCCGTTAATTGAGGTTTCTCAATATTTCCCCGCGATGTCCATACCGGGAATCCGTGGGAGTTCCGGGTTCCGTACGTCGCCGACCATGCGGACGACCGAAATGAGCGGGCCGGGATGGACGGACGGGCGTGTGTTCACGAAGCTGTTCACGAGGCGGCGGTGATTTCCGAGAACGCGGGGAGGTCGGGTGCGGTTCTGGATGCCTCCGGGGCGGCTGGTCCGGGTTGCGGCGGGGTTGTCCCTGGCGGCGGCCGGCGTGCTCGTGGCGGGGGCGTTCGTGAACTCGCGGGCGGTCAGGGAGGTGGCCGCGCCGCGGGCGGAGCAGCTGCGGCGGGTGGAGGTCGCGGACCTGTCGCGGGGGAACGCGGCGCGGTGGGTGGTGGCCCAGGTGCGCGGGATCGTGGCGTGCGACCCGCCGATGTGCGCGGAGCTGACGGCGGCGGGGGTGCATCCGGGCACGCTGCTGCCGCTGCGCGGCCCCCGCGACGAGGTCCTCAACGCGGACGTGGTGGTGGTGACCCCGGCGGTGCGGGCCATGTTCGGGGCCGGGCTGGACCCGGTGCTCGCGCCGGAGGCGCTGGCCAGGGTGGCGGAGATCGAGGTGCGGCGGGTCACGCCGGAGGGGGTTCGGCGGTTCGCCCGCGAGCTGGCGCGGGACGCGGCGGACCGGCGCCGGGCCGGGCGGGAACTGCTGGGGCATCCGCGTCTGGCGGCGGCGCCGGACGCGACCCGGCAGCTGGCGGCGGGCGAGGTGGACGCGCGGCTGCTGAGCGCGCTGGCGGCGGTCGCGGCCTCGCACCGGCTGTACGTGCGGGCGTTCGGGGACGCGGGCGCGGACCCGGGGGTGCCGCTGCGCGGCGTGGAGATCAGCACGATCGACGGGGACCAGCCGTCGGAGGAGAACATCTCCGGAATTCTGCGGTTCTTCGAGGCGCAGCAATCACAATTCCATCCCATCGAGGTCAAACTGGCTCAGCCGAGTGACGCAGCGTCCACAATCCTGCGCATCCGGTATTCCGCCCCGAGCCCGACGGGCTCCCTCTCCTCCTGACCTCACGGAGCTGGCCCCCTCATGACCTCACGCATCACCCTCTTATTCGCATTTTTCGTCGCATTGGCTGGTTTGGCCGTTCCGGCGTCCGCGGCGTCCGCCGTCGGCCACGTACGGCTCGCGCATCTGTCGCCCGACACCCCGGCCGTGGACGTCTACCTCTACCCGTTCGGCGGGGACGCGCCGAAGCTCGTGCTCAAGGCGGTGCCGTACGGGGGCGTGTCGCCGTACCAGAATCTGGGGGCGGGGCAGTACACGGTGGCGATGCGGCCGGCGGGGGCCGGGGCGGGGACGCCGCCGGTGCTGTCGGCGAACGTGCGGGTGGCGGGGGGCAACGCGTACACGGTGGCGGGCCTGGGGCCGTACCAGAGCATCCGGCTGCAGGTGCTGCCGGACTCGATGGAGCTGCCGGCGGGCAAGGCGGGGCTGCGGGTGATCGCGGCGTCGCTGAAGGAGCGCACGCTGAAGGTGACGGCGGGCGGCGCGGTGTTCGAGGAGAGCCTGAAGTTCGCGGACACGCCGGACTACCGGCCGGTCGACGCCGCCGCCACCCAGAAGATCACGGTGGCCGCGGGCGAGGCGTCGGCCAGCGCGGACGTCGCGCTCGCGCCGGGCAGCACCAACACGGTCGTGGTCCTGGACGGCGAGGGCGGCCTGGACCTCCTGAGCCTGCGGGACGCGGCCGCCCCGGGCGTGACCCCGAAGGGGGCGGTCGACACGGGCCTCGGCGGCCTCGCGAGCGGAGACCAGGCCGACAGCCTCACGAGCGGGGACAAGGCCGACAGCCTCGCGAGCGGGAACCGGTCCGGCGGCCTCACGGCGAGCGGTCCCGGTCTCGCGGCGGCGGTCGCGAGCGTGCTGGCCGGGATCACGCTGACGCTGTCGGTCGTGCTGCGCCGCCGCCGCGTGCGCTGACATGCGGCGCGGCCCGGCCTGCGCCGCGCCGGCGGTGCGGCTGGCAGTGCGGCAGGCGGTGCCGCTGGTGGTGCGGCTGGGCGTGGCGCTGATGGCGGCGCTGATGGTGGTGCTCGCGGTGGCGGGGTGCGGGACGCCGCGTCCCGTCCCCGTGCCCACGCTCGCCACGCCGGTCCCCGGCTGGTCGGCGGTCCGGGGCCAGGCCGCGGTCGTCTCCCCGCCGGTACGGCACGCGGAACCGGTCGCCGTCTCCATCCCGGCGATCGGCGTCCGCAGCGCCCTGGAGCGCCTCCGCCTGGACGCGGCGGGCGTCATGGTCCCGCCGGTGGACGCCGCCGTGGCCGGCTGGTACGCGGCGGGCGTACGCCCAGGCGACCCGGGTCCGGCCGTGATCGCCGGTCACCTGGACAGCCGTACCGGGCCTGGGGTGTTCGCCCGGCTCGGCAGGCTCAAGCGCGGCGACGCCGTCCACGTGGAACTCGCGGACGGCCGCCGCGTCCGCTTCCTCGTGGACGACGTACGCGCCTACCCGAAGGCGGAGTTCCCGACCCACGCCGTCTACGGCCCCACGTTCGGCCCCCAGCTGCGGCTGATCACCTGCGGCGGCATGTTCGACCGCGGCCGGGGGCACTACCCGGACAACGTGATCGCTTTCGCCTCACCCGGATAGGCCGATCAGTCGCCGATCAGTCGCCGATCAGTCGAGGCAGAACTCGTTGCCCTCGGGGTCGGCCATCACGATGTGCCCGGCGTCGAGCGGGGGCGCGGGCTCGTGGCGCGCGAGCCGGGTGGCGCCGTGACCGGCCAGCCGCTCGGCCTCCGCCTCCAGGGCCGCCATGCGCGCGTCGCCCTGGAGCCCGGGAGCGGCCCGCACGTCCAGGTGCACCCGGTTCTTGGCCTGCTTGCCCTCCGGCACCCGCTGGAAGAACAGCCGCGGCCCCGCGCCGCCGGGGTCGAGCAGCGCCGAGGCGTCGTTGCGCCGCTCGGGCGGCACACCCATGGCGTCGAGGGCCTGATCCCACGACTCGAAGCCCGGCGGCGGATCCTGCAGCCGGTAGCCGAGCGCCTCGGCCCAGAACGCGGACAGCTTGGCCGGGTCGGCGCAGTCGAAGGTGATCTGAACGTCACGAGTCATCTCAGCTCGCCTCCCGCGGAATATCGGTCTGGTCGGTCATGGGCCCAGCCTCTCCCCTGTAGCGGTCAGGATCGGTCCTGTTCCGTACGGCGACGCGTCACAACCGCCACGTGCGCACAGTCCCGTCCCGGCTGCCGGCCACCACCAGCGGCAGCCCGTCCACCTCGGTGACGGCCACCGAGGTCACCCAGCCGTCCGGACCGGTCAGCGGCCCGCCGACCGGGCGGCCCGAGGTCAGGTCCCAGACCCGGACCGTCCCGTCCCAGCTGCCCGTGACCGCCACGGGCCGCCCGTCCAGCACGGTCGTGACGACGGCGCTGATCCGGTCCGTGTGCCCCGCGTACGCCTTCCCTAACTGGGCCCCCGTTTCGAGGTCGAGCACCCGCAGCGTGTTGTCCTGGGCCCCGGACACCACCACCGGACGCCCGGCCGCGTACGCGAGCGCCAGCCGGGTCCCGGGAGCCGGGAACGGGCGGCCCACCGGCTCCCCCGTGGCCGCGTCCCAGCGGTGCACGGTGCCGTCCAGGGCGGCCGCGACGATCTCCTGCCGGCCGCCGAGCACGGCCGTGGCGACGTCGGACGCGCCGCCGCCGAGCGCCAGCAGCGCCTTGCCGCCGGCCAGGTCGGTCACGTGCACGGCGCGATGCCCGGCGGCGACCAGGACGGGGCGGCCGTCCACGCGGGCGGTGGCCAGGGCGACCACGTCGCCGCTCGCCCCGCCGTACGCCAGCTCGCTGCCGGTGGCCAGGTCGGAGAGCCAGACGCCCTTGCCGTACCCGCCGCAGACGAGGACCTGGCGGCCGGCCAGGTCGCCGAGGGCGAGCGAGGAGATGGCCAGCGCGTCCACGCGGCGGGCGGGGCCGACCGCCGCGCCGGTGCGCACGTCGGAGACCAGGACGGTGCCGTCCCTGCCCGCGGAGACGACCACCGGGCGGTCCCCGAGGGTGGCGGGGACGAGCGAGAGGACCTCGCCGGTGTGGCCCGCGAACGGCGTGCCCAGCGGCTCGCCGAAGCCGGGGCCCGCGGTGGCCAGGCTCATCGGAGCGGCCACGGCCGGGACGGGAGCCGGTGCGCGCGGCCAGAGCGGGACGGCGACCGCCACCCCGGCCGCGGCCAGGGCGACCGCGGCGAGCGTGCCGAGCGCCCAGCGGGGCACGGGCCCGGCCCGCGGCGGCTCGGCCTCGTCCGCCAGGTGCACGAGCGTCATCAGCAGCTGGGCGGCGCTGGGCCGGGCGGCGGGGTCCTTGGCCAGGCAGTCGCTCAGCACGCCGCGCAGCCGTACGGGCACCCCGGTCAGGTCGGGTTCGCGGCGCATGATGCGGTTCATCACGGCCGGGATGGAGTCGTCGCCGAAGGCGGGCCGGCCGGTGGCGGCGAAGCTGATGGTGACCGCCCAGCTGAAGACGTCCGTGGACGGCCCGGGGCGGCGGCCGGCGAGCTGCTCCGGCGACATGTACGCGGGGCTGCCCTGCACCCGGCCCGCCTCGGTCCCGGCCGCGTCCACGAGCTGCGCGATGCCGAAGTCGATGACCCGGGGGCCGTCCGCGCCGAGCAGGACGTTGGCGGGCTTGAAGTCGCGGTGCACGATCCCGGCGCGGTGCACGGCGGCCAGCGCGGCGGCGGTGCCGACCGCCAGCCGGTCCAGCGCGCCCGCGTCGCGCGGGCCCTCCCGGCGCACGAGCGCGTCCAGGGACTCCCCCGCCACGTACTCGCTCACGATGTACGGCCGGTCGTGGGTGACGTCCGCGTCGATCACCCGGGCGGTGCAGAACTCGGCCACCCGCCGGGCCGCGGCCACCTCGTTGAAGAAACGGCGTTCCGCGTCGGCGCGGCCGAGGAAACGCGCGTGCAGGACTTTCACCGCGACCGGGTCGCCGGCGGCCGTCTCGCCGTGGAAGACCGTGCCCTGGCCGCCTTCCCCGATGACCCCGGTGAGCCGGTATCCGCCCAGCTGTTCGGGGTCGCCCGGCCGCAGCGGGCGGGGCAGCGGCATGGGGACCTCCACGTGCGGCGACGAGACGACGATAGTTGACTTCCTCCCGGCCCTAAAGGAGCGGGATTCCCCGTGCCGCTGACGCGGCATGCCGCCGCGCTCGTGGCCGGGGTGGTTGACGCTTCACAGACCGCCCAACGGCGAGGTCTCCACGTCCTGAGACCGCTAGCCCGGCGGCCTTGATGTTCTTGGCGGCGTTCACGTCGGCATGCTCGGCATGGCCGCAGGAGGCGCAGGCGAACCACGCTTGGCTCTCACGCGATACCGCATCCACCATCCTGCATGCCGAGCACGTCTGAGACGTGTACATTGCCGGGACCTTGATGAGCGCGCTGCCCTTGTGCCGCGCGGCGCTGCGTGCCGCGAGTTCCAGCCCGTGCCAGCCCTTGTCCAAAATGGCCCGGTTCAGACCTCGTTTTTGGGCGACTTTCGCGCCGGGCTGTTGGTTGGTTCCCTTCGCGCTCGCGGTCATGTTCCGGGTGGAGAGGTCCTCCAGGACGATCGTGCCGTACCGGCTGGTAAGGGCGTGAGCTGTCTGGGCGTTGAAATCAGCACGTCGGTGCCGGACCCGCCGCATCACTGTCCCCAGCTCGGCTATGACCGCCCTGCGCCGGTTGGAGCCCTTCGGGGCGCGGGCGAGCCGCCGCTGTAGACGCCGGTACCGCTCCGCCTCACCGGCGGTGATGAACTCCCGGTCGAAGAACTCGCCGTCGGAGGTGACCGCGGCGCTGGCCACGCCCCGGTCCACCCCGACCGAACAGTCCGGCCGGGCGTGAGTTCGCGGGGTGGTCGTTCCGTCCTCAACGAGGAAACTGATGTACCAATGCCGTCCATCGCGGGTGATCGTCGCGCTGCGCGGCATGCCACCGAGCGGACGTGACCAGCGGAACCGCACCCATCCGAGTTTCGGCAGCTTGACCCGGCCCCACGTGCGGGCCAGGCGTTCCACGAGGATCTGCTTGGCGTCGGGAAACCGGAACGACGGCGACCATCCGTGGCCTGATCGCCACCGGACCTTCCACGCGCCGTGCGTCCTGCATGCCTGATCCAGGTCCTTGAGGGTCTGTTGCAGACAATGCGACGGGGCTTCCGCCAGCCAGCCGAAATCGGCTTTGGCGTCGGCGAGTTGCCTGCACTGCTCGGCGTAGCCGATGAACGCGCCTCGTCTGCGGTAAGCGCGGCGTTGCTCTAGGGCGGTGTTCCACACCGACCGGCAGATGCCGCCGATCTGCTCGGCGAACTCAGCCTGTTCGGGTGTGAACTCGGCCCGGTAGCGGCGGCCTGCCAGCATGGAACACCTCCTCGGCATGAAGCCTCTTGATCTCCAATGGTACCATGGCGAATCATGATTGAGCGTATAAGTGTTCGAGAACTCCGAGATCATCTCGGTCGTTGCGTCGAGGCCGCACGCACCGATGGTCTGCACACCATCGTGCACAAATACGGGGAGGTCCACGCCGTCCTGGTGCCGTACACCTGGTGGGCCGAACACCGTCCAGGTCAGGACACGCTCGCGCCCTAGCTGGCACTCCCGCGCCAGGTGAGACACGCGGGTGCCAC
Source organism: Acrocarpospora phusangensis (assembly GCF_016862995.1). Classification (GTDB taxonomy): domain Bacteria; phylum Actinomycetota; class Actinomycetes; order Streptosporangiales; family Streptosporangiaceae; genus Acrocarpospora; species Acrocarpospora phusangensis. The sequence continues at coordinate 72,105 of NZ_BOOA01000013.1, forward strand.
GGATAGGAGCGTCGGCCCACAGGCATCGCGCAGGTGCACTGGTCGCCTATCGGGCAGGGGCGCAGTCGCGGGCGTCAAAGTGGAGCCGGGGTGATCGGGATTCCGCGCGCGCGACCCGTTCGGTTGCCTCGGGCACCGAACGGGCAGGCTGGGGCGCAGAAACATGGCAGATCTTTCTCCATCTTCTCCGCGGCCCGGGTAATCCCAGACTGCGTTGGCAATCAACGATCATCAACCCAATCGGGCAACAAAGTCCTGAAGGACGGGGCTTACGCCCGACGGCCTCGGTCAAACGACCTGTTCCGGAAACCGCAGGAAGAACGCGTGAACTATTCTCTTCGCCGTGCCGGTTAGGAAAGGGCAGCTGCCGCCCGAGATACGCGAGCTCTTCGCCGACCACGGCGAAGGGCGGACGCTGGGCGTGGAGCTGCCGGAGGGCGCGGCCGTCTGGCCCGATCCCAACTTCGAGCGGCGGCGGCAGCACCGGCGACCGGCGTTCTGGCTGAGCGACGACCCCGTGCCGGGCGAGCTGTGGGCGCGGCTGCGCGCCGAGCATCCGGAGTCGGGGCTGTGGCCGCTGCTGCTGGAGGAGTCGGTGCAGCCCTGGTCGATCGGGCAGATCGCGCCGGACACGGCCGCCGAGATCGACAACTTCCGGGCCGGCGACTTCATGGACGAGGTCTGGGCCGACTGGGTGGAGCAGGCCGACAAGGACCAGATCGGCAACCTGGAGCCGTTCGGCCCGGTCTCCCCCGGCCTGGCCGAGCCGGGCACGCTGGTGGCAGAGCCGGGCGTGGTGGCCGACTGGTACGCCGGGGTGCTGTCCCGCAACGGCACGCCGCTCGGCCTGGTGGCCGCCGACCGGGGCGCGGACGCGCTGGCGGTGATGGGCTGGCAGGGCGCCATCAACCACAACGAGTGGACGGTGCCGCTGGCGGCGGTGCTGCGCAGCTGGGAGGAGCGCTTCGGGGTGCGGGTGGTCGGGGCCGGCTTCAACACCCTGGAGCTGAGCGTGGCCGCGCCGCCCACGGCCGGCCTGCACGCGCTGCACGTGGCGGCCGAGCACTGGACGTTCTGCCCGGACAGCATCATCCAGGGGCCGGGCACGCTGGAGGACTACGCGGAGCAGATCCGGGGCAAGCACGCGTGGTCGTTCTGGTGGGACTGACCGGTGGAAGACACGGCGGCGCCGCCGGAGCCCGGAGCTCCGGCGGCGCCGCTCTTCCCGGGGAGGGTCAGTTGATGTTGAGGGTGAACGTCGAGGTCGTGTTCTTGATGTTCTGGAAGTTGTTGCTCATCACCAGGTTGTTGAAGGTGGCCGAGCCGACCGCCGGGCCCTGACCGGACTCGGGCATCTCGTTGACCCAGATGCCGAACCCGGACTTGGCGTCGAAGGCGTCGCCGCTCTTCTGCGCCCCGGAGATCCTGATGTTGGTGAAGATGGTGTCGGTGTGCGGGAACTCCGCCGCGCCGTTGTACTTCGTCTGGAACATGATCCCGCTGTAGGTCGGGTCCACGATGTCGACATCGCTGATCCGGATGCCGCGGAACTCCTTGGAGGCCGAGAACATCCAGATGCCGGGGAAGGTCTGCGCGCCCCAGAAGTGGCCGCCGGACCGGATGATCGAGACGTTCTCGATCCGCGTCGGCGTGGTGCCGAAGCCCCGGAACGGGTAGCCGAAGTCGAGCGAGCTGACCGTGATGCCGGAGTAGGTCAGCGTGTCGGCGATGTAGATGTTCCTGAAGGTGTTGTCGAAGCCGCCGTAGATGGCCAGGCCGGCCGCACGCCACGGGGTGGTCACCGAGAGGTTCTCGAAGAGGTTGCCCGTGTTGTCGCCCTGCACGATGTCGACCGCGTTGAACAGGGCGAAGGCGTCGTCACCCGTGGAGCGGGCGTCGATGTTCCTGACCGTGTTGTTACGGCTGTTGTTCGTGAAGTTGAGGCCGTCGGCGTACATGTTGCGGATGCGGCTGTTGGACAGGGTGATGTTGCTGATGTTCGTGCCCCAGACCATGACCATCTGGTGCTCGATCCACATGTTGTCGATCGTGATGTTGCTGACGCCGGTCAGGTTCCAGACCTTGCCGGGGCCGTCCTCGCGGAAGGTGTAGTTGCCGAACGCCGCGAAGCCGGAGAAGGCGGAGCCGTTGGCGGAGGACTGCACGTCGAAGCCGATGTTGCTGTTCTCCTGGGCGGTCGGCGAGTAGAACCGGGTGTACCAGGGTCCCGCGCCGACGACCTTGACGGCCTTGCCGTACACGTTGAGCTTGCCGGAGATCTGGTAGTCGCCGGCGGGCAGGTAGACGCCCTCCCAGCCGGTCTCCATGCGCGCCTTGTCGAGGGCGGCCTGGACGGCCTGCTGGGTGAAGCCGGTCGGCACGGTGTACTTGGCCGGGTCGGGGTTGGCGTTGGGCGCGACCTGCTCGGTGTTGATGAAGTCGATCGCGTACGTGGTGTCGTTGCCGGGGTCCTTCTGCAGGCGGATCTTCGTGCCGGGCGGGTACGACTGGTTCAGGAAGATGTTGGCCTCGTCGTAGATGTGGCGCGGGCCGCCGGAGCCGGGCGAGTTGTTGGGGCTCGCCTCGTTGCCGTACTGCCAGATGTACTTGGAGGTCAGGTTGATCGCCTTGTGGAAGGTGCCGTTGACGTAGACGTTGAGTTCCTCGCTGATGCCGCCGCCGCCCGCGGAGTCGGGGATGGAGAAGCGGGTGACCAGGGTGTTGGTGGCCGCGCGGGTGGTGAACTCGACGAAGGCGCCGTTGGTGTTGAGGGTGACGGCGCGGCGTCCGCTGGCCTCGCCGCCGAGGTCGCCGATGGTGCGGTTCGGGCCGACGAGGCCGGCGCCGCCACCGCGTACGGCGTCCTCCGCCTCCAGGTGGTCGTACGGCATGTTCGCGCCGCGGCCCACGAAGAGGCTGCTGTCGGTGGTGTTGTTGGCCTGCTTGACCGGCAGTTCGTTGCCGTCGTTGGCGAGCACGACCCGGACGGTGTAGCGGCCGTTGGCGGCCGTCCAGGTGCCGAGGGCGACCGGGGCGGTGGTGGCGCCGGCGTTGATGACGCCGGTGTGCGAGCCGGTCAGGGTGCGCACCACGGTGCCCTGGTCGTTGAGGACGGTCAGGGTGATGCCGTGGGCGCCGCCGGCCGAGGCCACCGTGCCCTGGTTCCTGATGCCGACGCTGAAGTTGACGGTCTGGCCGCCCGACGGGTTGCTCGGGGTCCAGGCCACCGGCGAGGCCACCAGGTCGGAGCTGTCGACCGGGCGTACGGTCAGTGCCGCCGGGTTGACGTAGGCGTTGTTGCCGTCGTTCTGCTCGATGATCGTGTTGGACTCGTCCACCTTGGCGTTCACCGAGTAGCTCGCGGCGTCGCGCGGGCCGATGTTCGACGTGACGGTCGTCTGCGCGCCCGCGGCCAGCGCCGGCACGTTCACCGTGGCCACCCGGGTGGTGTCCAGGTAGAGGTTGACGGTGGTGGCCGGGGCGTTCGCGGTGCCGTTGTTGCGGACCACGGCCGACAGCGTGATGGCGTCGGTCTCGACCGGTGAGGCGGGCGACCAGGTGGCCGAGGTGACGACCAGGTCGGGGTTGGGGGCCGGGGTGCCGAACACCTGGAACTCGGCGACCTGGCCGCCGGGCGCGCCGGTGTTGCTGTTGACGCGCAGCTGCACGTCCGCGGTGGTCGCGGTGACCGGGATGGTGACGGTGTTCTGCGAGGCGGGGTTGAACGTGTAGTTGGCCGCGGCAACCAGGCTGGTATAGCCGGTCGCGCTCTGCTCCCGCCCCAGGACCTGGATGTTCTGGGTACGGGTGCCCCACGCGCTGGACGGGTTGAGCTTCACGACCACCGAGGTGACGTTGGCGTTGGCGCCCAGCTTGACGGTGAGCGTGCCCGGCCAGGCGCCGGACGCGCCCTCCCAGTAGGTGTCCAGGCTGCCGTCGTTGGCGTTGGCCGCGACGAAGGTGTGCACGTGGCCGGACTCGACCATCTCCTTGCCGGTGGCCAGGTTGCTGCCCGGCGGCGTGGAGCCCTGCCGGGTCACCGAGTTGGACTCGCCGGAGACGTTGCCGGCGGCGTCCTTGGCCCGGACGTGGTAGGTCACGGTCGCGGTGGCGGGCTGGTTGTCGGTGTAGGTGAGCACGTTGCCGGCGACCGTGGCCGCGACGGAGCCGTTGCGGTAGACGTCGTAACCGGTGACGGCGACGTTGTCGGTGGAGGCGCTCCACGTCAGCCGGATCTGGCCGGAAGCGGGCTCGGTGTAGGCGAGGTTGCCGGGCGCGGTGGGCGCCTGGGTGTCGCCCTGCTGCTGGCCCTGGCGGGTGACCGAGTTGCTGTTGGCCGACTGGTTCCCGGCGGCGTCCTTGGCGCGCACGAAGTAGGTGACCGTGGCGCTGACCGGCTGGGTGTCGGCGAAGGAGGTGACGTTGCCGACGCTCGCGCGGAGGGTGTTGTTGGCGTAGATGTCGTAGCCCGTCACGCCGACGTTGTCCGTCGAGGCGTTCCAGGTGAGCTGGATCTGGCCGGGGGTGGGCTCGGTGAAGGCCAGGTTGCCGGGCGCGGTGGGCGCCTGGGTGTCGCCGGTGCTCGGGCCGTACACCTCGAACTCGGAGATCTGGCCGGCGGGCCAGCCGGTGTTGGCGGTGATGTTCAGCCGCACGTACCGGGTGGTGGTGGTGCCGAAGTTGATGGTGACCGTGTTGCCGTTGGCCGGGTTGAACACGTATCCGGCGGAGGCGACGATGTCGCTGAAGGTGGAGCCGTTCGTGCTGCCCTGGACGGCCAGCGTCTGGGTGCGGGTGGGCCAGCCGGAGGCCGGCAGCTTGAGCACGACGCGGTTGACCGCGACGGACGCGCCCAGGTCGACCTGGAGCCACTCGGGGAAGACGTTGTTGTTGCTCTCCCAGTAGGTGGCCTGGTTGAGGTCGTTGGCGTTGCTCGCCACGTACGTCTGGGAGACGCTGCTGCCCGTCATGGTCTTGCCCTGGGCGAGGTTGGCGGAGCCGCCGGTGCTGGTGCCGTACACCTCGAGCTCGGAGAGCTGCCCGGCGGGCCAGCCGTTGTTGGCCGTGATGTTGACGCGCACGTACCGGGTGCTGGTGGCCGCGAAGTTGATGGTCACGGTGTTGTTCGTGGCCGGATTGAAGGTGTAACCGGCCGAGCCGACGATGGTGGCGAAGCCGGTGCCGTCGTTGCTGCCCTGGACGGACAGGGTCACGGTCCTGGTCTGCCAGGCGGGGTCGGCGGGGAGCTTCAGCACGACCTGGTCGATGCTGGTGGCGGCGCCCAGGTCCACCCTGGCCCACTGCGGGAAGCTGTTGTTGGCGCTCTCCCAGTACGTGGCCTGGTTGCCGTCGTTGATGAGGTTCGCGGTGTGCCCGCCGGTGGTGGTGCTGGCCGAGGCGGTCTTGCCGAGGCTGAGGTTGGGCCCGCCCGTGGCGGCGGCCGGGACGACCGACCCCATGAGGACGAGCGCGCCGGCCGCGAGGGCGGCGGCGGCCATGCGTAACGGTCCGTGCGTCTTTCTCATCGCGTTCTTCTATCTCTCGTCAGGAACGACAGGGCTGGGCCGGTGCAGCGCGTTGCCGTCACCGGACGCGGATGGGGGGCAGGTGCACGGACGCAGTGCATCCCTGAAGTTGCGAGGAACAGCGAGAAATTGAACAGCACTTTGCAAGATTCTTGCGCAGCGCTGGCCAAAGGTTACATAGGGGATACGTGCTCGTCAACGGGTCGAAACGCGGGTGTTCCCTGCGCATGACAGATCTTCTTCTCGCCCTGTGAGACCACCTGTCCGACCGGCGGTGGATCTCCGCTGGTCACGGACCGGAGCCAGTCCGTCCCCAGTCGTGTCCAAGTGATCCGCAAGATCCGGCGGCCAGTGTCCTTCCTGCGTCCGGGGGGCCGGACGGGACAAGGGGATATCGATGAGTGGGCACCCGGGCGGATACTGGGCCGAGAACGATCTGCTGGTCGATCACGTACGGGCCGCGGTCGCCCGTACCGGCGAGGACTGGCACGTCAACCCGGGTAAGGCGTGGTGCTACGTGGCGCCGCACGGCCACCGGGACCGGCCGCAGGGCTGGAAGCTGCACGTGTCGGCGACGCCGCTGTCGGCGCCCATCGTGGTCGCCCGCGCCGCCTCGGTGCTGATCGCCCGCCGGGCCTCCTTCAAGTTCGCCACCACCATCGACCGGGTGGAGGAGCTGGTGGGCGCCCAGCACGACCGGGGCGGCTCCGGCAAGGTGATCACTGTCTATCCGGAGAACGACGAACGTTTCACCGTCCTGGCCGAGGAGCTGGACCGGATCACGCGGGGGCTGGCGGGGCCGCGCATCCTGTCGGACAAGCCGTACCGGCCGGGCAGCCTGGTGCACTACCGGTTCGGCGTCATCGCCGGGACGCGCATGCTGGACAACGACGGCACCGACGCGTCCCTGTTCACCCGGCCGGACGGCACCTTCGCGCTGGACCGGCGCATGCCCTGGTTCGCCACGCCCGAGTGGGCGCCGCCGTGCCCGATCCCCGACGAGCCCAGGCCGGCCGCCACCGAGGGGCCGGCCAAGCCGGTGCTGCTCGGCGGCCGGTTCGCGGTGCACGAGGCGATCGTGCAGGCCAACAAGGGCGGCGTGTACGTCGGCGCCGACCGGGAGACCGGCGCCGAGGTCGTGATCAAGCAGGCCCGGCGGCACACCGACGGCTCCCGGTTCGGCCGCGACGCCCAGGACCGGCTCCGCCACGAGGCCGACATGCTGGACGAGCTGGCCCCGCTCGGCTTCACCCCCCGCAAGATCGCCCTCTTCGAGCAGCAGGGCGACCTGTTCCTGGCCGAGGACAAGATCGACGGGCAGCGGCTGCGCGACTGGGCGCACGACCGCGTCCGCAGGTCCGACGACGACCTCGGCGCGCCGCTGCCGGACGTGCTGGCGCTCACCCGGCGGCTGATCGCCCTGGTCGCCGCCGTGCACGAGCGCGGCGTGGTGCTGCGCGACCTGACCCCGAGCAACGTCATGGTCGCCCCCGACGGCACGCTCCGCCTGATCGACCTGGAGCTCGCGGCCCGCCCCGGCGACGTCGTCGAGGCCGCCGCCACCCCCGGGTACGGCACGCCCGAGGCGTTCTCCGGCCCGCGCGTCACCGAGGCCCCCGGCTTCGACGCCGACTGCTTCGCCCTCGGGGCCACGGTCTTCCACCTGGCCACCGGCCTGGACCCGGTCTCCCCCAGCACCGGCGGCGCGGACACGGCCTCCCCCGAGCGCATGCGGGAGTTCGTGGAACGCGCGGCGGTGCGGCATCTGGCCCTGCGCCGGGTCGGCCCGCTCATCCTGGGCCTGCTCGGCGTGGACGGCGAACGCTGGACGCCGGCGCGGGCCGCCGAGTACCTGGACGGCGAACTGCCCGCCCTGGCCGTACGGGCCGGGACGGACGAGATCACCGAGGACGAGCACGAGCGCCTGCTGACCGGCGGCCTCGGCTTCATCCTCGCCACGATGGATCTGGAGAGCCGCGACTTCCTCTGGCCGGCTTTCGGCTTCGCCGCCGAGTCCGACCCGTGCAACGTGCAGACCGGCGCGGCCGGCGTGCTCGCGGTGCTCACCCGGGCGGCCGGGCTCCGGCCCGAGGAGCGGCTGCGCCAGGCCGTCGCGGACGTGTCCGGCTGGATCGAGCGGAAGATCGCCGCCGAGCCGCGGGTGCTGCCCGGCCTCTACTTCGGCCGCTCCGGCACCGCGTGGGCGCTGCACGACGCCGCCCGGCTGCTCGGCGACGGGCGCATGGCGCACCGGGCGGAGAGCCTCGCCCTGAACGCGCCGGTCGACTGGCCCAACCCGGACATCTGCCACGGCATGGCGGGCGCTGGCCTCACCCAGCTTCACTTCCTGCGCGCCACCGGCGACGAGCGTTTCGCCGTACGGCTCCGCCGGGCCGCCGACAACCTGCTCGCGGCCGTGGAGCCCACGCCGGAGGGCGTGATGTGGGAGGTGCCCAAGGACTTCGCCTCGCAGCTCGCCGGAATCCGGCACTACGGATTCGCGCACGGAGTCGCCGGGATCGGCGCGTTCCTGCTGGCCGCCTTCCAGGAGACCGGCGACGAACGCTACCTGGACATGGCCCAGCAGGCCGGGCGCACCCTCGTCAAGGTGGCCGACCAGGACGGCGGGCAGGCCTGGTGGCCCTCCGACGAGCGGGAGATCCGCACCCGCAAGGCCGACGGCGCGCCGTCGGAGGCGGTCTACTGGTGCAACGGCTCCTCCGGGGTCGGCACGTTCCTCATCCGGCTCTGGCGGCAGACCGGCGACCCGGAGGCGCGCGAACTGGCCGAGCAGGCGGCGGTCGCGTCCTGGCGAACGCCCTGGTACACCTCCCCCGCGGCCTGCCACGGCACGGCAGGGAACGCCGAGTTCCTGCTGGACATGGCCGACGCGCTGGGCGAGGACCGGTACCGGCGGATGGCCGCCGAGATGAGCGGCGCCGTCTTCGCCAGGCACGCCACGCGCGACGGCCACCTGGTGGTGGGCGACGACTCCTTCCACGAGGTCACCGCCTCCTATCACACCGGCCTGGGCGGGGTCGTGGCGCTGCTGCTGCGGCTGCGCCACGGCGGCCCGCGCCCGTTCATGGCGGAAGGGCACGACCGGTGAGAGTCAGCTTCCGCTTCTCCGCGTGCGGGCGTTACGCGGCCTGCCTGTCGGCCGGCGAAGACGGCGGCCTCCAGCCCGAGGTGTGGGACTTCACCCGGAACGGCGTACGGCTGCTGCCGGGAACCGCCGACGCGGGCACCCAGGTTCTGCCGCTGGACGGCGACCGGATTCTGCTCTGCCGTAATGAAAACGGCCGGTACGAGATCACCGAGCTCACCGAGGCGGGCGAACGCGTGGTCGCGGCCGGGACGGGCCTGGTCGTGCACCTGAACGCCGGGAGCCACACCTCGGGGGTGCTCGCGGTGGGCGCCGCGCCGGACGGCTCCGGCGGCCGGATCTTCCGGGTCGGGACCGGCCTGGAGCCGCTGGCCGCGCTGCCGCCGGGCGTGCAGGGCGCGGGTGTGCCGCTGGGTCCCGGGCTGCTGGGGTTCACGCGGCTGGGGCCGTACACGGCGGGGCCGGTCATGGTGGATCTGGTGCGGGACGCCTGGACGCAGGTCCCCGGCGCGGGACCGGGCGCGCAGCTGCTCGCGGGCTCGCCGCGGTCGGGCCTGATGCTGCTGGCCGAGCCGCGGCCGGACGGGTACGAGGTGCGGTGGAACCACGCCGACGGCCGGGCCGAGCCCCGGCGCGTGACCGGGATCGACGGGGTGCTGACCCCGCTGGCCGCGCACGGGGACGGGCGGCGGTTCGCGCTGCGCCTGGACCGGGGCAGCCGCTCGCGCCTGGCCGTGCTCACCCCGGAGACGGGCGAGCTGACCGAACCGGCCGTCCCGGACGGCGTGCTGCACGCCTCGGCCGGCTGGCAGGGCGACACCCTGCGGGTGCCGTTCACCTCCCCGGGCGCGCCCGGTTCCGTGCTCAGCGTCACGCCGGACGGGTTCCGGCTGGATCCGCCGGCGCGGGCCGTACGGGCCAGGGTCGAGGTGGTGGCGGGCACGGAGGCCGTCACGTACGGCGACTGGCGCGCCGCGGACCGGGTGGTGATCGCCCTGCACGGCGGCCCGCAGGACGCCTGGCGGTACGCCTACGACCGCGTGTTCGCCGCGATCGCGGAGACCGGGGTGGCGGTGGTCGCGCCCAACCAGCGCGGCAGCTCCGGCTACGGCGCCGCCCACCGGGACGCCCTGGTCGGCGCGTGGGGCGGCCCCGACCTCGACGACGTGCTCGCCGTCGCCGCGGCCGTCGGCGGCCGGCCCCGCCTGTACGGCGTGAGCTACGGCGCCTACCTGGCCCTGCTCGCCTACGCCCGCCGGCCGGAAAGCTGGTCCCGCTGCGCGGTGGTCGCGCCCTTCCTGTCCCCCGCCGGCCTGTACGCGCACGCCGACCCCTCGGTGCGCCGCCTGATCGACCGGCTGGACGGCCACTCCGGGCCCGACGTGGCCCCGCTGGCCGAACGGCTGAGACCCCCGCTGATGGTGATCCACGGAGCCGACGACCCGGTCATCCCGGTCGCGCACGCGCGCCGGCTCCGCACGCTGATCCCGGCGGCCATCGACTACCTGGAGATCCCCGGCGCCGGCCACTCCCCGCTCAGCGAGGCGGGCGGCGCGGAGCTGACCGGCAGGCTCGCCGAGTTCCTGGCGGCCTGACCCCACGACGGGCGGGCGCGCGATCCGGCGCGCCCGCGACCCGGCGGACACGGAAGGAGGTGAACAAGAGCATGGAGATCAGCATCGACGCCCTTCAGCTGCTCCCCGAGCAGTTCGAGACCGGCCTGCGTCCCTGTGAGGTGACCTGCGGCGGCGGCAACACCTGCACCCGCACCTGCGGCGCCGGCTGCCCGACCACCAACACCGGTGGCGGCTGCGGCTGACCGGGGTTACGGCGGTCCCATATTTCGACGCAGTCAGGGGGTGAAAGAAATGGAACTCAGCATCGACGCCCTGCAGCTGCTCCCGGAGCAGCTGGAGATCGGGTTGCGCCCGTGCGAGCCCACCTGCAACGGGGGCAAGACGTGCACCAACGGTTACACCTGTCCGAACGGGCGTACCGGCTGAAAGTAGGCGCCTGAGGGCGTGGTGAGAGGGCACAGGCCGGAATACGGCCGGCCTGTGCCCTCCGACTCGAAGGATAGGTTCTCGTGAAGGCTCTGGTCCTGCGCACCGCGCGGGACGCGCCCGGCTGGACCGCCCTGTACGTCCCGGCGACGCTGGCGCTGGCCGTGTCATCCCTGCTCATGCCGTTCGTCCTGGCCCGTGCCGTGGCCGCGGTGATCGGCGGCGGGGACGCGTTCCGGCCGGTCGCGCTGCTGTGCGGGCTGGTGCTGGCCGAGGCCGCGATCACCGTGCTGTCGGCGTACGCCGTCACCACCGGATGCGCGCACATGACCGCGCGGCTGCGCCGCCGGCTGGCCGCGCACGTGCTCGCGCTCGGCGTGCCCGGCGGGCGGGTGTTCTCCGTCGGCGACCTGACCGTACGGCTGTCCGGCAACGCGGAGGAGGTGGCCGACGTGGTGCCCGACGGGCTCGCGGTGGTCGTGTCCGGCGCGACGGCGCTGGGCGGGCTGGCCGGCCTCTGGCTCATCGACTGGCGGCTGGCCGCCGTGCTCCTGATCGGCCTGCCGGTGGCGGCTTTCCTGACCAGGTCGAGTGTGTTCCAGTTCTCCGATGCCTTCGGCCGGTACCAGCAGGCGCAGGGGCGGCTGGCCGCCCGGTTGCTGGACGCGCTGCGCGGAGCGCGCACGATCCGGGCGTCCGGGTCGCTGGAGCGGGAGATCGCGCGGGTGTCGGCGGTGCTGCCCGAACTGAGCGCGGCCGGGCGTGACGTGTGGTCCGCGCAGCGGCGCACCTCGTGGCGGCTGTCGCTGCTGACGCCGGTCCTGGAGGTGGCGGTGCTGGCCACGGCCGGGTTCGCGGTCGCGGCGGGCGACCTGGAGCCCGCGCAGCTCACGGCCGCGGCCGGTTATCTGCTGATCGCCGTCAACCTGCTGTGGCAGCTGGACAGCCTCAGCGGCCTGCTCTCGCTGCGCGAGTCGGCGGCCCGGGTGTCCGCCGTACTGGCCGAGCCCGCGCCCCGGCCCGGTGACCGGGAGCTGGCGGGCGGGCCCGGGACGCTGACGCTGCGGGAGGCGGCGGTGGCGTCGGCCGGGCTGTCCGGGGTGGCGCTCACCGTGCCCGCCGGGGCGTCCGTCGCGGTCGTCGGCCGGTCGGGGGCGGGCAAGTCGACGCTGGCCATGCTGGCGGGCAGGCTGGCCGACCCGGACTCCGGCGTGGTCGCCCTCGACGGCCAGGACCTGCGGCTGGCGCACGCGCGCCCGCACATCGGGTACGCGTTCGAGCGCCCTGTCCTGCTCGGCGAGACGATCGAGGACGCCATCGCCTACGGGATGCCCGAGGCGACCAGGGCCCAGATCGAGCGCGCGGCCGGGGCGGCGCAGGCCGACCGGTTCATCCGGCTGCTGCCGCGGGGCTACGACACGCCGCTCGAAGCCGCGCCGATGTCGGGGGGCGAACGGCAGCGGATCGGGCTGGCCAGGGCGCTGCTGCGGGAGGCGCGGCTGACCATCCTCGACGACGCCACCTCCAGCCTGGACACGGTCACCGAGAGCCAGGTAAGGGAGGCGATCACGGCGACCTTGGCGGGCCGTACGCGGCTGGTGGTGGCGCACCGGGCGGCCACGGCCGCGCGGGCCGACCTCGTGGCCTGGCTGGACGGGGGCCGGGTGCGCGCGTTCGCGCCACACGCGGAGCTGTGGGCGCAGCCCGAGTACCGGGAGGTGTTCGGCGCGTGAGAACCCCCGGTTTCCGGCTGCTCCTCGCGGAACTGCGCGAGTCCCGTGGGGCGCTGCGCCGCGTCGCGCTCTGGTCCGCCGTCGAGGCACTGCCTCCCCTCGGGTACGGCCTGCTGCTGGCCGCCGCCCTCGACCGCGGCTTCCTGGCCGGACGCCCTCTGGAGGGGCTGTTGTGGCTGCTGGCGATGGGTGTGCTCATGCTGGCCGGGGCGGGCGCGCAGTACGCCATGTTCCCCGCGCTGGCCGCCGTGGTGGAGCCGCTGCGGGACCGGCTGGTGCTGCGGGTCGTGCGGAGCGCGCTCTCGCGGGCCGTACTCGGGGCGGAGCGGCCGGACACGGCGGCGGTGGCCCGGCTGACCCAGCACGTGGAGATGGTCAGGAATCTGGTGTCCGCGCTGATCCGGCAGCTGCGGACGACGCTCGTCACGCTGCTGGCCGGGGTGGCCGGCCTCGCCGCGCTGGCCCCGCAGGTGCTGCTCGTCGTCGGCGCGCCGCTGCTGATCGCGGCGTTCGTCTTCGCGCGGTCGCTGCGCGGCCTGGCGCGGGTCAACCGGCGCAGCGTGCTCGCCCGCGAGGGCGTGTCCACCGCGACCACCGAGATGCTGGAGGGCGTGCGCGACATCGTGGCGTGCGGCGCGGAACAGCGTGCTCTGGCCGACCTGGACCGGGCGCTGGAGGAGCAGGTGCGCTCCAGCCGGGCGGTCGCGCACGCGGAGACGACCAGGACCGGTGTCCTGCTGCTGGGCGCACAGCTGCCGTTGGTGGCGCTGCTGCTGAGCGCGCCCTGGCTGCTGTCCGGCGGCACGGTCACCCCCGGCGAACTGCTGGCGGCGGTGGCGTACGTGTCGGTGACCCTGCAACCCGCCGTGCGCTCCCTGATCGCCGTCGTCGGCGGCTGGGGCCTCCAGCTCGGCACGCTCCTCACCCGCATCGCCGAACAGTCCTGGACGCCCCTCCGCCGCCCGCCCGGTGGCCGCCCGCCGACCCCCGGCGACCTCACCGCCACCGGTCTCACCTTCGCGTACGGCCCCCACGCCGAACCCGTCGTCGCCGGCCTCGACCTGTTTCTGACCGATGGCTGCCACCTGGCCGTCGTGGGCCCCAGCGGCATCGGCAAGTCCACCCTGGCCGGCCTGCTCACCGGCCTCCTCTCCCCCCGCCACGGCGAGGTACGGCTGGGCGGCGTCCCCCTCCCCGACCTGGACGAGGCCGCCCTGCGCCGGACCGTCGCCTTGATCCCCCAGGAGGCGTACGTCTTCGCCGGGACCCTCCGCGACAACCTCGCCTACCTGAACCCGGACGCTGCCGACGGCCAGTTGGCCGAGTCCTGCGCGGCGCTCGGCGCGGCCGACCTCGTCACCCGGCTCGGCGGGCTGGACGCCGAGGTCCCGGACACTCTCTCGCAGGGGGAACGGCAGCTGATCGCCCTCGTCCGGGTGCACGTCTCGGCCGCCCGGGTCGTCGTGCTGGACGAGGCCACCTGTCATCTCGACGCCGCCGCCGAAGCCACGGTGGAGCGGGCCTTCGCCGCGCGCGGCGGCATCCTCGTCGTCATCGCGCACCGCATCAGCTCCGCCATGCGGGCCCGCCAGGTCCTCGTCATGGACGGCGCCCGCGCCGAACTCGGCACCCACGAGTCGCTGCGCCACGCCAACCCGCTCTACGCCGGCCTGTCCGGCCACTGGGCGGCCGATCCCGCGCCCGCGGGCACCTGATTGGGCTAAATAGAAGGTATGAAGGTCCAAGCGGCCGACAGAGCCGAGGCGCCGGGCGCGCTCGGCCTGGTCCAGATGTTCGTCAACAGCGTCAACATCGAGTTCGGGCCTGACGAGTTCGCCACCGCGGACGGCCTCGCGGCCTGGCTGGCCCGCCACAGCCTCGGGACCATCGCGGTGGGCGAACTCGACCGCCACGACGCCGTCGCCCTGCGCGAGGCCGTACGCGCCCTCCTCCGCGAGAACAACGGCGCCGGGCCCGACCTGGAGGCCCGCCGCACGATGGCGCACATCGCCAGGAACTGCCCGCTAGTCGTCAGCTTCGGCACAGGCCACGCCATCGGACCGAGCGGCTCGGACCCCGAACCCACCCACGAGGACTCCGGATCGTCCGCCGCGGACGCCGGCCCGACCGGCGTCGCCAGAGGTTTGGCTGGCGTGACCGGCGGACCGATCGGCGTGACCGGCGGAGAGGTCCGCTCAGCCGGTGGACCGGCCGTTCTGGCCGGTGGGCCCTCCGGGGCGTCCGACGACCGCCAAGGTGTCGGGCGGCTCGGGTTCCGGCCCGTGCTGTCCGATATCCGCGGCGCGCTCGCGGTCATCCTGGCGTCCGTGGCGGGGGCGGTGGCCGACGGGTCCTGGCAGCGTCTCAAGGCCTGCCATGAGCCTCGCTGCGAGTGGATCTTCTACGACCGATCCCGCAATCGGGGCAGCCGGTGGTGCTCGATGGCGGTCTGCGGCACGCGCGCGAAGATGCGCGTCTACCGCGAGGCGAAACGCACCCGCTGACTTCGTGGCTCGCGACCGCTACTCCGCCTTGCGATCCCTCGGGTGCGGGACGTGGTGCCGATACTCACCGCCGGCGGCGGTTCTCCCCTATCCGCCCAGACTGGCGCGTACGCGGGCTGTCAGCCCAGCTTTCCCAGGTTGACGGCCTTCTTGAGGAAGACGACGCCGTCGATCATGTCGAGCCGGGCATGGTCGAGTGGGAAATACGCGAAATCGTGGGAGATGCGCGGGGCGGGGTTCGGGATGGCCTCGGCTAGGCGGCGGGCGTCGATGAGCGCCTGGTCCCACGGGAGTGTGGACAGGATGCCTTCGACGGTGTCCGGGGGCGGGGTGTCGTCGCCGGCCGTGCCGAGGGCCGAGGCCAGGAAGGCGTACCGGTCACCCAGGTGGGTCGAGGTGATCGCTCCCGCGCTCCACCACTCCAATGACTGGTCGCCGAACGGCATCACGGTCTTGTTCCGCTGCAGGTGGAGGTTGCTGGCGAAGACCAGGGCCGGGCCGTGTTCGGCGATGGCGCGCAGGTTGGCGGCCATCATCGCGTCCCGCAGGGCCGACAGCCGGGTCCAGCGGGCCGGGGACGTGTCGGCCATCCAGTAGTGGTAGCGGAGCAGGCCGGTGGCGGTGCGCGCGTACAGTGCGGCGAGTTCCCCGTCCTTCGCGTTCAGCTGTGGCGTCTGCGTGTCGAGGAGCGCGACCAGGTCGTCGGCGATCAGTCGCAGCCGCTGGGCGTCGGCGGACCGGCCGATCGACTGGGACGGGTCCATGGCCGTGGCCTCGTTCGACCACCGGTCGTCCGGGCCCAGCAGCGTGTCGAGGGTTTCCCCGGTCACCACGGTGCGCGGGAGCGGGCCGTCGAGGAGGGCGTAGAGGCCGGTGAGCGCCTGGCGCGGGCTCTCCGCCCAGTACTCCAGAGGGCCGTCGAACCCGTAGAACCGGAGTTTTTCGTCATGTTTCTCGTTGTAGGCGCGCATCCACTGGACGAGGTCGCGGTTGGCCGGTGCGGCGCCGAAGCCGTGGCTGAAGCCGCGTTCCATGACGTGGTCGAGCGTGCCCGCGCCCGTCGCGAGGTAGTCGTCCACCACGAGGCCCCTGAGGCAGTCGCTTTCGATGGCGAACGAGCGGTAGCCCTCGTGCTCGACCAGATGCCGGAAGATCTCGTTGCGCAACTCGCCCAGCTCTCCCACGAAATGCCTGGCCTCGCCCAGGCCGAGCAGCAGGGGCCTGGCGGGAAGCTCTCGGAGGAACGCCGATACGCCCACGCCGTCAAGCGGACGTGCTATGTCCTTGATGTCCATACCTTCAACGGTATCGTTGAACATTCGATGTAAACTTTTGCCTCAAATCCCCGCTTCCATCGCGCTAAACCTTCAATCGGTGATGCGGGCTCACGGCTTCGTGAGCGCCGCTTCGACCGTCACGTCGCCGGGAGCGTCGACCGTGAATTCCGCGGTGGCGCCATCCGCGGTGACCTCGTACGCGCCGAGGAAGCCGTTGAAACGGATTCGGCCTTCGCCGTCGGTGCGCATGGTCGTGGGCGGGAGCCACCATTCGCCCTTGATGAGGTTGTGCAGGGCCTCGTACGAGGGTTTGGGGGTTCCGTCGGCGCGGACGAAGCCACCGGGGGCGCCGAGCCAGCCGCCGTCCGTCATGCCCCAGTACGTCATGGCTTTGACCGACGGGTGCGACAGCAGGGTCCTGTAGTGGCGTACGACCTCGTCCGCCTGGCGGGCCTCACCCTCGGGAGTCGTCGGCCACTCGGGGATCTGGTAGTCGTTCAGGTCGACGATCTCCGGGGGCATGAGGTGGCCGGACAGGAGGGTCGTTTCGGTGAAGTGGATCGGCAGGCCGTACCGGGCGAAACGGTCGATCGTGGCCAGGGTCTTCTCCTCGCCCCAGTAGCCCTGGTGCATGTGGCTCTGCAGGCCGAGCACGTCGATCTTGATCCCGGCTTCCAGGACGCCCTCGATCAGGCATTCGTACGCGGCGGACATGTCGAAGTCGTTGAGCAGCAGGGTCGCGCGCGGGTTGGCCTCGCGGGCGGCGTCGAAGACCATGCGGACCATGGGGATGCGGCCCATTTCGCGGCAGATTCGGGTGATGCCGTTGTCGTACTTGTCGAAGATCGGCATGATGACGACCTCGTTGATGACATCCCACATGTCGATGACCCCGGCGAAGTCGGTCATCTCCCGCTTGATGCGCTCGACCTGCACCCGCGCGATCTCCTCGTTGGGCAGGTCCATCAGCCAGTCGGCCGTCACCGTGTGCCAGGCCAGCGGATGCCCCTTGACCACACGTCCCCGCTCCGCGAACCACCGCGCCGTCGCCAGCAACCGCGCGGTGTCCGGCCGCCCCCGCTCCGGCTCGAACCCGCCCCAGTAGAACGGCAACGTGACCGCGTTGAACAGCCCGAGCCACAGCTCAGCCATCCGCTCGTCCTGCTCGGTCCCCGCGCCGTTGGCGAGATCCACGAAGTCAAACCCGATGCACCCGAACAGGAACGCATGGTCCCGCTGGGCGACCGTCACCTCCCTGCCCGCGAGCGGCACCCCGCCCTCGCTCACCGTCAACGTCACGCCCGCGGCCCGGAACTCCCTGATCGACATGCGCCCATTCTCAGCTCCCACCACCCCCGCCGCCCACCCCGATCCCCACGAACCGCAACAATTCCAAAGTGACCCGAGCCGGGCCGCGAGTAGCCGTCACGCGAATCGGGTGAGCACGATCCGGCCTGGGGTAGTCGGCCACGATGGCGACCTACGGCTTTCACGCGTCTCATGAACAAGTCCACCCCTCGGCGCTCCTGGCCGCCGTGGCCCAGGCGGAGCAGGCGGGATTCGCTCTGGCCATGTGCTCGGACCACTTCTCGCCCTGGAGCGCCCGCCAGGGCCAGTCCGGCTTCGCGTGGTCCTGGCTCGGGGCCGCCCTCCAGGCCACCGGGCTCCCCTTCGGGGTCGTCAACGCCCCCGGCCAGCGCTACCACCCCGCGATCATCGCCCAGGCCGCCGGAACCCTGTCCGCCATGTTCCCGGGCCGGTTCTGGGTCGCGCTCGGCACCGGCGAAGCCAGCAACGAGCACATCACCGGAGACCGCTGGCCGCGCAAGGACGTCAGGAACGCCCGGTTGCGCGAGTGTGTGGACGTCATCCGCGCCCTGCTCGCCGGCGAGGAGGTCAGCCACGACGGCCTCGTCACCGTCGACCGCGCCCGCCTCTGGACCCTGCCGGAGCAGCCGCCCCTCCTGATCGGGGCAGCCGTCTCCGAAGCCACCGCCGCCTGGTGCGCCGACTGGGCGGACGGTCTCATCACCGTCGGCGGCCCTGCGGCTGGCCGCGTGCTCGACGCCTATCGCCAGGCCGGCGGCCGGGGCCCTGCCGCCGTACAGGTCCACCTCAGCTGGGCTCCCGGCGAGGACGAGGCCAGGTCCATCGCGTACGACCAGTGGCGTTCCAACGTCTTCGGCCCACCGGTCACCTGGGACCTGGAGACAGCCGAACTCTTCGACCAGGTCTCCGCCCACGTTCCGGCCGCCCTCGTCGCGGAGGCCGTGCACATCTCAGCCGATCTCGGCCGCCACCGCGCCTGGCTCGCCGCGTACGCCGACCTCGGCTTCGACCAGGTCTACCTCCACCACGTCGGCCAGGACCAGACCGCCTTCATCGACGCCTTCGGCACCAAGGTCCTCCCCGACCTGCCGACCTGACGGGTCACTCGGAGGCGAGCTGCTTGACCATGATCCGGCAGGTCTCGGGGCGGTGCTCCCGCGTGCCGTCCGCGCGAAACAGCACCTCGGTCGTGTCGATCGGTCCGTGCGGCCATTCGACGTAACCCAGCCGGACATACAGCCGCCTGGCGGCCTCGTTGTGCAGGCCCACCCCCAGGGCGACCTGCTTGAGGCCGTCCAGCCACAGGTGGCGTTCCGCGTGACGCATGAGCGCGGTCCCGACCCCCCGGTTGCGCCGGTCCGCCTCGACCTCCAAATGCGTGATCAGCGGCACGCCGGGCAGATGGGCCCGAATCTCTCGCTCTTCGGCCGCCGCCAGCCACAGGTAGAGGTCTCCCACCGCCTCCGTGCGGTCCCACGCGACCAGCAGCACCCCATGCCCGGTGGCCTGCGCGTTCAGCCTGTCGACGAAGTAGGGTCGCTGCCCCAGCGTCCGGCAGATACGCGGAAGCTCCGCCCGAACCGCTGGCCGAATATCAATAGACCGCACAAACCCCACATTCCCGCCTAAACGCGGGAGAAATCATAAGTTATCAGCGATATCGATATTCCGAAAGCAATGCGGGTCCACCCCTTTTGACCAGGTACTTGAGTGCATCGCCGAGCTCGGGCGTGTGGTGCGACAGTCCGTCCAAGTGTTTCTCCCAGCGAATACGATCATCCATCCAGGCATGCAGATAGGCGACGCAGAAGTCGGGTGTGATCAGGCTGAGGCGGCCAAGCGCGGCGCGCAGGGACGACTCCATGGCCTCACGTTCCGGCCGAGAAATGCCGGGAAATTTCCGCACTCGGTACCGCACGTGTTCGATAAAGTTCTTCCGCTGGGCCAGGAACCGCTCCCAGTGCCGCCGGTCCGCCGCCGCCATCCAGCCGTCCACGGATCGCTCGTCGAGAAGCCAGTAGATACCCTCGGCGAGCACGTCCCCGAATTCCTGGTCCCGCGCTCTGACAGCCCGGTCGAACGGGTCATACGGCCGCTGCGCGACTGTCCCCGTCACGGCGAGCGACCGCAGCTCCTTTTCTCCCAGCAGATAGAACCAGTCTTCGTTGTACACATTCGGAAAGAACGAAACGTTCCTGATCGTCTGCACGACGAGAGCCCCGCCACCCACGAACGACTCCTGCCGGCCTCCCGTTACCCGGTACGCGTGGCACACGACGGAGTTGTCGGGATAGCCGCCGATCCGCATCCCCACGGCGTCATAGATGTCCAGCAGCGCGGCGGCCCGCGCGACCTCCTGCGGGGCCCCCACCTTGATGTCGTCGTCCAGGAAGACGATGTGCCGCCAGCCCGCCACCCGTGCGAGCACGAGGCCCAGGTTGCGTTTCGCGCTCAAGTCGGTGGAACGGCTGAACGGGCTGCGGCGGAGCAGCGCGTCGGTCGCGAAATCCGGCAGATTCAGTCGTCGGGCATCCTCGATGAACACCGCGGCGAGTTCCACGGCCCGCGGCACGATGCTTAGGACGTCCGTGACGTTGCTCCAGTACTTGCTGTTTAGCGAGACCAGCGGACACTCCAGGTAGGCCGCCAGTCGCGCCGCGTGCTGCAGCCAGCGGGGGTGGCGGATGGTCGGCACCACGACCGCGTCGACCTTTCCAGGCGAGGCGTCGCCGGGCAGGGAGGGCTCGGCGATCAAATGCCGGTGCGAGCCATGATGGTCGCGACGGGCCTGATCCACCTGCTTGGTCCCACTATGCATGCTGCCGCTCCGGCCACTCGTGCAGCCGGGTGGTGTCGATCGTCCAGTCCGGCGTGATCACGCGATTGGCCTCGACCCGCACCCGGGACAGGATGCTATAAGCTTCCGAGCCCGCGAAGCGCTCGCGCAGGTAGCCCGCGTTCCTGTCCCGGAACCGCGCGTCGGTCAGCGCCCGGACCGCTCCGTACACGCCGCGCGCGTACATGCCGTTGCAGATGCTGATGGTGCACTGGACGTTGTTCAGGTTCGGCCCGCGATAGAAGAAGGCCACATCTTCCCGGAGAGTCCGGTCCTCGGGGTCCAGCGTCGCGTAATGCCGACGTTGAGGGTCCTCGTCCACCTCGAAATACGGCCCCTTCGCCCCGTTCCAATCAGACACCTGACGTACAGGGAGTTCGAGGCGATTCAGAAAGGATGCGGTAATGCGGTTCCAGTCCACGCCGCCCAACAGGACGATATGCGAGGTGAGGTCGTCGGAGGTCAGGTCTTCGACTGTGCGCAAGGTGACCAGGCTGCGCGGATTTGCCGCGCGCAAATGGCCGTGCAGTTCCATCAGCGAGTCGAGGTCGGAGAATCGATAGAGATCGATGTGATCGGGCTCGTTCGGATCCGAGTACGGGATCTGGGCTCGCACGCTCAGGGGAACCTCGGAACAGATCATAGCGATCGGCACATCGTCAGCGAAGTACCACAAGTCCCCGACGAGGGGATTGCCTGTCGATGTCCCGCCGTCAGACATGAACCCCTGATCGCCGAGTGCGGTGTTGCGTAGTTTTCTCAACTCCTCGAGGAGCCGCTCATACTCGGCGCGCTCCTCGCCGGTCAGTTCGGCGAGCGCGAGCTTCCGGGGCGTGCTTCCAGCCATGGAGCGGCGCGTGGCGAAGAACGCCGCGTACTCCCGAATGCGATCCAGCGGTGGAATTTTGGGGTTCTTGACTGACTCCCACGACGAGATGAGCGGTGCGCTGACGTCGAGGGCGATACGGAGCTGGACCTGCGTGATCGCCATGTCGGGCCAGTGGCCGCCGCGGAGTTCGCGTAACCGGCGCGCCAGCGCACCGCCCCCGCCAGGAACCTTGTCAGTCACCTCAACTCCAATTCACCTGAAGTTCAGCAAACCTTTTTTAAGTCTCTTCGTCGAGAGGTTGCCCATCAAGATTTTCCTCGACCCGGAGCACCATCCTAGTTATTGATCTTGAGGGCGAGCCCGCCCTCCTCGCCTATTAACGTGCGCTCCATGCACATTTGAGCCGGTCCAGGACTCGGCTGGCCCCATCTGGCCAACACGATGCGAGCACTGCGAGCAACTTCACGTCGCAATGACTTCAGGTGAAGTTAAGCTGATCAGCTAGTCCAGCGGGCCAGCACCACACGAAATCCGGCACCACGCACCCCAGGTTGCAAAATAATGCCACGGCACACGATCACAGCAGTAGCCAACGCATCACGTCAACGAATTGAGCTAACCTGCACAAAAGCTAGGTGAATACTTCCCCGAACCGTGCGAGCACCTTACCTCACGTGAATTCCCATTTACTCGCGATCGCATATTGCCCCCGCGTTTGCCATTCCTCACAATGAGCGCAACGCGCCAACCAGCGAGAAGGGAGCACTATGAGCTTTGCCCCGATCTTCCGGCATCACTGCTCGACGTATCCGTCAACGGAAAACTCGGGGGGAGGAAGAGCGTCACCGTGACCGGAGAGGTCACTCACTGATTGGCCGCGGGCACCCCCACGACTGGCGAATCGGCAGAGGTGCGCCCGCGGCAAGGCTTCCAATCCAGCGCTTCTCGGCACCGGGGGAAACCCTATGACAACAGTAGACCTCCACATCGTGGAGACAATGCCCGTCTCGCTCGATCCCGCCAGTATGACGCTGCTGATTCTGGGCGGCGCGATCATGCTGGTCCTGGGCGCGATCCGCTGGCTGGTCCGCCTCACCGCGAAGATCAGCGGAATGCGGATCCTGGTCACCGCTCTGGTCATCGTGGTCCTGGGCAACGCCCTGATCATCCTGATCCTGGCCTACCTGTTCACCGTCAAGACGGCCTGAGGCCGTACCGGATGCGGCGCTTGGCGCAGGGCTTGCCGCGGCAAGCGCCGTCGGTCCCCGGATCGCCGGTGAAGGGTCCGGAGAGGGTGTTCCGGCACGGAAGATGCCGCATACTTGGCTGCCTCTCCAAGGCGAGATATGCCGATAAAACCGGACAGTAGGGGAAGTCATGGCGGCCGAGGTTTTCGGGAATGTGGTGGAGCGGTGCCGGGCGGAGGAGGAGGAACTGCTCGGCCGGTGGAAGGAGATCGTCGCCGAGTCGTTGCGGGGGCGGATGACCGGTGTCGAGCTGGACAAGGAGTTACGGGACCTGCTCGACGCGCTGCTCTCGGCGCTCGCGGCCGGCGGCGGCACGGATCCGGGCGCGGAGGCGTACGGAGAGGTGAGGGCCCTGCTGGGAGAGCTGTCGCGCAACCGGGCGCACCAGGGGTTCAGCCCGCGGGAGACCGCGGTCGCGGTGTTCGCGCTGAAGCGGGCCCTGCGCGACCGGATCGGCGACGAGCCGGGGTTCACGCCGCTGACCGACCTGATCGACGAGCTCGGCCTGATCACGTTCGAGGTGTACACGCGGGCCCGTGAGGAGGTCATCAGCAACCAGGCGGAGCAGCTGCTGGAGCTGGCCACCCCGGTGGTGAAGCTGTGGCACGGCGTGGTGGCGCTGCCGCTGGTGGGCACGCTGGACTCGGCGCGCGCCCAGGTGGTGATGGAGAAGCTGCTGCAGACCCTGGTGGACACCGGCTCCGAGCACGCCATCATCGACATCACCGGTGTCCCCGCGGTCGACACGCAGGTGGCGCAGCATCTGCTGAAGACCGTCGTGGCGGCCCGGCTGATGGGCGCCGACTGCATCATCTCCGGCATCCGCCCGCAGATCGCCCAGACCATCGTGGCGCTCGGCATCGAGTTCGGCGACATCGCGACCAAGTCGACGCTGGCCGACGCGCTGATGCTGGCCATCAGCCGCAGCGGCGTGGACTTCGGCGCGGAGATGGCGAAGCGGGGTCTGTGATGGAGCGCATCCCGATCCTCAAGATCGGCAATCTGCTGCTGGTCTCCATCCAGGTCGACCTGCAGGACCGTACCGTCATCACGCTGGAGGAGGACCTGGCCGAGAAGATCGTGGCCACCGGCGCGCGCGGCGTGGTCATCGACATCACGGCGCTCGACATCGTGGACTCCTTCACCGGGCGCATGCTGGCCACCATCGCCTCGATCTCCCGGGTGCTGGACGCGGAGACGGTCGTCGTCGGCATGCGCCCGGCGGTGGCGATCACCCTGGTCGAGCTGGGGCTCTCGCTGGAGGGGATCAAGACGGCTCTGGACGTGGAGCGCGGCATGCGACTGCTTTCCGCCCGCGCATGACCGCCCAGGAGCTGCCGATCGCCGGAGACGCGGACGTCGTCCGGGTCCGCCAGCTGGTCCGTACGGCGGCCGTGGCCGCCCGGCTCTCGCTCGTCGACCAGACCAAGCTGGTCACCGCCGCCAGCGAGCTGGCCAGGAACACCCTCACGCACGGCGGCGGCGGCAGCGCCACGGTGGAGCAGGTCTCCTCCACGATCAAGGCGGGCGTACGGGTGGTCTTCCACGACAAGGGGCCGGGCATCCCCGACATCGCGCTCGCCCTGACCGACGGGTACACCTCCGCGAACGGCATGGGCCTCGGCCTGGGCGGCGCCAAACGGCTGGTGGACACCTTCGACATCGTGTCGAGTCCGGGCGAGGGCACCACGGTCACGGTGGTCAAATGGGCGCGCTGACGCCGGGCGTCTGGATCGACGTGGCGGAGGAGAGCGCCGTCGCGGCCGTGCAGCGCGCGGTCGCCGAGCGGGCGGCGGCGGCCGGCCTGGGCGAGCAGCGGATCGCCGGGCTGGGCATCGTGGCGGCGGAGATCGTCACGAATCTGTGCCGGCACGCCGGCCGGGGCACGGTCCTGGTCCGCCGGACCGGTTCCGCGGTCGAGATCCTCGCGCTGGACTCAGGACCCGGCATGGCCGAGGGCATCCCGTACGAGGCGGACGGCTACTCCACGGCCGGCACGCTCGGCATCGGCCTGGGCGCGCTGGCCCGGCTGAGCGACTGGACGGACGGGTACTCCCGGCCGGGCGCGGGCACGGTCTACACGCTGCGGATCGGCCCGGCCGAGCCGGACCCGGCGGGCTGGCGGGTGGCCGGGCTGGTCCGCCCGATGAGCGGCGAGGACAGCTGCGGGGACGGCTTCGCCGTGCGCGCGGACGGCCCGCTGGTCACGCTGATGCTGTGTGACGGGCTCGGCCACGGCCCGCTGGCGGCGTCGGCGGCGCACGCGGCGGTCCGCGCCTTCGAGGACGCGCCCCCGGGAGCGCCGGCGGAGCTGCTGAAGCGGGTCCACGCGGAGATCGCGCACACCCGGGGCGCGGCGGTCGCGGTGGCCCGGCTGGACCGCGCGGGGGGCGTGCTCGCCTACGCGGGGCTCGGCAACATCTCGGGCGTCCTGCTGGGCGGGCAGAGCCGCGGCCTGGTGTCGCTGCCGGGCATCGCCGGGCACCGCGCCGCCGCCATCCGCGCGTTCGAGTATCCGCTGCCGGCCCGCCCGCTGCTGATCATGCACACGGACGGGCTGAGCCAGCGGTGGGACCTGGCCGGCTATCCCGGCCTGGGCAGCCGCGACCCGCTGGTGATCGCCGGGGCGCTCCTGCGCGACATGGGCGTACGCCGCGACGACGCGGGCGTCCTCGTGGCCGGGACCGCGCCGTGACCGCCGACCTGCTGACGATGGTGGTCAGGGCCGAGCCGGACGTGTTCGCGCTGCGCCGGGCCGGCCGCGAGGTGGCCGCCGGGGCCGGGCTCGACTACCAGGACCAGGTACGCCTGGCGACGGCGCTGAGCGAGGTCGGCCGGGAGGCGCTGGCGCAGGCCGGCGGCGGCACGGTTGTCTTCGCCGTGGACGGCGTGCTGACCGTGACCCTGCGCGGCGACCGCGCGTTCCAGCCGGGCACTCCGGGTTTCGCGGCGGCATCCCGCCTGGTGGACGAGCTCAGGTACGACGCCGACGCGATCACCCTGGTCAAGAGCCTGCCCCAGCCCAGCGCCCCGCGCCTCGACGACCTGCGCGCCCACCTGTCCACCCTGGCCACGATCAACCCCCTGGACGAGCTGCGCGCCCAGAACCAGGAACTGCTGTCCGCGCTGGAGGACGTGCAGGCCCAGCGGGACGAACTTGAGCAGACCAACCACGGCGTGCTCGCCCTCTACACCCAGCTGTCGGAGGAGCTGGAGCACACCAACCAGGGCGTCGTCGCCCTGTACGCCGAGCTGGAGGACAAGACGGTCCAGCTCAGGGAGGCGAGCGAGGCGAAGACCCGGTTCCTGGCCAGCGTCAGCCACGAGCTGCGCGCCCCGGCCAGCTCCATCCTCGGGCTGGCCCGGATGATCCTGGAGCTGGGCGAGCCGCTCGACGACACCACGCGCCACCAGATCGAGCTGATCCGCGTCTCCGGCCGGGACCTGCTCACGCTGGTGAACGAGCTGCTCGACCTGGCCAAGGCCGAGTCGGGACGGCTGGAGCCGACGCTGTCCGAGGTCGACATCCGCCCGATCGCCGAACGGCTGGCCGGCCAGCTGCGGCCGACGGCCAGGGACGGGGTCGCGCTCGTGGTGGACGTGCCCGACGGGATCGCCCCGCTGCTCACGGACCCCATGATGCTCACCCAGGTGCTGCGCAACCTGGTGACGAACGCGCTGAAGTTCACCGAGCGGGGCGAGGTCGCGGTCACCGTGGCCGAGGAGGAGGACACCGTGCTGGTACGGGTCTCCGACACCGGCATCGGCATCCCGGCCCACCAGCTGGACCAGATCTTCGAGGAGTTCTACCAGGTCCGGGGCCCGATCCAGACCGGTCTCGCCGGGACGGGCCTCGGTCTGCCGTACGCGCGGAGTCTGGCCGCCATCCTGGGGGGCACGCTGACCGTGCGGAGCGAGGTGGGGGTGGGCAGCACGTTCGAGCTGTGCCTGCCCCGGCTGGACCGGATCACGGTGCCCCGGGTCCTCATCGCCGACGACGACCCGGCTTTCCGGGCGATCCTGGCGGACCTGCTGCGCGGCGTGGCCGCCGAGATCGAGCAGGTCGGGGACGGCAGGGCGGCGCTGGCCGCGATCCGGCGGGAACGGCCCGACCTGGTTCTGCTGGATCTGCGCATGCCGGACCTGGATGGCGGGCAGGTGCTGGCACAGCTGCGCGCCGATCTGGAGCTGCGGGACCTGCCGGTCATCGTGGTCACCTCGGCCGAGGCGGGACCGCTGGCGGGCGCGGTGGCGGTGCTGGAGAAGTCGCGGCTGAACCGGGGTGGTCTGCTGCGTGTCATCAGAGGGGTGGGAGCCGATGGGTGAACGCATTCTGGTGGTGGACGACGTCAACGCCAACCGGTACGTGATCGGCAGATGGCTGGAGCACTCCGGCTACGACGTGATCGAGGCGGCGAGCGGCGGGGAGGCGCTGGCGGCGGTCCGCGAGCAGTCCCCCGACCTCGTGCTGCTCGATGTGCGCATGCCGGACATGGATGGCTTCGAGGTGTGCGAGCGCATCAAGGCGGATCCGGCCACCGCGGCGGTGCCCGTCATCCATCTCACCGCGTCGGCGGTGGACGTGCGCGACCGTACCCAGGGGTTGTCGCGCGGGGCCGACGGATACCTCACCGAGCCGGTCGAGCCGGAGGTGCTGCTGGCGACCGTGCAGGCCACGCTCAGGTACGCCAGCGCGCGAAGGCGGGCAGAACGCCTGGCCGGTCAGCTGGCGGCGATGGCCGACACGACGCTGGCGGTCAACTCGACCGGCAGCGTGCCGGAGGTGGTCGCGGCGGCGGCCAGGGGCGCGGCGCTGATGTTCGGCTGCGCCGTGACCGTCCTGGCCACCGCGCTGAACGGCCCGCACGTGCACGTGGCGGCGGTCGGCGCGGACGGCGAGCAGGCGCGGGTCTCGGTGGAGCGGGCCGTGTTCGGCGAGGCGGCCCACGGGCTCACGATGCTGACCGGGCCAGGCTCCGACTGGGCTCCCCTGCTGGACCCGTCGGCGCGGGACGGCGAGGTGCGGGTGGCGCTGGCCCGCCTCCAGGCCAGGCCGCTGGTCGCCGTGCTCGTCCCGGCCGACGCGACCGCGAGCGAGGCCGACCTGCACGTGCTGTCGCAGCTCAGCCAGACGGTGGCGCTGGCCGTGCAGGGGCTGCGCTCGCTCGACGAGGAGCGGCGGATCGCGCTCACCCTGCAGCGCAGCCTGCTCCCCCGCTCCCTGCCGGACGTGCCCGGCCTGAAGCTGGCGGCCAGGTACGTCCCCGCCTCCACCGAAGCCGAGATCGGCGGCGACTTCTACGAGGTGATCCAGCTGGGCGACCGGCTGCTGGTGGCGGTCGGCGACGCGATGGGACATTCGCTGCACGCCGCCACCGTGATGGCGGAGATCCGGCACGCCGTCCGGGCGTACGCCAGCGAGGGCCATTCGCCGGGCGAGATCCTGCGCCGGGTCAACCGGCTCATGCTGGACTTCCTGCCCCGCGAGCTGGCCACCGTGGTGCTGCTGCTGGTGGACCCGGCCACCGGCGAGCTCCTGATGTGCAACGCCGGCCACCTCCCGCCCCTGCTCGTCACCGGCGGCCACGCCGAGTACGTGATCCTGCCCGGCCCCCTGCTCGGCGCCGACCTCCCCCGCCCGGACGAGACCCGCCTCACGCTCCCCCCCGGCGGCGCGCTCGTCCTGGTCACCGACGGCCTGATCGAACACCGCGACCTCGGCGTCTCCGACGGCCTGGACCGCCTGCGCGAGCTGAGCACCCCGGTGGACCCCGACCTGGAGGCGTTCTGCGACCGCCTGCTCACGGGCCTGATGCGCCCCGGCCACGAGGACGACGTCGCCCTCGTGGTCCTGCGCCGCACGTGACGGACCGGCGGTTCTCCTCGCGGAGCCCTTCGCCGGCACGTGCCGGCGCGGGTAGGTCGAGAACATGACTATGGACAGGACCGCGAGGAACTCCGGGTGATCGGAAAGGGCCGGGAATGATCAGCGTGCTGACGGGGGCGGGGATTTCGACCGAGTCGGGGATTCCCGACTATCGGGGGCCGCAGGGGCTCTGGCGGGCCGACCCGGACTATCAGAAGCTGGTCACGATCGACTACTACCTCGGGGACGCGGAGATCCGGCGGCGGTCGTGGGAGTTCCGGCGGGACAGCCCGGCCTGGGGGGCGGAGCCCAACGACGCGCATCTGGCGCTGGTGGAGTTGGAGCGGGCGGGGCTGCTGGATCGGCTGGTCACCCAGAACGTGGACGGGCTGCATCAGAGGGCGGGGTCGGGGTCCGGCCGGGTGCTGGAGTTGCACGGGAACATGTTCGGCGTGGTGTGCGTGCGGTGCGGGGAACGGACGACGCTGCGGGAGGCGCTCGATCGCATCGACGGCGGGGAGCGCGATCCGGCGTGCCGTGAGTGCGGCGGGATCCTCAAGACGACCACGGTGATGTTCGGGGAGGCGCTGCCGGAGGGGCCGCTCGGCGAGGCCGTGGCGGCGGCGGAGCGGAGCGAGGTGTTCGTGGCGGTCGGCACATCGTTGCAGGTGCACCCCGCCGCCGGGCTGGTCGGGCTGGCGGTGCGGGCGGGAGCGCGATTGATCATCGTCAACGCGGGCGCGACGCCGTACGACGAGGTGGCGGACGAGGTGGTCAGGGAGCCGATCGGCGTCGCCGTGCCCGACCTGGTGAGCCGGCTGATCCAGGAGAGCCGCAAATAGCCCAACACCCCCGATGTACCGAAATTTCCGGTAATGGGCCTAGAGCGCCGGAACATGGCGGAATCGGGAGGAGTGAGGGTGAGCGTGCACGGGGTCGTCGCGCCGGGGTTCGAAGCGGTGCGGGAGGAGTTCGCGGCCGTCGTCGCGGCGGAGCGGGATCCCATCGCGTTCGACCTGAACGCCCCCACGCCGACCGATCCGGTGGGATTCGCCAACTCCCGCGGCGGCATCGCCTGCAGCTACTCCCGGCGCCGCCCGCCGAACCCGGCGGGCGCGGCCCCGGAGAACACCCGCCCGATCCCCGCGGTCCTAGGGTGCCGCCGCTAGCAGGTCGTCGCAGGCTGCCAGGAGTCGTGCGCGCAGGGGCGCGGCCCGGGTGGCGAAGTCGCGCTGGGCCGCCGCGTACTCGACCCGGCCCTCCGGGGTCTCGACGGTGATGGGCCGGTATCCCTGGGCGCGCAGGTCGTACGGGCTGGCGCGCATGTCCACCGCGCGGATGTCGCGGGCCAGTTCGAAGCAGTCGGCGACCAGTTCGCTCGGGACCAGCGGCGAGAGTTTGCTCGCCCACTTGTAGAGGTCCATGTTGGCGTGCAGGCAGCCGGGCTGTTCGAGTTCGGTCTGGCGTTCCCGGGTGGGCAGCAGCTGGTTGAGCGGGCGGGCCTCCTCGGTGAAGAACCGGAAGGCGTCGAAGTGGCTGCAGCGGAGCGGCCGTTCCTCGACCACGGCGGCGACCGCGGCGGGCGTCAGGCGCAGCGGCTGGGCGGCGTGCCTGACCTGCTCGGGGGGCAGGCGGTAGACCATCGCCCACTCGTGCATGCCGAAACACCCGAACTGCCCGGCCCGCCCGGCGGTCGCCGCCAGCAGCCCGGCCACCCACTCCAGGGTCTCCCGCCGCCGCGCCACCAGCGCGGCCGTGTCCAGGGTGGCCCCGCCGTCCACGTCGAGGTATCCGGTCCCGAACTCGCGCGCGTCCTCCAGCAGTACGCCGGGACCCGGGTGCCAGCGCCGCAACCTGCTCGGCCGGTACCCGTAGTACGTGAACAGGAAGTCCTCCACCGGGTGCGCGACCCCGGCCCGGCGGCGGCTCAGGTGCGGGCCGATCCACGCGTCCACCCGCAGCCGATGGGCCGTGGCCCTGGCCTCCCACTCCCGCCTGCCGAGCACGTTCACCGCAACATCGTAGGCGGAGATCCCGGATGAGCCGCGCGTGTCATGTGAACGGTTGCTCAGATGTGTAAACAATGGGTAGCGGGATATCTACTCTCCGTAATGAGAGCAGGTGGCGGCCCTTCCCCGCCAACACCCTCGATCAAGGGAGTGCCATGGTCACGGAACCGATGCCCGGTCTGGCGGTGTGGCTGGCCGTCGTCCTGGTCTGCCTGTCCACGCTCGCGGGCGCGTGGCTGGCCCGCCGCGCCTCCCGGCAGGTCACCGCCTGGCTGGCCGTCGCGTCCGCGCTGATGCTGGTCACCGCGTTGATCGACATGCTGCCCGACGCCTGGCAGGGCGCGGTGGAGAGCGGTGTCCCGCTGTGGGCGGTGGGAGCGGCGATCCTGTCCGGCTTCCTGGTGATCACCTATTTCACCCGGAAGGGCTGCGGGCACGGGCACGACGAGCCCGCCGCCGCGACGGGCAGGCACGCGCCCGGCCTGCACCGCCGCGTCAAGGAGGTCATCGGCGCGGCCGTGTTCAGCGGAGTGGGCACCGCGGCCGCGCTCGCCGTGCACCGTGCCGTGGAGGGCGCGACGCTCGCGCTGACCACGTCGGCCGTCGTGGTGATCGCCCTCATGGTGCACTCCACCAGCGAAGGCCTGGCGCTGACGGCCCTGCTGGACATGGCCTCGCGGCGGCCGGCTCCGTGGCTGGTGGTGTCCTGCGTCAGCCCCGTGGCGGGCGTCCTGATCGCCACGGTCAGCCCGCTGCCCGCGCGGGCGGAGCCCATCCTGGTCGGGGTGGTGGCGGGCGTGCTGCTGCGTACGGCGCTGGTGGGCCTGAAACTGGCGGCGATCCGGCAGGAGGACGGCAGGCTGCCGCGCCGGCACGTGCTCAGCGCGATCGGCGTCGCGGGAACGATGGCGGTGCTCCTGGCGGCCGTGCACCTGGTGCCGGAGCATCCGGCCGTGCTCAGCGCGGGCGCGGGACACCGTCTGCCCGCGCCGGCCGGCCCGGCGCCCGTACCGGCCCCGAGCGCCACCCCCACGGCCACAAGTGAGCCTGAGGACAGCGAGCAGTTGCGCGCCGCGCTCGCGGCCGGGGAGCTGAGCCTCGCCCAGGTGCTCGAACGCGACGACAAGGCGGCGAAACGCACCTGTGTGGCGTGGCTGCTCCGGGGCCTGCCCGGATACCGTTCCGGCGACATCAGGCGGCTGCTGGAGGCCCAGGACATCTCGCCGACCCGCACGATCGGGGAACTGACCCGGCGGCAGCGTGACTACCTGGTGGAGCACATCTCGACCGACCAGTGAATTGAGTAGAGGCTTACTCAAGCGCCGCACGCCACGGAGAGTGGACCATTGACGCACAGTGAGGCACCGGCAACGAGGGAGAAACGGGGCTATGGGCGAGTTCGAGACCCATCTGGCGCGCGCCGACGCGGAGCGCGCCCGCGAAGTGGCGGACACCGCGTCACCGTTCACGATCGAGGTGCGCTTCCTGGGCGGCCTGAGCGAGACCCAGAAGGCCGCCTTCTCGGTCGCCGCCGACCGCTGGGCCCGGATGATCGTCGGGGATCTGCCCGACGTCGCGATTCCCGACCTGCCCGGGCTGCCGGAGGGCCTGGCCGCGGGCGAGACGGTCGACGACATCGTGATCCTGGCCCAGGGCGCCCAGATCGACGGCGCGGGCACCCCGTCGGGCAACGTGCTGGGCCAGGCCCGCCCGATCCTGGTCAGGACCGGCAGCCGCCTGCCCGCCGTCGGCACGATGACCTTCGACAGCTTCGACCTGGACCGGATGGAGCAGACCGGCCTGCTGCACGACGTCATCGCCCACGAGATGGGCCACGCGCTGGGCCTCGGCGGCGGCATCTGGCGGGAGCTGCGCCTGGTCGAGGGCGACAGCGCCATCGACCCGGTCTTCGTCGGGCCGAGGGCCGGTCAGGAGTTCGGCGTCCTGCTCGGCGGCGGCGTGCCGCACGTCGTCCCGGTCGAGAACGTCGGCGGTCCCGGCAGCGTCGGCTCCCACTGGCGCGAGTCGGTCTTCGGCGCGGAGCTCATGACCAGCAGGGTTGGGACCGGCATCGGCAACCCGCTCAGCCGGATCACGGTGGCCGCGCTCGGCGACATGGGCTACCAGGTCGATCTGGCCGCCGCGGAGCCGTACGCGCTGCCGTCGCAGTTGCTGCTCGCGGAAATCCGGGCGTCGACGACACTGGAGGCCACCCTGTTCTGCGCCGTCTCGCAGGAGTCGGCGCCCACGCTCATCTGAGGGGATCCATGCGGATCGGCGTATTCCTGATCGCGGCGGGCGGACCGCACCGCGAGCCGGGGCAGGTCCTGCGGGACACGCTGGAGGCCGTCGCCGTCGCCGAGGAGTCGGGGTTCGACGACGCGTGGATCGCCGAGCACCACTTCATGTCGTACGGCGTCTGCCCGTCGGCCGTCACGCTGGCGGCGATGGCGCTGGGCCGTACCGAGCGGATCGGGCTCGGCACGGCGGTCAGCGTGCTGTCCACGGCGCATCCGGTGGCGCTGGCCGAGCAGGCGGCGATGCTGCACCACCTGTCCGGCGGCCGGTTCACGCTGGGCGTGGGGCGGGGCGGGCCGTGGGTGGACCTGGAGGTGTTCGGCTCGGGCCTGGACCGGTGGGAGCGGGGGTTCCCGGAGTCCCTGGATCTGCTGTGCCGCGCGCTGAGCCAGGCCACGGTGTCGGCGGACGGGGAGTTCTTCCAGTTCCGCGAGGTGGACATGGTGCCGCCGGCCACGTTGCGGCCGGTGGTGGCCAGGGCGTCGGAGCGTACGACCAGGATCGCGGCCGAGCGGGGCCTGGCCCTGCTGCTGGGCATGGAACTCGACGACCCGGCGAAGGCGGCGATCCTGGCCGAGTACGGACGGCTGGCCCCGGCCGCGCGGCCCCCGCATCTGGCCGCGGTCCTGGCGTTCGTCGGCGACTCCACGGCGGCGGCCAGGAAAGAGCTGCTGACCCGGCTCCCCCGCTGGCTGGAACCCGGCCTGGCCGGATACGTCCGCGTGGACGGCCTTCCCCGCCAGGCCCGTGACCTGACCGAGTACATGGACTTCCTGGCCCGCGTCCACCCGGTCGGCGACGCCGACCACTGCGTACGGACGATCACCAGCACCCGGGAGGCCACCGGCCTCGGCCATCTGATCCTCATGGTGGAGGGCGGCGCCGACCACGGCCGCACCCTGGAGAACATCCGGCGGCTGGGCGCGGAGGTCCTGCCCCGGCTCCGGGCTCAGCCCTGAAAGGCCCGCTCCATCTCGTCCAGGACCTGCTCCATGGTCTCGCGCGGGTGGGCGGTCCGCTCCTGCTGGTTCCACAGGCGCATGGCGACGCGCAGGGAGGCCAGGAAGGCCGTGGCCAGCACCCGGGCCCTGATCGGCCCGACGCCGTCGCGGTCGGCCACGGCGGCGGCCAGGTCCTGCTCCAGGGCGGCCTGGTTGCCCAGCTGCACGGCCAGCAGCGCGGGGTGGCTCATGGCGAGCCTGCTGCGCAGCGCCCACTCGCGCACGATGTGCTCGTCCTGTACGGCCAGGGCGCTCACGACCGCCCGCATCGCCGTCCACCCCGACTCCCCCGCGGGCCGGTCGCGCACCGCGTCCACGAGGGCGCGGATCTGCTGGCCGTCGGCGTACAGCAGGGCGTCTTCCTTGCTGGTGAAGTAGTTGGAGAAGGAGCGGCGGGAGATGCCGGCCGCCTCGGCGATCTCGTCGATGGTGACGCCGTCGATGCCGCGTTCGAGGCTCAGCCGGATGGCCGCGTCGTGGACGGCCTGGCGGGTGGCGGCCTTCTTGCGCTCGCGTAGCCCTGCCATGGGCGCACCACCTTCCACCAGGAAATATACCTACACCTCCAGCATACTTGCCCATTGGGCATTTTTGCCTAAATGGCAGATAACGTGGGCGTGCATCCCTTTTGACCAGGGAGGCTGACCAGGGAGAACATCCCATTCGCCTACTCGGAGGATCTGATGATCGGCATATCCGGGACGCCGCGGTTCCCGTTCCACCCGTACGGCGAGGACACCCTGACGCCGCATCCGGACCCCTTCCCCGACGGGCTCGGGCAGGTGGAACTGCCCGACGGGCAGCTCGCCTGGCTGATCACCCGCCACGAGTACGTCCGTCAGGTGCTGCGCAGCCCCGACTTCTCCAGCGACTTCACCAAGCCGGGCTTCCCGCTGCTGCGGCCCGTCCTACCGGCCGACCACACGCCTCCGCCGGGCATGTTCATCCGCATGGACGGGCTGGACCACACCCGCCTGCGGCGCATGTTCATCCCCGAGTTCATGATCAGGCACATCCGCGCGCTGGAGCCCATGATCAGGGACACGGTGGTGGGGGCGCTGGAGGACATGCGCGCCGCCGGGGCTCCGGCCGACCTGATCGAGTGGTTCGCGCTGCCGGTGCCGTCGAAGGTGATCTGCCATCTGCTGGGCGTGCCGTACGCGGATCACGAGTTCTTCCAGGAGCGGAGCCGTACGCTGCTGGCCTGGTCGACGCCGCCGGAGCGGGCGCTCGCCGCCCGCGACGAGCTGCGCGACTACCTGGCCGGCCTGATCGCCCGGCGGCTGCGGGAGGGCGGCGAGGACCTGATCAGCCGGATCGCGGCCGAGCGGGTGGCCACCGGCGAGATGGCGGCGGAGGAACTGGTCGGCGCGTCGCTGCTGCTGCTGGTCGCCGGGCACGAGACCACCGCGAACATGATCGGGCTGAGCACGCTGGTGCTGCTGCGCCACCCCGAGCAGCTGCGGCGGCTGCGCGAGCGGCCGGAGTCCATGGACGACGCGGTGGAGGAGCTGCTGCGCTACCTGACCATCGTGCGGACCGGCGTGACCCGCGCGGCGGTGGCCGACACCGAGATCGGCGGGCAGGCCGTCAAGGCCGGCGAGGGCGTGATCGCCTGGCTGTCGGCCGCCAACGGCGACGCCGCCGTCTTCGACGACCCGGAGGGCCTGGACCTGAGCCGCGGCTCCCACCAGCACGTGGCCTTCGGCTTCGGCGTGCACCAGTGCCTCGGCCAGCCGCTCGCCCGCGCCGAACTGCGCATCGCCCTGGGCGAACTGCTCACCCGGATGCCGGACCTCGCCCTGGCCGTCGACCCGGCCGAGATCGACTTCCGCGACGGCGTCATCTTCGGCGCGCGCAGGCTCCCGGTCACCTGGTGACCCCGGCGCTCCGGTGATTGCGGTGCTCCGGTGGTGGTGCTCGACGTGCTCGCCTTCGTCCGCTCCGGCCGCTGACCCCGGCCGGACGAGGCCAGGCTTTGCCCAGGCATGGGCATCCCGGCATGACCGCTTTTGCGAGGCCCAACAAAACTTGAAATATGCGAACAAACCGTGAAAGACAGCCGCTTTTCGGGCGGGTTGCGGTGGTGACGGGGGCGACCAGCGGGATCGGCGCGGCCACCGCGCGCCGGCTGGCCCGGGACGGCGCGGCCGTGGCCGTGCTGGGGCGCCGCGACGACCGGCTCAAGGAGCTCGCGTACGAGATCGAGGGGCACGCGCTGCCGGTCGTGGTGGACGTCACCGACCGGGCCGCCATGGAGCGGGTGGCGCCGCTCATCCGGGAGGATCTGGGGCGGGTCGACGTGGTCGTGGCCAACGCGGGCGTCATGCTGCCCGCGCCGTACGAGGAGGCCGCGGTCGAGGAGTGGGAGAGCATGATCGCCACGAACGTCAACGGCGTGCTCTACACGGGCCGCGCGTTCGCGGCGGACCTGCTCGCCGCCGCCGCCGAGGGCCGCCCCGCCGACCTGGTGCACGTCGGCTCGATCGGCGGCCACAATG
The DNA here is from genome assembly GCF_016862995.1 of Acrocarpospora phusangensis. GTDB lineage: Bacteria > Actinomycetota > Actinomycetes > Streptosporangiales > Streptosporangiaceae > Acrocarpospora > Acrocarpospora phusangensis. The sequence continues at coordinate 108,169 of NZ_BOOA01000013.1, forward strand.
TCTTCCCCAACTACGCCGTGTACGGCGCCACCAAGGCGGCGGTCGCCCACCTCACCCGCAACCTGCGCACCGAGTTCGGCCCGCGCGGCGTCCGGGTCAGGACGATCGAGCCGGGCCTGGTCGCCACCGAACTGGGCGAGGACATGCGCGACGAGGCCCAGCGGGAGCACCTGGCGCGGTGGCGGGCGGACGTGCCGCCCCTGGAGAGCGAGGACATCGCCGACGTCATCGCGTACACGGTGGCCGCGCCGGCGCGGATGAACGTGGCCCGCGTCGAGGTCCTGCCCACCCGCCAAGGGTGATTACATTTTGTTTTGGTAGGAAATATGTAGATATGCTCGCCGGTGTACTTCCCGAACACCCGGAACCAGGACCCCATGAGAATCAGCTGGATCGTGCTGGACATCGAGGGCACCACGAGCTCCACCGAGTCGGTGCGCACCGGCCTGTACGCCTACGCCCGCCCCCGGCTCGGCCCGTGGATCGACGCCCACCGCGACGACCCCGAGGTGGCCGCCGCGGTCCGGGAGACCGGCGGCGCGACCACCGCGGAGACCGTGGCCATCCTGCACGGCTGGATGGACGGCGACGTCAAGGCCACTCCGCTGAAGACCCTCCAGGGACGGATCTGGGCGGCCGGCTTCGCGGGGGGCGAGCTGACCGCGCACTTCTTCGCCGACGTGCCGCCCGCCCTGCGCGCCTGGCACGCGGAGGGACGGCGGCTGGCCGTCTTCTCCTCCGGGTCGGTCTCCAGCCAGCGGCCGTGGTTCGCGCACAGCCCGGACGGCGACCTGTCCACGCTGATCGAGCGGAACTTCGACACGGTCAACGCCGGCCCCAAACGGGAACCCGCGTCCTACCGCCGGATCGCCGCCGCCCTGGAGACCCCGCCCGGCGACGTGCTCTTCCTGTCCGACGTGCCCGCCGAGCTGGACGCCGCCGCGGCGGCCGGATGGCGGGTGACCGGGGTGCGCCGCCCCGGCGAGCCCAACGAGCACGCCCGCTTCGGCGCGCACCCCGTGGTCGCGAGTTTCGAGGAGATCGTATGAGCCCCACCGCCGGCGAGGTGCTCGGCGCGGGCGCGCGGCTCGCGGCCGAGGCGGCCAGGTTCGCCGCGCTCGGCTGGATGCGCGGCACCTCCGGCAACCTGTCCGAGGTGGTGTCCCGCGACCCGCTGCGCCTCGCGGTGACCGCCAGCGGCCTGGACAAGGGCGAGCTGTCGGCCGCCGACCTGGCCGTGGTGGGCCCGGCGGGCGATCCGGTGGAGGTCGAGGGGATCGCGCCGCTGCGGCCCTCCGCCGAGGCCGGGCTGCACGCCCGGGTGGCCGCCCTGACCGGCGCGGGCGCCGTCGTGCACGTGCACACGCTGAGCGCCGTCGTGGCCGGCGCGCACTGGCCCGGCGGCGTACGCCTCCGGGACCTGGAGACCCTCAAGGGCATCGGCCGCGGCGCCCACGACGACGAGGTGCTCGTCCCGGTGATCCCCAACAGCCAGGACATGGCCGAACTGGGTGACCGCTTCGAGGCCGCGTACGACCCCGGCGTGCCCGCCGTGATCGTCGCCTCGCACGGGCTCTACGCCTGGGGGGACGACCTGCTCCGGGCCCGCCACGTCACCGAGTGCGTGGACTGGCTGCTGGCGTACCGGATCGCTACGCGCTGACGAGGAGTTCCCCGGCCCGGTCGAACAGGCCCTCGGCGGGCGGGGCGGTGAGCAGGTGCCGGCAGGCGCGCAGCACGCCGCGGATGGCGGCGGCCCGCGGCTCCTCCGGCAGGGTCTCGATGTCGGCGACCCGGGAGAACCCGATCACCCGGCGGGCCGCCTTGGCCGCGCCGAAGGCCGCCGCGTCCGCCCGTACCGTGGCCAGGTACGCGGCGAGCACGCCGTCGCCGTACACGCGGGGGTCGGCGCGGTCCGGCCAGAGCGCGGTGAACTCGGCCCGGAAGGCGTCCCAGGTCCGCTCGGCCAGCCCGAGCGCCCACCGGGCGCGCCCGGCGTCGCCGAGGGCGAAGCCGCGGGCCGCCGCCAGCAGGTAGTTGCCCCACAGCGCGCCGATGTCGAAGCCGACCGGGCCGTAGAAGGCGAACTCCACGTCGAAGGCGCGGACCGACGGCGGCGAGCCCGGCCGGACCAGCACCGAGCCGGTGTGCAGGTCGCCGTGGATGAGCGCCTCGGCGTGCGTCATGAACGCCAGCTTGGCCAGCCCGATCGCGGTCCGCACGGCCGGGTCGCCGGTGTACGCGGCCACGTCCGCCTTGGTGGCGGGCAGGATCCGGTTGTGCTCGTGCTCCACGTACGGCTCGGTGAAGACGAGGTCCTCGGTGATCTCGCACAGCTCCGGGTTGACCGAGGCGGCCACCGCGGCCTTGTGCCGCTCCGCGCCCAGCCCGAACACGGACGTGCCGAACGCCACCCTGGCCACGTACCGCCCGAGCTCGCCCGCGACGCCCTCGTCCCGGGAGCCCTCGACGAGCAGGCCGCGCCAGACCCGGTGGTCGGACAGGTCCTCCAGGGCCAGTACGTGCCGGGTCTCGTCCACGTCGAGCAGGGCCGGGACCAGGCCGGGGGCCACCCGCCCGTGCTCGGCCAGCACGGTGGCCTCGATCCGGTTGCGGTCCGGCGTGATCGGCCAGTCCGGGTCCACCCGCACGTACGGCATGGACTGCTTGAGCACCACGCCGGGCCCGCCGTCCACCTCGACGGCGAAGACGATGTTCATGTTGCCGTCGCCGATCTCCCGCACCCCGGTGATCCTGGCCGGATCGGCCCACCGGGCCAGCGCGGGCCGGCCGCCCAGGTAGGCGGGCACGTTCTCGACGGTGAGCAGCTCGTAGCCGGTCAACGGGCTCTCCTGCGGGTGTAGCTGACGACGAGCGCGCCGGCCAGCAGCACGCCCTGGACGAAGGTCTGCGTGTAGTAGGGCGCGTTGAGCATGGTCATGCCGTTGACGACCACGCCGATGAAGAGCGCGCCCACCACGGTGCCCAGCGTGTTGGGGCGGTTGGCGCCGAGCACGGCGTACCCGATGAGGGCCGCCGCGACGGACTGGAGCAGGTAGGCGTCCCCGGCGCCGACGTCGCCGCGGCCGAGCCGGGCCGACAGCATGATCCCGGCGACGGCGGCGCACAGGCCGGAGACGGCGTACGCGAGGGCGCGGTAGCGGGCCACCCGGATGCCGGCCAGCCTGGCCGCCTCGGGGTTGCCGCCGATCGCGTACAGGGCCACGCCCCAGCGGGTGCGTTCGAGGAACAGGTAGACCAGGAGCGCGACCAGGCCGAACACGATGACCGGGACCGGCACCGAGCCGACCGTGCCGCCGCCCAGCCAGGCGAAGCCCTCGGTGTAGCGGCCGGGAGCGGGCGCGCCGTCCACCGTCATCCCGGCCGCCACCGACCGCCCCGACGTGAGGATCAGGGCGAGTCCCTGGAAGAGGAACATGGTGCCCAGCGTGGCCACCAGGTCGGGGATCCGGGCCACCACGGTGAGCAGCGCGTTCACGCCGGCCACCAGGAGCCCGGTGAGCAGCCCGGCGGCGATCGCGGTGCCGCCGGTGAGGTTGAACCTGACCATCGTGAGCGCGGTCACCATGACCACCGCGCCCACGCAGGCCCCGGCCGACAGGTCGAAGCCGCCGGTGGTCATCGAGACGGTGACGCCGAGCGCGACCACGCCGACCACGGCCACCGACTGGAGCACGATCAGGGCGTTGCCGTACGTGCCGAAGGCCGGGCGGAGCACCGCGAAGATCACCAGCATGGCGGCCAGGATGGCCAGCAGGCCATACCGGTAGGCCGCCTCGGTCACGACGCGGCCCAGGGCACCCGCGCGACGTCCGGCGTGGTCAGGGCGGGTACGGCGGCGGTCAGCTGCTCGATGCCGGCGATGCCGCCGTCGCGCAGCTGCCGCTGGGTCACCAGGGCGGGCGGCACCTTCAGCTCGGGCGCGACCCGCTCCCCGGCGACCAGCAGCGCGGCGGCCCGGACGGCGATCCGGCCCACGTTGGACGGGTCGGTGGTGGCGGTGGCCACCCACGGGCTGTTCGGCTCGGTGATGACGCCGATGTCGGCGGTGGAGATGTCCGCGCCGTAGATCTTCACCTGGCCCTGGAGCCCGAGCTCCTTGACCGCGATGGCGGCGCCCTTGGCGAACTCGTCGTACGGCGCGAAGATCGCCTTGACGCCCGGGTTGGCCTGGAGGGCCGCCTTGGCCTGGTCGGCGACGGCCGACGCGGTCGAGTTGTTGACCACGCCGATCTGGGCGACCTCCTTGATGCCCGGGTTGTCCTTCTTGAACTGGGTCCAGACCTCGTTGCGGCGGTCCAGCGGCGCGAACCCGGCCACGTAGACGTAGATCACGTCGCCGCTGCCGCCGGTGCCCTCCTTGAGCGCGCCCAGGGCCAGCTCGGCGATCTTGTGGTCGTCCTGGGTGAGGGAGACCGCCTTCGGGGTGCCGGGGTCGACGTCGAAGGCGACGAGCGGGATGCCGGCGTCGGCCGCCTTCTTGATGGCGGGCTGCACCGTCTGGGCGAAGCCGTGGTCCACGATGATCGCGTCGGCCTTCTGGTTGACCGCCTGCTCCAGGTTGAGCGCCTGCTTGTCGTTGTTGCCGTCCCCGCTGGAGATCTCCAGCTTCACGTTGAGGCTCTCGGCCTCCGCCTGGGCGCCGGCCAGCCACTGCTCGAAGTAGTCGCCGGAGGAGAGCTGGCGGACCAGGGCCACCCGGACACCCTCGGCGAACTTGGGCGGGACGGCGGCGGTGGGCGCGGCGGCGGTGGGCGCGGCGGCGGCGGTGCCGGGGACGGGTGCGGCGGGGGCGGAGGCGGTGGTTCCCTGGGAGCAGGCCGCGACCGTGAGTACGCTGACCAGGGCTCCGAGAAGTCGTGCACGAATCACAGAGGGATGCTAGACAGCCCTGATGCCGATTGTCCACTTTTCCAGTAGGATTTACCTAAATAGCGAGACATGATAAGGACATATCATGACATATCTCACTGTGTATACCGACGGTGACACCCCCGGCACGCTCCTGCGCACCGAGGACACCGCCGAGATCGCCACCGCCCTCAAGGAGATCGGCGTACGGCTGCGCCACTGGCGGACCGTCGGCGGTCTTGACGGCGCCGGGCAGGACGAGATCCTGGCCGCCTACCGCGAGGAGGTGGCTCAGGTCGTCGCCGAGGAGGGCTACAGCTTCGTGGACGTGGCCCAGCTGCACCCCGATGACTCCCCCGACTGGCCGGAGCGGGCGAGCGCCGCCCGGAACAAGTTCCTGGCCGAGCACACCCACGACGACGACGAGGTGCGCTTCTTCGTCGCCGGCTCCGGCATCTTCTACCTGCACGTGGACGGCAAGGTGCACGCCGTGCTGTGCGAGCCGGGCGACCTGCTCAGCGTGCCCGCCCGGACCACGCACTGGTTCGACATGGGCACCCGGCCGGACTTCACCGCCATCCGCTTCTTCCACGACGACGACGGCTGGGTGGGCGACTTCACCGGCGACCCCGTCGCCGCCCGCATCCCCGACTACGACACGATCACCGCGGACCGCGCCGGGGCCTGAACCGGGTTCAGCCGGGCCAGGTCCAGTCACGGATCTCGGGGCCGTCCTCGCCGTGGTCCCGGGTGTGGACGCGGGCGCGCAGCCGGGCGTCCGCCATGCGCTGGCGCAGGTGGGCGGCCGTGACGCGCAGGCCCGGCACGCGGTCGACGACGTCCATGACCAGGTGGTAGCGGTCGATGTCGTTGAGCATGGCCATGTCGAAGGGCGTGGTCGTGGTGCCCTCCTCCTTGTAGCCGCGTACGTGGATGTTCTCGTGGCCGGTGCGCCGGTAGGTGAGCCGGTGGATGAGCGCCGGGTAGCCGTGGAAGTTGAAGATCACCGGCCGGTCCGGGGTGAAGACGGCGTCGAACTCGGCGTCGGCCATGCCGTGCGGGTGCTCGGACGGCGGCTGCAGGCGCATCAGGTCCACCACGTTGACCACCCGGACCTTCAGCTCGGGCAGGTGCTCGCGCAGCAGCGCGGCGGCGGCCAGGGTCTCCAGGGTCGGCACGTCGCCGGCGCAGGCCAGCACCACGTCCGGCGCCCCGCCGTCGTCGCTGGAGGCCCAGTCCAGGATGCCGAGGCCGCGGGTGTTGTGGGCGATCGCCTCCTCCATGGTGAACAGGTCGAGCACCGGCTGCTTGCCGGCCACGACCACGTTGACGTAGTCGCGGGAACGCAGGCAGTGGTCGGCCACCGAGAGCAGGGTGTTGGCGTCCGGCGGCAGGTAGACGCGGACGACCGAGGCCTTCTTGTTGACCACGACGTCCAGGAAGCCGGGGTCCTGGTGGCTGAAGCCGTTGTGGTCCTGCCGCCACACGTGCGAGGACAGCAGGTAGTTGAGCGAGGCCACCGGCCGCCGCCAGGGGATCTTCTGGGACGCCTCCAGCCATTTGGCGTGCTGGTTGAACATGGCGTCGACGATGTGGATGAACGCCTCGTAGCAGTTGAACAGGCCGTGCCTGCCGGTGAGCAGGTAACCCTCCAGCCAGCCCTGGCACAGGTGCTCGGACAGCACCTCCATGACCCGCCCGCCGGGAGCCAGGTTCACGTCCGTAGGGAGGATCTCCGCGTTCCAGGCCCGGCCGGTGGTCTCGAAGACCGCCGAGAGCCGGTTGGAGTCGGTCTCGTCCGGGCCCATCAGCCGGAACGTCTCCGGGTTGGCGGCGATGACGTCGCGCAGGAGCCGGCCGAGCGCGCGGGTCGGCTCGCTGGACGCGGTCCCGGGCGCGTCCACCGCCACGGCGTAGTCCCGGAAGTCGGGCAGCACCAGCGGCCGCAGCAGCTCCCCGCCGTTGGCGTGCGGGCTGGCGCTCATCCGGCGCTCGCCTGCCGGGACGGTGCCCAGGATCTCCGGGACGGGACGGCCGTCCGCGTCGAACAGCTCCTCCGGCCGGTACGAGCGCAGCCACTCCTCCAGCGCGGCCAGATGCCCTGGGTTGTCCCGGAGGCCGGACAGCGGCACCTGGTGGGAACGCCAGGTGCCCTCGACTGGCAGGCCGTCCACCTCGCGGGGCCCGGTCCAGCCCTTGGGGCTCCGCAGCACGATCATCGGGAGCCGGTCGGTTCGGCCCTGCTTGTACGCGGCGATCTCGTCGAAGACCTCGTCCAGGGTGGCGGCCATGAGGCCGTGCATGGTCTCGGGGTGGTCGCCGGCGACCACGTGGGGGCGGTAGCCGTACCCCTCCAGGAGTTTGAGGAGGTCCTGTTCGGGGATGCGGGCGAGGACGGCCGGGTTGGCGATCTTGTAGCCGTTGAGGTGGAGGATCGGCAGGACCACGCCGTCCCGGGAGGGGTCCAGGAACTTGTTGGAGTGCCAGCTGGCGGCGAGAGGGCCGGTCTCGGCCTCGCCGTCGCCGATCACGCAGGCCACCACCAGGCCGGGGTTGTCGAAGGCCGCGCCGTACGCGTGGGCGAGTGAGTAGCCCAGCTCGCCGCCCTCATGGATCGAACCGGGGGTCTCCGGAGCCACGTGGCTGGGGATGCCTCCCGGGAAGGAGAACTGGCGGAACAGGCGGCGCATGCCCTCGGCGTCCTGGCCGACGGCGGGATAGATCTCGGAGTAGGTGCCCTCCAGCCAGGCGTGCGCCACGGCCGCGGGGCCGCCGTGGCCGGGACCGGCGATGTAGATCATGTCCTGGTCGCGCTCGGTGATCACCCGGTTGAGGTGGGCCAGGCAGAAGTTGATGCCGGGGGTGGTGCCCCAGTGGCCGAGCAGCCGCGGCTTGATGTGCTCCGGCTTGAGCGGCTCGGTCAGCAGCGGGTTGTCCAGCAGGTAGATCTGCCCGGCGGACAGGTAGTTCGCGGCCCGCCAGTAGGCGTGCAGTCTCTCCAGAGTGTCCATGTCGCTGAGCCTCTCCGGTGCCGGGACGGTCGTGTAGAGACCTTTGTCCCTACTGTCCCTACCCAGGGAGCCGGAGGACGGACTCAGCACCGCGTGTTCGGAATATTACGCTCTGTCGCGAAAAGAGGCTCCGTGTCAAGGTCGCGTCAATATCCGCGGGCATGCCGTCTGGTTCCCGTAGCGATCTCCGCCAGACGTCCGCGGCGGGCCTAGCGTCGGTGGCGTACGAGTTCTCAGCTGGAGGAAGTCATGTCCGACGTCCCGCTATTCGTGCCGATCCATGTCGGCGCGTCGTTCCTGTCGCTGCGCCTGTTCCGGACCCCCGGGGGCGCCAGGACGGCGGTCGCGTTCTCCTCGTCCCGGCGCCTGACCGAGGTGCTGGGCGACGGGCAGCCGTGGACGCTGCTCAGCGAGGCCGGACTGCGCGGCATGCTCAGGGACATCGGCGTGACGGGCATCGTCCTCGACCCCGCCGCCACCGTCACCCCCATGGCCCGGCAGACGGCGGAGGCCGCGTGATGTGCGTCCTGGAGCAGGACCAAGCAGCCAACGGCCGGACCGCCGCGATGGCCGGCCCTTGGTCGGCGGGCACCCGATTCACCGCCGACGGCGGCGCGACCGTCGGCGGTGTCCCGCTGACCGACATCGCCACCCGCTTCGGCACCCCCGCGTACGTGATCGACGAGACCGACCTGCGGGCGCGCTGCCGCGCCTACCGGGCCGCCCTGCCGGACGCCGAGGTGGTCTACGCGGCCAAGGCGTTCCTCTGCCGCGCCATGGCCAGCTGGGTCAGGGAGGAGGGCCTCGGCCTGGACGTCGCCTCCGGCGGCGAGCTGGCCGTGGCCGCGTCGGTCGGCTTCCCGGCCGAGCGAATCGTCTTCCACGGCAACGCCAAGACCCCGCGCGAGCTGGCCGCCGCCGTCGAGGCCGGGGTGGGGCGGATCGTCGTCGATACCCTCGCCGAGATCAACCACCTGGCCGCGATCGTGCCCTTCGGGCGGCGGCAGAAGGTCCTCATCCGCGTCATCCCCGACATCGACGCGGGCGCGCACCGGGCCATCCGCACCGGCGGGGAGGACCAGAAGTTCGGCATGTCCATCGCCTCCGGCGCCGCCGCCGAGGCGGTCGCCAGGACGCTCGGCCAGAGCAGCCTCGAACTCGCGGGACTCCACTGCCACCTCGGCTCGCAGATCGTCACGCCCGAGCCGTTCGAGCGGGCCGCCCGCGTCATGGTCGAGCAGCTCGCCCAGATCAGGGACACGCACGGGGTCACACTGCCGGAGCTGGACCTGGGCGGCGGCCACGGCATCCCGTACCTGGACGGGGAGCGGGGCCTGGACCTGGAGTCGTACGCCCGCCGCGTGGACGACGCCGTGCGGGCGCAGGCCGCCTGGCTGGGCCTGCCCGTACCACGCCTGATCATCGAGCCGGGCCGCGCCGTCAGCGGCCCCGCCGGCCTCACCCTCTACCGGGTCATCACCGTCAAGCGCGGCCTGTCCCGCATCTTCGTCGCCGTGGACGGCGGCATGAGCGACAACCCCCGCCCCTGCCTGTACGGCGCCCGCTACACCGCCCGCATGATCGGCCGCCGCTCCGGCGCGGCGACCCGCGCGGCGACCGTGGTCGGCCACCACTGCGAGGCGGGCGACACCCTGGCCGAGGACGTGGAGCTGCCCGCCGACATCCGCCCGGGCGACCTCATCGCGGTCGCGGCCACCGGCGCGTACCACCACTCGATGGCCTCGACCTACAACATGACCGGCCGGCCGCCCGTGGTGGCCGTCGCGTCGGGGCGCGCCCGCCTGGTGGTCCGCCGCGAGGAGCCCGCCGACCTGATGCTCAGGGACGTCGGCCTGTAGACGCCGGCCTGTGGACGCCGGGGTCACGGCTGGCTGAGCGCGCGCTCGATCCACTTGCGCAGCACGTAGGCCGGCGTGACCCCGCTCTGCTCGGCGATCACCTTGCCGTCCCGGGTCATCAGCTGCATGGGGATGCTCGCGATGCAGAAGCGCCGGGCCGTGCCGACCGCCTCGTCCACGTTCACGCTGACCAGCTTGATCCGCCCGGCCAGCTCCCCGGCGATCTGCTCCAGCGCCGGGCAGACCGCCCGGCAGGGCCCGGACCAGGGTGCCCAGAAGCCGACCAGGACGGGCATCCGCGCCTCCTCCACCACCTCGGCGAAGTTCTCGTCGCGGGCCTCGGCCAGCCACGGCAGCGGCCCGTGGCAGGCCCCGCAGCGCGGCACCCCGTCGGCCACCGCCGGCACCCGGTTCCTCCTGCCGCAGCCCGCGCACTCGACCACCGCGACAGCCACGTCGACAACCACGTCAGCCTCCGAATCCGACCACGATCTCGCCCTCGCTGGCGTCCACCCGGATGGTCGTGCCCGGCGGCACGTCCCCGGCGACCAGCGCCCTGGCGATCCTGGTCTCCACCTCGCGGGCGATGAACCGGCGGAGCGGGCGCGCGCCGTACACGGGGTCGAAGCCCTGGCGGGCGATGTGGCGGCGGGCCGCCTCGGTGACCTCCAGGTCCAGCTCGCGGTCGGCCAGGCGGATCCGCACGCCGTCCAGCATCAGGTCCACGATCCGCTCGATCTCCGGCTCGGTGAGCGGCTTGAACAGCACGATGTCGTCCACCCGGTTGAGGAACTCCGGCCGGAAGTGAGCGCGCAGCTCGGCCATGACCAGGTCGCGCCCCTCCGGCTTGAGCTCACCGGCCGGGCTGACGCCCTCCAGCAGGTACTGCGAGCCGATGTTGGACGTCATGATGATCACCGTGTTGCGGAAGTCCACCGTGCGCCCCTGCGCGTCGGTCAGCCGCCCGTCGTCCATGACCTGCAGCAGCGTGTTGAACACGTCCGCGTGCGCCTTCTCCACCTCGTCGAACAGCACCACGCTGTACGGCTTGCGCCGCACCGCCTCGGTCAGCTGCCCGCCCTCCTCGTAGCCCACGTACCCGGGCGGCGCGCCGACCAGCCTGCTGACCGTGTGCCGCTCCTGGTACTCGCTCATGTCGATCCTGACGATGTTCTCCTCGCTGTCGAACAAGGCCGCCGCCAGCGCCCTGGCCAGCTCGGTCTTGCCCACCCCCGTCGGCCCGAGGAAGACGAACGAGCCGATCGGGCGGCGCGGGTCCTTGATCCCCGACCGGGCCCTGATGACCGCGTCCGCGACCAGCCGTACGGCCTCGTCCTGGCCGATCACCCGCTCGTGCAGGATCTCGTCCAGCCGCAGCAGCTTCTCCCGCTCGCCCTCGCGCAGCCGGGTGACGGGGATGCCGGTCCACCGGGAGACGATGGCGGCGATCTCCTCCTCGGTCACCACCTCGCGCAGCAGCCGGTGCCCGCCCTGCTTGGCGGCCAGCCGCTCCTCCTCCGCGACCAGGCGGCGCTCCAGCTCGGGCAGCCGGCCGTGGCGCAGCTCGGCGGCGGTGTTGAGGTCGTAGGCGCGCTCGGCCACCTCGGCCTCCCGGCGTACGCTCTCGATCTCCAGGCGGAGTTCCTGTACATGGCGCAGGACCTGCCGCTCGGCCTCCCACTGGGCCCGCATGGCGTCGGCCTCGGCCCTGAGGTCGGCCAGCTCCCGGCGCAGGCCGGCCAGGGCGGCGTCGTCCTTCTCCTTGGCCAGCGCGGCCTCCTCGATCTCCAGCCGCATCACCCGGCGGGTGAGCTCGTCCAGCTCGGCCGGCATCGAGTCGATCTCCGTACGGATCATCGCGCAGGCCTCGTCGACCAGGTCGATGGCCTTGTCCGGCAGGTAGCGGTCGGAGATGTAGCGGTGGCTGAGCACCACGGCGGAGACCAGGGCACCGTCCAGGATCTTCACGCCGTGGAAGATCTCCAGGCGTTCGCGCAGGCCGCGCAGGATGGACACGGCGTCCTCCACGGACGGCTCGTCCACCATGACGGGCTGGAAACGCCGTTCCAGCGCGGCGTCCTTCTCCACGTGCCTGCGGTACTCCGTCACCGTGGTGGCGCCGATCATGTGCAGCTCGCCCCTGGCCAGCATCGGTTTGAGCATGTTGCCGGCGTCCATGGCTCCCTCGGCCGCGCCGGCGCCGACCACTGTGTGCATCTCGTCCACGAACAGCAGGATCCGGCCCTCGGCCGCCCTGACCTCGTTGAGCACGGCCTTCAGGCGCTCCTCGAACTCGCCGCGGTACTTGGCGCCCGCGACCAGCGCGCTCAGGTCCAGGGTGAAGACGGTCTTGTCGCGCAGGCCCTCGGGCACGTCGCCGCGGTGGATGCGCTGGGCGAGGCCCTCGACGATGGCGGTCTTGCCGACGCCGGGGTCGCCGATCAGGACCGGGTTGTTCTTGGTCTTGCGGGACAGGATCTGGATGACGCGGCGGATCTCGGCGTCCCGGCCGACGACCGGGTCGAGCCGGTCCGCGGCGGCGTCGGCGACCAGGTCGCGGCCGTACTTGGCGAGCGCCTCGTAGGAGCCCTCCGGGGTGGCGGAGGTGACCCGCTGGCTGCCCCGCACCGAGGTGAGCGCGGCCAGGAAGTCGTCGCGGGTGAGCCCGGCCTCGCGGAGCGCCGGGGAGTCCTCCAGGAGGGCGAGGAGCAGGTGTTCCACGGAGACGTACTCGTCCTTGAGGCGCCCGGCCTCCCGCTGGGCGGCGTCGAACAGGCGGGACAGGCGCTGGGTGAGGAACACCTGGCCGGGCGCGGCGCCGGGGCCGGTGACCTTGGGCCGGCGGGCCAGCTCGGCCTCCAGGGCCGCCCGCAGCCCGGCGACGTCCACGCCGGTCCGGGCGAGCAGCCGGGGGCCGAGCTCCTGGTCGAGCAGGGCCAGCAGCAGGTGCTCCGCGTCGATCTCGGAGTGCCCGAAGCGCAGCGCCCTGGACTGCGCGTCGTGCAGGGCCTCCTGGGATTTCTGGGTCAACCGGTCAGCGTCCACGCGTGGCCTCCTCCAGTTCGGCGATGCGGTCGAGCAGGTCCATGACCAGGCCCAGGGCCGCGTAGTTGAGGGCGAAGCCCGCGCGCAGGCGCTGGATGCGGCCCACCCTGGCGAGCTGGTCGGCGGGCAGCCAGAGGGCGCCCGCGGCGTCGGCGGAGGCCTCCAGCAGGCCCAGCGCCACCAGCCGCCGCACCACGTCGGGGTGGAGCGAGACCGTGCGGGCGAAGGCGTCGAGGTCCAGCCGGGCAGGCCGTACCAGGACCATGGTCATGATCGCCTCCTCGGGTTGAAGTCGGAACCGGCGGCGAGCTGCTCGAACAGCTCCCGCTCGGCGGGGCCGAGGGTGCGCGGGACCATGATCCGGGCCTCGGCGTACAGGTCGCCGCCGCCCAGGCCGCGGCCGCGCAGGCGCAGGCGGCGTCCGGAGGAGGTGCCGGGCGGCACCTGGACCTTGGCCTCGCCTCCCGGCGTGTCGAGCGCGACCCGCGCGCCCAGCGCCGCCTCCCAGGGCGTCAGCGGGAGCCGGGTGTAGAGGTCGCGGCCCTTGACCCGGTAGCGCGGGTGCTCGGAGATCCGGACGATCAGGTACAGGTCGCCGGCCGGGCCCCCGCCGCCGCCCCGGCCGCCGAGGCCGGCCAGCCGGATGCGCTGCCCCTCGGCCACCCCGCGCGGGACGGTCACCTCGGCGGACTTGCCGTCGATCTTCACGGTACGGTGGCCGCCCCCGTACGCCTCCTCGACGCTCAGCCACAGCTCGGCCTCCTGGTCGGCCCCGGCCATCGGCCCCCAGCGGCGGCCGAACACCCCGCCGAGCAGATCGTCGATGTCGGCGCCCGAATCCCACCCGGGACTCCACGCCCGGGAGGCCACCGGGGTGTCGTACGCGCGGCGTCTCTCCGGATCCGACAGGACCTGGTACGCCTCGGAGACCTGCTTGAACCGGTCCTCCGCCGCGGGGTCCTTGTTGACGTCCGGATGGTAGGACCGCGCGAGCTTCCGGTACGCCCGCTGGATCTCCTCCTGGGACGCGTCCCTGGACACGCCCAGGATCTCGTAGAAATCCATCAGGAGTCCTTCGCGGATTCCGGCGCGGCGTCCTGGGTGGCCACCACGACGGCGGCGGGCCTGAGCCGGCGTTCGCCCGCGCCGTACCCGGGTCTGACCACCTCGGCGACGGTGCCGGGCAGGGCCGTGGTGGCGGGCACGGTCGCGACCGCGTCGTGGCGCGCCGGGTCGAAGGCGGCGCCCTCGTCGTCCTGGCGCGGGTAGCCGAGGCGTTCCAGCACCTCCAGCGCCTGGTCGTACACGACCCGGAGCCCGTCGAGCACGGCCTCGGGGTCGGCCTTGGCGTGGCGCAGGGCCAGTTCCAGGTTGTCGACCACGGGGAGCCACACGGCGGTGATGTTCGCCCGCTCCCGCTCGACCTCCCTGGCCACGCGTTTGCGCAGGTTCTCCATGTCCGCCGCGGCCCGCAGCAGCCGGTCCTCCAGTTCGGCGATCTTCTGGTCCGCCCGCTCCTCATTCGGGGGCGGTGAATTCGGCGTCGATGACGTCATCGCCGTCCTCCCCCTGCTGTCCCCGCTCGCCCGGCCTCCCCTGCGGCGCGCTCGCCAGGCCGTGGTAGACCTGCCGCAGTTCGCCGGTCAGGGAGCGCAGCCGGTCCAGCGGCGCCTCCTCCTTGACGGCCTGCCTGGCGTCGGCGACCAGCATGTCCGCCCGCGCCCGCTCGTGCGTCGGCACGTCGCCGCCCACCTCGGCCAGCCTGCGCTCGACCTGGTAGGCGGCCGTGTCGAGCTCGTTGCGGGCGTCGATCTGCTCGCGCAGCCGGGTGTCCTCGCCGCGGTTGCGCTCGGCGTCGGCGACCATGCGCTCGACCTCGGCCGGATCCAGGTTGGAGCTCTCGCTGATCGTGATGCGCTGCTCGGCGCCGGTGTCCTTGTCCTTGGCCGAGACGCTGAGGATGCCGTTGGCGTCCACGTCGAAGGTGACCTCGACCTGCGGCACGCCCCGGGGCGCGGGCCTGATGTTCTCCAGCCGGAACCGGCCGAGCACCCGGTTGTCCGCCGCCCGCTCCCGCTCGCCCTGGAGCACGACCACGTCCACCGCGCTCTGGTTGTCCTCGGCCGTGGTGAAGGTCTCGGCGCGCCGGGCCGGGATGGTGGTGTTGCGCTCGATGACCTTGGTCATCACGCCGCCGAGCGTCTCCAGACCCAGCGACAGCGGGATGACGTCCAGCAGCAGGACGTCGCTGACCTCGCCTTTCATGATCGAGGCCTGGATGGCGGCGCCGACCGCCACCACCTCGTCGGGGTTGACGGTCATGTTGGGGTCCTTGCCCCCGGTCATGCGCTTGACCAGCGCCTGCACGGCCGGGATCCGGGTCGAGCCGCCGACCAGGATGACCTCGTCGATGTCGTCGGCGGTCAGTTTGGCGTCGGCCATGGCCTGCCGTACGGGGTCCACGCAGCGTTCGATCAGGTCGGCGGTGAGCTCCTCGAACGTGGAGCGCATCAGGGTGGTGTTGAGGTGCTTGGGGCCGTTCGCGTCCGCGGTCACGAAGGGCAGGCTGATCGTCGTCTGGGTGACCGAGGAGAGCTCCACCTTGGCCTTCTCCGCCGCCTCGAACAGGCGTTGCAGCGCCTGCGGGTCCTTGCGCAGGTCGATGCCCTCCTGGCGCTGGAACTCGGTGGCCAGGTGGTCGACGACCCTGCGGTCGAAGTCGTCGCCGCCCAGGTGGCCGTCGCCGGAGGTGGCGCGCACCTCCACGACGCCCTCCCCGATGGCCAGGACGCTGACGTCGAAGGTGCCGCCGCCCAGGTCGAAGACGAGCACGGTCTCGTTGGCCTTCTTGTCCATCCCGTACGCGAGGGCCGCCGCCGTGGGCTCGTTGATGATCCTCAGCACCTCCAGGCCGGCGATCTTGCCGGCGTCCTTGGTGGCCTGGCGCTGGGCGTCGTTGAAGTAGGCGGGCACGGTGATGACGGCCTCGGTGACCCGCTCGCCGAGGAACCTGCCCGCGTCGTCGGCCAGTTTGCGCAGGACCTGCGCGGAGATCTCCTCGGGCGCGTACATCTTGCCGCGCACGTCGAACCGTACGGCTCCGCCGGGGCCTTCCACGACGTCGAAGGAGACGGCGTGCATCTCGCTGGAGACCTCGTCGTACTTGCGGCCGATGAAGCGTTTGGCGGAGTAGATGGTGCCCTTCGGGTTGAGGATGGCCTGGCGGCGGGCGAGCTGCCCGACCAGGCGTTCGCCCTGCTCGGTGAAGGCCACCACGGACGGTGTGGTGCGCGACCCCTCCGCGTTCGGGATCACGGCCGGCTGGCCGCCCTCGGTCGCGGCGATCACCGAATTCGTGGTCCCCAGATCAATGCCCACGGCTTTGGCCATGTCTGTCCCCTCCACCCGGAATCCCTGGTTGATCTCTTCCAGCGTGTGCCGGAGGGCGGGATTCCCACATCCTCCAGGCGTGTAGGGGACCACCCGTTCAAATGGGGGATATGACCGCATATCGGGTCGCTGACCTGGGTATTCATCATTGATGAGCCGGTTGGGGGCGGGAGCCGTGAGGGGCCGCCGGCGGGAGTGGCGCGCCGTCGCCGAGGTGATCCGGGCCGCCGGGGACGGGCAGGGTGCCGTGCTGCTCGTGGAAAGTCAGGCGGGCATGGGCAAGTCCCGGCTGCTCGCCGAGGCCGGAGCCGCCGCCCGCGCGCGGGGGTTCGCGCTGGCCGCGGGGGCCGCCGAGGAGCTCGCGCCGCTGATCCCGATGGCGCCGCTGTTCATGGCGGCCGGCCAGTCCCCCGAGCTGGCCGGGCCCGACCTGCACACCCGGCTGCTCGAACAGCTCCGCGCCGCGCTGGCGGCCAGGACGCCGCTGCTGGTCACCGTGGACGACCTCCAGTGGGCCGACCCGACCACGCTCACGGCCGTACGCTCCCTGCAGTGGCGTCTGGCCGAACTCCCGGTCGGCTGGATTCTGGCCCGTACGGTGACCGAGGGGCACCGGGAGGTTGACTGCCTGTTCGACATCCTCGAACGGCAGGGTGCCCGGCGGCTTCTCCTGCCCCCGCTGTCCCCGCCCGCCGTCGCCGAACTGTGCGCCGACCTGCTCGGCGCGGAGCCCGACGCCGGGCTGCTGGCCCTGGCGGAGACCGCGAACGGCAGCCCCGCCCTTCTCGTGGAACTGCTGGAAGGACTGCGCGACGAGGACCGGCTGGACGTGCGCGGCGGCGTCGCGCGCGTGCTGTCGGAGCGGGTGCCCGAGCGGCTGTGCGCCTCGGTGCGGCAGCGCCTCGACCTGCTCTCCGCCGAGGCCAGGCACCTGGTGGAGACGGCGGCCGTGCTGGGCCGGTCGTTCCGGCTGGAGGCGGCGGCCGAACTGCTGAGCTCGGCCCCCGCGCCGCTGCTGCCCGCGCTGGAGGAGGCCATCACCGCCGGCGTGCTCGTCCCCGGACCGGCCGAAACGCTCCGCTTCCAGCAGGAGATTCTGTGGCGGGCGGTCGTGTCCGGCCTTCCCCCGGCCGTACGGCGGGCGCTGCACCGGCAGGCCGACGACGTACGGCCTTCTCGGGACGCGGCGGGCGAGTCCGGTGTGCTGGCCGCGCTCCGCCGGGGCGACCTGGCGGCCGCGGCGGAGCGGGCGGAGGCCGACCGCGCGGCGCTGCCGCCGGAGGCCGCCCAGGCGCGGCTGCGGTGCGACCTGCTGGCGGCCGAGGTCGTGGAGGCGCGTGACGGGGCCGAACCCGCGATGGCGCTGGTGCGCCACCTGTACGCGGAGCCCTGCCGGTGGCTGCTCACCGCGGAACCGGCCGCGGCTCCCTGGCTGGTCCGGCTGGCCCTGGCGGTCGGCCGCCGCGAACCCGCCGAACGCGTGGCCGAGCTGGCGGGGAGGGATCCTCGGCTGGCCGCGGCCGCCGCGCACGCCCGCGGCCTGCTGCGCGCCGATCCGGTGGCGCTGGCGCGGGCGGCCAGGACCGGCGCCGATCCGTGGTGCCGGGCCTCGGCGGCCGAGGACCTGGGGGCGCTGCTGGCCGAATCCGGCGAACGGCCGGACGCGCTGGGCAACCTCGGCGAAGCCCTGTCCGGCTACGACGCCTGCGGCGCCACCCGGGACGCCGCCAGGGTCCGCCGCCGCATGCGCCGCCTGGGCGTACGGCACCGGCACTGGTCCACCGGGGAGCGCCCCGCCTCCGGCTGGGACAGCCTCACGGCGACCGAGCTGCGGGTGTCCCTGCTGGTCGCACAGGGCTGGACGAACCGGCAGGTGGCCGACCAGCTGTTCATCAGCGTGCACACGGTGGCCTTCCACCTGCGGCAGGTCTTCCGCAAGCTGGAGATCGGCTCACGGGTGGCCCTGGCCCGGCTCGCGGCCCAGCGTTCCGCGTCGGGCGAATGAGGCTCTCCACGGCTGTGGCCCGGAGCGACACGCCCCAGGCCACAGTTCCATACCGCCGCCACAAGCCCCGATTCTGGACCATCGCTCCAGGCCCTCAGCTCCGGGCCACGGGGTGATCAGAATTCGCCGTCGGCCGGCTTCGTGGCCGGGTCGCCGGGCAGGAGCGTCGGCTTGTCGTTGGGCGTTTCGCCGGCCTTGTCGTTGGGCTTGCCGTTCGCTTCGTCGCCCGGCCCGCCCTTGAGGTCACGCTGCGGGCCGCCCGGCTCGCCGCCCTTCTTCCCGATCACTTCCTTCTCGTCGACGACCTGGTCGGCGGGCGGCGGCGTGACCGTCACCGGGCTGCCGAAGTCGCCGATCTCCATGATGTTGTGCTGGCCGTCGTCGCTGAAGGTGACGTCCAGCCGCCGGACCCGTCCCTGGTCGTCCACGTCCACGGTCCCGGACAGCTGGTGGGGTTCGATCTTGCCGCCCGGCACGTCGTTCAGGGTGAAGGCGAACCGTTCGCCGGTCCAGCCGTCGCCGGAGGCCGTACCGCTCTCGCGGACGTCGGTGGCCGACCTGAGCCGGGCGAGGGCCGCCTGCGGGTCCAGGGGGGCGAACTTGACCAGGGCGGTGGTCGCCGGAACGCTGTTCAGGTCCGTATCGACGCGCGGCTGGACGTACCACCGATCCGCGGGCTGCGGCCGGACGTACATCCGCTCGCCGAGGAAGCGGGTCTCCGACCCGCCGCCGACCTCGCCGAGCACGCCGATGCCCTGGACGGGATCGAAGGCGCCCTCGAACGCGCGAGGGCCCGCGGTGATGTGGATCCGGTAGCTCTCGCCGGTGGTGTTGTCGACCGCGGCGGCCACCCGCGCCTGCGCGGAGGGCTGGCCGAGGGGGACGACCAGCGCGACCAGGCTGACCGCCGCCGCCACGCCCAGCGCGGCGATGGGCGGCACCAGAATCCGTGCCCGTAAGGCCCGCCGCCGCGGGGCCCGCAGCAGGTCGATGCCCGGGGGGCGGTCCTCGGTGGCCCTGACCAGCAGCGCGCGGAGTTCTCTTTCGCTCATTGACGGCTCCTCGTGTCGGTTGTTCACCGGATCCCACTCCCTTCCTCTTCTGTCCGGTTGACCTGATCACCCGGGATCAGGCGCCGCATCGCCCGCAGGCCGCGGTGCGTGTGCGCTTTGACCGTGCCCAGCGTGCAGCCCATCAGGTCGGCGACCTCCGCCTCCGGCAGGTCCGCGAAGAAGCGCAACACCAGCGCCGTACGCTGCCGGGCCGGCAACTTGGCCAGCGCGTTGCGCACGTCCTCGGCCACGGCGCGGCTCTCCCCCAGATCTCCGGGCGCGGGCAGGTCGAAACCGTCGGCGCGCGGGACCTCCCGCCGCCAGCGGGCACGCCACCAGGACCGATGGGTGTTGACCAGGATGCGGCGCAGGTAGGCGTCGGGCTCGCTGCTGGTGTCCAGCCGCTCCCATACGGCGTATAACTTGCCCAGGGCGGACTGCACCAGGTCCTCGGCCGTGTGCCAGTCCCCGGTGAGCAGGACGGCCGTTCTCAGGTGGTGATCCCCGCGACGCCGTACGAAATCGGCGAAATCCGTGTCCACCCGGTCTCCTCTCGGTCGGTGAACGCCACCCCCTGACACTCCCCCGGCCCCCTGCCGGGTTGACCGAGTACGCGACCGAGCGCCTTTACAAAGTAACCCTCAGCGTTCAGCGGTTCTGCTCGACCACGTGGGCGTCCGGCCCGGGGAACACCAGGGTCTCCTGCTGGGTCTCCACCCAGCGCACCACGTAGGGCGGCGTGCCGTCCTCGTGGCGGATCTCCGTCACGACGCCGATCCGCTGCCGTTCGTTGTGGTACGTCCCCTCGACGATCAACAAGTCACCGACTGTGGCGCGCATGATTCCTCCCTTGCGGTCACTGCGCGGCGGAAGGTCGCCGCGGATGCCCCCTTCGCGGCTGACACGGCGGACCAATCTCCCCGCTCCGGGGTCCCTTGCGCTCCGTCTCTCTCTCATCATCGCACGTGAGGGGCGGTCCAGCCGCCTCCGCCAAAGGTCCTCGAAGCGTGGGACCTTCGGCCCGTCCTCAGCCGGCGCGCCCGTGCCGAACTCCGCGCCGAACTTGATGAACACGAAAGTTTTCAAAGCGATTTACCCACGTCCGCACAGGCCAGGGCGCCCTTAATCGGTTAATGTGTCGAAACGTTTCTACAAGTCATTGACATATTTCGTTGCATGTACTCAAATGAGCGGCGGAAGACCTTTCCGCCATCACTCGGGTCCGGCGACATTCACGCAGTTCAACACGGGTGTGAGAGCTCAAAGCCCGATCGGCCGTCCCACGGCCTGGCCCGTCTGCCACCCTCGAAATTATTTCGATGCGGTATCGCGGCGGAAAGGGGAACAGATCAACGTGCGGGACGGCGGGCTTCCTCGCCGCACCGCACCCGACATCGGAGGTCGCAGTCCCCGTGAATCGCCTCGTCTCGCGCTCCCCCGCCCCGGCCGTACTCGACGAGACCGCGAGGATCGCGGTCCTGCCCATCGGCACGACCGGACCCGGCGACGCCCGCCGCACGACGAGCGACACGCTGCCGGCCTCGGCGATCACCGCGGAGCTCTCCCGGAACTTCCCCCTCCACGTGCTGCCCCCGCTGACGATCCTCGACTCGGGCGGCCCGGCCATCTCCCGCGCGCTCCCCGCCCTGCTCGGCGGCATCTGCGAGTCGCTCTCCCGATCCGACACGGGCGCGCTGGTCGTCGTGAGCGCGCACCGCGACCGCCACTCCTTCGCGGACGTCGCCGCGGCCGCGGACGCCCAGGGCGTACGCCTGGCGCTCTTCCCCACCCCCGAGGACTGGACCTGGGCCGGCCGGGCCACCCGCTACGCCACGATCCACCACCGCAGGACCGCCGACCACGGCACCCTCCTCCTGCGATCCCTCGTCCTCCGCTTCCGCAACGCCCTCAATTCGCTGTCGGCCCGCGGCGCATGAAGTCAGAACCCGCGGCGATTCCTCGCCGAACGCGTCAGGGGGTGTAGCGGTAGCCCATGCCGGGTTCGGTGATGAGGTGGGCGGGGTGGGTGGCGTCGCGTTCCAGTTTGCGCCGGAGCTGGCCCATGTACTGGCGGAGGTAGTGGGTCTCCTTGAGGTATTTGACGCCCCAGACCTCGGTGAGGAGCTGGCGCTGGCTGACGAGTTTGCCGGGGTTGCGGAGGAGGATCTCCAGGAGGTGCCATTCGGTGGGGGTGAGGCGGACGCCGCCGGTGACGGTCTTGCGGGTCAGGTCGATGGTGTGGTCGCCGATGGTGAGGCTGGAGAGCTCCGTCTCGTGGATGGCCGTACGGCGGGCGACGGCCCGGACGCGGGCGAGGAGTTCGCCGATGCCGAAGGGTTTGGTGACGTAGTCGTCGGCCCCGGCGTCCAGGGCGTCGATCTTGTCCTGGGCGGAGGCGCGGCCGGAGAGCACGATGATCGGGACGGTGCTCCAGCCGCGCAGGCCGTGGATGACGTCGACGCCGTCCAGGTCGGGCAGGCCGAGGTCGAGGATGACGAGCTCGGGGTGCCAGTCGGCGGCCTCACGGAGGGCGGCGGCGCCGGTGGCGGCCACGGCGACGTCGTGGCGGCGGGCGGCCAGGTTGATGCGCAGCGCCCGCAGGATCTGGGGTTCGTCGTCGACGACGAGGATGCGCGTCATGTCCGGGCCCGCGAGGAGATCGGCAGTGTGAGGATCATGGTGAGGCCTCCCCCAGGGGTCTCGTCCGGTACGAGGGCGCCGCCCATGGCCTCGGCGAGCCCGCGGGAGAGCGCGAGGCCGAGTCCGACGCCCGAATGGTTGTCGCGGTCGCCGAGCCGCTGGAACGGCAGGAAGATCTGCTCGCGCGACTCCGGCGGGATGCCGGGGCCGCGGTCGATGATGCGCACCTCGGCGTGGTCGGCGTGCCAGCTGGCGGCGGCCGTGACCCGCGCCCCGGGCGGGCTGTAGCGCACGGCGTTGGACATCAGGTTGACCAGCACGCGTTCCAGCAGGGCGGGGTCGGCGACCACGTCGGGCATGGCGGGGCCGACGTCGATGTCCAGCCCGTCCCGGAGCGGGCCGAGGTCGTCGGCGGCCAGTGGCAGGATCTCGGCGAGGGCCACCGCTTCGAGGTCGAGGCCGAGCACCCCGGCCTGCAGGCGGCTCATGTCCAGCAGGTTGGCCACCAGCCGGTCCAGCTTGGCCAGGGACTCGTCGGCGGTGGCGAGCAGTTCCCGCCGGTCCTCCTCCGACCAGTCGATCTCGGTGCCGCGCAGGCTCTCCACCGCGGCCTTGGCCGAGGCGAGGGGCGTGCGCAGGTCGTGGCTGACGGCGGCGAGCAGGGCGGTGCGCATGCGGTCGGCCTCGGCCAGCGGCCTGGCCAGGCTCGCCTCCTCGCGCAGCCGTTCCTGGCGCAGCGCCACGGCGGCCTCGGCGGCGAACGCCTCCAGCACCCGGCGGGCCGAGGCGTCGATCAGCCGGCCGCGTACGGCCAGGACCAGGTCCTCGCCGATGGTCACGTCGGTGTCGGCGGTGCCGGGGCAGGTGGCGGGCGGCCCGCCGGAGGTGGCCACGATGCGCCAGGCCGTGGGTTCGGACTTGTCGTCCGGGGTGGGTTCGGCGAGGCGTTCCAGCAGGGTGACGGAGGTGAGGCCGAAGGTCTCGCGGAGCCGTCCGAGCAGGTCGGGAAGGGCGGCTTCGCCGCGCAGCACGTGCCCGGCGAGGGTGGAGAGCACCTCGGCGTCCGCGCCGGCCCTGGCCGCCTCCCTGGTACGGCGCGCCGCCAGATCCACTATCGCGCTGACCGCCGCCGCGACCACGATGAACGCGGCCAGGGCCAGGATGTTCTCCGGGTCGGAGATGGTGAACTGCCCGACCGGCGGGGTGAAGAACCAGTTGATGAGCAGGGAGCCGCCGACGGCGGCGGTCAGGGCCGGCCACATGCCGCCGACCAGGGCGACGCCGACGACGGTGAGCAGGAACAGCAGGATCTCGCTGGGCAGGGCGAGGTCCTCGCGCCAGGGCAGCAGCGCCGCGGTGAGCGCGGGCATGCCGACGAGGGCGATCAGCCAGCCGGCCAGGCGGCGCTCCCGGGTGAGCGCGGCCCGCGACTTCGGCGAGCGGCCGCGCCTGGCCTCCGCGTGGGTGATCATGTGGACGTCGATGGAGCCGGACCGGGAGGTGGTCTCGACGCCCACCCCGCGGGAGAGCAGCTGGGCGAACCTGCCGCGCCGGGACGCGCCGAGGACCAGCTGGGTGGCGTTGACGCCGCCGGCGAAGTCGAGCAGGGCGCGCGGCACGTCGTCGCCGACGACCTGGTGGTAGCTGCCGCCCATGTCCTCCACCAGGGTCCGCTGCCTGGCCAGGTGGGCGGGGTCGCCGCCGGTGAGGCCGTCGGCCCGGGTGACGTGCACGGCCAGCAGGTCGGCGCCCTTGGAGCGGGCGGCGATGCGGGCGGCCCTGCGGACCAGCGTGTCGCCTTCCGGGCCGCCGGTCAGCGCGACGACGACGCGTTCGCGCGCCTCCCAGGTCCCGGCGATGCCGTGGTCGGCGCGGTAGCGGTCGAGCTGTTCGTCGACCTTGCCGGCCACCCAGAGCAGGGCGAGTTCGCGCAGCGCGGTCAGGTTGCCGACGCGGAAGTAGTTGGCGAGGGCGGCGTCCACCTTCTCGGGCCGGTAGACGTTGCCGTGCGCCATCCGGCGGCGCAGCGCGTCCGGCGACATGTCGATGAGCTCGACCTGGTCGGCGCGGCGGACCACCTCGTCGGGGACGGTCTCCCGCTGGGGCACGCCGGTGATCTGCTCGACGACGTCGTTGACCGACTCCAGGTGCTGGATGTTGACGGTGGAGAGCACGTCGATGCCGGCGTCGAGGAGTTCCTCGATGTCCTGCCAGCGCTTGGCGTTGCGGGAGCCCGGCACGTTGGTGTGGGCCAGCTCGTCCACCAGGGCGAGGCGGGGGCGGCGCCGGAGCACGGCGTCGAGGTCGAACTCGGTGAAGGCCGTGCCCCGGTGCTCCATCGGCCGGCGCGGGACGATCTCCAGACCGTCCAGCAGGGCGGCGGTCTGCGGCCGGTCGTGGGTCTCGACGAGACCCACGACCACGTCCCTGCCGCGTTCGGCCGCCCTGCGCCCCTCCCCCAGCATCGCGAAGGTCTTCCCGACGCCGGGGGCCGCGCCCAGGTACACCCGCAGCCGGCCGCGCATCCTCGTCATCCCCGGTCGAGGGCCAGGTTGAGGGTCAGCACGTTCACGGCGGGCTCACCCATGAACCCGAAGGCCCGCCCGGTGGTGTGCGCGCGGATGAGCGAGCGCACCTCGGCCAGGCCGATGCCGCGCTCCCTGGCCACGCGCGGCGCCTGGAGCTCGGCGTACGCGACGGAGATGTCCGGGTCCAGGCCCGAGCCGCTGGCGGTGACCGCGTCGGCGGGCACCACGGCGGTGGCGGCGCCCCGGACCGGGACGGTGCGGCCGGCCGCGTAGTCCTCGCCCGGCTTGGCGCACTCCACCGTCCGGCCCTGGTAGTCGGCCACGAACGGCGCGGCCGGGCACGCCTGGTTGACGCTCACGGCACGGCCGGGAAAGACCTTCAGCACCGCGCCGACCCCGTCCCCCGTGCAGTACGGCCTGGCCCCGCTGACGCCTTCGAGCTCCCCGACGGCCTTGCTGCGCGCGCACACCTGCGTGAGCAGGCTCTGGCGGCCGGTGTCCGGGTTGCCCTCGTCGTCGACGGCGCCCGGCACCGGGAGGGTGTCCAGGACGTCCTCGGGACCGAGGTTGCTGGCGGCGGTGGACAGCATGTCGTACCCGTCCCCGGCCGCGGAGGGGCGGCTCTGGAAGTACGCCTTCACCGCCTGGCCGTCGGCGCCGGTGAAGTTCTGGCCGATCAGCGCGCTGCCGACCGCCTTGCCGTCCTTCTCGACGATCGATCCGCCGGCCTTGTCGTGGAAGAGCGCCTGGGCGACGCCGGTCACCGCGAGCGGGTAGGCCACCCCCAGGATCAGCGTCAGTACGGCGACCGCGCGCAGCGCGGCGAGATGCTGGCGGAGCCAGCCGGGCAGGCGTTCCATTTATGACATCCCCGGAAGGAACTGGAC